>NZ_JBWKAP010000005.1:0-654701 GCF_056437465.1 Streptomyces sp. NPDC042371 | reverse complement strand
AACCCGGAAGCTAAGCCTCACAGCGCCGATGGTACTGCAGGGGGGACCCTGTGGGAGAGTAGGACGCCGCCGAACTCATTGTAGAGAAAACCCCCCGCACCGTATGGTGCGGGGGGTTTTCTGCGTTCTGAGGCCTTTCCAGGGCCTTTCCAGGGCCCTTTCTGGCCTCTCTGCCCTTTCTATGAAGGGCTCACCAATTTCGTGTCGTACGCCAGAATCACCGCCTGGACCCTGTCCCTCGTCTCCGTCTTCGCGAGAATGCGGCCCACGTGTGTCTTCACCGTCGATTCCGCGAGGTGCAGACGCGAGGCGATCTCCGCGTTCGTCCAGCCCTGGCCGATGACCGTCAGGATTTCGCGTTCCCGGTGCGTGAGAGAGGAAAGGCGCGGGTGTTCCGCCGGGTCGGAGGAAGCGGCGCCGGCCGACGGCAGCTGATCCGCGTACGCGTCGAGGAGTCGGCGGGTCAGGCTCGGGGCCACCACCGCGTCGCCCGAGGCGACCGCGCGGATTCCGGAGAGGAGTTCCTCGGGGAGCGCGTCCTTGATGAGGAAGCCGGAGGCTCCGGCGCGGAGACCCGCGTACGCGTACTCGTCGAGGTCGAACGTCGTGAGGATGAGTACGCGGGTGCGGTCGCCCGACGCGATGATGCGGCGGGTGGCCTCGATGCCGTCGAGTCCGGGCATGCGGATGTCCATCAGGACGACGTCCGGGTGGAGTTCGGCCGTCATGCGGATGGCCTCGCTGCCGTTCCCGGCCTCGCCCACCACCGCCATGTCGTCCTGGCTCTCCAGGAGCATGCGGAAACCGAAGCGTTGCATGGGCTGGTCGTCGACGATGAGCACGGTCGTCACGTTGTGGTCTCGCTGTCCTTCGGGAGATGGAGGTGGACCCGCCAGCCGCCGGTCGGGCGGGGAAGCGGTCCGGCCTCAAGTGTGCCGTTGTACAGGGCAGTTCGCTCGCGCATTCCCGTGAGACCGCGGCCCGGGGAGGGGGACGGGGTGGCTGCTGTGGCCGTGCCCGTGCCTGAGTCCGTGCCCGTGTCCGTGACCTCCACGGTGACCCCGTCCGCCGCGTACGTGACGTCCACCGTCGCCGTGGCGTCGGGGCCGCCGTGCTTGAGGGTGTTCGTGAGGGCTTCCTGGACGACGCGGTAGACGGTGAGCTGGCGGCCCGCGGGGACGGTGTCGGGGCTGCCGGAGACCGTGGTGTGTACGGGGAGGCCCGCGGCCCGTACGCCGTCGATGAGTTGGCTCAGATCGGTCAGGGCCGGTTGCGGGGCGAGCTCGGCGGGGGCCGGAGCGCCGTCGCGCAGGACGTCCAGAAGGCGGCGGAGTTCGCCGAGGGCCTGGCGGCTGGTCGTGCCGATCGCTTGGAGGGCCTGGCCCGCGCGCTCGGGGGACTTGGCGGCCGCGTACGAACCGCCGTCCGCGAGGCCCGTGATGACCGACAGGTTGTGGCCGATGATGTCGTGCATCTCGCGGGCTATGCGGGTGCGTTCGGCGGCGGCGGCGAGCTGGGCCTGCTGGTCGCGCTCGACCTCCAGCTGCCGGGCGCGCTCCACGAGGGCCTCGGTGTAGTCCTGGCGGGAGCGCACCGCGATGCCGAGCAGGGCGACCAGGGCGTACGCCCACATGTTCGGGATGATCTGCTGGTCCCAACTGTCCTCGGGATAGCGGATCGCGCCCACGACCAGCGGGGTCGTCATCATCAGGCCCGCCCAGCCGAGCGTCCTGAGGGGCAGCCGCATCGCGATGCTGAAGAGCACGAGCATCTGGATCAGGGCGGCCTGCAGCATGGCGCCGCTCCAGCTGTTGACCAAGCCCGTCACCACCATGACGGTGAGGACCGCCATCGGGTGGCGCCTGCGCCACAGCACGGGCAGCGAGAGCCCCACGGTCATCAGGAAGATCAGCCATCCCGGGACGTCCGTGTTCGGCGCGACGTTGCGCCAGCCGCCGCTCGCGTCGACGAGCGCGGCGCCCACGAAGAAGGCGGTGACCAGCAGATCCCAGACGAGCGGGCGCCGCCTGTCGAAGGCGCGCACCCGCTGGGTCAGTCGCTGGAGGAGCTGGGTGAGGGGGTGTGGCTCGGTCACGGCCTCATCCTCGTACACCACGAAATCCTCGTACACCACGAACTTCTTGTGGCCTCATACGTCACGTCGCTTGAGCAGCATCGTCGCCGCCGCCAGGATGGCCGCCGCCCACAGGGCGAGCGTGACGACGGCGGTGCCCGGCGCGATGGTGTTCTCCACCCGGGCCACCGAGCCGAGCGAGCTCGCCGCCTGGGCCGGGAAGTACTTCATGGCGGTCTCGACGGCGTCGAAGGGCAGCATCGCAAGGACCTCGGGCAGGATCAGGACGGAGCCGACGAAGGCGCCGATGGCGCCGGGCACCGAGCGGAGCAGCGCGCCGAGGCCGAGCGCGATGAGGCTGAGCAGGGTGATGGACGTGGCGCTGGTCGTGAGGGCGCCGAACACTCCGGAGTCGGTGAGGGAGAGCTTCTTGTCGCTGTCCGCGAGCCAGATCTGGGCGAGGAGGAACGTGACGACGTTCGTCGCGAGGCACAGGGTGAAGGCGACCGCCGCGAAGACACCGGCCTTGGACCACAGGACGGGCAGGCGGCGCGGGACCGCGGCGAGGGAGGAACGGATCATGCCCGTCGAGTACTCGCCCGCGGTGACGAGGATGCCGAGGACGGCGAGGCAGATCTGCGAGAGCTGGGTGCCGAAGAGGGTGAAGACGATGGTGTCGACCTCGGAGTCGTCGCCGTCGTAGGTGACGCCCATGGTGATGCCGACCGCGATGACGAGGAAGCTCGCGGTGATCAGGGTGATCCATGTCGAGCGGAGCGTCCACAGCTTGTGCCACTCGGAGCGGACGATGCCCTTGGTGCTGAGGCGGTAGGTGGTGGCCGAGTTGCGGGCGGGTGCCGAGCGGTCGGCGGTGAGGGTGGCGCTCATGCCGCGACTCCTTCCGGACGAGGGTTGGTGGCGGGGGAGTTGGAGGCGTTGGTGGACACGTACTCGACCGAGTCGCGGGTGAGGTCCATGAAGGCCTGCTCCAACGACGCCGTGTGAGGGGTCAGTTCGAAGAGGGGGATGCCGTGGGCGGCCGCGGTGCGGCCGATGTGCTCGGCATCGGTGCCGCGTACGTCGAGGACGCCGGGGGTGTCGCCGGAGATCCGCACGCCCGGTGCCGCGAGCAGCTCGGTGAGGTGGCCCGCCTCGGGGGTCACGACCTTGACCGCGCCGGTGCCCGACTCGCGTACGAAGCGTTCGACGGTGGTGTCCGCGAGGAGTTTGCCGCGGCCGATGATGATCAGGTGTTCGGCGGTGAGCGCCATCTCGCTCATGAGGTGCGAGGAGACGAGGACCGTACGGCCCTCCGCGGCCAGGGACTTGAGGAGGTTGCGGATCCACAGGACGCCCTCGGGGTCGAGGCCGTTGACCGGCTCGTCGAGGATCACCGTGGAGGGGTCGCCGAGCAGGGCGGCCGCGATGCCCAGGCGCTGTCCCATGCCGAGGGAGAAGCCCTTGACGCGCTTGCGGGCGACCTCGTGGATGCCTGCCAGGTCCAGGACCGCGTCGACGCGGCTCTTCGGGATGGAGTGGGTGTGTGCGAGCGCCATCAGGTGGTGGTACGCGGAGCGGCCCGGGTGGACCGAGCGGGCCTCCAGGAGGGCGCCGACCTCGTGCAGGGGCGCGGGGTGGGCCGCGTAGGCGCGGTCGCCGATGGTGGCGCGGCCGCTGGTGGGGGCGTCGAGGCCGACGAGCATCCGCATGGTGGTGGACTTGCCCGCGCCGTTGGGGCCGAGGAAGCCGGTGACGGTGCCGGGGAGCACCTCGAAGCTGAGGTCGTCGACGGCCTTCTTGGCGGACTTGCCGCCGTAGTGCTTGGTCAGTCCGTATGCCCTAATCATGTCTTCGATGGTGGCGTGGGCGGGGGCGCGGATCGTCGGACCGGGGGCGGGCAGTGAGGGCGGGGGATAGTACTCGGGTACGACGGCGACCCCGAGGTGCCCCTTGACGGCGGAACCTAGGATCACGGCATGGAACACGAGTACGTCGTACGAGCCGTCCGCGCCGACGAGTGGCCGCAGGTCAGGGAGCTTCGGCTGGCCGCGCTGCGGGACCCGGCGGCGCCGGTCGCCTTCCTGGAGACGTACGAGGAGGCCGCCGCGAAGCCCGACTCGTACTGGCAGGAGCGTGCCGCGGGGGCCTCGCGCGGGCTGTCGGCCCGGCAGTTCGTGGCGGTGGGCCCGCACGGTACGTGGGTCGGCTCGGTGACCGCGCTGGTCGAGGAGGCGGGGACGGCCGACGTCTTCGGCGGGGTGATCGAGGAGCGGCAGGCGCATCTGGTGGGGGTGTTCGTGCGGCCCGAGCACCGGGGCGACGGCGCGACGGACGCGCTGTTCGAGGCGGTCGTCGGGTGGGCGTGGTCCCTGGCGGGGCTGGAGCGGGTGCGGCTGTACGTCCACGAGAACAATCCGCGGGCGCAGGCGTTCTACCGGCGGTTCGGGTTCGTACGCAGCGGAGAGGTCGTCCCAGTGCCGGGGGACCCGTCCTCGCGGGAGTTCGAGCTTGTGCTGAAGAGGCCTTGAGCTCGGAGATCGCCCGGGGGAGGGGGGCTAGAGCTCCGGTTCCGAGCGGGCGATGAGGTAGCCGAGCTGCGCCCGGGACTGCGAGCCCAACTCCCGTGACATCTCCGCCACATGGCCCGCCACCGTGCGGCGCGACACCCCGAGGCGGCGCGCGATGGCGTCGTCCGTGAGGCCGGAGACGAGGAGCTTCATGACCGTGCGGCGGACCTCGTCGACGATCAGTGGCTCGCGGGTGCGTGCGGCGGTCGGTTCGGCCACCGGCCTCGCACGCTCCCAGGCGTCCTCGAAGACGGCTGTCAGGTGTGCCACGACGGAGGGGTGCCTGATCTCCACGGCGCCGGAGCCCTGGCCGAAGAGGTAGGCGACGGACCGGTCGCAGAGCATCAGGTGGCCGGTCAGCTGGTGCAGGGTGCGGACGCGGCCGCCCGCACGTTCGACGTCCTGGATGTGCCGCCACTGCGCGGCATGGGTGCGGGCCGCGTGCGGGTACAGGGCCCGGTGCGTGACGCCGGAGGGGACGAGGACGGGGTCCGGGAGGCTCGTCAGGAGCTCCGAGCGGCAGTCGCGCACGGCCTGCTCCAGGAGCGCGGGCACGGCGTCCGCGCCGTCGACGGCGGTCAGCCAGTCCTGTGACGCGCGGCGCGCGGCCCGGTAGATCGCGTGGACCGGCGAGAACCCGGAGCTGATGGCGCGCAACTGCTCCTGCCGGGCGCCGAGTTGCGCTCGCACGGGCTGGAGCAGCTCGGACTCGGCGATGTTCGGCGACACGGGCACCAGGACCCCGGGGTCGTCCGGCGGTGGCGTCAGCAGGCCCAGGCGTACGAGGCAGCGGGGCGCCGTCGCGCGCGGCAGGCAGCCCTTGATGACGGCGGCGCGGTATCGGCTGAGGCCTTCGGCGCAGGGGGCGTCGGCGGTGTCGGTGCAGTGGCAGTGACCGTGGCCGTGGCCGCCATCTTCATCGTCGCCGTCGCCGTCGCCGCCGGTCGCGGGGCCCTGTGCGTCATCGTGCATCGCATGATTATGCACCGGCATTTCGAAGGTCAGAGCGCTTCCCCGCTGTGAGACTCGAAGCAAGCAAGTTCAGCAGCTATGGAATCGAAGGATCGTGGTTCGTGTGAATCTCTCCGGCAGCACCGTCGTCATCACCGGCGCGGGCAGCGGCATCGGACTCGCCACCGCCGAACTCGTCGCGCGGCGCGGCGCCCGCGTCGTCCTCACCGACCGCAGCGCCGACGTGGTGCGGCCGCACGCCGAGCGGATCGCCGGACTGACCGGCGCCGAGACCGGGTTCCGGGCCCTGGACGTCACCGACGGCGCCGCCGTGGAGGAGGTCATGGGGTCGGTCGGCACCATCGACCACCTCTTCACCTGCGCCTCCGGCAGCGTGATCGCCCCGTTCGAGGAGCTCACCGAGGCGCAGATCCGGCAGTTCTTCGAGGTCAAGTGGTGGGGGCAGTACCGGTGCCTGCGGGCCGCGCTGCCGCACATGCCGAAGGAGACGGGGTCGGTCACGCTCGTCTCCGGATACCTCTACCGCAAGGCCGACCCGGGCTACTTCGCCTTCGCCGCCGTCAACGGGGCCGTAGAGGCCGCCGTGAAGTCCCTCGCCATGGAGCTCGCGCCGCTCCGCGTCAACGCGATCGCCCCCGGCCCGACGGACACGCACGCGCACCTGATGAGCCCCGAGGAGCACCGCGCCTATCGGGAGGGGATCGCGGATCGGCTGCCGGTGGGGCGGCCCGGCACGGCCGATGAGGTCGCCCATGCGGCGGCGTACCTGATGGAGAACGCGTTCACGACCGGTACGACGCTGGACGTGGACGGCGGCAAGCGCTGACGCCGTACGTCCACACCCACCCGGCACGGATGTGCCTACGGCACCGGCAGTTCACTGTCCGGCCAGCGGGACCTGCCCTGTTCCCGCGACCGGAGCAGGGCCAGGGTCGGCAGACCCCGGTCCGCCCCGGTGGAGAGCAGCTCCGGAAGCTGGGGCAGCGGAGCCACCGCGGCGACGTCGTCCAGGACGAGCGTCATTGGTGGGTCGAGCCGACCGGAGGATGACCGTGCGGCCATGCGCCGGCCGTGCTCGACCACGCTTGAGGCGAGTGCCGTCAGAAGAGGCATGGCACCCGGGCCCTGGCGGGACTTGGGATCCTCGATCGCCTCACCCACCACAAAAAGCGTGCCCCCTTCATCGACGAAGGAATCCAGGGAGAGCGCATCAGTTCGGTTCGGCGTGCAGGACTCGCGTACGTGGACCGTGAAGAGCGCGGAGAGCGCGCGGGCGGTCAACTCCTGCGCGATGTCGCGCCGTTCGGGGTGCGCGGTGAGTGTCGCCTCCAGCTCGCCCGCGGCGCCGGACGCGGCCTTGGGATGCGTACGGAGGATGCGTACCGCCTCCTGCACCTGGTTGCCCTGCGACCAGCGGTGCACGATCTTCATCGGCTTGTCGGCCACGGCGGCGGCGTGCAGGAAGCTGCGCAGCAGTATCTGTGCCGTGTCGGCCACGGCGACGTCCAGCTTCGCGGCCGGTCTTATCGGGGCGAGGAGGGCGGCGGCGCGGGTGTCGGCCGTGGCCCTGTCACCGCAGCCGGTGGTGGGGGACCAGTGGAGGCGGGCCGGGGTGTCGCACAGGTGGGACGGGTCGTAGAGGAGGACGGGGCCGAGCTTGGCGCGGGCGTCCTTCGTCTCCGCCCACAGGGTGGGGTCGGAGGTCAGGACGAGGGCGGCGCCCTCGGCATCCTGGACGGCCTGCACGGCGAGGGGGCGGCGGGTCGTGGGGTCGCCGAGGACCAGGGGAGCGCGGGGGGTGGGGACGACCGCCGGGGCCACGGGGGCCACGGGGGGCATGGGGCCGGGGTTCGGGGGCGGGGGCTCGGCGGCTACCGGTTGGGGGACGGGAGGGGCGGCGTACTCGACCGGCGTGGGGGGTGCGGTGGATGCGGGGGGCGCGGTGGACGCGGGAGGCGCGGCGGGCGCACCCGACTCGAAGGAAGCCGAAGCTTCATGAGGAGCCTGAGCTTCATGAGGAGCCTGAGCCTCACGAGGAGCCTGAGCCTTATGAGGGTTACGAGGCGCCGAGGGCTCCACAGTAGGCGACGCCTCAACAGGCCCAGCAGCAGCGGCCGCTCCAGCCCCGGCCGCCCCGGCCATCCCCGCCCGCCGAGCCCTCCGGACCGCCCGCCACCGCGTCACCGTCCCCATGACGAAGACCGTGAACACGACCAGGACCAGCAGCTGGCCGATGAACAGGCCCCAGAACAGCCCGTACCCCGAGAGCTGGTCCGCCGGGGTCTGGGGCCACGCTCCCGCCACGTCCTGCGGGTTGCCCACCAGGTGGCGGACCGCCGGAGGCGTATGACCGAACGACACCTTCTCCGGCCAGGCCCCCTGTGCGAACCGGCCCGCCAGGTTCGTCGCCGACCAGACGAGGACCGTGGCTCCGATCAGGAACCCAAGGAAGCCGACCAGGAGCCCGTCGGGAACGCCGCGTTCGGGGCGTGCGCCCCGGTCGGGACCGCGTCCGCGAGGAGACCGGTCCCGCTCCCACTCATCCCGCATGCTGCTCCATGTAAGCCGCCCGCTCCTCGGCCTCCAGCTCCGCCGCCCGCAGCGCCTCGTCGGACGGAGTGCCGTCGGCGAGGTCGGCCGACGACTCGGTCATGGCGCGGTCGGTGAAGACCAGTGGCCGTTCGGTCTCGGTGATCAGGTGCTTGACCACCTGTACGTTGCCGTTCACGTCCCAGACCGCGATGCCCGGCGTGAGCGTCGGGATGATCTCGACCGCCCACCTCGGTAGCCCGAGGACCCGTCCCGTGGCCCGTGCCTCGTCGGCCTTCTGGGCATAGATGGTCCGGGTGGAGGCCATCTTCAGGATCGCGGCCGCCTCCTTGGCCGCCGCCCCGTCCACGACGTCGCTCAGGTGGTGGACCACCGCCACGAAGGACAGGCCGAGCCGTCGCCCGAACTTGAGGAGCCGCTGGAACAGCTGCGCCACGAAGGGCGAGTTGATGATGTGCCACGCCTCCTCCACCAGGAAGATGCGCTTCTTGCGGTCCGGGCGGATCCAGGTGTGCTCCAGCCACACGCCCACGATCGCCATCAGGATCGGCATGGCGATGGAGTTGCGGTCGATGTGGGAGAGGTCGAAGACGATCAGCGGGGCGTCGAGGTCGATGCCCACCGTCGTGGGCCCGTCGAACATGCCCCGCAGGTCACCGTCGACGAGACGGTCGATGACGAGGGCCACGTCCAGACCCCACGCCCGTACGTCGTCTATGGCCACGTTCATGGCCTCGGCCGACTCGGGCTCGGGGTGGCGCAGCTGCTCGACGATGTCGGTGAGGACCGGCTGCCGCTCCACGATGGTCTCGTTCACGTACGCGTGCGCGACCTTCAGCGCGAAGCCCGACCGCTCGTCCAGGCCGTGCCCCATCGCGACCTCGATGATGGTGCGGAGCAGGGCGAGCTGCCCGGTGGTCGTGATGGCCGGGTCCAGCGGATTGAGCCGGATCCCCATGTCCAGGGCGGCCGTCGGGTCGAGCCGGATGGGAGTTATCCCCAGCTCCTCGGCGATGAGGTTCCACTCGCCGACGCCGTCCTCGCCCTGTGCGTCGAGGACGACGACCTGCCGGTCCTTGAAGCGCAGCTGGCGCAGCACGTACGTCTTCTCCAGCGCCGACTTGCCGTTGCCGGACTCGCCGAGCACCAGCCAGTGCGGTGCGGGCAGCTGCTGCCCGTACAGCTGGAAGGGGTCGTAGATGTACCCCTTGCCGGAGTACACCTCACGCCCGATGATCACGCCCGAGTCGCCGAGTCCTGGCGCGGCCGTCGGGAGGTAGACCGCCTGGGCCTGCCCCGTCGACGTACGCACCGGAAGCCTGGTCGTCTCGACCTTCCCGAACAGGAAGGCGGTGAAGGCGTCCGTGAGGACGGTCAGCGGATCCCGCATCTCAACAGCCTGCCTCTACGTCGATACCGTCTAGCGCTCACGCGCTCTAGCGTCGGATGCCGGTCGCGAACGGCAGCGTGTTGACGAAGGCCCTGTGGTGCTCGCGGTCGCACCACTCCAGCTTCAGATACGACTTGCCGGCGGAGGCGCGGATCGTGCGCTTGTCGCGCGCGAGCGCCTCCGGGGAACGGGACGAGACCGTGATGTACCCGACGAGGTTCACCCCCGCCGCGCCGCTCGCCAGGTCCTCGCCGCGCTGGTCCAGGCGGGAGTGCGAGGCGATGTCGCGGGGGTCGACCGTGCGGTTCATCTTGGCCTGGCGGCTGGCCTCCGCCTCGTCGTTGGTCTTCTCGGTCAGCATCCGCTCGATGGCGACCTCGGTGGGTTCGAGGTCCATCGTCACGGCCACCGTCCTGATGACGTCCGGGGTGTGGACGAGCAGCGGCGCGAGGAAGTTGACGCCGACGGGGGTCATCGGCCACTCCTTCACCCAGGCCGTCGAGTGGCACCACGGGGCGCGGGTGGAGGACTCGCGAGTCTTCGCCTGGAGGTAGGTGGGCTCCATGGCGTCGAGCTCGGCGGGCCAGGCGTTGCGCTTCGTCATCGCCTGGATGTGGTCGATGGGGTGGTCCGGGTCGTACATGGAGTGCACCAGCGAGGAGAGCCGACCCTGGCCGAGCGGCTGCCGGACACGGATGTCGGCCTCCTGCAGCCGCGAGCAGATGTCGGTGAGCTCGCGCGCCATGACGACGGCGAGCCCGGCGTCCTTGTCGAGCTTCCTGCCGCCTGCCGGGCGGGCCGCGCGGGCCATCGCCTGGGCCTCGGCGGCCAGGTCGCGGGAGTAGTGCATGCAGGCGACGAGGTAGGCGCGGTGCTGCTCGCTGCTGGTCGACACCATGGACTGCAGCTGGTCGTACGACTGCTGGAGCCAGGGCAGAGCCCGGGTGTCGCCGCGCACGCTGACGTCCTTGGCGTGCGCGTCCGGGTCGGCGGGGAGCGTACGGGCGAGCATCTGGAGGCGGGTGACGAACCCGTCCCCGTTGGCGACGTGCTTGAGGAGCGTCCCGAAGCGGTCGACGAGGGCCTCCTGGTCCTCGCTGTCGCGCAGCCCGACGCCGGGGCCCTCGATCTCGATCGCTGCCGTGACGGTTCGCCGGTCGGCGTGGAGCAGTACGGCGATCTCGTCCGGGCCGAAGGGCGCGGCCAGCCAGCTGATGCGGCCGATGCCGGGCGGCGGGCCGACCTCGACCTCGCGGCCGTCGAGCCGGATGCCCGACTCGGGCGCGGCGGAGCGGTAGGCGGTGCCGCGCTTCAGGGAGCGCTTGTAACTCCGGTTGATCTCGAACCACTTGAAGAAGGTGCGGCCCTTGTACGGGACGTACACGGCCGCGATGGCGAGCATCGGGAGGCCGGTGAGCAGCACGATGCGCAGGGAGAGGACGGGGACGAGGAGCCCGCACATCATGCCGAGGAAGGCGCCCACGATGATCAGGGCGATTTCCCCGGTCTCGCGGTTCTTGCCGACGATCGCGTTCGGCCGGGCGCGGCCGATCAGATATGTGCGGCGGGGCGCGACCGGCTGGGACACGTGGGACTGGGTCGTCAACGCCCTTCACCTCCCGTGCGGTTGTTACTGCTCTTGCCTGAACCGCCGCGTGGGCCCGCGTGCGGGGTGTTCGTCGCGCCGCTGCGCGGCGGGGGTGCGGCGGAGGGGACAGATCCGCCGCCGTTGGAGGAGCCGCCGCCGGAGGATCCGCGGCTGCTGTGTGCGGCGACGCCGCCGCTGACGGGGCTGGCGGGCCGGGCTTGGCCGTTCCCGCCTCCACCTCCTCCTCCGCTGTTTCCGTTCCCGCGGGCACTGTGGGTCTTGATGCCCTGCGAGACGAGGGAGGCGGGGGAGCTGATCACGGCGGCGGCCTTGTTCTCGGCGCCGCGCATGATGCGGTTGTTCCGGGAGTTCGCGATCTCGTCGCCGAAGCCCGGCACGAAGCGGTAGATCATCGCGCTCGCGAAGATGGCGAGCAGAATGATCGAGAGCCCGGAGACGACCGCGGAGAAGGAGTCGGGACCGTCGTCGGCGGAGAGCGCTCCGGCGAGGCCGAGCACGATGACGATGATCGGTTTCACGAGGATGACGGCGATCATGATGCCCGCCCAGCGGCGGACGTGCGTCCACAGGTTCTTGTCGACGAGACCTGCGTAGACGACGGTGCCGAGGAGCGCTCCTACGTAGAGGAGCGCGGCCCTGATCACGAGCTCCAGCCAGAGCACGCCCGCGGCGAGGATCGACACGAGCGAGACGACGATCAGCATGATCGGCCCGCCCCCGATGTCCTCACCCTTCTTCAGCGCGCCCGAGAACGTCCCGAAGAACGTGTCCGTCTGACCGCCCGTCGCCTTCGCGATGACGTCCGTGACGCCGTCCGTGGCGGAGACGACGGTGTACAGGATCAGGGGGGTGAAGGCGGAGGCGATGACGGTGAGCCAGAGGAAGCCGATGGCTTCGGACAGGGCGGTGGTGAGCGGGACACCCCGCACCGCCCTCTTCGCGACGGCCAGCAGCCACAGGAGCAGCGTCAGGACGGTCGACGCGGCGAAGACGACGGCGTACTGCTGCAGGAACTGGGGGTTCGTGAAGTCGACGTTCGCGGTCTCCTTCACGGCGTCGGAGAGCTTGTCGACGGTCCAGGAGGCGGCGTCTGCGCAGCCCTTTGCTAGGGAGCTCAGGGGGTCGAGGGTGGAGTCGAGGGGGCTTTCGGTGGGGTATTTGCCGCTGCCGCTGCTGCCGCCGTCTTGGCCTTTTTCGCAGTATTTTTTGGCGGGGCCGTGGATGAGGTCGCAGGCGTCCTCGTCCTTGGGGTCCGGTGCGGCGAGGGCGCGCGTCGCGAACAGGACCGCGGCGGTCTGTACGGCGGCGACGGTGGCGCTGAGTCGGAGTACACGGCGGCTACCGGGCATAGGTGAACCCTCCGTATCCTTCGACGGCCTTCGCGATCTCGTCGGAGCTGGACGCACGGTCATCGCCCGGGACCGGGGCGGGGCCGTCCTTCTGGGAGTGCGTGACTGCCTTCCAGTCGCCGTCGATCCACGCCAGCTTCATGGTGATCGTGAACCAGCTACTGGTGACCGGTTTAGTGGACTTCTCTCCTGCCATTCCCAGCAGACCGCTGCACCAGACTTCAACGGTCGCGTTTTTGTCCGAGTAATCGGTGACCTTGGTGCCGAGCGGGGTCGTACGGGAAACGAACTGGAAGCCGTTCGGTGTCGAGCCGTCCTCGTTGAGGCCCACGTTCTTGAAGAGCGGGGCGGTGTAGGCCTTGTCCAGCTCGGCCTGGAACTTGGCGACGCTGGACGGAGCCATCACGGTGTTGAGGATGGCGTTGCGCTTGTTCTTGTCGAACATCTCCGCCGAGCCGAGCGGTACGGCGAAGTTCGCTGCAGCGCTCTGGGCACCCTGCTCGGTCTTGGCGAAGCCAGCGGCGATACCACCGGCCTTGCCGCCCACCGGCTTCGTCCCCGTCGCGGCCGTCGACGACGCATCCGGCTTCTTCCCGTCACCGTCCCCCGACGAGGAATCGTCCCCTCCCCGGTTCGCGAACGCGATCGCCGCGATCAGGAGGACCACGACGCCCACGACCGTGACGAGGCTGCGGGAGGACCCGCGGGCGGGGCGGGTGGATCTGCGCGTGCCGTAGACGTCGTCCCCGCCCTCCCCCTCGGGAAGGCGCGTCCGGGTCTCCCCCGAGCCGCCGAAGAGGCCGTCGTTCCGGTCGTCGTCGGGACTCATGCCGCGCACGCCCCCTCAACCTCTCGCTGGACCGTCTCGTAGGACACGTATGACGGTAGCCCTGCTGGTTCCCGCGCGGGCGCGGTGTGGTGACTCGACATCAGGGAGTTGCAACCTCAGCCGGTGGGCACGACGGACGGGTGGGGGAGAGGGGGACAGGGAGAGAGGGGACAAGGGGAGAGGGGACGTGGGGGAGGAACGGCGGAGGTCAGCGTGGGACCGCTAGACCGCCATGCCGTAGACGATGGTGAACAGTGTGCCCAGCGATCCGATGATGAAGACGCCAGTCAGGCCCGCGATGATCAGTCCCTTGCCCTGCTCCGCACTGAACGTGTCACGCAGCGCCGTCGCACCGATGCGCTGCTTCGCCGCGCCCCAGATCGCAATGCCGAGACAGAGGAGGATGGCGATCGCCATCACGACCTCGATCATCACGCGTGCCTCGTTGCCCAGACTCCCGAAGGGACCCCAGTCGGGGGCGATCCCGCCGATGATGGTGGTGATGTCGCCCTTTTCGGCTGCCATAAGCATGTGTAACTCACCGCCCCTAGTGGGTTGTTCTGCCACCTCTGCCCACTCGGTGCAGAGGACAGCTCATTGTCGCCGACAATCGGGCCCGCGCATGTCGCCTTGGCGCCATTCGTTGGCTGACTTCGTACGTTTCCTCGTACGCGAGGTCCGGTGACTCTGTGTATCACGCGGTACGACGCCGGGCAATGACGGCCCGGCGTGCCCCTGACCAGGTGTTAAGTGGGCCCGAGCCCGGCGGTGCCGCGGGTCACGAAGGAGCAGTCGGTGTAACGGTACGAGGTGCTGAGCTTCGCGCCGTCGGCTCGATTGCGTACGGTCGCCCGCTTGTAGAGGAAGTGGTAGTCGCCCGCGGGCAGCCGGAGCGTGGTCCTCGGGTACTGCTTGACCCCGGCCCGGCAGGCGGCGTCGCCCCGGGACCTGGTGGCGTAAATGTGGCATGACGTGCAGTCATCGAGCTTGACGGTGCCGGTGGTGGGGCCGGTGTAGAGGACCTCGAGCGCGCCGGGGCCGAGGTTGGCGACGACGAACTCGACCGTGCCGCCGCCCTCTGAGGCGCGGGCCGGGGGCAGGCGGCGGCCCGCGGCGGGGCGTTCGGCCGCGATCTCCGCGGCGACGGCGATGTCCTCGGCGCGGTCGCGCTTCGCGCTCCCCGGGTACTGCCTGGCGAAGCCCGTCAGCGTCGCGGCGGCCTCGGCGAAGGCGCTGTCCTTGAACTCGTCCACTCCGCAGGCGTAGACGCCGCGCTCCACCGCGCGGTCGGTGGTGTCGCGCAGCGCCTCGGTGTCGACCCGGCCGCTCGGCAGCGCTTCGGCGGTCCGGCTGAGGGCGCGCAGCTCGTCGACGCCGGTGCAGGGGTCGGAGCCCTTGAGCGCGGCCGAACGGGTGTCGATGGCGGCGCGCAGGGCGGGCCCGACCTTCGCTGCCTGGTCCGACTCGGGGAAGGTGCGGAAAAGTTCGCGCAGCGGTTCGTTCGCGTCGGCCTTGCCGAGGGCGGCGGACCCGCACTCGTAGAGGGAAGTGGCCAGGCGGGCGTCGGGCCAGGCGGCGAGCGCGCCGAGGCGGCCCTTGCCGAAGGCCGGGACGGTGTCGGGGATGGTCCGCAGGTGTTCGAGCGGGGCGACGGCGTCGCAGTACCGCCCGGCGGCGTACGGGGCGGCGACGGACTTGTAGTACGCGTCGAGGCTGCCGGGCAGCCGGTCCGCGGCCTTCGACCCCGCGTGGTCCTCGGCAAGACCGCGGTAGAGGCCGAGCGCCTTCTCGTACTGCCGCTCCGCCGTGCCGCCGAAGGCCTGCCCGTTCAGCCCCGCGACGATGCGGTCGGCCTCGTCGAGGCGGCCGAGGAGCATCCGCTCGATCGCCTCGTCGCGCGCGGACTCGTACGCGAGGGATGCGCCGGTCGGCACGGCCAGGAGGGCGACGGCGAGGCCGATGGCGAGGGGCGTCCGCAGTAGCCGGGGGCTTGGGGCGCGGGCGGCCCGGTACGCGCCGTGGGCGGCCGCTAGGAGCAGCAGGGCGGCGTATCCGATGAGTACGCCCCCGGGGACGCCGTCGACGTCGGCGGGCAGCGCGATGAGGAGCAGGGCGGCGGTGGCGGCACAGCAGAGGAGGGCGAGGAGCCGTTGGCGGAGGAGGAGATAGCCGAGGCCGAGGCCGTTGAGGTTGAGGAGGGCGGTGGTGAGGGGGTGGGGGTGGGGGTGAGGGGTGTTGGGTGATGGTGGCGGTGGTGGAACCGGAGGAACCGAAGGGACTGGTGGGAGCGGTGGGAGCGGTGGGGCCGGTGGGATTGGTGGCACTGGTGGGCCGAACTCTCCGGGCTCTCTGGGCTCTCTGGGCTCTCTGGGCTCACCAGGCTCTCCGAGCTCTCCTGGGCGGCGGTCCTCCGGGCCCCGGTCCGGTGCATTCATCGGCGGCTCCCCCCGGCCGTGACGCCGCGCCCTGGACGGCCGCCGCACACAGAGGCCGCATGACGCCCAATTCACCCACCATCGGGGTTCGTTGAGAGCACGTCAATCGGTTGCGGAGGGAGCGTGTGAACCCCTGTGACCAGGGCGTTCTGCCTGGCCACAGGGGTCACTCGGGCACCTCTGCCGAGGATCAGCCCGCGGGGGAGTCGCTCACGACGCCGACCGGGCTGATCGACAGCGGCGGGCCCTCGGAGGGGGCGTCGGGGCTGTCCGCGGGGAGGGAACCGGCGGGCCAGGCGATGGTGACGGTCTTCGTCTCGTTCGGCGGCGTCACCAGGATCTTGGTGACGCGCACACCGGAACCGCCGCTGTTGTTGATCGGGAAGGTGATGTTGAAGGCCGCGGATTCGCCGTCCTTGATGACTCCGGGGACGGCCTTGTCGCCGTTGCGGTTCACGGACAGGGTGTCGCCCGTGGAGGTCTTGAGGTCGACGCCCGCATAGCCGTTGATCGTGCAGTCGCGGCCGCCGCCGTTCTTGAACTGGACGGTGACGACACCCTCCGTCTTGTCGGTGGAGTTGTCGACGGCGCTCACTTCCAGCTCGTCGCTGCGGCAGATGCCGACCTTGCCGTTCTCGTTGGAACCGGTGCCTGCGTCGGTGCCCTGACCGCTGTCGTTGCCGCCGCTCTTGCCCTCACTGCCACCGCTGCTGCCGCTGCTGCCGGAGGAGCCGCCACCGGTCCCCTGGTCCGAGCCGCCGCTCCCGCCGCTCCCGCCGCTGCCACCGGTCGAGGCGCTGGACGCGGAGTCGGGGGCCGCACCGGCGCTGCCGTCGTCGTCACCGTTGCAGGCGGTCAGGCCGAGGGTGCTGATCAGCGCTAGGCCGGCGAGGAGTGTCTTGGTGGCGTGGGCGTGCTTCATGGGGGTCCCCGTGAGGTAGTGAGTGATGGGCCATGCGATGAGGCCGCGCCGTGAGGCTGTGCTGTTCGGCCTGGTGAACAGCGAAGCGGGTGGCGCCGGGGCGGGGCAAGGAGTGCCGGACGATCAGGAACGCTGGAATGCCCAAAGGGGTTCTGACCTGGGGAAACGGTCGTACCCTGGAACGTCCTGATGGGACACGGGGGCAGCCCGGCAGTCCCCCAGCCCCTCAGTTCTGCTCGGCCCGTTCCGCCTGCCGTGGCCCCGCCGTGGCGGAGGCGCACGCGCCGACCACCCACAGCGTCACGGCCACGATCGCGGCCGCGGCGTCGGACGACGGGTGCAGGGACCAGGCCCAAGGCTCGGGGGTGTTGTCGCTGCCGACCCCGAGGAGCAGCGTGGGGCCGAACATGGCGAGGGGCAGCAGCCAGGCGAGGCCGCTACCGAAGAGGCGGGCGCTGAGCATGCCGAGGCCGAGGTAGCCGATGACGTTGCGGGCCGCCGAGACGTAGACCTCGGTCGTGACACCGGCCAGCAGCGGCAGTGCGGTCAGGCCCAGGGCCAGGGCGAGGAGGACCACCAGGTACAGCGCCCGGTGGCGGCTCATCGGCTGGGCCGAGGTCTGTTCCAGGTCGGCCATCGGCGAGAACAGCGTGGTGGCGAGGACCATCGCGTGGGCGAGCGGCACGATTTCGGCGACCGGCACGCTGAAGTCGACCAGGTAGCGGAACTCGGGCACCGCCACGCGCTGCCCCGCGAAGGCGGTCGCCGCCAGGGCCACGAGCAGGGCGACGGCCGCGGCTCGGGGCAGGCCCCGGCAGCGTACGAAGGCGAGGACGGCGCGCAGCCGGGGGTGGCGCAGCAGGCTCGACGTACTCGACGTACTCGACGTATTCGAGGTATTCGACGTGGGGTTTGCGGGGGTCATAGCGGCACGGTCGATTCGCTCAGAGAGGAAGCTCCAGCGACGGAGCCAGGGGCGCTAGGGAAGCTTGGGTACGGGCCTGCACGCGCGGATGTCGGCGGCCGCCGCCTCGATCCACTTGTCCTGCCGCGCGCGAGGCGCGCCGGTGATGCGCTCGAGGGCGCGGCCGAACTCCTCCCCGTAGTACTCGCCGGGCGCCCCGATGCGGGCGCGTACGGCCGCTTCGAACAGGAACGTGTCGGGGTAGCCGCCCGCCGACTTGAGGATGTGCGGTCCGCACTTGGACGACGTCGGCTGGGGGAGCGCCGCCGAGAACATCGCGTCCGTCAGGTCGTCCTGCGTCGCCGCCGGGGACATGAGGGGCAGTTCGGCGGTGGCGCCGGACGGGCGGTGGAGGCCGTCGGCGTAGAAGGCGCGGTTGAGTCCGGACAGGGAGCCGAGCCCGGAGTCGACGGTCCGCAGGGCGGTGCGGGTCCGCGGCAGCAGATGGCGGTCCTCCGGCCACAGGCACGCCTTCGTGCTGCCGCTGGTGACGCAGAGCGGCTGTGCGGGCTGTTCCTTGCGCACCGCCCAGTACGAGTCGGGTACCGGCGTGCGGAAGGCGACGAGGGTGCCGCCCGCGACGAGCGCGACCACCGTGAGCGCGCCGAGCGCGACCGGGCGGGGTGCGAGGGAGGCGCGGCGCCAGAGGGCGGGGAGCGCGGTCAGTGCGAGGCCGAACGCGAGACACCAGGCGACGGCGACCAGCATGCGGGTCGAGTTGGGCTCGAACTCCGAGCTCCAGAACTCGTCTATCGCCGGGAACAGCTTGTCGAGCGGGGTGTCGGGGACGAACGCGACGACGACGAAGAGGCTGTACCAGAAGATCCCCGCGAAGGGCGCGACCACGCGGGAGGGCAGCGCGGAGCCGATGGCGACGCCGACGGCGATCTCCAGGCCCATCATGCCCGCGCCGAGCAGCAGCGGCGCCCACGCGGGGTCGCTGACGTCGCTGACGGACGCGGTCCGCGAGAACGCGACGGCGATCAGTATGGCGTAGGCGAGCAGGGCCCACAGCCAGGCCGCGAGCCAGAGCAGCAGTGCCTGGGACCAGCCGCCGCGGGCGGCGGTGTCGGCCCAGACCCGGGTGCGGTGGCGGAAGGCGCGGCCCGCGCTCCAGGCGGCCGCGGCGCTCATCACGGAGCCCATCACGATCACCGAGAAGAGCTGGACCTGGAGGCTGGTCTGGTTCCACCAGCCGATCCAGTCGCTCTCGCCGGGGCTTTCGGCGGTGAAGTAGTAGATGCCGATGGCGCCCATGAGGGCGGCGCCCCACTTGGCCTCGCCGCGGCGCATCTCGGTCAGCAGTACGCGCATCACCCGGCCACCGCTTCCGTACCGGCGAGATGCAGATACCCGGCTTCCACGGCGCCCCCGTCGATTTCCTTCCCGGCGGCGGTGCGGTCTGAGCCGTCTTCGGAGTTCGGCAGGGCACACAGCTCGGCGACCGTGCCCGTGAAGCGGACCGTGCCCTCCAGGAGGACGGCGACCCGGTCGCACACGTGGGCGACGTCCTCGGCGAGGTGGGTGCTCATCACCACCGCGCACCGGTCGCCCAACTCCTTGATCAGGCTGCGGAATCCGACGCGCTGGGCCGGGTCGAGGCCGACCGTCGGCTCGTCGAGGAGGACCAGGGAGGGCTTGTTGACCATGGCCTGGGCGATGCCGACGCGACGCAGCATGCCGCCGGAGAGGGCGCCCATCCTGGTGTCGGCGTGCTTCTCCATCTGGACCAGGCGCAGCGCCTCGCGGGCCCGGTCGCGCCGCTGGGCCGCGGGGACCTTGCGCAGCCAGGCCGCGTACTCGGTGAATTCCAGGACGGTGAAGCGGGGGTAGAAGCCGAAGGACTGCGGCAGTACCCCGATCTGCTTCCGCAGCCGCTGCACGCGGGCCCGCCCGGGGGTCTCTCCCAGGAGGGTGACGTCGCCGGTCTTCGGTCTGCGGGCGGTGCTCAGCAGGGACAACAGGGTGCTTTTTCCCGCCCCGTTGGGCCCCAGGAGGCCGGTGACCCCGGCGGGGAAGGTGAGGGTGACGTCGTCGAGGGCGGTCGTCGAGCCGTACTGGACGGTGACGCCCGCGACCGCCGCGACCGGCTGGGAGCCGGTCGCGGCGGCGCAGTGGGGAGTACTCACGTGAGTCCTGAGTCCTGAGTTCTGAATCCGAATCAGTTCTGGGCGTTCACGTAACCGTAGGCCCGGCTCCCGGGAATGCCCGGCCCAGGTGGCCTTGGTGTAGTACTTGCCACCCGTGCTGGTGCCCTTGTAGCTGCGGGACGTGTTGGCGATCTTCGGGTCAGGACGGAAGCTCTTGTCCTGGTAGATGTACGCGCTGAACGTACGCGTGTCGTTCACCGGCACATCGCCGCAGGCCTTGGCGTGACCGCTGCTCTTGCCCTTCCAACGGTCACCGTCTTCCTTGCTTCCCCCCGGTGGAGAGGGCGAACGGAAGCCTGCTCCCGCTTGTCTCGGCGGCCACCGCACCCACGGCAGGCACGCTGACGGCAACAGCCGTCGGCGCCCCCACGACCGCGAGCTTGCGCTTCCCCGAGGGGCGGCGATTGGCTTGATATCGGCGATGCGCCGTCAGTCGACGGGCGTTGGTCTACCGGCGGGACAGGCCTGCCTCTGCGAAGGGGTTCTCGAAACTGACGTTCTCGGCGATCTGGTGGAGCAGGCTCCGGTACTCCGAGCGGCGGCTCACGGCGGTGGTGCCCAGCGTCAGCACCACCAGGCGTTTGCCGTCCGGGTGCGGGAGGTGGGCGAACACCTGGAGGACCGGGTCCTGGGGGAGGCCGGACTCGGCAGTCGGGGTGCGTACGAGCTCGCTGAACGAGGCCGGGCCGCAGGGGAGCTCCAAGTACTCGACGTTCGTATGACCTTCAGCGCCGGTTACGGCCCGGGCGGCGGTGACCGCGGGGGCGGCTGCGGCGATGTCTTGCCAGGACAGGGTGAAGAGGGAGAACAGGAGCCGGTTGCTGCTCTCGCCGCTGCTCGCATCCGGTACGTCGTCTCGGTGCAGGCCGATCGAACACCGGGTGGTACCGGTCTCGACGAGGACGGACAACAGCTGCTGACCACGCGCGAGTTCGGCCAGGAAGTGCTGGCGGGCGAGTTCGTCGGGCGCCGCGTCCAGAATCGGTGCGATGGCGTCGCGCAGTGCTTGGGTTTCGGCGGAGTCGCTCGGATTCAACAGCGCACGGAAGGGGATCGTGGTGAAGCCTGCGGGCTGGGCGAACCAGATGTCGGCCTCGGGGTCGTGAGCCGATTCGTCGATAATGAACTTGGGTGTGGTCACAGGGACTTCTCTTTCGACCTGCGCGGATCGGTCTCCGGGGCGAACCCGGCGCGCCGACCGCGTTCCACGTCGTCAGCCGATGCTCTCCATTCCGTGGTGAGAGCGTGCTCCGAATTCGCCAGACCCTGGCGGAGAATCTTGCTCCGGCGAGGTGCTCGGCCGTTTGGTGAAGGTGTGGCAATGAGGCCGATCATGCGAGGGTCGCCGGCGAACCAGACCGTCTGGATCTCTGCCTTCAGCTGCGGCTTGGCGCGGGGTGCCATTCTGCGGTGCCACCAGCCCACGCGGAGGTGGTTGGAGAAGACGAGCGGGAGTCGCTGACGCTCATCGGCGGGGTTCGGGAACTCGAACCATCCGAACTGATCGCCCAGAATGTCGGGATACTGTCCCAGGCCGTGTGGAACGTCGCTGTGTACTTGCCACGGGTATGCACGCAAGACGCGGAGTTCGCGCATGGCGGCCGGGAAGTACCCGAAGACCTGGACGAACAGTCGCCAAGCTCCGTAGGCGGAATAGGGAATGAGGATCCACAGAAGCCAGCGTGTCTCGGAAGACAGGGCGAGCAGCAGGATCCATACACCGATCCACGCGATGAGTCCGGCCACGTTCTTGACCATGAGCAGGGACCAGGCCCGTCGCGTGGGCGGATGGTGCCACGCCGTGGGGTAGTCGGCAGGATTCATTGGGCGCGCCTCTTTCTGGAACAGCTGGGTTAGGGGAAGGCGAAACGTGCGATGGCCGGGATTCCCGGCAAGTCGATCAGGAGACGCCCGCCATCGACCTTGGTAGACGCTTCGGACCTGCCCTCGTCGTCATCGGCCATCCCGTATACAGATGTCACGAGGCCCATGGCGCCTGAGGTGACCCCCACGTTCGTGGCCGCCCTCTCGCTGGTGACCACTGCGTCGACCAAGGGGTTCGCCAGTCCGCCGACGGCCTTGGCGGCATCCCATGTGTGGGTGCCGTAGGTGGCAAGTTTCTGTCCGAGACCCATCGCCCCAGTGCCCGCCCGCACTGCTTGAGTGGCAGTGCGGCCGCCCTTGACGACAGCTCCGAGCCCGGGCACCACCCCTACGGCGTCGGCTCCGACGGAAACCAGGTTGCTGAAGAAGTCGGCGTCGAACTCCCCCTTCGTGAAGCCGTCCATCAGCGACTCCAGAACAATGGGATCGGCAATCCGGGTTCCGAGCGCCGCGAGGCTTGTGGCTGATGCCGCCAACATCAGTGCTGCGGCCACCCCGACGCCCAATGGGCCGGACAGGATGATGGCCGCCAGCGCAAGAACTCCGGCAATGGCGCTGAGAATGTCCGGAAGGTTCTCCTTGATCCAATCCCAGGTCTTCTCGAGCCAGCCGGGCTCATGCGGCGCCAGCTTGTCCGTCGCGTCGCGAATCATTTCCGCGCGGTACTTCGACCGCTCGCTGTGCTCGTGCTGCAGGCCCCGGGCCTTGCCCAGGATTCGGTCGAGTTCTGCCTGTGCGTCTTCGACCTTGCCGTCGGCGAGCTTCTGGGCCTTCTTCGCGTCGTCCTGCTTGCTGCCCTTCTTGTCCAGGCCGGGATCATTGCCGACGGTGTCGGCATGGCCCTTCGCAGCCTTCAAGGCGTCCCGGGCGTCCTTGGCCTTGCCGTCCAGTCCCTTTGCCCGCCGCTGGAAGTCGTCCAGGTCGTTCTCCCAGCGCTTCAGCTGCTTGGCGGCCTTCTCGATGGAGTGCGCGGCATTCTGCAGATTGAGGGAGAGCGGTCCGTCTTCGATGGTCTCGCGAAAGGCGACGGCCGCGTCCCCCTCCCAGTAGCTGCCGTCCATCAGCTTCGTGACGACCTTCCGGGTGTCGCGAAGGACGGTGGCGCAGCCATCCAGCTTCTTGTACAGCGCCTTGACGGTGTCGCAGTCTCCAGGGGTCGGGTCGAAGCCGAGGCCCGGATAGGTGGCGGCACTCGTCACTTCGGGACCTCCACGACGTCGTCCTTGGTCTTTCCGGCCTTCTTCATCGCCTTCGTGAGGGCTTCCTCGACTTCCATGAAGGCGTTCTTGTTCTGCTCGATGATCTTGCTCAGGTCCTCCGTCTGTTCCCCGATCTGCTCCGCGCCGTACTTCCAGTCCGCCTGGAAGTCTTCGCAGGCGTTGTCGAGGTCCTCCGTGCCCAGTCCGCCGACGGTCGCGTCGGACAGGGCGCTGCGCAGGCCCTTCAGGGACGTGACCGACCCGTCGAGCAACTTCATGAAGTTTTCGAGCTCGACCGCGTCGACTCTCAGCTTCTCGGCCATTCCTGCTCCTGGTTCGCGTCCGCGATCTTCATTGCTGCCCTCGGGGCCTCGTGGGCGGCGAGAGATACCGTCCAGGGCCCTGTTCCTGCGGGGCTGGGGGTTCGCTGGGGTGAACCAAGCTATCCATGGGGGATGGTTGATACCAGCGGCACGTTTATGGAGCGGCGTCCCATATCGGTGCATGCGGGATGTATCTGATCATCCCCTGGAGAGCGCCCTGGTTCCCGAGGTTCTCGACCTTTCTCGGGCAAGGGCACCTGTCACCGTCAGACGTGACCTCTACACTTAGCGCCGGTGGACTACCGGCGGGTGAGGGGTGGTTGACGGTGCGTAAGGCGTGGCTGGTCGCTGCCGTGGGGATCGGTGGTGCTCTCAGCTTCATCGCGCTGCTCGTCGTCGGGACGTACATGGCCGCGGGAAGCCTTGCCAACGGGGTGGGGGGCGGGTCCGTGGGGCTCGCCAAGGGGGCCGTGCCGGCCACCTATCAGCCCCTCGTGCAGAAGTGGGGCAACCTCTGCAAGGCCATCAACCCCGCGCTGCTCGCCGCCCAGCTCTACCAGGAGAGCGGGTTCAATCCGCGGGCCAAGAGCCCGGCCAAGGCGTTGGGCATAGCGCAGTTCATCCCGGGGACCTGGGCGGCGCACGGTGTGGACGGGGACGGCGACGGGGACCGGGACGTGTGGGACCCGGAGGATGCGATTCCGTCGGCTGCCTCGTACGACTGCAAGCTCGCCGGGTACGTGAAGGACGCGCCCGGCAACCCGACGAAGAACATGCTCGCCGCGTACAACGCGGGGGCGTACGCCGTCATCAAGTACGGCGGCGTGCCGCCCTACAGCGAGACGCAGAACTACGTGAAGACCATCACCGACCTGTCCAAGAGCTTCGCCCGGCCCGTCGGCCGCGTGGCGCCCTCGCAGCAGGCGGCCGGAGCCATCTACTTCTCGCAGAAGAAGCTCGGCACCCCCTACCTGTGGGGCGGCAACGGCACCGCGGACCAGGGCGGCCGCTTCGACTGCTCCGGGCTCACCCTCGCCGCGTACCGCTCCGTCGGCATCACGCTGCCGCGCGTCGCCAACGACCAGTACAACGCGGGACCGCACCCCAAGAGGGACGAACTCCTCCCGGGCGACCTGGTCTTCTTCTCGGACGACCTGACCAATTCCCGCACCATCCGGCACGTCGGGATCTACGTCGGCGGGGGCTACATGATCGACGCCCCGCGGACCGGCGCCGTGATCCGGTTCGACCCGATCGACACTCCTGACTATTTTGGCGCGACTCGTGTCACCGAGGACGGGGCCAAGGCCCTGCCCGCCAAGCCGACAGAGGTCTGAGGGCCGTCGGTGCGGGTGGGATCTGCGGGGCGCGCGTGGTGTGATGTGGCTTGAACTCTCCGTTAGGACACTCCTCTGAGCTGCAGCGATGTATCTCTCTTCGATAACGTCTGAGTGATCTTTCGGTGGAGGGTGGAACGTATGACGGGGGACAGGGCGTTCCCTTGACTGGACCGACCACGGGGGTTGATGGAGCGGGCGCACCGCACAGTGCGCCCCTGGGCTAGGAGACAAGGGGCCGCAGCGCCATGGCTGGACTCGATGAATCCGGGTCGAACCCCGACGTCGGCCTGCTCTACGACATCAACGGCCTGGCGAAGGACTCCCCGTCCTGGTTCGACAGCGCCATGGCGTTCGTCGGGGAGTACGGCCTGTTGCTCGCCCTCGTGCTCCTCGTCGTGTGGTGCTGGTGGGGCCAGCGCAAGCGCGGCACCCTCGACGACGCCGCCTCGTCGGTCGCCGCCGTCGTCTGGGCACCGCTCGCCGCGGGCATCGCCGTCCTGATCAACGTCCCCATCCGCAGCTTCGTCGAACGGCCGCGCCCGTTCCGCGTCCACCGCGGTGTCGAGCTCCTCGTGGACGGCAAGAACGACTACTCCTTCGTCAGCGACCACGCGACCCTCGCCATGGCCATCGGCGCCGGACTCTTCGTCGCCAACCGGAAGTTCGGGCTCGTCGGCCTCGGCCTCGCCGTCCTCGAAGGCTTCTGCCGCGTCTTCATGGGCGTGCACTATCCGACCGACGTCGTCGGCGGCTTCGCGCTCGGCACCGCCGTCGCCCTGCTCCTGTCGCCGCTCGCCATGGCCCTGCTCACGCCGCTCACCAAGATGATCGGGCGCTCCGGTCGCGCGGGGTGGCTGGTGTGGGACCGGAAAGTCGGCCCTGTCGCGGCGCCGCTGACCGGGACGGCGACACAGTCGGGCGCTGCGTCGGCAGATCCGGACGAGCGGGACCTCGCCGCGTAACGCCACTTCCGGCCACGGCCACGCGCGCGGCGCTCACGACCACGTTCGAGTCCCAGTGGCCGTCCCTGCCGACGCGGCCGCCGCAGGTGAGCAGGCGCAGCTGGGAGCCGATCGCGGGCGCGTAGACCGTGGCGGTGGGGAAGTCCGCCGTGCGGTACGTGGCGACCGCCGTGACATTGAACGTCGTACGTCGCCCTGCCGCCGTCGTCGTCTCGATCCGGTCGCCGGGGCGCAGCCGGTCGAGGTGGGCGAAGACCGCGTCCCTGTAGTGCCGGTTGCTCCGCTCGCTTGGGGCGTCGCGGTGGCCCACCAGGACCGCGGGGCCCCGGGCTCCCGGGCGGGGGCCCCGCGTGTACCAGCCGACCTTCATGGCGTCCCGGAACGACGGCACCTCCAGGGCGCCCTGCCGGTCCAGGCCGACCGGCAGCAGATCCGCGTCCACGCCGATCGCGGCGATGCGGATACGGCCCTCCAGGGCCCGTCCTGAGGGCGGCCCGTCGCCCACCGGGGGCGCGGTGGCGAGCAGCGCGGCCGCGGCGAGCAGCAGGGGGGCCGCCGTGCGGCGCAAGCGCAGGGGGCGGTTCAGTGGTGGTCCGTGCCGGAGCGGGGGCTGGGGCTGGTGTTGGGGCCGGGGCCGGGGCCGGGGCCGTGCGCCTTGCGGCGGCGCAGGAGCCAGACGCCTATGCCTGCCGCGGCGCCGGTGACCGCCGCTGAGGCGAACGTCAGGGGGCCCGCCTCGGGGTGCTCGGCCTCGGCCGTGACATGCGTGGCACCGCCCCTGGCCGCGCCCGAGGGGGTGGCCTCCAGGGCGCCGATGTTCGTGGAGGGTGTGCTCGGCATGGGGGACACCGGTGACGCGGTGGCCGAGGCGTTGGCGGACATGTTCGAGTGCGGGGACTCGGACGTCTCCGCGGATGCGGATGCGGATGCGATTGCGGATGTGGACGAGGTCTCAGGGGTCGCCGACGGGTCCGTGGAGTTCGTGGGGTCGGCGTCGGATTCGGTGTCGGAGTCGGACCCCGTGCCCCCGCCCAGTTCCTTGCCGTCCGCGCCAAGCAGGCTCCAGCCCTCGACGTCCTGGCCCTTCGGGTCCTGCCCCTTCTCGTCGTCCTTGAAGTAGTAGAGGGGGCGGGTCTCGTAGATGACCTGGGGCATGTCCGCGTCCGGCGCGTTGTCCTCGGTCTGGGCGGTCTGGCCCGTGACGTCGTCCGCCTTGGTCGGGTAGCCGATCGCGGCAGGCCACTCGGTGGCGCACTCCCCGGTGCAGTCGGGGGTGTCCGCCTCATCGGCGTCGCGCGTGTAGAGCGGGTTGCCCTCCTTGTCGGCGAGGGCCCTGCCCTTCGGGGTGTCGACGAGGGTCAGCTCGCCCGGCTCTGCGGGCTTGTCCAGGGCGACGGCCGGACCCGCCAGGGCGAGGACGGCAGCGGCGGCCGCCGTCGCCGTGACGGCGGCTATTCGAGGCGTGCTGCGGGGTGGGGTCATGCCCTCAGGCCACCCGTGTCCAGCGGGGTGGGCCACCTGGGGGCGTGTCGGGCGGGGCCGAACGGGTTGCGGTGCCCGCCGGGCGGGTGACGGGCCCGCCATGACAGCGCCACGGCAGCCACGGCAGTGCCACGGGCTCAGAACTGGCTCAGAACGGGCTCAGAACCGGCTCAGAGGGCCTGCGGGAAGTCGAAGAAGCGGGACGGGTCGTACTGCTTCTTGAGCTTCTTCAGCCGCGGCGCCGCAGCCCCGTAGTACGCCTCGCGCCAGTTCGTCAGCGTCGAGTCGGCGTAGTTCTGGTAGGCGGCGCCGGACGCGTAACGGCCCATGGACCCGTGCGCCTTCTTCAGCCACGCCCTGGCGCCCGAGCCCGACGTGCCCGCGCGCCACGACGCGATGTACTGCGCCAGCATCCGCGAGCGGCGGTGCACGAAGGCCGTCGCCGTCGGGTCGACGCGGTTGATCGCGCCGCCGAGCGCGGTGAGCGCGATGCTGCCCCCGCTCGCGCCGGTCACGTTCTCGATCTGCGACAGCAGCGTGCGGATGCCCGCCGCCGAGAGCGAACGGTCGAAGAAGTCCGAACTCGCCGCGTACGTCTCGCGCTTGAGGGCGCCCTGCGGGCTGCGGCCCGGCGTCGTGCCGGGCAGGTGGCACTGGGCGTCGGAGGCGAAGGACGAGCAGCCCGCGTACACCTCCATCGACTCCTCGTACGTACGCCGCTTCAGGGAGACGCTGCGGGCCGGTGCGCCGATCTTGTCGGCGAGGCGGTCGACGGCGTTCTGCAGCTCGCCGTACGTCCCGAGGGAGAAGCAGGCGACGGACACGGTCGGGGTGCCGCCCGGGGTGTTCGCCAGGTGCGCGGACGACCAGATCTCGTCCGGCTGGCCGGGGCCCCACTCCTGCCAGGCCTTGATGACAGCGGCCGCCTTCGACCAGGGCCAGGTCATGTAGGCGGAGACGCCCTGCGGCGCGGCGTGCGTGCGGTAGGTGAGCTCGGTGACGATGCCGAAGTTGCCGTTGCCCGCGCCGCGCAGCGCCCAGAACAGGTCCTTGTTCTCGGACTTGGAGGCGGTGAGCTGCTTGCCGTCCGCCGTGATGAGCGTGGCGGAGGTGAGGCTGTCGCAGGTCAGGCCGTACGCCCGGGAGACCACGCCGTGGCCGCCGCCGAGGGTCAGCCCGGATATGCCGACGGTCGGGCACGATCCCGCGGGGATGGTGACGCCCTTCGCCGCGAGCGAGCGGTAGACGTCGATGAGCTTGGCGCCGCCGCCGATGGTGGCGGAGCTGCCGCTTGAACGTATCTTGCTCAGCTTCGACACGTCGATGATCAGCCGTCCGTTGCCGGAGGACCAACCCGCGTAGGAATGACCGCCGTTGCGGATCGCGACCTTGGAGCTGTGGGCGCGGGCGTACGCGAGGGCGGTGCGGATGTCGTCCGGGTGCGCGACGTAGGCGACGGCCGTGGGCTTCAGGTCGTCGTAGCGCGTGTTGTACAGCTGGCGGGCCGCCGCCCACTTGGCCTGGCCGGGCTGGACGAGAGTGCCGTCCAGGTCACGGGCGAGGGCCTTGAGGTTGGCGGGGGAGGAGGACGCGGCACTGGAGGTCCTGATCGGGGTGCCGCCGCCGCGGGACGCGGTGGTGCCGGTGCTGCTTCCCGTGCCGGAGCCGGTGCTCGTACTGGTGCCGCTGCCGCCCGAACCGCCGCTGGTGCAGCCCGCGACCGTCGCCGCGGCCAGTGTGGCCGCCGTTGTGCCGATGAACGTACGTCGTTCCATGACGCCTCCCGTTGCTTCCCGAGAACGAGACGGTGTGAGGGGCGCCGGGGTTCCGTATGGGCGAGGGTCGGGGGCGGGGTTCAAGGGGACGCCTCGTGTTCTGTCGCGTCCGTGCGGGCCTTGCTGCGGGCCCGTCTGGCCGGGCCGCGCCACCCGCAGGTGCAGTGGGCCGTGGTGAAGCGGCCCTTCTCCACCGTCGTCGTGCGATGGGCTGAGGGGACTTGCTGATCGGCCACGCGGTCACCGTACCGACCCCGGGTGAACGGCCGCCCGCGTGACGGGTCAACGTACCGGTCGTTAGGGGAACGACGGGGAAAGACGGGGGACGGCGCAGGCGCGGGAAACGCTTGGGGGTAGACAGGCGATGGTGCATCGGCACAGGCGCACGGGCGGAGCGGTCGTCGCGGCCGCGGCGGTCGGACTGATGGCCGTCACCTCCGGGTGTTCGCACACCGGCGCCGCCGCCGACGGCAATGGCGCGGGCGACCCCGCCGACGTGGTGCGCAAGGCCGCGGACTCCCTGGTCAGGTCGGGCAGTTCGCAGGCGTCGACCTCCATGGAGATGGCCAGCGGCGGTACGCGCGTGACCATCCGAGGCAAGGGTGTCTACGACTTCGGGCGGCAGCGGGGGCGGTTCAAGGTGATGCTGCCGCCGGATCCCGCGGGCGCCGACGAGCACCGGCCCATCACCGAGCTGATGACCGCGGGAGCGCTGTACATGAAGAACCGGGGGGCCGGGGTGCCCTCCGACAAGTGGGTGCGGATCGAGACACGTTCGCTCTCCGACGGCAACCTCGTCACCGGTGGCGCCACGGATCCCCTCGCTGCGGCGGAGCTGCTGCGCGGGGCGAGGAAGGTGGGGTACGTGGGAGAGGAGCGGGTCGGTGGGGTGGAGGTGCGGCACTATCGCGGTGTCGTGGACCTGCGTGCCGCGGCGCGGGCGGCTTCCGCAGGTCAGCGCGGTCCGCTCGGGGTGGCGGCGGCGAAAGGGTTCAGCAGGGGCCGCGTGCCCTTCGACGTCTTCCTCGACGAGCGGGGGCGGGTGCGGAAGCTGCGGCAGCGGTTCGCCGTGGCCGACGCGAACGTGGCGTCGACCACGTTGCTCTATGACTTCGGAGTGCCTGCGAAGGTACGACTTCCGGCCGAGAAGGACATCTTTGCCGGGAAGATTGCCGGGCAGTAGTCGCCTACGACTGGTGGAAATGGTCCGTCCGTGCCATGCGCGGTGCGTAGACCGCTCCCTACCCTAGGAAGTCGGCATCAGGAAGAGGTGATGAACGTGGCTCCGATGCGTGGCGGTACGGCGGTTCAGGACCACGTCGCCCTCGCCGAGATCGAACTGTGCGGCGAGCTCATCATTGCGGCGAGTGCGGCGGCCGAGCGGTTGAGCTTCGACCGCATCGACGAGGTCCTCCAGGTCTCCGACGGGCGGGACCCCGGCGACGACTTGCCGTGACGGCGTCCCCCGGGAGCGGTCCCCCGGGAGCGGTCCCCCGGGAGCGGTCCCCCGGGGAGCGGTCCCCCCTCTGGCGGGAGCGTCACGTTCGCATCATGCGGGCGATCGCCTTCGTCGCCTCCTCGACCTTCGCGTCGATCTCCGTGCCGCCCTTCACCGCCGCGTCGGCCACGCAGTGGCGCAGGTGCTCCTCCAGGAGCTGGAGGGCGAAGGACTGGAGGGCCTTTGTGCTCGCCGAGACCTGGGTAAGTATGTCGATGCAGTAGACGTCTTCCTCGACCATGCGCTGCAGGCCGCGGATCTGGCCCTCGATGCGGCGCAGGCGCTTGAGGTGCTCGTCCTTCTGCTTGTGGTAGCCGTGCACTCCGCGGTCGTGGTCGGAGGGCGCTTCGGGCGCCCCCGGGGTCGGCACGGCCGCGTCGGCCGCCTCGGTGGTCGTCATGACGTCCTCCTCCTGTACTTCCGGGCTTCTTCTGTATTTCTGCAGATCCATATACCCCCGGTGGGTATATGATAGCCGATTTCTCGGGGGGTGTGCTGATCACTGTGCCTGATGGGCGACACTGGGGGGCGGCCGGTTAGCCGTGGCCGGATGATGCGCCTAGCATCAGCCTGACCGCATCCAAAGCACCCCGAGGACCCCACGTGCGCTTTCGTCTGACCCCCAGGGAGACGAGCTTCTACGACATGTTCGCCGCATCCGCGGACAACATCGTCACGGGCTCGAAGCTCCTGATGGAACTGCTCGGAGCGGACTCTTCCGCACGGGCCGAGATCGCAGAGCGTATGCGGGCCGCGGAACACGCGGGAGACGACGCGACGCATGCGATCTTCCACCAGCTGAACTCCTCGTTCATCACGCCGTTCGACCGTGAGGACATCTACAACCTCGCGTCGTCCCTCGACGACATCATGGACTTCATGGAGGAGGCCGTCGACCTGGTCGTCCTGTACCAGGTCGAGGAACTCCCCAAGGGCGTCGAGCAGCAGATCGAGGTGCTCGCGCGAGCCGCCGAGCTCACCGCGGAGGCCATGCCCAATCTGCGGACGATGGCCAACCTCACCGAGTACTGGATCGAGGTCAACCGCCTGGAGAACCAGGCCGACCAGATCCACCGCAAGCTCCTGGCCCAGCTCTTCAATGGCAAGTACGACGCCATGGAGGTGCTGAAGCTCAAGCAGATCGTGGATGTGCTGGAAGAGGCCGCCGACGCCTTCGAGCACGTGGCGAACACTGTGGAGACCATCGCGGTCAAGGAGTCCTGAGGCCTCGCCATGGACACCTTTGCTTTGATCGTGACGATCGGCGTCGCGCTCGGATTTACGTATACGAACGGCTTTCACGACTCCGCGAACGCCATCGCCACCTCCGTCTCCACGCGTGCGCTGACGCCTCGCGCGGCGCTCGCGATGGCCGCGGTGATGAACCTCGCCGGTGCCTTCATGGGCAGCGGGGTCGCCAAGACCGTGAGCGAGGGGATCATCGAGACCCCGCACGGCGACAAGGGGATGTGGATCCTCTTCGCGGCGCTCATCGGCGCCATCGTGTGGAACCTCATCACCTGGTACTTCGGGCTGCCCTCGTCCTCGTCGCACGCACTGTTCGGCGGCATGGTCGGCGCGGCGCTCGCCGGTGGCATCGGGGTCATCTGGTCCGGCGTCATCGACAAGATCGTCATCCCGATGTTCCTGTCGCCGGTGATCGGCCTCGTCGCCGGTTATCTGGTGATGTGCGCGATCATGTGGATGTTCCGCAAGTCCAACCCGCACAAGGCCAAGCGGGGCTTCCGCATCGCGCAGACGGTGTCGGCGGCCGGTATGGCCCTCGGTCACGGTCTGCAGGACGCGCAGAAGACGATGGGCATCGTGGTGATGGCGCTCGTCATCTCCGACGTGCAGAGCGCCGACGCGCCCATTCCGATCTGGGTCAAGATCGCCTGTGCGCTGATGCTCTCGGCCGGTACGTACGCGGGCGGCTGGCGCATCATGCGGACCCTCGGCCGCAAGATCATCGAGCTGGACCCGCCGCAGGGCTTCGCGGCCGAGACGACCGGCGCGGGCATCATGTTCACCACGGCGTTCATGTTCCACGCGCCGATCTCGACGACCCACGTCATCACGTCCGCGATCATGGGCGTGGGCGCGACCAAGCGGGTCAACGCGGTGCGGTGGGGCGTGGCCAAGAACATCATCCTGGGCTGGTTCATCACGATGCCTGCGGCCGCGATCGTGGCCGCGGTCAGCTTCTGGATCGTGAACCTCGCCTTCTTGTAAGGCGTAGGCAACTCCGTACGCACATGGAAGGGCCCGCCCCCCGGGAGCCAGGGGGCGGGCCCTTCTTGGTGTCCCTGCGGTGGCACCGCCATGCAGCACCGCGGGGAGTCTGGCGGACGGCTCAGCCGAAGCGGCCCGAGATGTAGTCCTCGGTGGCCTGCACCGACGGGTTGGAGAAGATCCGCTCGGTGTCGTCGATCTCGACGAGCTTGCCGGGCTGGCCGACGGCGGCGAGGTTGAAGAAGGCGGTGCGGTCCGAGACGCGGGCCGCCTGCTGCATGTTGTGCGTCACGATGACGATCGTGAAGCGCTCCTTCAGCTCGCCGATCAGGTCCTCGATCGCGAGGGTCGAGATCGGGTCGAGGGCCGAGCACGGCTCGTCCATGAGGAGCACCTGCGGCTCCACCGCGATCGCCCGCGCGATGCACAGCCGCTGCTGCTGGCCGCCGGAGAGGCCGGAGCCGGGCTTGTTGAGGCGGTCCTTGACCTCGTTCCAGAGGTTCGCGCCCTTGAGGGACTTCTCGACGACGTCGTTGAGCTCGGACTTCTTGTACGAGCCGTTGAGCTTCAGGCCAGCCGCGACGTTGTCGAAGATCGACATCGTGGGGAAGGGGTTCGGGCGCTGGAAGACCATGCCGATCGTGCGGCGGACGGCCACCGGGTCCACGCCGTGGCCGTACAGGTCCTCGTCGTCCAGCAGGACCTTGCCCTCGACACGGCCGCCGGAGGTGACCTCGTGCATGCGGTTCAGGGTGCGCAGGAACGTGGACTTGCCGCAGCCGGACGGGCCGATGAAGGCCGTCACGGAGCGGGGCTCCACGGTCATGGAGATGTCGTCGATCGCCTTGTGGGAGCCGTAGAAGGCGGTCAGGCCCGATACGTCGATTCGCTTGGCCATGGGATCACTGCTTTCGAAAAGGGACGTGCTGAGGGTCGCTGATATGGCCGCTGTCAGCGGCCCGTCTTGGGGGCCTTCCAGCGGGCTACGCCGCGGGCCGCCAGGTTGAGGATCATGATGAAGCCGATGAGGGCGAGTGCCGCGGCCCAGGCGCGGTCGATCGAGGCGTCGGTGCCTGCCGCGTACTGCTGGTAGATGTACAGCGGCAGCGAGCCCTGCGAGCCGTCGAACGGGTTCGTGTTGATCACGGGGTTCACCCAGACCAGCAGCAGGACCGGCGCGGTCTCACCGGCGATGCGGGCGACCGAGAGCATGACGCCCGTGGTGATGCCGCCGATCGCGGTGGGCAGGACGACCTTGAGGATGGTCCGCCACTTCGGGACGCCGAGGGCGAGGGAGGCCTCGCGCAGCTCGTTCGGGACGAGCTTCAGCATCTCCTCGGTGGAGCGCACGATCACCGGCATCATCAGGATGGCGAGCGCCATGGCGCCGGCCCAGCCGGAGTAGCTGAAGCCGAGGATCAGGATCCAGAAGCTGAGGACGAACAGACCCGCGACGATCGAGGGGATGCCGGTCATGACGTCGACGAAGAACGTGACGGTCTTGGCGAGCTTCCCGCGTCCGTACTCGACGAGGTAGACAGCGGTGAGCAGGCCGATCGGCACGGCGATCACGGAGGCCAGGAGCACCTGCTCCAGGGTGCCGATGATCGCGTGGTAGATGCCGCCGCCGGTCTCCTCGTCGGAGAGCAGGCCCATCGAGTGGGTGAGGAAGTACCCGTCGAAGACCTTGCTGCCGCGCTGCACGGTCTCGTAGATCAGCGAGGCCAGCGGGACGACGGCGAGCAGGAACATGACCCACACCAGCGAGGTGGCGAGGCGGTCCCTGGCCTGCCGGGCGCCCTCGACGGTCACCGCGAGGGCGTACGACCCGACGAGGAAGAGGACGGCGGCGATCAGGCCCCACTGGATGCGGCTGTCCAGGCCCGCCCCGGCGCCGATGCCGACCGCGACGGCGGCCGATCCGGCGGCGACGGCAAGCGGCGACCAGCGCGGCAGGCTCGCGGCCTTCAGTGTCGAGGGACGCTTGACGAGGGGGTTGGGCGGGATGGGTGTCGTGGTGCTCATGCGTTGGCCCCCGAGTACTCCTTGCGGCGCGCGATGATCAGGCGGGCGGCGCCGTTGACCAGCAGCGTGATGATGAACAGGACCAGGCCGGAGGCGATGAGCGCGTCCTGGCCGTACTCCGTGGCCTCGTTGAACTTGCTGGCGATGTTCTGCGCGAACGTGCCGCCGCCGTAGTCGAGGACGGAGGCCTGGATCACGAAGGTCGGGGAGAGCACGGTGGCGACGGCGATCGTCTCGCCGAGCGCGCGGCCGAGGCCCAGCATCGAGGCGGAGATGATGCCGGAGCGGCCGAAGGGGAGCACCGACATGCGGATGACCTCCCAGCGCGTGGCGCCGAGGGCCAGCGCGGCCTCCTCGTGCATCTTCGGGACCTGGAGGAAGACCTCGCGGCTCACGTTCGTGATGATCGGCAGGATCATGATCGCGAGGAGGATGCCGACGGTCATCAGGGAGCGCGGAGCGCCGCCCTGGTACTCGAAGATGCCGGTCCAGCCGAAGTAGTCGTCGAGCCAGCTGTAGAGCCCGGTGAGGTTGGGCGCGACCACGAGGGCGCCCCACAGGCCGTACACGATCGAGGGCACGGCGGCCAGCAGGTCGATCACGTAGGCGATGGGGGAGGCCAGCTTGCGCGGCGCGTAGTGCGAGATGAAGAGCGCGATGCCGATGGCGACGGGGACCGCGATCGCGAGGGCGATGATCGAGCTCACCACGGTGCCGAAGACGAGGACGGCGATGCCGAAGTACGGCTTGCCGCCGGTGCTCGCACCGGCCGGGTCCCATTCGAAGGTGGTGAGGAAGTTGCCCGTGTTGTCGGCGAGGGCGAGGGTCGTGCGGTACGTCAGGAACGCGGCGATGGCCGCCATGATCAGGAGGAGCACGATCCCGGAGCCACGGGAGAGGCCGAGGAAGATCCGGTCGCCGGGGCGGGTGGCACCGCGGGCGGCTGCCTTGCTCACCGGGGCCGTCGGCTCGACGTCGTCGACGGGGGGAGGAGCGGTCGTATTGCTGGGTATGTCCATGGGGTTCTCCGGTCTGCGGAGGCGCCGTGCGGGTGACGCAGGCGCTCCGTGGCGGCGGTGCACCGGACGGTGCGGCCGGCCCGGTACTGCGGGGCCGGCCGCACTCGGTTCAGCTAGCTCAGGCTCGCGACGGTGGAGCGGACCTTGGTGATGATCTCGGCCGGGATCGGCGCGTAGTCGTTGTCCTTGAGGACGTTCTGGCCGTCCTCGCTGGCGATGTAGGTCAGGAAGGACTTGGTGGCGGCGAGCGAGTCGGCCTTGTTGCCCTTCTCGCAGACGACCTCGTACGTCACCAGGGTGATCGGGTAGGCGCCCTCGGCGGTCGGCTTGTAGTTCAGCTCCAGGGCGAGGTCCTTGCCCTTGCCGACGACCTTGGCCTCGGAGATGGCCTTGGAGGCGTTGTCGACGGTGGCCTTCACCGGCTCCTTGGCCTCGGTCTTCAGGTCGACGGTCTTGACGCCCTCACCGGCGTAGGAGAGCTCGAAGTACGAGATGGCGCCCGCGGTCTGCTTGACCTGGCTCGCGACACCGGAGGAACCGTTCGCGGACTGGCCGCCCTTGGGCTCCCACGACTTGCCCGGCTCGTAGGGCCAGGCCTTCGGGGCGGCGCCCTTCAGGTACTTGGTGAAGTTGTCCGTGGTGCCGGACTCGTCGGAGCGGTGGAACGCCTGGACCTTGGTGCTGGGGAGCTTGACGCCGGGGTTGAGCTTCTCGATCGCCTTGTCGTCCCAGGTCTTGATCTTGTCGTTGAAGATGTCGGCCAGGGTCGCGGCGTCCAGGGTCAGCTTGTCGACGCCGGGGACGTTGAAGCCGATGGCGATCGGGCCGCCCACCATGGGCAGGTCGATGGCCTGGCTGCTCTTGCAGACCTTCTTCGACTTCTCGATCTCCTCGGGCTTCAGCGCCGAGTCCGAACCGGCGAACGCGGTCTGGCCCTGGAGGAACGCGGTGATGCCGGCGCCCGAGCCCGTCGGGTTGTAGTTCAGCTGCACGTCCTTGCAGTTGGTCGTGTAGACCTTCCGCCAGGCGTCGATCGCGTTCTTCTGCGCGGACGAGCCGGAGGCCGCGAGCTGGCCCTTGGCGTCGTCGCACTTGATGTTGGCGTTGGCGTTGGTCTCCTTGCCGCCATCGCCCGAGCTCGTGTCGTCGGAGCCGCACGCCGTGAGGGCCAGGGCGCCGGAGACGGCGATGGCGCCGAGGGAGAGGGCGCGGAGCCGGTTCTTGCGCTGAAGCTTCACTTCGGGTCTTCCTTCCGGGAGCCGCCGACCCATGCTGGCGGCGTGCGATGTGGTGCGTGTAGAGGTCTTACGTCGTGTTGTAAGGCCGAAATTAGGCAGGGCAGGTGAAGCGGCCGATGGGCATGAGTGAACGGCGGGTGAACCTCGGCGGTCGGCCTGGTTAGGCGAATCACTACGAAAAGTAGCGCTTCTACTACATAGCGTCATGGATGCTGGTCGGACGGGTCCGGATACGATCAGCGCATGATCATTCCGTTCCTCGTCGGCGTCACCGTCTTGCTCGCCGTCGCCGTCCTGGCCGTCCGGGTGGGCCTGGAGTTCCGCGCGGAGTGCCGCGCGCGGAGGAACACGGCCGCCTAGGACGGCCGCCTTGGGGAGAGGGCTAGCGCCCGCCCCCGGAAGAGGCCAGCGCGGCCAGCAGGTCGGCGACGAGTCCGACGTCCCTGCGGTGCGTCAGGTGGCGGCGGGCCGCGTCGGGCGAGAGCCACCGCAGGTGCGAGACCTCGGAGTTGGGGGCGAAGGTGCCCGAGAGCGCCTCGGCGGCCCAGTAGCGGACCTCCTTGGGGCGGCCCTGGGCGTCCCTGTAGTGGGCGGTGGGGAGCTCGGCGCCGAGCTCGCACGTCATGCCGGTCTCTTCGAGCACTTCGCGCAGGGCCGCCTCCTCGAACGTCTCCCCGCGCTTGAGCTTGCCCTTCGGGTGGGACCAGTCCGCCCACTTGGGGCGGTGGACCAGGGCGAGCTCGACGCCGTGCGCGGACCCGGTCCCGTGGCCCGCGGCGGGCGCCGGACGCCACAGCACACAACCGGCCGCCAGGACCGTGCTCTCCCCGCCGGGCCCGTCAGCTCCCCCGTACGTCTCTTCTCCCCTGTACGTCTCTTCTTCCCGGTACCTCACCGTGTCCTCGCCTCCTCGCGCAGCCAGGCCCGCTGGAAGACGAACCTGGCCGCCTCGACCTCATGGCGCTGGTCGGCATGGAGCACCCCCAGCGCGTACGCCGTGGCCGGGGCGATCCGTGGGGTCCTGGCCGCCTGGGCCGCCGCGCCCGCCGCCGACGCCGCCTCGCGGTGCACGTTCAGGGCATGGCTCGCGTCCGCGATGCGCGGGTCCGGGCGGGCGTGGCCCAGGAGGACCTCCTGCGCGTACCTGTGCAGGCGCAGCAGCGAGCGGACCTGCAGCCAGGGGGCGTCCTGGGCGTCCGGGGCGGTGTCCGTGGGGGCCAGGCCGTGGGCGAGGGCACCGGCGTTGTACGGGTGGCCCGCCTGGCCGAGGGGAAGGGCGGCGACGGCTTCGTCGAGGTCGGCCCGCGCCTGCTCGGCCCGGTCCGCCAGATCCCTCTCCGCGTCCTTCTCCGCGCCCTTCAGGGGGACCTCGCTGGCCAGTACGGCCACGTTGTCCGCCACCGCGTGGAAGCGGGAGGAGCCGAAGGCCTGGAGGGCGGTGGAGTGCGCCCGGGTCCTGGCGAGCGTGAGCTGCCGCTCCAGGAGGGCGGCGGCCTTGGCCGCGCCGACGGCCAGCCCGCGCGGGGTGCTGCCCCCGTCGGCGGCGCCCTGCACCGCGGGCCGGGGCTGCGCCCACCCGTTCCGCTGGGCCGCGGAACGTCGGCCCGCGGCGGGTGCGGCCAGGGCCGTGGCGGCGTGCAGGGTCCCGGCCGGGCCGGTCGGCCCCGGTACCGGCGCGGGGCCCGACAGGCGGTGCAGGGCCTCCAGGAGGCGGTCCAGGCGGGTGGCGTACGCGTGCTCCTGGGCCAGCGTGCCGGAGAGCCAGGCCAGTTCGGGGCGGAGCGACGCCGCCCAGTCGGCGTCGAGGAGCGGGCGGAACGTGTGGAGGGTGCCGCCGATGCGGCGGGCCGCGCGGCGCAGGGAGAAGGACGCCTCCAGGGACTCCTCCGCGCCCTGCGCGTCCGTGCTGCACTCGCGGTGCAGCCGCAGCGAGCGGAGGAACTCCGTGGCCTGGTCCTGCAGATAGGCCGTGAGTGCCTCACCGGCGGTGCCCGTGACCGGGCCCGCACCCGTCATCTCATGGTGTTGCTGTGCCACGCCGGCGCCTCCGGGCGTCTATGAGCATCTCCTGCACGTTGCGCAGGGGCTGGCCTTCCGGGTCCACCGAGTGGCGGGTCCAGTTGCCGTCCGCGCCCAGGTGCCAGGAGGCGGTGGTGTCCGACATGCCGGTCTCCAGGAGCCGGCTGAGGGCCGCCCGGTGCGCCGGGTCCTGGACCCTGACCAGCGCCTCGATACGGCGGTCGAGGTTGCGGTGCATCATGTCGGCGCTGCCGATCCACACCTCGGGTTCGCCGCCGTTGCCGAAGGCGAAGACCCGGGAGTGTTCGAGGAAGCGGCCGAGGACGGAACGTACCCGGATGTTCTCCGAGAGCCCCGCCACTCCCGGGCGCACCGCACAGATGCCGCGCACCCACACGTCCACCTCGACGCCCGCCTGCGACGCGCGGTACAGCGCGTCGACGACCGCCTCGTCGACCATCGAGTTGACCTTGATGCGGACGTAGGCGGGGCGGCCCGCGCGGTGGTGCTGCATCTCCTTGTTGATGCGGGACACGAGGCCGTCGCGCAGGGACTTGGGGGCCACGAGGAGACGGCGGTAGGTCTCCCTGCGGGAGTAGCCGGAGAGCCGGTTGAAGAGGTCGGAGAGGTCCGCCCCGACCTCCTGGTTGGAGGTGAGCAGGCCCAGGTCCTCGTAGAGGCGGGCGGTCTTGGGGTGGTAGTTGCCGGTGCCCACGTGCGAGTAGCGGACGAGGGACTCGCCCTCCTGGCGCACGACGAGGGAGAGCTTGCAGTGCGTCTTCAGGCCGACCAGGCCGTAGACCACGTGGCAGCCGGACTCCTCCAGCTTCCTGGCCCACTTGATGTTGGCCTGCTCGTCGAAGCGGGCCTTGATCTCGACCAGGACGAGGACCTGCTTGCCGGACTCGGCCGCGTCGATCAACGCGTCGACTATGGGGGAGTCGCCCGATGTGCGGTACAGCGTCTGCTTGATGGCGAGCACGTCCGGGTCGGCGGCAGCCTGCTCCAGGAACGCCTGCACGGAGGTGGAGAACGAGTCGTACGGGTGGTGCAGGAGTACGTCGCGTTCGCGAAGGGCGGCGAAGATGTCGGGCGCGGACGCCGACTCGACCTCGGCGAGGTCGCGGTGGGTGCCCGCCACGAACTTCGGGTACTTCAGCTCGGGCCGGTCCAGCTTGGCGATGCTGAAGAGGCCGGTGAGGTCGAGCGGTCCCGGCAGCGGGTACACCTCGGACTCGCTGATCTTCAGCTCCCGCACCAGCAGGCTGAGGATGTTCGGGTCGATGGACTCCTCGACCTCCAGGCGCACGGGCGGCCCGAAGCGGCGCCGCATGAGCTCCTTCTCCAGGGCCTGCAGCAGGTTCTCGGCGTCGTCCTCCTCGACCTCCAGGTCCTCGTTCCTGGTGAGCCGGAACATGTGGTGCTCCTGGATCTCCATGCCCGGGAAGAGCTCCTGGAGATGCGCGGGCGCGGCGATGACGTCCTCGATGGGGACGTACCGCTGCGGGGAGGCCTCCAGGAAGCGGGAGAGCAGCGGAGGGACCTTCACCCGCGCGAAGTGCTGATGGCCGGAGACCGGGTTGCGCACGACCACGGCGAGGTTGAGCGAGAGCCCCGAGATGTACGGGAAGGGGTGCGCGGGATCGACGGCGAGCGGGGTCAGGACGGGGAAGATCTGCTGCCGGAAGAGCGTGAAGAGCCGGGACTGCTCCTTCTCGGTCAGCTCGTGCCAGCGCACCAGGTGGATGCCCTCGTCGGCGAGGCCGGGCGCGACGTCGTCCTGGTAGCAGGCGGCGTGCCGGGCCATGAGCTCGCGGGAGCGGTTCCAGATGAGCTCCAGGACCTCGCGGGGCTGCAGGCCGGAGGCCGAACGGGTGGCGACGCCGGTCGCGATGCGGCGCTTGAGACCGGCCACCCGGACCATGAAGAACTCGTCCAGGTTCGAGGCGAAGATCGCCAGGAAATTAGCCCGTTCGAGGAGGGGTGTGTGCGGGTCCTCGGCCAGCTCGAGAACCCGCTCGTTGAAGGCGAGCCAGCTGCGCTCCCGGTCCAGGAACCGCCCCTGCGGCAGCTCGGCGCCGTCGTGGCCGACCGCGGCGTCCTCGTCGTACGCGTCGAGATCCGCGTCGATGTCGGGGTCGAGGTCGGAGACGGTGGCGGCGATGGTGGCGGGCCGGTGCGCGGCGATGGAACCCACGGAAGGCTGGGCGTGCCGGACCTGTCCCTGCGTGTTCTGCTGGCTCATGGACCCATTCTTCCGCGCGGGCACGACTATGGGCGCGTCGGAGAGCGCGGGAGCTAGGCGGAGCTTCCCGTTCACCGGGGCGGGGTCGGGCTCGGCAGGCTGCATTGAGCGAGCGTCGCAAGGCTGTCTGAATCAGCGGTTACGGCGACATGACGTGCAGGAAATCGGCCGAAGGCCCCCGGGCGTCTACACGGCGGGGGCCTTCGGCCAGCATACGGTTCCGGCCGCGGTCGGCATACGGTTCCGGCCGCGGTGGGCGTGCGGTTCAGGCCGTGCGGCGGCGCAGCAGCCGGAAGGCGGCGTACACGGCGACGGCGGTGAGGGCCAGCACGATCCCGGTCTCGATCAACTGGACGTACCAGAAGTGGGATCGGGGGTGGTAGTCCGTGTACCAGGCGGTGATCTTGTTGTCGGCGGGGCAGGAGAAGCCGGTCAACGGCTCCGGGGCGCACTCCGCCTGGTCGAAGCGCTGTCCCGCGGCGTTGGTGACGCCCCGGCCCACGACGAAGGTGTCGTCGGGCATCAGGCCGACCCACCAGTCCCCTTGGGGGGAGGAGCCGGTGGCCGTGCGGGTCGGGAGGAGGTCCCAGCGCACGCTGCCCATGATCATCAGCACGGCCCCGGTGACCAGGCCCGAGACGGACAGGGCGAGCAGCGTGCGGCGCACCAGGAGGCCGACGACGGCCCCGACGGCCACCGCGAGCAGTGCGTACGCCACGAGGACGGGTCCGGTGGCCTCGTAGACGCCCCGGTCGAACCACAGCATGCCGCTGCGGCCGTCCAGCAGGCTGGCGGAGCCGAACCGGAAGAGGGCCATGAGGACGAGCGTCGCCGTGACCGCCAGTGCCGCGGCCGTCGTCAGCTTCGAGGCGAGCCAGCGAGCCGGGGAGACCGACTGGGTCCACGCCAACTGGTGCAGCCCGGTCTCCAGTTCGCGCCCGATGAGCGGGCCCGCGACGAAGGCGCCGATCAGCAGCGGCACGAGCAGCAGGCCCGTCGAGGCGTGATCCATGGACGTGTAGAGCAGGCTGTCGGCGCTGCTGAAGCCCATGAAGGTCTCGCAAGGGGGCTCGTGGCACTCCTTCGCCGGATAGGCCCAGGCGGCCCAGCGCAGGAAGCCGGTGATCGCGGCGCCCAGGACGAGCGCGGCGGCGGCGCCCCACAGTGTGGTGCGGTGCAGGCGGGCGAAGACCCAGCGGCCGCCGCTCAGGATCGGCGTGCTCACGCGGACACCCCCGTGTTCCGCGGGGTGGCGCCGGGGGAGAGCAGCACCGGTGCGTCCGGGGTGCGCAGATGGGCCAGCAACAGCTCCTCCAGGGAAGGCTCTTGGACGTCCCAGTCGTCGCCGACCGGGCCCTCGGGGCGGATCAGGGCCGTCAGGCCGCGGCCGGTGGCGCGGGATTCGACGACGGTGTGCGGGTGGAGGCGGTCCGCCGGGCCGCGCCCGGTGACCAGGCGGTGTGCGCCGATGAGGTCGTCGAGGCCGCCGCCGAGGCGCACCCGGCCCTCCGAGACGAGCAGCAAGTGGTCGCATGCGTCGGCGAGTTCGCTGACGATGTGCGACGACATGACGACGGTGGTCCCGTGCTCGGTGGCCTCCGCCATGAGCGTGCCCATGAGCTGGTGCCTGGCGAGCGGGTCGAGGTCGGCCATCGGCTCGTCGAGGAGCAGCAGCTCGGCGCGCTTGCCGAGGGCGAGCGCGAGTGCGACGCGGGTGCGCTGGCCGCCGGAGAGGGTCCGGACGCGGGCGTCGTGGTCGAGGCCGCCGACGCTCGCGACGCGCTCGGCGACGGCCGGGTTCCAGCGCCCCGGGTTGAGCTCGGCGCCGAGCCGCAGCGTCTCCGCGACGGTCAGCTGCGGATAGAGCGGCTTGCTCTGGGCGACGTACGCGACGCGCTCGCGGGCCTCGGCGGGCCGGGTGCCGAGCACGGTGAGCGTGCCCCCGGTGGGGCGGGCGAGGCCCGCCGCGAGGGTGAGCAGGGTCGACTTGCCCGCGCCGTTCGGGCCGACGACCGCGCAGACGCGGCCGGTGGGCAGGCGGAAGGCGCAGTCCCGCAGGGCGTATCGGCTCCGTCCGAAGCGTTTGGTCAGTGCGGTCGCCTCGATGGCGGTGTCGGTCATGCGGGGTCCCCCCTGGTTTCCAGCTCCTGGGTCTGCGAATCGCCGAACTGTTCTTCCAGTACGGCCGTGAACAGCGCCGCCACGTCGTCCCTGTCGAGCCCCGACTGCCGGGCCCGGGCGGCCCACTCGGCGAGTTCCCCCCGCAGCGGCGAGTCGGTGGCCGCGCTGCCGAGCGTCCGGCGGACGAACGTGCCGAGGCCGCGGCGGGCCTCGACCAGGCCCTCGCGCTCCAGCTCGCGGTAGGCCTTCAGCACGGTGTTCGGGTTGATGGCCGTGGCTTCGACGACCTCACGGGCCGTCGGCAGCTTGTCCCCGGGCTCCAGCAGGCCGAGGCGCAGCGCCTGGTGGGTCTGCTGGACGATCTGGAGGTACGTGGCGACGCCGCTGCGCCGGTCGATGCGGTACTCGACCACTGCCTTGCACCACCCTTTCACTAATTGAGTAGTGAAAGGGTGGTGCAAGAGCGGGCCTCCGGTCAAGTGGAAGTTTTGAGACGTCTTCTCGGAGGTTTCGAGGGAGGTGCTCCGGGGGTTTCGGGGAGGCCCCCGCGATCTTGTAGCGTCTGCCGCTCAGAGTTGACGTGAACACGCACGACAAAACGGGGGTTCCACCATGTCCCAGCAGCGCCTTTCGCCCCTCATGAAGGTGGCGGTCGTTGTCATCGCGGCGGTCATCGCGGGCGTCTGGATGTACACGAGCCGCGGCAACACCACCGGGCCCGACAGCGAGAGCGCGAAGGAGCCCGCGGTCGCGGAGGTCGGTGACTGCGTGCAGAACAAGGGTTCCGACGGCACTCCCGACATGGAGGTCATCGACTGCTCGGACCCGAAGGCGGAGTACGAGGTCGCGAGCAAGTTCGAGAACGAGTGCGAGCCGGGGCAGAGCCGGTACGAGCAGACCCGGCGGGGCCGGGTGCAGTTCTCGATGTGTCTGACGAAGGCCGGGGCGAAGTAGCCGGGAGGTCCGGCGGTCCGGCGGTACGAAGGGCGCGGCTCCCCTCTCTTGGGAGGGGGCCGCGCCCTTCGTGTGTGCTGTTCGTGTGTGCTAGGGGAGGGGGTGTGCTGGCGGGAGGGGTTAGGACTCCGTGCGGTACATCAGGTCCGTTTCGTGCGTGACGAAGCCGAGGCGCTCGTAGACGCTCACGGCCGCCTTGTTGTCCGCGTCCACGTACAGCATCGCGGTCGGCAGGCCCGCCTGCGCGAGGTGGCGCAGACCGGTCGTCGTCAGCGCCTTGCCGAGGCCGCCGCCCTGGGCTCCCGGCCGTACGCCCACCACGTACACCTCTCCGAGGCGCTCGTCGGCGTGCACCTTCGTCCAGTGGAAGCCGACCAGTTCGCCGTCGCTCTTGCGCTCGGCGAGGAAGAAGCCCGCCGGGTCGAACCACGGCTCCGCCTTGCGGTCGTCCAGGTCGCGCTGGGTGAGGGCGCCCTGCTCGGGGTGGTGGGCGAAGGCCTCCGCGTTCACCGCGAGCCAGGCCGCGTCGTCCTGTCCTGGGACGAAGGTACGTACGGTGACGCCCTCGGGGAGCGCCGGGTCCGGCAGGTCGAGGTCGGCCAACGGGCGGCGCATCTGACGCAGTTCGCGGAAGAGGGCGAGGCCGAGCACCTGGGCCAGGTGGCGGGCCGCGGAGTGGCCGCCGTGCGCCCACACGCGCAGTCGGCGGCCCGACTCCGCGAGCAGCGCGGTGCCGAGCGCCCTGCCGTGCCCGTGCCCGCGGCGCGAGGGGTGCACGACGAGCTCCGCTGCGGGGGCCTCGATGGGGTCGGTGTCCTCCAGCTGCGCGTACCCGACGAGCTGGTCGTCGACGGTGAGCAGCAGGTGCCGGACGCCGTCGCGGGCGCCGCCGCGCAGCTGCAGCCGGCCCTGCTCGGACACCGCCTGCTGACCGTCCGTACGGGCAGCCTCGGCGAGCAGCGCGAGGACGGCGTCGGCCTGCGCGGAGGTGAGTTCGGCGAGGGTGTCGATCTTTCGGAGGGGGGTGGGGGTGTCGGCGGGGCGGTCGTCAGTCATGTCCCCGAGCGTATTCTGGCGGGGGCGCCTTTGGGGGGTGGGGGCGTTGCGGTGCTCGCCTTGTCCTCAGGCGCCGGGCGGGCTCCCCTCTCTGGCTGGTGTGGTTCTTCGGCTCCCCGCCGGGGGGTGGGTTATCGCGCTCCGCGCTCGTCCTCAAGCGCCGGACGGGCTGAAGACGCGTCCCCGCGCCTCGTCCTCAAGCGCCGGACGGGCTGAAGATGTGTCCCCGCGCCTCGTGCTCAGGTGCCGGACGGGCTGAAGATGTGTCCCCGCGCCTCGTGCTCAGGTGCCGGACGGGCTGAAGATGTGTCCCCGCGCCTCGTGCTCAGGTGCCGGACGGGCTGAAGATGCGTCCCCGCGCCTCGTCCTCAGGTGCCGCACGGGCTGAAATGCGTCCCCCCCCACTTCGCCCCTCCGTCTCTCACCCCTCCGTCTCTCAAGGGCAACCAGGCTGTAACCAGCAACCCTCTGTTCCGCTACGCGCGTTGACTCTAGGCTGCCGACGGTCCCAGTCTTCTCACACCGAATCCCGGGGGAACGCGTGTCCGCCATACCTAAGCATCGACGGCCCAGGCGTCGGGCCACTCGTGTTCTTGCCGTGGCGGCGGGGCTCGCCACCGTGGGGGCGTTGGTCGCCTCGTTGCCTGCCAGTGCGGGGCAGGACGGGTCGGGTGGGGGCAAGGGAGGGCAGAAGCGCACCGTTGATGTGCAGTTGCTGTCCTTCAACGACTTCCACGGGAATCTGCAGCCGCCCGCCGGGTCGTCGGGGCAGGTGACGGAGAAGCAGGCCGACGGGAGCGAGAAGAAGATCGACGCCGGTGGCGCCGAGTATCTTGCGACCTCGCTGCGCGCCGCCCGTAAGGGGAATCCGTACAGCGTCACCGCCGCCGCGGGTGACCTGATCGGGGCCAGCCCGTTGCTCTCCGGGCTCTTTCACGACGAGCCCACCGTCGAGGCGATGAACAAGCTCGACCTGGACGTCACCAGCGTCGGCAACCACGAGTTCGACGAGGGGGCCAAGGAACTGGCCCGCATGCAGAACGGTGGCTGTCACCCCAAGGACGGGTGCTTCGAGAAGGACAGCCACGGCAAGGGGAAGAAGTTCAAGGGGGCCGATTATCCCTATCTCGCCGCCAACGTCACCGACGAGAAGACCGGCAAGCCCATCCTCAAGCCCTACTGGGTGTGGAAGCACAAGGGCGTCAAGGTCGGCTTCATCGGCGTGACGCTGGAGGGCACCCCGGACATCGTCTCCGCCGACGGAGTCAAGGGGCTGAAGTTCCACGACGAGATCGAGACCGTCAACAAGTACGCGAAGATCCTCGACAAGCAGGGCGTGAAGTCCATCGTCACCCTCATCCACGAGGGCGGCGTGCCGAAGAGCCAGACGTACAACTACGACTGCGACTCGCCCGGCGCGGGCGACGGGATCTCGGGGCCGATCACCACCATCGCCAAGGGCATCACGCCCAAGGTCGACGCCCTCGTCACCGGGCACACCCACAACGCGTACGTCTGCACGATCCCCGACCCCGCGGGCAAGCCGCGCATGGTGACCTCCGCCTCCTCCTTCGGGAAGCTCTACACCGACACCACGCTCACGTACGACCGCAAGACCAAGGACATCGTGCGGACGAGCGTGAAGTCGGCCAACCACGTCGTCAGCCGTGAGCAGGCCAAGGCCGCCGACATGACCTCGCTGATCTCGCGCTGGGACAAGCTGGCCGCGCCCGTCGCCAACAAGGCCGTCGGCCACATCTCGGCGGACATCCCGGGCCGAGGCGCCGGTGTCCCCGAGTCCCCGCTCGGCGACCTCATCGCGGACGCGCAGCTCGCGCACGCCAAGTCCCTCGACCCGGAAGCCGACCTGGCACTGATGAACCCGGGCGGCATCCGCTCCGACATCGTCTTCAAGGCGAGCGGCAGCGAGGGTGACGGCGTCGTCACCTACGGCGAGGCGTTCACCGTGCAGCCGTTCAGCAACACCGTCAATCTGGTCGACCTGACCGGCGCGCAGCTCGTGACCGGGCTGAAGCAGCAGGTCAGCGGGTCCAATGAGGCCTCGCCGAAGGTTCTGCAGGTCTCGGACGGGCTGACGTACACGCTGGACATGACCAAGACCGGCGCGGACCGTGTCGTCGCCGACTCGATCAAGCTGAACGGCAAGGCGATCGACCCCGCGGCCACCTACCGCGTCGCGATGAACTCCTTCCTCGCGGGCGGTGGCGACGGCTTCGCCGAGCTCGGCAAGGGGACGAAGCCGCTGGTCGGCAGCGACGACCTGAAGGCGTTCAGCGACTACCTGACCGCCAACTCCTCGGCGGACAAGCCGATCGCGCCGCCGAAGGCCGACCGGATCACCATCGTGAAGTAGCGAGAAGTGAAGTAGGTCGTGACACAGGTTGCCTTGCGGTGGCCTGCGCGTGGCGTGTGATGAAAACAGCGCGTTAAAGAAGCGGCCGAAACCGGGTGTTACCGGGTGTAAGGCTTGGGGTGGGGTGTGAACGTATGGTGAGATCCTCTGATGCGTTCCCCCCACCGCATAGCCACGCGTCCTTCGGACGCTGCCCCGCTCGACGACCACGACGATCAGCAGAACGACACCGCTCAGCTGCCGGTCTCCTCGTACAGCAATCCGTACGACGAGCTCGCCGCGCTCGCGCCGAACCCGCTGGAGGAGTTCCTCCACGAGGACAAGGGCGAGGGTGAGGCGGTCGAGGCGGAGAAGCCCTGGGCGCCGCCGAACCATCGGCGCGGCAGCCGCCGCCGGAACCGCTTCGCGGGTCTGCCGCTCGCCGCGAAGGCCCTGGTGGCCGTCCTGGTCGCCACCGCGTTCCTCGCGCTCGGCGACCGCTGGGCACTGCTCTACGCCGAGCACGAGGCCGCGGAGAAGCTCAAGGACCAGATGAACCTGAGCGCGGCGCCCGAGGTCGACATCGAAGGGTTCCCCTTCCTCACCCAGGTCTTCGACAAGCGCGTCGACAAGGTGAAGGTCACGGTCCCCGATGTCGCGGCCGACCGGATCTCGCTCGCCAAGGTCTCCGCGACCGCCACGAACGTCACGATCGACGGCGACGGGCCCACCTCGATCAAGGGCGCCAGCATCGGCGAGATGAACGGCGAGGTGCTGCTCTCCTTCGAGGACCTCAACCGTGAACTGGGCGCCTCCCAGGTCACGTTCACCGGCCACGGCCACGACCAGGTCCTCGCGCGCGGCACGCTGCCCGTCGCGGGACACGACCTGAAGGTCCGCGCCGACGCCCGCATCGAGCGCAACGGCGACCGCGGCATCTCCACCGACATCGGCGGCATGAGCCTGCAACTCGGCGACCTGGCGACGTACCGTCCGGGTACGCGCGAGAAGGAGGGCCTGCACCTGTCGCAGAAGTCCGCCGACCGCGTCGCCGACGAGACCTCGAAGGCGAAGGCGCTGCTGTCCGTCCCGGCGATCGTCGAGCGGCTCGGCGTCCCGCGGAACGTGGTCAGCGAGGCCCTGAAGAGCGACGCCAAGCTCAACGAGCTCACCGGCTCGCCGCGCTTCGTGAACGACGTCATGGGCCTGAACCTCATCGACGTCGCGATGGGCCACCCCGAGCTCCTCAAGAAGCTCGGCCTCGACCCCGCCCTCCTGAACGGCCTCTCCCAGCTCACCCGCCCCGTCCTCGCCGACCGCCTCACCCTCGCCTTCCAGCTGCCGAAGCTGCCGGGCGCCGGGACGATGGCGCTGCAGGACGTGACGGTGGAGAAGGAGGGCATCCGGGTGCGGATCGCCGGCTCCGGGATCGGGATCGGACGCTAGGGCCCTCCGGCGGATCTCCGCGGAAGAAGGGCTCTAGAGCGACGCCTCTGCCGTCGTCGGCCACGGGGAGTCCGGCGGCGGCGTGGCCGCCCCCGGCAGCCGCATCGTTGCCACCGTCCCGCCGCCCTCAGCCGCCTCCAGCGTCACCTCGCCGCCCGCCTGGCGCACCGTCCGGGCCACGATCGACAGGCCCAGGCCCGAGCCGGGCAGGGCGCGGGCGGACGGGGAGCGCCAGAAGCGGTTGAAGACGTGGGGGAGTTCGTCGGCGGGGATGCCGGGGCCGTGGTCGCGGACCGTGAGGCGGCCGCGGTCGAGTGTGACCTCCACCGTGCCGCGCGGCGGGCTGAACTTCACCGCGTTGTCCAGGATGTTGACGATGGCACGCTCCAGGGAGGGCGGCTCCGCGCGCACGTACCAGGGAGCGAGTTCCGCGGTGATCGTCAGCTCGGGGCCGCGCAGCCTCGCCCGGTCGATGGCGGCCCTCGTGAGGTCGTGCAGGGCGACCACCTGGATCTTGCCGCCGCCGTCCCCGGCCCCGGGACCGGCGGCGGTGTCGGGGCGGGAGAGCTCCTGAAGGTCGCCGATGAGCACGGCCAGTTCGGTCATCTGGGCGGTGACCGAGGCGAGGAGTGCCTTGCGGTCGTCGGGCGGGATGGCCCGGCCCGTCTCCTCGCTGCGGGCGAGCAGCTCGATGTTCGTGCGCAGGGAGGTGAGCGGGGTACGCAGCTCGTGGCCCGCGTCGGCGATCAGCTGCTGCTGGAGATCGCGGGACGAGGCCAGCGAGGCGGTCATGGAGTTGAAGGACTCCGAGAGGCGGGCGATCTCGTCGTCGCCCTCGACGGGGATGCGCAGGTTCAGGTCCTCGGTGCGGGCGACGTGCTCGACGGCGTCGGTGAGCCGATCCACGGGCTTCAGTCCGGTCCGGGCCACCCAGAGTCCCGCGGCCCCCGCGCCGAGCACGCCGATTCCGGCGACGACGACGAGGATCAGGGCGAGGTTGTCGAGCGTGTCGTCCATCTCGCTGAGCGGGCGGGCCACGGAGACGGCGAGCGAGAGCTGGGGGTACTCCTCCAGCGGGTAGGTGTAGACCCGGTACCGCTCGCCGTTGGACGCGGTGGCGTTGTGATACGTCTCCGTCTTCTGGCGCTCGGCTACGGCGATGTCCGCGGCGTCGACGTCGACGGTCTGACGGCCGAGGACGGCGCAGTTCGTGCCGTTCTTGGCCACGACCTGGATGGTCTGCTTGAACAGGTCGGGATTGTCGCGCCCGGGGACCTCGCGCAGGCACCGCGCCTGGCCGCCCACCGCGTCGATGTCGATCCGCTGGATCACGTCATCGGCCTTCGGCCGATTGCTGCTCAGTGCGTCGTCCAGCGAGTCGAGCAGCGCATTGCGCACCACGAACCAGCAGGTCACCGCGGCCGCCGCGACGGCGAGCGCCACCGCAGTGGCCACCAGCAGCGCGAGCCGTGACCGCAGCGGCAGTCCGTGGAAGCGCCGCAGCACCCTGTTCACTCGCCGCCCCGCAGCACGTACCCCACGCCCCGCACCGTGTGCACGAGGCGCGGCTCGCCGCCCGCCTCCGTCTTGCGGCGCAGGTACATGACGTACACGTCGAGGGAATTGGACGTCGGCTCGAAGTCGAAGCCCCAGACCGCCTTGAGGATCTGCTCGCGGGTCAGGACCTGGCGCGGGTGCGCGAGGAACATCTCCAGGAGGGTGAACTCCGTGCGGGTCAGCTCCACGGTCCGCGGGCCCCGCGTGACCTCGCGCGTCGCCAGGTCCATCCGCAGGTCGGCGAAGGCGAGGGTGTCGCCCTCCTCGGCCTGCCCGGCGCCCGGGGCGTACGAACTGCGGCGCAGCAGCGCCCGGATGCGGGCGAACAGCTCGTCCAGCTCGAAGGGCTTGACCAGGTAGTCGTCGGCGCCCGCGTCGAGTCCCGTGACGCGGTCGCCGACGGTGTCGCGCGCGGTCAGCATCAGGATCGGGGTGGTCGATCCCGTGGCGCGGAGCCTGCGCGCGGCGGTGAGGCCGTCCATGCGGGGCATCTGGATGTCCAGGACGACCAGATCGGGGCGGTAGGCCGCGGCCTTCTCCAGCGCGTCCGCGCCGTCGACGGCGACCTCCGTGCCGTACCCCTCGAAGGCGAGGCTGCGCTGCAGCGCCTCCCGCACGGCGGGTTCGTCGTCCACGATCAGGATGCGCAGCTGCTCGCGGTCACCGGTGCGGTCGCCTTCGGCGGGGCTCATGGGCTTCGGACTTCCTCTGGTCAGGGGGCGGAACGGGGCCGGTATCAGCCTCGCACGCGGGGGCGGTCGGTGCGGTCCTGCCGACCGGCGTGCACGTCCCGTGCCACGGCGAGGGGGAGGCCGACCCCGGCCGGATCGGTGGCGGGGCGGCCCCAGCCGACGGTGACGGCGAGGGCGTGCCGGGCGCGGTTGACGGTGACGGAGGTGGCGGAGGTGAGGGTGCTGCCGGACATGGCGGCCTCCTGGAGGTCGTACTGCCGTACTTGGGGTCAGGTCTTCGAGCCCGAGCGGAGCTTGCCGAGGTCGTCCTTGACCGTGTCGACCGGGATGGCGAAGCCGAGGCCGATGCTGCCGGAGGCGCTCTGGCCGGTGCCCTGGCCGGACGAACTGGGCGAGTACATCGCCGAGTTGATGCCGATGATGTTGCCGTTCATGTCGATCAGGGCGCCGCCGGAGTTGCCGGGGTTGAGCGAGGCGTCGGTCTGCAGCGCCTTGTACGTGGTCTTCGACGAGCCGGTGTCGCCGTTGAACTGCTGCCCGCCGAACTCGAACGGCCAGCCGCCCTCGGGGTTCTGCTGCTGCTGCTCGTCGCCCGTGGCGACGGTGACGTCGCGTTCGAGCGCGGAGACGATGCCGCTGGTGACGGTGCCGGTCAGGCCCTCGGGGGAGCCGATGGCGACGACCTCGTCGCCGACCTTGACGTTGCCGGAGTTGCCGAAGGTGGCGGGCTTGAGTCCGGAGGCGTCCTTCAGCTGGATGAGCGCGAGGTCCTTCTTGCTGTCGGTGCCGACGACCTCGGCGTCGTACGTCTTGCCGTCGTTCGTCCGCACCTTGATCGAGGTGGCCCCGGCGATGACGTGGTTGTTGGTGACGATCTCGCCGTTGCTCCTGGTGATGACGCCGGAGCCGGTCGACTTGCCCTCGCCGGTGGTGGCGCTGATCTCGACGATGCTGGGGCTGACCGCCTCGGCGACTCCGGCGACGGTGCCCTTCTTACTCGTCGGCACGACGTCGGTGCTGGTGGCGGAGGAGCCGCCGTCCTTGCCGGTCAGCGTCTGCACGGCGTACGCGGTGCCGCCGCCGACCGCTGCCGCCGCGATGGCGACGGCGGCGAGCAGGGCCACGGGGCCCTTGGCGCGGCGGCGCCGCGGCGTGGGTGCCTGAGGTGCCTGAGGCGCTCCCGGTGCGTGAGCGGGCGGGGGCGGAAACGCACCGTGCGCGTAGGCGCCCTGCGTACCGCCGTGGTGCACAGGCGCTGACGACTGCTGCTGGGGGTACTCGCCGCTGTGGCGGAAGGTCTCGGTCATGACTATGAGGCTGTCGGGCGTACATGAGAGCTGCCTTAGTACGTCCTGAGAAGCCCGGCAGAAGTGCGTATGCCCGATATAAAGGCCTCGGGCGGCCAGGGGCAGGTGTGACGCGCAGCCGCTGCTGTGACAGGTGTTACGCGCAGCCGCAGGACTGGCGGACCACCAGCCGGGACGGGAACAGCTTCAGCCGCTCCCGGCGCGACCCGGCGACCCGCAGCCCGTCGTCCAGGACCAGATCCACCGCAGCCCGCGCCATCGCGGGCCGGTCGGAGGCCACCGTCGTCAGCGGCGGGTCCGTGAGGCCCGCCTCCTTGACGTCGTCGAAGCCCGCCACGGCGAGCTCCCCCGGCACGTCGATGCGCAGCTCGCGCGCCGCCCGCAGGATGCCGATCGCCTGGTCGTCCGTGGAGCAGAAGATCGCGGTGGGCCGGTCGGGGCGGGCGAGGAGTTCGAGGCCCACCTGATAGGCGTCGTAACGGTTGTACGGGGCTTCGAAGAGCCGCCCCTCCACCGAGTGCCCGGCCTCCCGCATCGCGCGCCGCCAGCCCTCGACGTGGTCGGAGACGGGGTCGCCGACGGTCGGGGTGTCTGCCGTGCCGCCGACACAGGCGACGTACTCGTGGCCGTGCTCCAGGAGGTGCCGGGTGGCGAGCTGGGCGCCGCCGACGTCGTCCGTGACGACCGCGACGTCGTCGATGGCCTCGGGCCGCTCGTGGAGCAGCACCACGCGGGCGTCCCACGCGTCGATCTCGGCGGCGGCCTGGTCCGTCAGACCGTGGCTGACGAGGATGAGGCCGGAGACCCGCATGCCGAGGAAGGCGCGGAGGTAGTGCGTCTCGCGCTCCTCCACGTAGTCGGAGTTCCCGACGAGGACCATCTTTCCGCGCTCGGACGCCGCTTGTTCCACGGCGTGCGTCATCTCCGCGAAGAACGGCTGGCGCGCGTCCGGCACGATCATGCCTATGAGGTCCGTGCGCCGCGAGGCCATGGCCTGGGCAACACGGTCGGGCCGGTAGCCCAGCTCTTTGATCGCGGCGAGTACCCGCTCGCGCGTGGCCGGGGCGACCGGCCTGGGTCCGTTGTTGATGACGTAACTGACGACCGCGGTCGAAGTACCCGCAAGTCTTGCCACGTCATCCCGAGTCACCTTGGCCACGCGCGGAGTCTACGCGGATGGAACTACCGCTGGGCAGGGCGTACGGCGGCTTCCTTCGGAGCGGGCACCGGCCCCCTGTCGTTCTCCTGGGCCCGCGGGGCGGCGGCCTTCGCCTTCTCGCCGTCGGCGGCGCGCTCCACCTTCTCCGGTGTGACGAACCGATAGCCGACATTGCGGACGGTGCCGATCAGCGACTCGTGCTCGACGCCGAGCTTCGCCCGCAGCCGCCGCACGTGTACGTCGACCGTGCGCGTGCCGCCGAAGTAGTCGTAGCCCCACACCTCCTGGAGCAGCTGGGCGCGGGTGAAGACCCGCCCCGGGTGCTGCGCCAGATACTTGATCAGCTCGAACTCCTTGAAGGTCAGGTCGAGGACCCGCCCCTTCAGCTTCGCGCTGTACGTCGCCTCGTCCACGGAGAGATCGCCGTTGCGGATCTCCATGGGGGAGTCGTCGCAGGTGATCTGCTGGCGGCCCATCGCGAGCCGCAGCCGCGCCTCGACCTCGGCGGGGCCCGCCGTGTCGAGGAGCACGTCGTCGATGCCCCAGTCCGCGGTGACGGCCGCGAGGCCGCCCTCCGTCACGACGAGGACCAGCGGACAGCCGGGGCCCGTGGAGCGGAGCAGCTGGCAGAGGCTGCGGACCTGGGGGAGGTCGCGGCGCCCGTCGATGAGGATGACGTCGGCACCGGGGGTGTCGACGAGAGCGGGCCCCTCCGCCGGGGCGACGCGCACGTTGTGAAGGAGCAGGCCGAGAGCGGGGAGCACCTCCGTCGACGGCTGGAGGGCATTGGTCAGGAGCAGCAGAGAACTCACCGCCGACCACCTGCCCGGGTCGTCTGACTGTCGTGCACGTTTCGCTCGCCCATAACGTCTGGTTCCTCCTCGGTCCCTGCGAGGACGTTTACGGCACTGCTTCGTACTGCGCTGCTGTGTTCTCCGAAGGGCCCGCGCCCGGGGCCCCGGAAAGCACGAAAGGACCCGGGGGCTGCGCTGCCCGGATCCTCTGCCCAGCAGAATAGCCCACATGAACTCCGGTCCGGCAGGTCAATCGGCGCGATCTTCTGTGCCTCCGCTCACTCGCGGTCGGCGCGGCGTTCAGCAGAGCGCCACGCTGCGTACACGCGACGGAGTGGCCATCGAGGCCGCCTACGACCCAGGGCCCGACCCCGCGGGAGAGCTCGCGATCGTCGTCGCGCACGGCTTTTCGGGTGACTTGTCCCGGCCGCACGTGCGCCGGATCGCGGGTGTCTTCGCCCAGCGTGCGGCCGTGATCACGTTCTCCTTCCGGGGGCACGGCGGCTCCGGCGGGCACTCCACGGTCGGCGACCGCGAGGTGCTCGACCTGGTGGCGGCGGTGGAGTGGGCGCGGTCCCTCGGGCACACGCGCGTGGTGACCGTCGGTTTCTCGATGGGCGGCTCGGTCGTCCTCCGTCACGCCGCGTTGCACAGGGGGCGCACGGAAGCGCGAACCGACGCGGTGGCCGCGGTGAGTGCCCCCGCGCGGTGGTTCTACCGGGGGACGGCGCCGATGCGGCGGCTGCACTGGGTGGTCACACGGCCCGCGGGGCGCGCGGTCGGCCGCTTCGGACTGCGGACGCGAATCCACCCGCACGAGTGGGACCCCGTCCCCCTTTCGCCCGTCGAGTCCGTCCCCCTCATCGCTCCGACGCCGCTGCTCATCGTCCACGGCGACCGCGACCCGTACTTTCCGCTCGACCATCCGCGGATGCTCGCCGCGGCGGCCGACGGCGGGGCGGAGCTGTGGCTGGAAGAAGGCATGGGACACGCGGAGCACGCGGCGACGGACGGGCTCGTCGGGCGGATCGCCTCGTGGGCCACGGCATCATGGACGTCGGCAACCGCCGACTGAAGGGAAGGGGAGTCGCATGGTGAACGGCACCATTCGTTACTGGGCCGCTGCCAAGGCGGCCGCGGGCGTCGCCGAGGAGCCGTACGACGCGGTGACGCTCGCCGACGCGCTGGAGGCCGCCCGCGAGCGGCATCCCGGTGAACTCGTCCGGGTCCTGCAGCGCTGCTCCTTCCTGGTCGACGGAGCCCCCGTCGGGACCCGCAGGCATGAGACCGTACGGCTGGCCGAGGGCGGCACGGTCGAGGTGCTCCCGCCGTTCGCAGGAGGATGAGCGCCATGTCCAATCAGCCCTATGAGGGGTACGAGGGGTACGACGGGTACGAGCCGTATCCGCAGCAGCACCCCGGACAGCAGCAGCCGTATCCGGACCAGCAGCCACAGCAGCCACAGCAGCCGCCGCAGTCTCAGCAGCAGCAGCCGTACCCGGATCAGCAGGCGTACCAGGGCCAGCAGGCCTACCCCGCGCAGCAGCAGCCGTATCCGGACCAGCAGCAGTACTACGCGCAGCAGCAGCAACAGCAACAGCAGCAGTACAGCCAGGATCAGTACGGCCAGGACCAGTACAGCCAGGGCCAGGACCAGTACGGCCAGCCGTACGCCCAGCCCGCCCAGCCCCAGCAGTACTACGCCGCCCCCCAGCAGCAGTACGGCCAGGAGCAGCACACCCAGCAGTGGGCGGGGCAGACCTGGGAGACGCAGGCGGGGCAGCCCGCCGCCGCGGTGGACGTGACGGCGACGGCGTACCTGCCGCCGCAGGGTGCCGCCCCCGCCCCCGTGCCGGAGGCAGCCATGTCGGAAGCAGCCATGCCGGAGGAGCCCGAGGCGGCCGCGGCGCCCGGGTCCGCCGCCGGGGACTCGTCCTCGTACGGTCCCGCCACCACCACGGGCAACCCCCGCGTCACCGACGCCCAGCGGGCCAGGGCCGAGGGGCGCTCGCCGATCATCGAGCCGGGGATGCAGCCCGCCGCGCTGACCGCCGTGCTCGGGCTGCTGCTCGCCGCGGGCGCCGCCGTCGGGCAGTACGCACTGCTCGTGCCGCTCGTGCTCCTTCAGGCCGTGACCGCCGCCGGATGGTTCCGGCTCAACGGCATGTGGCCCGCGCGGCAGGGCATCGCGCTCGCCTTCCTCGGCGGTGTCGCCGCGGACGTGGCGCTGCTGGCCGTCGGCAAGGAGAACGCACCGGCCGCCATCCTCGGCACTCTCGGCGTGTGGGTGCTGCTCGTCCTCGTGCTGCAGCTGCGCAGCCGTGCCGGTGCCGACGAGCGGATGTACGGGCTGATGGCCACCGTCGCCTCGGCCGCGCTCGCGATCGTCGCGGCCGGGCACCTCGCGGCCGCGTCCGACGCCGTGACGGTGGGCGGCATCGCCGTCGCCGGCGCGATCCTCGCCCGTGCGCTCCCGCTGCCCACCCCCGCCTCCGTGGTCGTCGCGCTGCTCGCGGCCGCCGGTGCCGGGATCGCGGTCGGCGGGACGACGGACTACGGCAGCGAGGGGGCGCTGCTCGGCCTCGGCGCCGGGGTCTGCGCGCTGATCGGGCACCGCGTCGCCAGCTACGACTACCCGTCGCGCTTCGTGCACATGACGGCGGGCGTCGCGCTGCCCCTGGCGGCCGCCGCCCCGGCCGTCTACGTGCTCGGCCGTGCCATCGGCTGACCGCCAAGGCCGACGGCCGACGGCTGATCGTCACAGCTGATCGACAGGTCCCCCGCCAGGCTCTCCGGCCGGGGACCTGTCCTTTAGGCTCGCGGCAACGACAGTTGACTCGGGGGACCAGGTGGGGGAACACCGGACATGAGCAAGCGCGCCATACGCATACTTCTGATCGTCGTCGTGATCCTCGGGGGTCTCTTCGTCGCGGCGGACCGGCTCGCCGTGAACTTCGCCGAGGGCGAGGCGGCGGACAAGATGCGGACCAGCGAAGGGCTGAGCGAGACGCCCGACGTCTCCATCAAGGGCTTCCCCTTCCTCACCCAGGTCATGGGCGGTGAGCTCGACGACGTGGAGGTCGGCATCAAGAACTACGACGCCAAATCCGGGTCCGACTCCATCCGCATCGCCGACCTCACCGCCCACATGAAGGGCGTCGAGTTCTCCGGCGACTACAGCTCGGCGACCGCCGCGACGGCCACGGGCACCGCCCACGTCACGTACGACGAGCTCCTGAAGGCCAGCAGGTCCGAGCCCGTCGAGCTGCCGCTCGGCGCGACCGGCAAGGTCATCGGCCTCTCCGACGGCGGCAACGGCAAGATCAAGGTCGCGGTCGAGGTCAGCAAGGGCGGCGTGAAGCTCCCGAAGCCCGTCTACGTGCTCAGCACGGTCCGCGTCGAGGGCGACAACATCAAGGTCCACGCCGACCAGATCCCGAAGAGCATCGACGTCCTCGGCGTCTCCATCCCGCTCCCCGAGGGCACGGCCCGCAACGTCACCGACTTCGACCAGAAGATCGACGACCTCCCGGCCGGCATCAAGCTGGAGAAGGTCGAGGCGGCACCGGACGGCGTCGACATGTCGGTGACCGGCTCCGACGTGCGCCTGGCGGGCTGAGACCCGCCTTCCTCCGCCTTTCTCAGGCTTTTCTCAGGCTCCTTCCGGCGATCCGTCCGCAGTGCGAGACGGAGGCGTCCGGCGGGCGGATGTGACCGGGGCGACACCCTGCCCGCGGGGCCGTCGCGGCGGCCGCGGGCTTCAACGATTCCCACATCGTGGACGATCGTGTCTCAGCATGCGGAGCGCCGGTGACACGGCCACCTCTCCGTCCCTACGATCGGACGCATGCACCGACAGGCGGACCTCACGAAGCGGCGGGCAGTGGACCTGTGCCGCGTCGCCGCCATGCTCTGTCGCACCTTCTAGCGGGACGCCCCATCCCCGCATTCCCCCGGCCTGTTGACGCCATCCGTCAGGGCCTCCCCCGTGCGTACGTACGCCGTGCCTCCCCGCACCGCCCGTGCCGCGCACGCCCCTTTGCACCGCCGTAACTGCCCCGGAGGAGAGAAGCATGAGCCGCAGCGACGTCCTGGTAGACGCCGACTGGGTCGAGGCCCACATCGAGGACCCGAAGGTCGCCATCGTCGAGGTCGACGAGGACACCTCCGCGTACGACAAGAACCACATCAAGAACGCGATCCGCATCGACTGGACCGACGACCTCCAGGACCCGGTCCGCCGCGACTTCGTGGACCAGGAGGGCTTCGAGAAGCTCCTCTCGGCCAAGGGCATCGCGAACGACACCACCGTCGTCCTCTACGGCGGCAACAACAACTGGTTCGCGTCGTACGCCTTCTGGTACTTCAAGCTCTACGGCCACCAGGACGTGAAGCTCCTCGACGGCGGCCGCAAGAAGTGGGAGCTCGACTCCCGCGACCTGGTCGACGGCGACGTGGTCCCGAACCGCCCCGCCACCGACTACAGGGCCAAGCCCCAGGACACCTCGATCCGTGCCTTCCGCGACGACGTCGTGGCGGCCATCGGCGCGCAGAACCTGGTCGACGTGCGCTCGCCCGACGAGTTCAGCGGCAAGCTGCTCGCCCCGGCCCACCTCCCGCAGGAGCAGTCGCAGCGTCCGGGCCACGTCCCGTCCGCCCGCAACATCCCGTGGTCGAAGAACGCCAACGACGACGGCACCTTCAAGTCGGACGACGAGCTCAAGGCCCTCTACGAGGACGAGCAGGTCGACCTGGCCAAGGACACCATCGCCTACTGCCGCATCGGTGAGCGTTCGGCCCTGACCTGGTTCGTCCTGCACGAGCTGCTCGGCCAGACCAACGTCAAGAACTACGACGGCTCGTGGACCGAGTACGGCTCCCTCGTCGGCGTGCCGATCGAGCTCGGCGCCAACAAGTAAGTCATCCGACCTTCCTTCCCCCTCAGGAGTACACATGTGTGGAGCAAAGGCCGGCGGCCCCGACGCTTCGACGATCAAGCCCGGTGAGACGACGATCCAGGGCCAGGTGACCCGCGACGGCGAGCCCGTCACCGGTTACGTGCGCCTGCTCGACTCGACCGGCGAGTTCACCGCCGAGGTCCCGACCTCGGCCACCGGACAGTTCCGCTTCTACGCGGCCGAGGGCACGTGGACCCTCCGGGCGCTGATCCCCGGCGGCACCGCCGACCGCACGGTCGTCGCGCAGACGGGTGGCCTCGCGGAGGTCGCGATCGCGGTCTGATCACTCACCGCACCGAGAACGGCTGAAGGGCCGCACCCCAGGGGGTTGGACGCCACTGGATCGGGGTGCGGCCCTTCGGCTACCGCTCGACCGGTCACAGCCCGTGCCGCTACCGCTTGTGCCTGCCGTCGAGCTCGTCCCACCACTCGTCGGACTTCTCGTCCCCGCTGGGGTCGTCCCACCAGCGGTCGTCGGGGCCGCGCCGGTTCGCCGCCATGGCCGCCAGCGGCGGGATCACCATCGCCACGACGCACATCCCGACGGCGACGGGGATCGACCAGAGCCGCACGACGCCCCAGGCCAGGACGAAGAGACCGATGCAGGTCCCCATCATGGCGAAGTACACATGGCGCCTTCGCGCGTACATACATCCAGCGTACGTCCCGAGGGCCCTCACAGAGAGGGACGGGCGCCGCCCGACTACAGTGGGACCGGCTCTGAATACCTGCCCCAACCGCTCACCGAGGAGCACCCCGTGCTTGAGGCCTTCTTCTCCGCCCTGCTGGTTCTTGTCTGCGTCGGCGTTCTCGCCTTCGCCGGGCTCACCGTGAAGAAGCTGTACCAGGGCCAGCGCTGACCGCCCACCCGTCGCCCGACCACCACCCCTCATGGTGCGCTGCGCGCGCTGCACTCACCCCACCTCCACAGATCGCCTGAGCTTCCCATGATCGAGATTCCGTCCGACCTGAACCCCGACCTCCTCCCCCTCGCCTGGCTCCTCGGCAACTGGGCGGGCGCGGGCGTCACCGACTTCCCCGGCGCCGAGAAGGCGAATTTCGGCCAGGAGGTCACCTTCACCCATGACGGGCGGGACTTCATCGAGTACCGCTCGTACACCTGGGTGCTCGACGCCGAGGGCAACAAGGTGAAGCCCCTGGAGTCCGAGTCGGGCTTCTGGCGTATCGACAAAAACCGCAAGGTCGAGGTCGTCATGGTCAGGGACGACGGCGTCGTCGAGGTCTGGTACGGCGAGCTGGCGGACAAGAAGCCGCAGATCGAGCTGGCCACCGACGCCGTCGCGCGCACCGCGGCCTCCGGCCCCTACTCCGGTGGCAAGCGCCTCTACGGCTATGTGAAGGGCGACCTGATGTGGGTCGGCGAGAAGCAGACCCCCGAGGTCCCGCTGCGCCCCTACATGTCGGCCCAGCTGAAGAAGGTCGTCACCCCGGAAGAGGTCGCCGACATGGCCCGCAACCTCGGCGATCTGCCCGACGACGGCATCGCTTTCTTCAAGTAGAACTAGACTTCAGGGTGTGGCGAGCACCGACTCCGACTGGAAGAGCGACCTGCGTCAGCGCGGTTACCGGCTGACGCCGCAGCGACAGCTTGTCCTCGAAGCCGTCGACACCCTGGAACACGCGACCCCCGACGACATCCTCTGCGAAGTGCGCAAGACGGCGTCGGGGATCAACATCTCCACGGTCTACCGCACCCTGGAGCTCCTGGAGGAGCTGGGCCTGGTCAGCCATGCCCACCTCGGGCACGGCGCGCCGACGTACCACCTGGCGGACCGGCACCACCACATCCACCTGGTCTGCCGGGACTGCACGGACGTCATCGAGGCCGACACCGGGATCGCGACGGAGTTCACCGACAAGCTGCGCGAGACCTTCGGCTTCGACACCGATCTGAAGCACTTCGCGATCTTCGGTCAGTGCGGGAAGTGCCGGAAGGCGGAGTGAAGAGCCGGGACGCGGAGTGAAGTGCGGGGACGCGGAATAAGCGCGCCCGCGGGCTCGTCGTAGTCTTTGTGAACATGAAGAGCCCCCTGTTGTCCCTGCCCGGCGCCGTCCCCGCCGAGGGCGTGGACGAAGGCGTCGCCGCCCACTACGGCGAACTGTTCCGAGAGCAGCGCGCCCTCGCCGACGGCACCGGTTTCGTCGACCTCTCCCACCGCGGCGTGCTCGCCGTCACCGGTGCCGACCGGCTGAGCTGGCTGCATCTGCTGGTCACCCAGCACGTCAGCGAACTTCCGGCGGGCCGGGCCACTGAAGCGCTGATCCTCTCCGCCAACGGCCACATCGAGCACCACCTCTCCCTCGTCGACGACGGCGAGACCACCTGGGCGCACGTCGAGCCAGGCACGCAGGACGCGCTCATCGCGTACCTGGAGAGCATGAAGTTCTTCTACCGCGTCGAGGTCGCCGACCGTACGGCGGACACCGCCGTGGTCCACCTGCCCGCCGGTTCGATCGCCCCGGTCCCCGATGGCGTCGCCGTACGCGAGACCGCGCACGGACGCGACCTGTTCCTGCCCCGCGCGGACCTGGAGACGTACGCAGAGGGGAACGGCCCCGCGGCCGGTCTCCTCGCCTACGAGGCGCTGCGGGTCGAGACCCACCGGCCGCGCCTCGGCTTCGAGACCGACCACCGCACCATCCCGCACGAGCTGGGCTGGATCGGCTCGGCGGTGCACCTGCAGAAGGGCTGCTACCGCGGCCAGGAGACGGTCGCCCGCGTCCAGAACCTGGGGAAGCCGCCGCGCCGCCTGGTCTTCCTGCACCTGGACGGCAGCGAGGTGCACCTGCCCGCGGCCGGGACACCGCTGCACCTGGCGAGCGAGGGCGTCGAGGGGCGGAAGCTGGGGTTCATCACCACGGCCGTCCGCCACCACGAGCTCGGGCCGATCGCGCTGGCCCTGGTCAAGCGCAATGTGCCGCTGGACGCGGAGCTGATCGCGGGAGACACGGCCGCGGCCCAGGAAGTCGTCGTCGAGCCCTGACCCGTCCGTCACATCTCCAGCAGCACCGTGAACGGGCCGTCGTTCGTCAGGCCCACCCGCATCTGCGCCCCGAAGCGTCCCGTCGCCACCGTCGCCCCCAGGGCGCGCAGTTGCGACACCACCTCGTCGACCAGGGGCTCGGCCACATCACCGGGGGCCGCCGCGTTCCACGTGGGGCGGCGGCCCTTGCGGGCGTCTCCGTAGAGCGTGAACTGGCTGATGACCAGCAGCGGCGCGTCGATGTCGCTGCACGACTTCTCGTCGGCCAGCATGCGCACCGACCACAGCTTGCGGGCCAGCTGGGCGGCCTTCTCCTTGGTGTCGTCGTGTGTGACGCCCACCAGGACGCACAGTCCCTCGCCGCTGATCTCGCCCACCGTCTCGGGGCCGTCCTCGCCCGTCACGACGACGCTCGCTCCGTCGACCCTCTGCACCACTGCTCGCATACGTTCATCATGCCGTGCCGCAGGAGGCGCAGGGGACGGGTCCTAGATCCCCCCATCCGGGGCCGATTCCGGGCACTCGGCCCCATAGCGGCCACTCGGGGTGGCACCATGCATACACGCGGTGTACCGCGTCGGCCGGTCGAGGGGACGGGTAGAGCCAGATGGTGAGCACTTCAAGTACCGGGCAGTCACCGGGCCGCGTCTCGCTGATGCGCACGCAGGCCGCACGGCCGCCCGCCCAGCGCACCGGCGGCCGCCTGCTGCCCGACGGGCCCGAGCACGACCTGACCGCGCTGCGCCTGCCGGAGCTCCGCGAGCTGCGCAGGGGGGCACAGCAGGACGAGGCCGACCTCAGCTATGTGCGGCGGCTGCTGCAGGGCCGCATCGACATCCTGCGGGCCGAGACCGCGCGCCGCAGGGCACCCGACCGGCCGGAGCCCGAGCCGGCGGCGACGGTCGTGGACCGGCTCTCGGAGATCCTCAGGGACGCCCCGGCCCGCCACCGCTCCTCGGCCCGGCACGTCACGCTCGGCACCCCGCTCGGCGAGGAGTCCAGGCTCCTGGCCACGGAGATGCTCGCCGAGGTCGAGCTCTCCGACCTGGCGGCGCGCACGGACGACGAACTGGACACGGCCATGGGCCGCCTCGTCCGGTACGAACAGCAGGTCTCGCGGCGCAGGCAGGTGCTGCAGCGCACGGCGGACGACTGCTCGGCGGAGATCGCCCGGCGGTACCGGGTGGGCGAGGCGCAGGTCGACGACCTGTTGCTGTGAGCCCCGCGGGTCAGCGCGCGCGGGTGGTGACGGAGGAGGAGCGGAAGGGCGTCGCCGTGCTGGCCGACGCCCTGTTCCGCACGTCCGGGCGGCCATGGTGCCCGGACATGTTCTGAGCCCCGGCCCGTCCGTAGCGATGGACCGGGGCTCAGCCCCCCTTACGGCTGACCGGACCCCCGGCTCCCCTCCGGATGGGAGCCCGGTCAGCCGAACCTGGTGGGCCGGGCGGTTCAGCCCGACTGGGCGAGGAGCAGGACGAGGAGTCCGGCTCCGACGCCGCTGAGCTTGACGTTCTTGGCCTTGATTCCGACGGTCAGCAGGACGAAGGCGACGATGCCCAGCGGTCCGTACTTCCATTGGACGAGTTGCTCGAATCCAATGGCGAGGGCGGCGACGACGATGGCGATGAGCGGCATGACGTTCCCTCCTTCGGGATCGGGGCGGCGGACCCCGTTCCATCGATAGCCAACTGGCCTTCGCTCCGCGGTGCTTGTGGGCGGCTGCCGACGGCTGGTGGCCAACCCCGGGAGGGTCGGACCATATCGCCGAAGTTGGCTACCAACTTCAACTGACTTATCTCCGCTAGGAGTCGACTCATAACCACCTTTCCTGCAACTCCCCTAAGATGGCGCGAAGTTGTACTGTTTGGTTGTGAGCACCGAACACGCCGCCGTCAATGGGCGCAAGCGAGCGCAGCGGAGCCACCGAGAGGTTGCCGACGTGCTGCGCGACCGGATCAGGACCGGGTCGCTGCGGCCCGGTCAGCGCATGCCCACACAGGCCGAGCTGGCCGACGAGTTCGGTGTGGAGCGTGGAGCGGTGCGTGAGGCGCTGCGCATCCTGCACCGTGAGCATCTCCTGTCCAATGTCTCCAAGGGCAGTCCCGCCACGGTCGCGGACGCCGCGGAGCGTGCTTCCGCCGGTCCCGGCGAGGTGCGTCCGCAGCCCACGATGGTCGGCCTGGCTCCGCGCATCGCAGCCGCGTTCGATGCGCCACACGTGGAGATAGACGCCCTCTGCCTCACGTCCATCTCCCTCACCATGGCCATCGGCGAACCGCTGCGGCAGATCCACGCCGGACGGCGGAAACCGGCCAAGGTCGACGTCCGGGTGCTGCTGCCGAGCCGGGACATCGACCTGGCGTTCCCGGCACCGGTCGACGGAGGGGACCACCAGGGCGACCGGGTGCACCGGCGCTGGCTGGACCAGCGCAACGCACAGGGGCAGGTGCTGCGCCACAACCTGCTCGCGCTGCGGTCCTCGCACGGGATCGACGTATCGGTGCAGTTCCGGGCGCTGCCGTTCACACCGCCCGTGAAGCTGTACCTGATCAACGGCGCGGAGGCGCTCTTCGCCTACTACACGCTCACCAAGCGGGACGAGGAGATCGGCCAGGAGTCCCTGGAGATGTACGACGCGCAGGGCACGCAGTCGATGCTCTTTCCGTTCAAGGAGGGGGACGGGCTGCGGGACACGACGTTCGTGGAACAGTCCCATCTGTGGTTCAACGCTCTCTGGAACACGATCAGTCAGGACCTGGAGCTGGCGGCGGGCTGAGCACCCCGGGAGTTCCCCGCAGGGGTGGCGGCCGACCGCCTGCTCCGCCGGATCAGCCGGCCGGACCCGTCACCATCAGGGCGAGGACGACGGCTCCGATGGAACTGCACGTGGGATTCTTCGCCTTGACGCCCACGGTCAGCAGAAGGAGGCCGACGATGCCCATCGGGCCGTACTTCCACTGCACGAGCTGTTCCAGGGCGACAGCGACCACGGCTGCGAGGAGGGCTATGGCGGGCATGGTGGTTCCTCCTTCTGCCATCTTGAGCCAGTTGGCAACCAACTCTGTTGAGGTTGTCCCCACTTGGTGAGAGTCCATAAACAACTTGGCCGCAACTCCCCAGAGATGGCGGTCAGTTGTATCGTCTGGTCGTGACCCAGGAGAACGTGGCAGTGAACGGCAGCAGCAGAAGAAGACTCAGTCCCCAGGACATCGCCGACACCCTCCGCGAACGCATCCGCGCGGGCGAACTCAGGCCGGGAGAACGCCTGCCGACCCAGGCGGAGCTGGCCGAGGAGTTCGGCGTCGAACGCGGCGCCGTGCGCCAGGCCATGAAGAAGCTCCAGGCCGAGGGCCTGCTGTCCAACGTGAGCAAGGGGAGTCCGCCCCGGGTGGCGGAGTCGACCGCGCTCCCCGCGGGCAAGGACCCCCAGCCGTCCATGGTCGCGCTGGGCCCGCGCCTCGCGGCGGCCTTCGCGGAGCCGCATGTGCGCATCGACGTGGTCTCGTACACCGCGGAGACCCTGATGATGGCGCTCGGCGAGTCGGTCCGCCTCATCCACGAGGGCAGCCTCCGCCCCGAGTCGATCAAGGCGCGGATCCTGCTGCCGAGCAGCGACATCGAGCTGGCCTTCCCCGTGCCGGTGGAGGGCGGCGAGGGCGGCAGGGAGCGGCTCCACCAGCGCTGGCACGCGCAGCGCAACGCGCAGGGCCAGGTGCTGCGGCACAACCTGCGCGCGCTGCGGGCCTCCCACGGAATCGACGTGGAGGTCACGTTCCGCGCGCTGCCGTTCACCACGCCGGTGAAGCTGTATCTGCTGAACGGGCGGGAGGCGTTGCTGGCGTACTACACGCTGGCGCCCATGTCGGTGGAGCTGGAAGTGCCCGACGGGGCGACCGAGACGATGGACATCTGGGACGCGGGGGGCATCAAGGCTCCCGTCTTCTCCTTCGAGAAGACCGGCGACACCTCTCGCGACACCGTATTCGTCGACGAGTCGCAGAACTGGTTCGACGCCCTCTGGGAAACCATCACCACTGACCTGACACTCTCTTAAATGACATCAGATTCGACGCGATCCGAAGCGACGCAGCCCGAACCGGCCGCAGATGAGGCCGAGTTGCTGCGGAAGGTGGTCACGCCCGTCCACTTCGTCCTCTTTGACTTCGACGGGCCCATCTGCCGCCTCTTCGCCGGGCGCCCCGCGGCCGCGGTGGCGCGGGACCTGGTCCAGTGGCTGAAGGAGCGCGGGCTGCGCGGGCTGCTCACCGCCGAGGAGAAGAAGCAGCCCGACCCCTACGTCGTGCTGCGCGCCGTCGACCGCCGCCACCCCCGCAGCGACCTGGTCGTCGAGCTGGAGCAGTGGCTCACCCGGCAGGAGCTTGCGGCCGTGGCGACGGCCATGCCGACCGCGTACGTCGACCCGCTGATCCGCACCTGGACGGCGCTCGGCGTCCGGCTCGCGGTGACGACCAACAACGCGCCGTGCGCGGTGGTCAGCTACCTGGAGAAGCGCGGCACCCTGGACTGCTTCGCCCCCCACATATACGGCCGCACCCAGGACCTCAGCAGACTCAAGCCCGATCCGTACTGCGTCGAGCGGGCGCTGCACGCCATGGGGGCGGAGCGGGGAGCCACCCTGATGATCGGTGACACGCCGTCCGACTGCGTGGCGGCGCAGCGGGCGGGCGTGCACTTCCTCGGCTACGCGCGTAACGAGAACAAGGCGAAGCTGCTGCGGGAGGCGGGCGCGGAACACCTGGTCGACTCTCTCGAACAACTCTCCAGGGTTGTATACGCCATTGGGCGCACCAAGGCGCCCTAAAGGAGCAGGCGAGAGCAATCCAGCGCCACGCCGATGTCCACTATGTGGCATGCGGCAGGAACGGTTCCGTGCAGCGGATACCCTCTGCGCTCATGTCGCCACCTCCGCCTCGCACCCCCCACGAGGCGCCGAAGACCGGGCGTCGCGAGGCGTGGATCCGACACCTCGCAGATCTGCACCGGGACCGCCCGGACCGCCAGGTCGTGACCGGTCACCACAACATCAACTACGTCGTGCCGCTCGGCTGGTCCCTCGCCCTGCTGCTGCGCACGATGCCCTTCAGGGCCCGGGTCAAGTGCCGGATGCCGCGCGCCGCGGTGGAGGTGGTGCCCCGCATCTGGCCGAGCGAGCCCGAACTGCTCGCGGTGGTCAGCAGGCACCTGAAGGAAGTGCCCCGCTGCTTCCGGGACTTCGGCGACTGGTCGCTGCACTCCTACCGGGCCGGTCGTGCGCTCTCCGAGGTGCAGCCCGAAGGGCCCGTCGGGGAGGCGATGCTGCGCTCCTTCGCCGAGTTCTTCGCGCGGGCCGCGGCCGTGCCCGAGGAGGACCTGCCGCCCAGACCCGCCGACTGGCCGGAGTCCGGGCAGAGCGAGGAGTTCCTCCGGTGGCTCGTCGACTTCACCGAGAAGCGGGTGCACGAGCCCAACCGGGAGCGGTTCGACGCGCTCTTCTCGGCGGTCGGGGTGCGCCGCGACGCCATGGCCGCCTTCCGCGACGACCCCGAACGCCCACGGCTGACGCCGAGGCCCTTCTGCCTGCTGCACACCGACGTCCACCGCGCGAACGTCGTCGTCGACCGCAGGCAACTGGCGGTCATCGACTGGGAGTTGGCCATGTTCGGCGACCCCCTGCACGACCTCGCCATCCACGTGGTCCGCATGGACTACGAGAAGGACGAGCAGACCCGCGTCAAGGAGCTGTGGGCCGACGGCATGGAGCAGGCGGGCCACGCCGCCATGACGGAGGGCATGGCAACGGACCTGCCCGTCTACCTGGACTTCGAGTACGCCCAGTCCGTCTTCCCCGACATCATGCGGGCCGCCCTCGACCTGGCCGCCCTCCCGGCCGAGCCGGGCCCCGCCGACTTCGCGGCCGCGGCGGCGCGGGTCTGCCGTGCGGTACGGCGGGCGGCGGAGCCGCTGAAGCTGGATTCGGTGCCGGATGAGGGGGTCGCCGAGAGCGCTCTTAGGGAGTGGTGCGCGGGCCCGTTCGGGCGGGATCTCGGCGCCGGATCAGGCGTAGCGGGCCAGGCCTGAACGCAGTTGGGCGTAGGCGCCGTTGACGGCTGTGACCGCGTCCCGGTGGACCTCGTCCACCGGCTCGCCCGCCGAGACGCGGCGCCAGGTCTCCTCCGCGAGGATGCGGTGGACGGCCACGATCTGGGCCGCGGCCAGGCGGGCCTCCAGGGGGTTGCCGCCGTGGGCGGTCAGCAGGGCGGTGGCCAGGGCCTGTTCGGAGCGGTCCTGGTAGCCGTAGAGGCGGGCCACCAGGGACGGGGTGCCGTAGAGGAGGCGGTGGAAGGCCAGGACGCCTTCGGCGTCGTTGAGGCCCGTGACCGGGTCGTGGCGCTCCAGGCCGTCCAGGAAGTGGTGGTGGAGGGCGTCGAGTGCGGTGTGCCCGGCGGGGCGGGCGGCCACCGTGCGGGCCGCTTCGTCCTCGTGGTCGGCGAAGCGGTGGAGGACCAGGTCCTCTTTGGACGCGAAGTAGCGGAACAGGGTCGGCTTGGAGATCTCGGCCGCCGCCGCCACCTCCGCCACGGACACCTTCTCGAAGCCCTTCTCCAGGAACAGGGCGATCGCCGTCTCCGAGATCGCCTCGTATCTGCGCTGCTTCTTGCGGGCGCGCAGCCCCGTCGGGCTCCCGGTGGCGCTCGCGGCCGGGGCGCCTTCGTCTGCGGTGGTCTCGTCGGCAGGGCTCATGAGGGGAGTGTAGCGGGGCTTTGGAACTCGGTTACAAATTTAACTCGGTTACATTATTCTGGAGCCATGACGACGACACCCGACGCCCTCGCCCAGGAACGCAGCTACCACGACGCCTGCCGCGCCGCCCTGGCCCGCATGGTCGAAGGCGCCGAGGAGCGGGTGGTCGGCGGGGCCGACGTGTCCGCGTCCGGTGCCGACGCCGAGGTGCTCGGGTACCAGTTCCGGAGCCATGCCAAAGCCATGCGCGAGCTGCCGGAGGCGCCGCTGTTCTTCGGGCGGCTGGACTTCGCCCAAGGGGAGGGATTCCTTGCCGGGGGTGGTGCCGGTGATCACCGGGGGCAGCGGTACTACGTCGGGCGGCTGCGCATCAGCGAGCATCCCTCCGCTCCGCCCCTCGTCGTCGACTGGCGCGCCCCCGTCTCCCGCGCCTTCTACCAGGCCGGTGCCCGGGACCCGCAGGGCGTCGCCGTCCGGCGGCGGTTCGGCTGGTCGCCCGGCAGCAAGGGGGAGTCGAGCGACCTCACCGGGATGGAGGACGAGTCCCTGGGCGAAGGTGCGGAGGGTGGGGAGGGGCAGCAGGCTCAGGAGAGCCGCATTCTCGCCGGGGAGATCGAGCGGCCCCGCGTCGGCCCCATGCGCGACATCGCCGCCACCATCCAGCCCGAGCAGGACGACCTGGTCCGCGGCGAACTCGCCGCCTCCGTCTGCGTGCAGGGCGCCCCCGGCACCGGCAAGACCGCCGTGGGCCTGCACCGCGCCGCCTATCTCCTCTACACGCACCCGCAGCGCGTCCAGCGCTCGGGGCTGCTCATCCTCGGGCCCAACCGGACCTTCCTGCGGTACATCGCCGAGGTGCTGCCCTCGCTCGGGGAGACCGGAGTGCGGCAGTCCACCGTGCAGGACGAGATCGGGCGGCACCCCGTGCGCGCCCACGACGACGAGGCGGCCGCCGTCGTCAAGCACGACGCCCGGATGGCCGAGGTGCTGCGACGGGCGCTGTACGTGCGCGTCGCACCGCCCGCGGAGCCGGTCGCGGTGGCCGACGGGTCGTACCGGTGGCGGGTCCCGCTCGGTGAGCTCGAACGGATCGTCGAGGACGTGCGGCGCGAGGAGCCGCCGTACGCCGTCGGGCGCGAGCGGGTGCGCAGCCGGGTCGTACGGGCCATCCAGGAGCAGGCCGAGCGCCGGGCGGGGCCGCAGAACAACACGTGGGTGCAGAAGATCGGACGGGCCAGGTCCGTCAGCGCCTTCGTCGACGCGGCCTGGCCCCGGGTGCGCGCGGACGAGGTGCTCGCGGGGGTGCTGGGGGACGCGGAAGCGCTCGCCGAGGCGGCCGCGGGGATCCTCGGGGATGCGGAGCAGCGGGCGATCCTGTGGGCCAGGCCTCCGCGCTCGTACAAGTCCGCGAAGTGGAGCGCCGCCGACCTCGTTCTGATGGATGAGATCGAGGGGCTCCTTGAGCGGCCCGCCGGGTACGGGCACATCGTCGTCGACGAGGCGCAGGACCTCTCACCCATGGAGTGCCGCGTCATCGCGCGGCGCTCGGACTTCGGTTCGCTGACGGTGCTGGGCGATCTCGCGCAGGCCACCACGCCCTGGGCCGCGCGCAGTTGGGCGGAGGTGCTCGGTCACCTGGGCAAGCCGGACGCCACGGTGACGCCGCTGACCACCGGCTTCCGGGTGCCGCGTGCCGTCGTCGGGCTCGCCAACGAGCTGCTGGGGCGGCTCGACGTGGACGTACCGCCCGCCCGTTCGATGCGCGGGGACGGGGAGTTGCGGGTGCGGGAGGTGGCGGACGTGGCGGCTGGTGTGGTGGGGGCGGTGCGGGACGCGCTCGGGCAGGAGGGGTCCATCGGGGTCATCGCCGCCGACCACGACGTCGAGCGGCTGCGCACGGCGTTGGACGCCGCGGGCATCCCGAGCGCGGGGCCCGACGAGCTGGGCGCGCGCGTGACCGTGTGCCCGGCATCCCTCGCCAAGGGTCTGGAGTACGACCACGTCGTCGCCGCCGAACCGGCGGCCGTGGCGGAGGCCGAGGCGCGCGGGCTGCACCGGCTGTACGTGGTGCTGACCCGCGCGGTGTCCCGTCTCGACGTACTGCACAGCAGGCCGCTGCCGTGGCAGGCGTAGGCCTCAGCGCTCCAGGACCGCCTCCATGACCGCCTTCGCGATCGGCGCGCCCAGCTTGCCGCCCGCGATCTCCGAGCGCGGGATGTTCATGTTGGACGGGTCGACGAACACGGCGACGGCGACGGGGGACTCGCCCTTGCTGTTCTTGGCGTACGAGACGAACCACGCGAACGGCCGCTCGTCGTTGACGTCCGCGCCGTGCTGGGCCGTGCCCGTCTTGCCGCCCACCGTGACGCCGTCGATCTTCGCCTTGTTCGCCGTGCCGTTCTCGACGGTGTTCTCCATCATTTCCTGGACGGTCTTCGCGGTCTTCTCGGAGACGGCCTGGTTCAGCTCGTGCGGCTCGCCCTTCTCGATCGCCGAGAGGTCGGGGCCGCGCAACTCCTCGACCAGGTAAGGCTTCATGACCTTGCCGTCGTTGGCGAGCCCCGCCGTGACCATCGCCATCTGCAGCGGGGTGCTGGTCAGGCTGCCCTGGCCCATGCCGGTCAGCGCGGTCTGCGGCTTGTCGAGCTTCTCCGGATAGCTGCTGGCGACGGCACGCACGGGAATGAACTGCTCTTCGTTGAAACCGAACTTCTCCGCCGTCTCACGCATCTTGTCCTTGCCGACCTTGAGCGCGATGTCGAGGAAGACGTTGTTGCAGGACCACTGCATGCCGGTCTTCATCGACACCTTGTCGCAGTTGGCGTCGGGCACGTCGTTGCCGATGCGGGTGGAGCTGAGGGGGAGTTTGTACGGGGTCTCCGCGCCCGTCGGCTTGTCGATGTCCGTCACGACACCGTGCTCCAGGGCGGCGGCAGCGGTGAGGATCTTGAAGGTGGAGCCCGGCGGGTAGATCTCGCGCAGCGCGCGGTTGCTCAGCGGCTTGTCCTTGCGGTCGCCGAGCTCCTTGAACTTCTTGCCCTCGGCGATCGAGATGCCCGCGAAGACCGAGGGGTCGTACGAGGGCGTGCTTGCCATGGCGAGCACCTTGCCGGTGCGGGGGTCGAGGGCGACCACCGCACCCTTGGCGTTCAGGTCCACCAGGCCCTGGTAGGCGGCCTTCTGCGCTTTGGGGTCGATGGTCGTGACGACGTCGCCGCCCTGCTGCTTCTCGCCGGTCAGCATGTCGAGGGTGCGCTTGATGAAGAGCCGGTCGTCGTTGCCGCTGAGGATGCCGTTGTGGACGCCCTCCAGGAAGGTGGCGCCCTGGGCCTGCGAGAAGTAGCCCGTCACCGGCGCGTACATCGGGCCTTCCTTGAAGACCCGCTTGTACTTGAAGTCGGACCCGGGGGTCTCCTTCGAGCCGGTGATGGACTTGCCGCCGACGATGATGTCGCCGCGGGGGTGGGAGAACGCCTCGATCTGCACGCGGCGGTTGTTCTTGTGGTTCGCCAGCTCGTCGTTCTCCGCGAACTGCACCCATGTCGCCCGCAGGAGCAGGGCGAGAGTGAGGATCCCGCAGAAGACGGCTATGTGCCGCAGCGGACGGTTCATGGGTGGCTCCCCCCGGTGCCGAAGAATCGTTCCCGCCCATCCTTGCCGCTGAGGCCGCGGCGCGGGGGGAAATGGGGGGACTGATCGGGGGGGGGGGAGGGGGGAGGGGGGACTAGCGGTGGGTTGCCGGGGCAGCGGTGGGTTGCCGGGTTAGCGGTGGGTTGCCGGGTCAGCGGTGGGCGGATGGGGTTTCGCTCTTGAGGACCTCGATCACGCTCGCGTAGCTGTCGCCGCCGTGGCCCGCCGCGGCCGCCCGCTCCATCGTCGACTTCAGGAGCTCGGGCAGGGTGTTGTCGATGCCGCGTGCCTCTGCCGCGTGGATCAGGTGGTCGATCGCGGCGATCTGTACGTCGACGGTGGCGTCGTCGCCCGGATAGCGCGCGGCGTCCACCTGCGGCGCGTAGCGCCGGACTCACCGCGGGCCTCGACCTCTGTCTGCACCTGGTCCGCCGCGACCTCGGCGCGCACGTCGCCAACCAGCTGGCACGCCGCATGGTCGTGCCCGCCCACCGCCCCGGCGGGCAGGCCCAGTTCATCGACCTCTCCGTGCCCGAGACGGACGACGCGGGCCTCGGCCCCGTACTGGAGTGGGCCCGCGCGCACCTCGACCGGCCGCTGACCGTCGACGACCTGGCGCGCCGGGCGGCGATGAGCCCGCGCACCTTCTACCGGCGCCTCCACGAGGCCACCGGCACGACTCCGCTGCGGTGGCTGCTCAACCAGCGGATCGCGCGGGCCCAGAGCCTGCTGGAGACGACGGACCTGCCGGTCGAGCGGGTGGGCGAGCTGAGCGGCCTCGGCACGGCCAACAACCTCCGGCACCACTTCCTCAAGCAGGTCGGGGTGTCACCCGGCGACTACCGGCGCTCCTTCTTCGCCCGCCCGGCCGCCCGATCACCTGTCCGGCCGCCTGATCACCTGACTGATCACCCGCCCAGCTGCTTGACCATGCTCATGATTGCGGTGATCTGCTTGCCGCTCTTGTCGGCGTAGTGGGTGTCGCCGCCGTACCCCCACCAGTTCCAGCAGCCGCGCGGGTTGTCGAGGGCGGTGGTGGCCTGCGGGTACAGGACGATCATGCGGTTCGTGTCGGCGTACTCGTTCAAGTAGGCCTGGGACATGAACGTGTCGCCGATCTGGCCGTACGTCTGCTGGCAGCCGTGCAGCGCCACCATCAGCCGACAGGTTCCGCCCGTGCAGGCCTTCGGGACGTACGCGAAGCCGTCCTTGCCCATGCTGACGGCGGCCGCGTTGCCGCCGGGGACGTGGCGGTTCTGGTCGAAGCGGACGAGGGTGCCGTCCAGCGGGGCGGTGGTGGCGGGGTGCACGGGCGCGCCGAAGAGGTGCGTGAGCATGTCCCGTTCGGGGTCGGTGCCGCAGGTGTTGACGTAGGGCGAGGCGGTGGTCGCGCAGGGCACCTTGCCGAGCGGGGAGACCCAGGCGTGGCCCGCGGCGGATGACGTGTCGTAGGAGACGTTCGCGCCGAAGTCCCGGTGGTAGGCGGCCAGGTCGTCGTTGACCGCGCGGTCTACGGTCCGGTCGTTCCCGCCGTGGTACAGCCAGACCGGGTCGCCGGACAGGTTCGCCACGGGGTCGACGCGGCCTGCCGCCGCACGCTCTCTGGTCAGCTGCTCCAGCTGCGCGGGGGTCTTGCGCGGCATGTACGTGTCCATGCAGGCGTAGAGCGCGGTGTTGACGCTGCCCTGCGCACAGTCATACGCCCCCGCGCTGAAGATGCCCGCGCCCTTGAAGACGGCGGAGTGGGCCACGTGCAGCTGGTCGGCGAGATACCCGCCGGACGAGACGCCGGAGACGTACGTCGACTCGATGTCGTACGGGCGCAGTTCGCCAGGGGTGGGCGCGGGGACGGCCGCGGCGGCGCCGGTCGTGCCGGTCGTGCCGCCGAGGGCGAGGGTGAGGCTGACGGTGGCGGCCAGGGCGAGGGGGGTCTTTCCGCGGGCCATGCGTACCTCCGGGGTCCGGGCGGTGTGGGGGCCGTCATTCTGGGCGGCGCCCGGAGGGGGCGACGAGGTGGGCGGGGGCCACAGTCGGCGGGGGCGGGGTGTGGCTCCGAGCCATCGGGCTCGTCGGAGCGGCGGTCGACGGGGGGCGGGTTGTGGGGCTTGTGTCATCGGGCTAGCCGGAGCGGCGGTCGACGAAGGTCGGTTTGTGGGGCTTGTGCCATCGGGCTGACCGGAGCGGCGGGCGGCGGGGGCGTGGTGTGGGGCCCGAGCCATCGGGCTGATCGGGCCTCCCCGCGACGGGAGCGTCAGCGGACCGTCAGCGGCCCCGAAGCGGTCCGGAGCAGAGTCGTCCTCGTCACCAGGCAACGAGCCGACCGGCCCGGACACGCCGACCGACCCAGCCGCACCACAACCCACCGTGCTGCACCGCACGGCACCGACCAGGGGGAGCCCACCATGACGACCGCCACCGCCACCGCCACGACCGCCGCCACAACCACCGCCGCGACCGCGACGGACACCGCCGTCACGACTGCCGCGCCTGCCACGACCGTCACGGGCGTCACGACCTCGATGGACGCCAGCGCCGCGACCGCCCCCACCGCCCCCACCGCCGTGGCGGCCGGGACCGCGACGGACGCCACCCCCACCGCATCCCTCTCCCTCTCCCCCTCCCCCCTCCTCACCCCCACCCACCTAGGCACCCTTCCCCTCCCCAACCGCCTCGTCATGGCACCCATGACCCGCAACCGTGCCTCCGCCGACGGTGTCCCGGAGCCGGTCATGGCCACCTACTACGCCCAGCGCGCCACCGCGGGCCTGATCATCGCCGAGGCGTCCACGCCCAACGCGGTCGGGCAGACGTACGCCAACATCACCGCGATCCACAATGACGCGCACGTCGCGGGCTGGCGGCGGGTGACCGGCGCCGTGCGCGACGCGGGCGGGCGGATGTTCCTGCAGATCCAGCACGGCGGCCGCGTCGGGCACCCGGACAACAGCGGGCTCACACCGGTCGCGCCCTCCCCGGTCCCGCTCCCGGACACCATCCACACCCCGACCGGCCACCAACCGGCCGTCACCCCCAGAGAGATGACGCCCGACGAGATCCACGGCACCGTCGCCGACTTCGCGGCCGCCGCCCGCCGCGCCGTCGACGCGGGCTTCGCCGGGGTCGAGGTCCACGCGGCGAACGGCTACCTCCTCCAGCAGTTCCTCGCGCAGAACACCAACCACCGCACCGACGCCTACGGCGGCCCGGTCGCCCACCGCATCCGCTTCGTCGTCGAGGTCGTCCGTGCCGTCGCCGACGAGATCGGCGCCGAGCGCGTCGGCGTGCGCATCGCGCCCGGCATCACCGTCAACGGCATCGAGGAGGGCGACACCGAGGACATCTATCCCCAGCTCGTCGACGCGCTCAAGGGCATCGGTGACCTCGCCTACCTCCACGTCGTCTTCGCCGACCCCGACAGCGACCTCTTCCGGCAGCTCCGCGCGAGCTGGCCCGGCACGCTCATCGCCAACCCGGTCCTCGGCTGGGGCGGCCCGCTGCCCGCCGACGGCGGCCGGGGCGCGGGCGAGCGGCTGCTTGCCGCGGGGGCGGACCTCGTCTCGCTGGGCCGCGCGTTCCTCGCCAACCCCGACCTGGTCGAGCGGATGCGCCTCGGCGCGCCCCTCAACCCCCCGCGGGACAAAGGCCTGATGTACGAGGGCGGGGCGGCCGGATACACCGACTACCCGACCCTCAGCGGCGCCCGAGCAACTCGGTGATCCGGGTCGGCCCGTCGGCACCGTGGCCCTCGCCGATGACACGGAGACGACGAAGCCCCGGACAGCGCGACGCGGCAGCTGTCCGGGGCCGAGGGGTCCCAGCGGGCGGAGGCGGAGGTGGAGGGGGAGCGGTCAGGCGCCCACGTACTCCGCAAGATGCTCACCCGTAAGCGTCGAGCGCGCCGCGACCAGCTCCGCGGGCGTGCCCTCGAAGACGATCTTGCCGCCGTCGTGGCCCGCCCCGGGGCCGAGGTCGATGATCCAGTCGGCGTGCGCCATCACCGACTGGTGGTGCTCGATGACGATGACCGACTTGCCCGCGTCGACGAGCCGGTCGAGGAGGCCGAGGAGCTGCTCGACGTCGGCGAGGTGGAGGCCGGTGGTCGGCTCGTCGAGGACGTAGACACCGCCCTTGTCGGCCATGTGCGTGGCCAGCTTGAGCCGCTGCCGCTCGCCTCCGGAGAGGGTGGTGAGCGGCTGGCCGAGGCTGAGGTAGCCGAGGCCGACGTCGGCCAGGCGGCGCAGGATGCGGTGGGCCGCGGGCGTCTGGGCCTCGCCGCCGCCGAAGAACTCCTCGGCCTCGTCCACGGACATCGCGAGGACCTCGCTGATGTCGCGGCCGCCGAGGTGGTACTCCAGGACCGACGCCTGGAACCGCCTGCCCTCGCAGTCCTCGCACGGTGTGGCGACGCTCGCCATCATGCCCAGGTCGGTGTAGATGACCCCGGCGCCGTTGCAGGCCGGGCAGGCGCCCTCGGAGTTGGCGCTGAACAGCGCGGGCTTCACGCCGTTGGCCTTGGCGAAGGCCTTGCGGATCGGGTCGAGCAGGCCGGTGTACGTCGCGGGGTTGCTCCGCCGCGAGCCGCGGATCGGGGTCTGGTCGACCGCCACCACGCCCGCGTCGGCGGGCATCGACTTGTGCACGAGCGAGCTCTTGCCGGACCCGGCGACCCCGGTGACGACGGTGAGCACCCCGAGCGGGATGTCGACGTCGACCCCGCGCAGGTTGTGCGCGCTCGCGCCGCGGATCTCCAGCGCGCCGGTGGGCTTGCGCACGGTCTCCTTGAGCGCGGCCCGGTCGTCGAAGTGGCGGCCGGTCACGGTGCCGGAGGCCCGCAGCCCCTCCACGGTGCCCTCGAAGCAGACGGTGCCGCCCGCCGTCCCGGCGCCGGGGCCGAGGTCGACGACGTGGTCGCCGATCACGATGGTCTCCGGCTTGTGCTCCACGACGAGCACGGTGTTGCCCTTGTCCCGCAGGCGCAGCAGCAGGTCGTTCATCCGCCGGATGTCGTGCGGGTGCAGACCGATGGTGGGCTCGTCGAAGACGTACGTGACGTCGGTGAGCGAGGAGCCGAGGTGGCGGATCATCTTGACGCGCTGCGCCTCGCCGCCCGACAGGGTGGCCGCGGGCCGGTCGAGCGCGAGATAGCCGAGGCCGATCTCCACGAACGAGTCGAGGGTCTGCTGCAACGCGGTGAGCAGCGGCGCCACCGTCTCGTACGCACCGCTCGCAGCGCCCGGCGACGACGGGAGCAGGCCGCGGGTCCACTCGGCCAGGTCCCTGATCTCCATCGCGCAGACGTCGGCGATGCTCTTCCGCTTGATCTTCGATGAGCGGGCCCCCTCGCTGAGCCGGGTGCCGTCGCACTCGGGACAGGTGGTGAAGGTGACCGCACGCTCCACGAAGGCCCGGATGTGCGGCTGCATCGACTCCTTGTCCTTGGCCAGGAACGACTTCTGGATCTTGGGGATCAGCCCTTCGTAGGTGAGGTTCACGCCGTTGACCTTCACCTTGACCGCGTCCCCGTAGAGGAAGTCCCGCAGCTCCTTCTTCGAGTACTCACGGATCGGCTTGTCCGGGTCGACGAAGCCGGACTGGGCGTACACCTGCACGGTCCACTGGCTGTCCGACTTCCAGCCGGGGATGGTGAACGCGCCCTCGGAGAGCGACTTGGAGTCGTCGTACAGCTGCGTGAGGTCGATGTCGGAGACGCTGCCCCGGCCCTCGCAGTGCGTGCACATGCCGCCCGTGCGCTGGTACGTCGCCTTCTGTGCCTCGGTCTTGTTGCCGCGCTCCACGGTGATCGCGCCGCTCGCCCGGACCGACGCGGTGTTGAACGAGTACGCGCTCGGCGGGCCGATGTGCGGCTTGCCGAGGCGGCTGAAGAGGATGCGCAGCATCGCGTTGGCGTCGGTGGCGGTGCCGACCGTGGAGCGCGGGTCGCCGCCCATCCGCTGCTGGCCGACGGTGATCGCGGTGGTGAGGCCGTCGAGCACGTCGACCTCGGGGCGCGCCTGGTTCGGCATGAAGCCCTGAACGAAGGCGCTGTACGTCTCGTTGATGAGCCGCTGGGACTCCGCGGCGATCGTGTCGAACACCAGCGAGCTCTTGCCCGAGCCCGAAACGCCGGTGAACACCGTCAGACGGCGCTTCGGGATCTCGATGCTGACGTCCTTGAGGTTGTTCTCGCGGGCGCCGTGCACGCGGATCAGGTCGTGGCTGTCGGCGGCGTGCGTCCTGGGCTTGCTCATCGTTGTCTCCGCGGGGCAGCGAGTCCCGTACGTGGTGTCGTACGGGAGGGAGTTGGCGTGAAAGCAGTGCTCTTGGTCACGCTAGCCGGGGGGTCTGACAACCGCGTCCCGACGCAGGCCCGAGAGGAAACACAAAAGGCAAGGAGGGAAACTCGCTCCTTGCCACTCTCAACTTATAGCGCACAGGGGGCCTTGCGGCAAGGCCCCGGTCACCCCGCACAATCTCCCCTCCGAGCTCGTCGAACAGGGGATTTTCATGGCTGACGCAGTGGCTGGCGCAGTGGCTGACGTAATCATCGCCGGTGGCGGACCGACCGGCCTGATGATGGCCGCCGAACTGAGGCTCCAGGGCGTGGACGTCCTCATCCTGGAGAAGGAGACGGAGCCGACCAAGCAGTCTCGTGCGCAGGGCCTGCACGTGCGCAGCATCGAGGTGATGGACCAGCGCGGTCTGCTGGAGCGCTTCCAGGCGGAGGGCAAGGAGATCAGGGCGGGCGGCTTCTTCGCGGGCCTGGCCAAGGCGTGGCCGGAGCGGATGGACACCGCGCATTCGTACGTGCTCGCCATTCCGCAGCAGGTCACCGAGCGCCTGCTGGCCGAGCACGCCGCCGAACTCGGCGTCGAGGTCCGGCGCGGCTGCGAAGTGGTCGGTCTCGATCAGGACGACGACGGGGTCACGGTCGAACTGGCCGACGGCACGCGGCTGCGCTCGCGCTACCTCGTCGGCTGCGACGGCGGCCGCAGCGCGGTGCGCAAGCTGCTCGGCGTCGGCTTCCCTGGGGAGCCCAGCAGGGTGGAGACGCTGCTGGGCGAGATGGAGATGACGGTCTCTCCGGAGGAGCTCGCTGAGGTGGTCGCCGAGGTCCGCAAGACGCAGCTGCGGTTCGGCGCGATGCCGCTCGGCGACGGGGTGTTCCGCGTCATCGTGCCCGCGGACGGCGTCGCGGAGGACCGGGCGGCCCCGCCGGTCCTCGCGGACTTCCAGCGGCAGCTGCGGGCGTTCGCGGGCACCGACTTCGGCGTGCACTCGCCGCGCTGGCTGTCCCGTTTCGGCGACGCCACCCGGCTAGCCGAGCGCTACCGGGTCGGCCGGGTGCTGCTGGCCGGGGACGCGGCGCACATCCACCCGCCGACCGGCGGGCAGGGGCTCAACCTCGGGCTCCAGGACGCGTTCAACCTCGGCTGGAAGCTGGCCGCCGCGGTGCACGGGTGGGCGCCGGACGGCCTCCTCGACAGCTACCAGGCGGAGCGGCACCCCGTGGCCGCCGAGGTGCTGGACAACACCCGCGCGCAGATGCAGCTGATGTCCGTGGAGCCGGGGGCCCAGGCGGTGCGCCGGCTGATGTCGGAACTGATCGACTTCGACGAGGTGAACCGGCACCTGATCGAGAAGATCACCGGGATCGGGGTCCGCTACGACTTCGGCGAGGGCCACGAGCTGCTCGGCCGCCGGATGCGGGACGTGGAGCTGAAGCGGGGCCGCCTCTTCGGGCTGACGCACGGCGGCCGCGGGCTGCTGCTCGACCGGACCGGCCGACTCTCGGTCGCGGGCTGGGAGGACCGGGTCGACCACGTCGTCGACGCCAGCGAGGAGCTGGACGTGCCCGCGGTGCTGCTGCGGCCGGACGGGCACGTCGCGTGGGTCGGCGACGATCAGCAGGAGCTGCTCGGGCAGCTGCCCACGTGGTTCGGCAAGGCCGCCGACTGACGCGTCGGTGGGGTGTACGGGCTCCGTGTCGTCAGGGTGCGGGACGCGCCGCGAGGACGCAGAACTCGTGGTCCTCCGGGTCGGTCAGGCACTTCCACGGGACGTCGCCCTGGCCGAGGTCGAGGTCGGCGGCGCCGAGGACACGCAGCCGGGCGACCTCCGCCTCCGTATCGTCACCGGGGTACGGCAGGAGGTCGATGTGGACGCGGTCCGGCACGGTCTTCCCGCCGGGCACGCGGAGGAACTCGATGTACGGGCCGACGCCCTCGGCGGACCGCAGCACCGCCTGGTCGTCGGTCACCTCGTGCACGGTCCAGTCCGTCGCCCCGCCCCAGAACCGCGCCATGGCCCGCGGGTCCTGGCAGTCGACCACGATGGCGGCGACCGGCCCGGTGTCCCGGTAGATCTCCCGGGGCTCCAGCACGCAGAACTCGTTGCCTTCCGGGTCGGCGAGGACCACCCACGGGACGTCGCCCTGGCCCACGTCGACGGGCGTCGCGCCGAGCTCCTTCAGGCGGGCGACCAACTCAGCCTGATGGGCGAGGGAGGTGGTGGCGAGGTCGAGGTGCACCCGGTTCTTCGTCTCGGTCTTCCCTTCCGGGACGATGACCACGTCGACGCAGATGGCGGACGCGTCCGGCCAGACGAAGTCGCCGCCGGGCTCGACGTTGGTCACGCCGGGCGCCTCACTGGAGACACCCCAGCCGAGCGCCGCCGCCCAGAAATCGCCGACGGCCTCGTTGTCGAGGGCCTTCATGTTCACGTTCACCGGTCGCAGAGCCATGCTGGCGACGATATGCACGCCACCACCAAAGATCCATAGATCCATGGCTCCGGAGAGCAACTCGCTCCGGCCCACCGGATATTCGGATGCGGGCGGTCGGCGTGGTGGTGTGTGATCGGACCCATGACGATCACGTTGGCCACACCAGGGATCGACGGGCTGGACGAGGCTGTGGGCGTGCTGCGGGAGTGGCAGTACGAGGGGGCGCCGATGCAGCTGCACCCGGGGGACCTGGGCTGGTTCTGGCGAGGGGGCGCGGAGACGACCGCGGCGGCGGTCAGGACGTGGAGCAGGGACGGACGGATCCTCGCCGTCGGGCTGCTGGACGGCCCCGACCTGCTGCGGCTGACGGTCGCGCCGGACGCCCGGCGGGACGATGAGCTCGCGCGGCAACTGGTCGCCGACGTGACCGTGCCGGAGCGCGGCGTGCTGCCCGAGGGGCAGGCGAGCATCGAGGCGCCCATGGACGCGCTGGTCCACGACCTGCTGGGGGAGGACGGCTGGCCCACCGACGACCCGTGGACGCCGCTGCGCCGCGACCTCACCGCCCCGGTGGAGGATTCGGGTCTGCGGATCGAGACGGTGGGCCCGGAGCAGGCAGAGGTGTTCGCGGCCGTGCTCCGGGCGTCCTTCGACGGGGCGAAGTTCACGGCCGAGCACTGGCAGAGGCTGGCGAAGGGATCGCCGTACGCCGACGCCCGGTCTCTGGTCGCGTACGACGAGCAGGACAGCGCGGTGGCGGCGGTGACCGTGTGGGCGGCCGGTCCGGGCAGGCCCGGGGTGCTCGAGCCGATGGGCGTGCACCGGGACCACCGCCGTCGCGGCCACGGCGAGCGGATCACCCTCGCCGCTGCGGCCGCGCTCCGGGAGCTGGGCTCGTCGAGCGCACTCGTCGTCACCCCGAGCACCAACCAGGCCGCCGTCGCCACGTACGAGTCGGCCGGTTTCGAGCGGCGCCCGGAGGTGCGGGACCGCTGCCGGGGTCCTGCCGGTTCTTGAACCGAGATCCCTTGAGCGCTGAGCGCTGTCACGCCGAGGGCCGGGCGAGCTTGGCGCCCACGGCATCGAGGACCCAGTCCAGGCCGGTCGCGAAGGACACCTCGGCGTCCACGTCCGTGCCGTCGTGCACGGCCCTGGCCAGCGCCGGGAAACAGCCTCAAGCCTGCCCTCGTCGGCCAGCGCGACAGCCGCGGCGACGCCAGCAGGTGGGCGGAGATCACGACGACCGGCCTGGAACGCCTCGTGAGCCAGGACCCCTCCCAGGCCCTCGCCCTCTTCGATGAGGTCCAGCCGCCCTCGGATGAAGTGGCGTAGCGCACTTTTGCAAGCGACTGCTTGCAATAGTTAGCAAGGGTGCTGCACCATCGAGGCATGGCATCACTCCACGTCGGCAACCTCGGTGAGTACCTGCGCGAACAGCGGCGCAGTGCGCAGCTTTCGCTGCGTCAGCTCGCCGATGCCGCCGGGGTGTCCAATCCGTATCTGAGCCAGATCGAGCGCGGCCTGCGCAAGCCGAGCGCCGAGGTCCTGCAGCAGGTCGCCAAGGCCCTGCGGATCTCCGCCGAGACGCTGTACGTGCGGGCCGGGATCCTCGACGAGAAGGAGCGGGACGAGCTGGAGACGCGCGCCGTCATCCTCGCCGACCCCTCCATCAACGAGCGCCAGAAGCAGGTGCTGTTGCAGATCTACGAGTCGTTCCGCAAGGAGAACGGCTTCGAGACGTCGTCGTACGAGGACCTCGCAGAGCACGCGGAGCACGCCGACGAGGCTGACGGTCCTGATGTCGACCCGAAGCAATCAACGTAATCACCGTAATCAGTGCAATTGCTGTCATCACCCTCAAGCAAGCCGAACGCGCTGAACAAGCCGACGCGAATCCGGGAGGACCCTCGTCATGGCCATCACCGATGACCTGCGCAAGACCCTGAGCAACCCCACCCCCGCGTACTTCGTCGCCGGGTCCGCGGACCTCGCCTTCCAGCAGGCGAAGAAGGTTCCTGGCCTCGTCGAGCAGCTGATCGCCGAGGCGCCGTCCCGCATCGACGCGGTGCGCAACACCGACCCGAAGGTCGTGCAGGACAAGGCAAGTGCCCGCGCCAAGGTGGCGCAGGAGACCATCCAGGCCAAGGTCACCGAGGTGTTCGGCTCGCTCGACACCGACCTGAAGAAGCTCGGCGAGAGCGCCCAGGACCTCGCGCTGCGCGGTGTCGGCGTGGCCGCCGAGTTCGCGGTCAAGGCGCGCGAGAAGTACGACGAGGTCGCCGAGCACGGTGAGCAGGCCGTGAAGTCGTGGCGCGGCGAGGCCGCCGAGGAGATCCTCGACCTGGCCGAGTCCGTCGAGCCCGACGAGGAGCCCGCGCAGCCCGAGGCGGCGCAGACCGCCGCGCCCAAGAGCGTGGCCGCAGCCCCGGCGAAGAAGCCTGCCGCCAAGAAGGCTCCGGCCAAGAAGACGACCGCGAAGAAGACCACGCCGCCCGCCAAGTAGGGCGCGATGTGCGGGGGCGGGCACTCACGGAGTGTCCGCCCCGTTGACCGGGTAGCGGGTACCGTGGCCGCGTAATTGATGAGCCGAGACTGGTGGTGGACGTTGTGCTGATGCAAGGGTTCGCGAACTTCATGTGGCTGCTGTCGCTGGCCCTGATCGTCTTCAGCGGATTCGCGCTCATCGACGCCGCCGTCCGGCGTGAGGACGCCTATCGCGCGGCGGACAAGAAGACCAAGCCGTTCTGGCTGATCATCCTCGGCATCGCCTTCGTGGTGAACCTGCTCTTCCCGATCCTGTCGTTCCTGCCGATCATCGGCCTCGTCGCCACCATCGTGTACATGGTCGACGTGCGCCCCGCGATCCGGCAGATCACGGGCGGCGGCGGCCGCCGCGGCGGCTCCAGCAGCGACGGTCCGTACGGGCCGTACAACGGCGGCCGGTAGCCCCGTCTCCCGTAGCCCCGACTCAGTGTGACCCGGGCGTCCGGTCCAGGAGCAGTACCGCCACGTCGTCCGTCAGATCCCCGCCGTTGAGGTCGCGCACCTCGTTCATCGCCGCCTCCAGCAGCTCGTCCCCCTGCAGTCCCGCGGCGATCTGGCGGCGGACCATGTCCACCATGCCCTCCTGGCCCAGGCGCTGAGTGCCCTGGCCGATGCGGCCCTCGATCAGGCCGTCCGTGTAGAGCATCAGGCTCCACTTGCCGCCCAGCTCCACCTGGCGGCGCGGCCAGCGGGCGCGCGGCAGGAGACCCAGCGCGGGGCCGCCGTCCTCGTACGGGAGCAGCTCGGCTAGCCGTCCCTCGCGCGCGATCAGCGGCGACGGGTGCCCGGCGAGACAGAGACCGGCCCTGCGGCCGTCCGGGGCGATGTCGACCGTGCAGAGCGTCGCGAAGATCTCGTCGTCCGCGCGCTCGTGCTCCAGGACCTTCTGCAACGTGGAGAGCAGCTCGTCGCCGCACAGGCCCGCGAAGGTCAGCGCGCGCCAGGCGATGCGTAGCTCCACGCCGAGTGCCGCCTCGTCGGGGCCGTGGCCGCAGACGTCGCCGATCATGACGTGTACGGAGCCGTCGGGCGTGCGCACGGTGTCGTAGAAGTCGCCGCCGAGCAGCGCGCGGGAGCGGCCGGGCCGGTAGCGGGCGGCGAACCGCAGCGGTGAGCCTTCGAGGAGCGGTGTCGGCAGCAGGCCGCGCTCCAGGCGGGCGTTCTCCTGGGCGCGCAGGCGCGACTCGGTCAGCTGGCGCTGGGCGGCGTCGGCGCGCTTGCGCTCGACCGCGTACCGGATGGCGCGGCTCAGCAGCCGGGCGTCCAGCTCGTCCCGGAAGAGGTAGTCCTGGGCGCCGACGCGCACGGCCTCGGCGCCCTGCTCGGAGTCGTCGTTCGCGGTGAGGGCGAGGACGGCGTGCCGGGGCGCGAGGCGCAGCACGTGCTTGAGGGCGACCAGCTCGTCCTCGTCGCCCTCGGCGGTGCCGGGGGCGGGCAGGGCGAGGTCGAGCAGGATGCAGTGCACGTCGTCCGTGAGCAGCCGCTCGGCCTCGGTGAGGTTGCGGGCGGTGCGGATGCGGATGGGCTTGCCCGCGGAGTCCAGGAGCTCGGGAACGCTGAGCGACCCTGCCGGGTCGTCCTCGATCACCAGCAGGCTGAGGCCGGAGCCGTTGCTGCTGCTGATGCTGTTGTTGTAGTCGGTGCCGCTGGTGGTGCTGTTGTTGTAGCCGGTGGCGCTGGTGGTGCTGTTGTAGCCGGTGGTGCTGCTGCCTTCGTGGGCGGGCGCCGTCGTGTCGTGCGGGGGCGCCGCATGAGCCTGACCGCCTTCCGCGGCCGGGATCGCTCTCTGCCGCGGTATGGGTACGGGCATCGCTTGGTTCCTTCCCTCCCCCCGAGGGCATGGTGCCGCGCAGGTCGACGCGGCACCGACGGGGACCATAGCGGTAGCCGCGCCTCCATTGGAATGGCGCGCGGCAAACGGCCACCGTCATATGCCGCATCCAGGAACGCAATTGGGCACGGCAGGGTCCCGCAGGGGATGACGAACATCACGCCGCGAGGGTTGAGCGGGGCGCCGCGGCGTGCGCTGGGTCACATGGTCGACCCGTTCGCCGGGAGGGTGGTTACTTGTCGGGGCGTACGACGCCGAGTATCTGCATCGAACCCGCGCCCGTGATCGTCACGTCCCGGCCGGGACGCGGTGCGTGCACGATCGCGCCGTCGCCCAGGTACATCCCGACGTGGCTCGCGTCCGAGTGGTAGATGATCAGGTCGCCGGGGCGCATGTTCTTCACGTCGACGCGCGGCAGCTGCTTCCACTGCTCCTGCGACGTCCGCGGAATGCCCCGCCCCGCGGAGGCCCAGGCCTTGGAGGTGAGCCCCGAGCAGTCGTACGAACCCGGGCCCTCGGCGCCCCACACGTACGGCTTGCCGATCTGGGCGGTGGCGAACTCGATGGCCTTCTTGCCCCGGGCCGACGCCTTGCCGTCGATGTCCTTCAGGACGCCCGAACTCACCCACGCCGACTGCTTCTTGAGGGCGGCCGCCTCCTCCAGCTTGCGCAGCCGCTCCTGCTCCTTCTTCTCCAGCGTCGACTCGATCTTCTCGGCGGCCGCGATCTTCTTCTTGATCTTCTTCTTCGCGGCGGCCTTGGACTTGCGGTTGGCTTCCAGCTTCGTCCAGCGTGCTGTGGCGTCCTCGGCATAGATCCGCAGGTCGTCCTGGGTTCTCTCCAGCTCGGTCAGCATGCCCTTGGTGGCCTTCTCGCCCTGCCGCATGCGCCGTGCGCCGTCCAGGAACTGGCCCGGGTCGTCGCTGAGCATCAGCTGGGCCTCGGACGGCATGCCACCGCCCCGGTACTGCGCGCGGGCCGCGGCGCCCGCGCGGGCCTTCAGCTTCTTGAGCTTCGCCTGGCCCTTGGCGATGTCCCTGGCCAGCTGCACGATCTGCTTGGACTGCTTGTCGGCCTTCTCCTCGGCCGCGTTGTACGCATCCGTGGCCACGCCCGCGTCGTGGTAGAGATCGTCGATCTCCTTGCGGACCTGCTCCAGGGACTTGTCCGTGCGGGGCGTCGGATCGGCGGGCGGCTGCGCCGGATTCGCGGGGGCACTCGCCGGTCTCGCAAAGGCCGTCCCCGGTGCGGCCAGCACCGTCGCCGCGCAGATCAGCGCCACGGCCGTCGCCGTCGAGTATCGCTTGCCAGTCACGCTCCGCCACCCCCAAAAGCTGATTTACCGTCAGTAACTTCCGGTCGTCATCGGGATCGTGCCACGTCAGCGCTCGATAGGACAGAGCCCGACATCAACTCCGGCCCACCAGCTCAGATCTCCCACCCGCCCCATGTGACGTACGGCACGCGGAGTTCGTTCCCTTCGGCCACGGACACCCGACCATCTCCGGGTGACGTCCGGGTGACCCCGAAGTGGCCTAGGGGTTCACCCCGACCGGGGGGTCACCAGCTGGGGGTCACCGACCGGGGGTCACCCCGACCGAGGCGCCAACGCCTCCCAGCGCACCGTCACTTCGCCCTGCCGCCACCGTGACACCCCGTCAAGGACCGGCCAGTCGGCGGTCAGATCCCGCACCGTCCTGATCCACCGCTGGCGCGCCCCGTACGAGGCGTAGGGCGCCGCGGCCGCCCAGGCCCGGTCGAAGTCGCGCAGGAACGCGTGTACGGGCTCGCCCGGCACGTTCCGGTGGATCAGCGCCTTCGGGAGCCGCTCGGCGAGGTCGGAGGGCTGGTCCAGGGAGCCGAGCCGCGTCGCGAAGGTCACCGTGCGCGGCCCCTCGGGCCCGAGCGCGACCCACACGTGCCGCCGCCCGATCTCGTCGCAGGTGCCCTCGACGAGCAGCCCGCCGGGGGAGAGGCGGGCGCGGAGCCGCTCCCAGACGGCGGCGACCTGCTCCTCGTCGTACTGCCGCAGGACGTTCGCGGCACGGATCAGGACCGGCCTCGTGCCGGGTGTCCCCGCGCCGGGCGACCCCGTGCCCGACCACCCCGCCAGCGGGACCTCGAAGCCGCCGTGCCGGAAGGAGAGCCCCTCGCGCTCGTAGGGGGCGGCGGCCGCGACGCGCGCCGGATCGATCTCGATGCCGACGACACGCGCGCGTGGGGCGACGGTACGCAGCCTGAGGAGCAGCTCGACGGCGGTCCAGGGGGAGGCGCCGTATCCGAGGTCGACGGCGACGGGGTCCGCGGAACGGCGCAGCGCGGCGCCGTGGACGGCCGCGATCCAGCGGTCCATGCGGCGCAGCCGGTTCGGGTTCGTGGTCCCGCGCGTCACCGTTCCCACGGGGCGGGAAGAGGTGCGTGGGGCCATAGGGGAAGGGTATGCGGGGATGGCAGTTGAGGGACGCAACGTAATGCTTTGGTAAAAACGGACAGGTTGGAAATGGAGCAGCGGGCTCCGGTGTTCTCCCTCTGGAGGAACGTACGGCCTCCTCCGAGCCATGCCCGTACCCATGCACGTACGCAAGGAGGACCGTCAGGTGAGCCAGTACGTGTCCAGGCTCGGGCGTCGCTCCCCGGCGGCACCCCCAAGGCTCCGCATGCCCGGCATTCCCGGCTCGCAGCGGCGTCCGCGCCGCGTGGCGATGCTGAGCGTGCACACCTCGCCGCTGCACCAGCCCGGCACGGGCGACGCGGGCGGCATGAACGTCTACATCGTCGAGCTCGCCAAGCGCCTCGCCGCGATCAACATCGAGGTGGAGATCTTCACGCGCGCCACCACCGGCGGGCTCCCGCCCACCGTGGAGCTGGCGCCCGGCATCCTCGTGCGCCACGTGGACGCGGGTCCCTACGAAGGACTCGCCAAGGAAGAGCTCCCGGCCCAGCTCTGCGCCTTCACCCACGGCGTGATGCAGGCCTGGGCGGGCCACCGGCCCGGCTACTACGACCTGGTCCACTCCCACTACTGGCTCTCCGGCCACGTCGGCTGGCTCGCGGCCGAACGCTGGGGCGTGCCGCTCGTCCACGCCATGCACACCATGGCGAAGGTCAAGAACGCGTCGCTCGCCACCGGCGACACCCCCGAGCCCGCCGCCCGCGTCATCGGCGAGACCCAGATCGTCCGGGCCGCCGACCGCCTCATCGCCAACACCTCCGAAGAGGCCGACGAGCTCGTACGCCACTACGAGGCCGAACCCGGCAAGGTCGCCGTCGTCCACCCCGGCGTGAACCTCGAACGGTTCCGCCCCGCCGACGGGCGCGCCGCCGCCCGGCACCGCCTCGGCCTGCCGCAGGACGCCCTCGTGCCGCTCTTCGCGGGCCGCATCCAGCCCCTGAAGGCCCCTGACCTGCTGCTCCGCGCCGTCGCCGTCCTGCTGGACGAGCGTCCCGCGCTGCGCTCGAACATCGTCGTCCCCATAGTCGGCGGCCCGAGCGGCAGCGGCCTCGCGAAGCCCGAAGGGCTGCAGAAGCTGGCCGCGAAGCTGGGGATCGCGGACGTCGTCCGCTTCCAGCCGCCGGTCGGCCAGGAGCAGCTGGCGGACTGGTTCAGGGCGGCTTCGGTCCTGGTGATGCCCTCCTACAGCGAGTCCTTCGGCCTCGTCGCCATCGAGGCGCAGGCCGCGGGCACGCCGGTCCTGGCCGCCGCGGTGGGCGGCCTGCCCGTCGCGGTGCGCGACGAGGTCACCGGATTCCTGATCCCTGGCCACGAACCGGCCCACTACGCGCGCGTGCTGCGCGATTTCGCCGATCATCCACAGCTTGTGGACCGCATGGGGGCGGCCGCCGCCCGGCACGCGCAGTCCTTCGGCTGGGACACGGCGGCGTCCGCCACGGCCGACGTCTACACCGCGGCGATGCACGACTTCCGCGCTTCTCGCCGTCACGTACGCTCGCACCATGGTTGAGCGGGCTGAGCAGACGGGGACGACGGATACGGATCTGAATACGGATGCGGATACGGATACGGATGCCGCGTCGGTCATCGAAGGGACGCTGGACGACGCCGAGCTCGAATGGGAGACCCCCGAGCCCGGTTCGTACGTGGTGAAGCTGCCGGGCACCCGGAAGCTCTCCACGACGCTCTCGCTGCGCGTCGGCAACCACTCCCTCTCCCTGAACGCCTTCGTGATCCGCCACCCCGACGAGAACCACGAGGCGGTGCACCGCTGGCTCCTGGAGCGGAACCTCCGCCTCTACGGCGTGAGTTACGCGATCGACTCGCTCGGCGACGTCTACCTCGCGGGCAAGCTGCCGCTCTCCGCGGTCACCCCCGCCGAACTGGACCGCCTCCTCGGCTCGGTCCTCTCCGCCTCGGACGACTCCTTCAACACGCTCCTGGAGCTGGGCTTCGCGTCGGCGATCCGCAAGGAGTACGAGTGGCGGCTCTCCCGGGGCGAGTCGACGCGGAACCTTGATGCGTTCACGCACCTGACTCAGCCACGCGGCTGAGCACACGCACCTCGGCCCTCTTCTTCCACTCCTCTCACTCCTCCCACCCCTTTCTTTCCTTGCCGCCGCCCCTTCCGCCCGGGGCGGCTTCGTGGCATGCTCCCCGCCATCTCAGACATGAACTCCTTTCATATCCATGAACGATGGAGGGTGGCGGGCGCATGGAGCACGAGTCCGGGTACGGGCATGCACACGGGTACGGGTACGAGCTCGCGCACCCCACCCGGCGAGGCCTGCTGGGCGGCGCGATAGCCGTCGCGGCGGCAGCAGCCACCGCGGCCACCGCCGCCACCGGGGGCGGCACGGCACATGCGACCCCCGCCCGACATGGCCAAACCCCGCCCATCTGGCCGGAGTTCACGGCCGCCCCGTACACCCACCCCCAGATCCCCTACATCGGCCGAGCCGGATTCCGTACGGGACGACACCCGCTCCCTACCCGCCGCCCCGTCGACGCCCGCCCCGTCGACGCCCGCCCCATTGACGCCCGCCACTTCGGCGCCCACCCGGACGGCACGTCGGACGCCGCCCCCGCGATCAACCGCGCCCTCGCGGAGGCCGGTCGACGAGGAGGCGGCACCGTGGTGCTCCGCCCCGGCACCTACCGGCTCGACGGCCTCATCCACATCGCCCACGACAACGTCACCCTCCGCGGCGCGGGCAGCACCCGCACCACCCTCCTCGCCACGAAGAGCCTCACCGAGCTGATCGGCCCCTACGGCTCCCGCTACGGCGGCGACAAGTCCAGCTGGTCCTGGGCGGGCGGCCTCATCTGGCTCTGCCCGCAGTCCCGTTGGGCGTCCCTCACCGACGCCATCAAGGCCAAGAAGTGGCCCTTCGAAGGCTGGACCGGCAACGAGCGCGGCACATGGCAAACCCTCACCACTGTCCGCCCCGCCCACCGCGGATCCTGGTCCGTGACCGTCGCCGACGCCTCCTGCGTCCACAAGGGCGACCTCGTGCTCCTCCGCCTCTCGGACGACCCCGACCACACCCTCCTGGAGCACATGGCGGGCGGCGGCTCGGGCCCCGAGACGTACACCTGGGACGACAAGACGAAGCTCACCTCGTACGTCCCCTACGAGTGGCCCGTACGGATCGCCGCCGTCGACCCCGGAAAGCGCCGGGTCACCTTCGAGCGGCCGCTCCCCCTCGACGTACGCCCTGAGTGGGATCCCCGTCTGACCACCCACGTCACGGCGCTGACCGGCTCCGGTGTCGAGGGCCTCACCCTGGAGGCCGTCGAGACGGCGCAGTCCCCGCACCTCCTCGACAAGGGCTACAACGGCGTCACGTTCCAGTGCGCGTACGACTGTTGGGCCGACGACGTCGTCGTGCGCCACGTCGACAACGGCTTCGGGCTCGTCGCCGCCTCCGCCTGCACCCTGCGCCGCACGCGCGTGGCGGGCCGCGGGTCCCACCACCCGTACTTCTGCCGCGAGGGTTCGCACGACAACCTCATCGACGACTTCCGCATCGACGCCCGTACGGTCCCCGCGCCGCCCGGCACCCAACTGCACGGCATCAACGTCGAGGGGCTGTCCTCCTACAACGTCTGGTCGCGCGGCCACATGGAGATGGGCACGTTCGACAGCCACCGCGGGATGCCCTTCGCGAACGTACGTACGGACATCACCGTCGAGAACAACGGCAGGCACGGCGGCGACGCGAGCGCGGGCCCCCTCTTCGGAGCCCGCTTCACGCACTGGAACATCCGCGTCACCAACGACCGCGCGGGCCTGATGAAGATCGACGGACTCGCGCCCTACAGTGCGACGGTCGGCCTCAACACGGTCCGCGAGTTCGACCAGACCGACGTCCCGGACTTCACCGGCGACCTGCACACGCGCCTGGAGCTGTACGGCACTACGGGAGAGGTGCGGCCACGGAATCTGTACGAGGCGCAACGGGCGCTGCGGCGCTGACCTCGACGACGGCGCCGACCTCCCCGGACGCCTCCCCGGACGCCTCCGCGGACGCCTCCGCGGGCAGCCCCCGCATCAGCCCCCAGTACCCGAGCGCAGCCACCGTCCCGAGCACCGCGCACGTCCCCCACAGCCACTCCGCCCCGAACCGGTCGATCATGAAGCCGGACATCAGCGGGGCGACCAGCGCGGCCACGGACCAGGACATCGTGTACATGCCCTGGTACCGCCCGCGTCCATGAACAGGGGACAGGCGTACGACGAGACCCGTCTGGGTCGGCGCGTTGACGATCTCGGCGAGCGTCCACACGCACACCGTCAGCGCGAAGATCCCGATCGACCCGGCGAACGCGGTGAGCCCGAAGCCGTACCCGGCGACGACCGAGGAGATCACGAGCAGCCGCCGCGGGTCGCGGTGCTCGATGAAGCGGGTGACGGGGATCTGCATGACGACGATGAGCACGCCGTTCACGGCGATGGCGAGCCCGTAGTCGGCCGGTGTGAACCCCGCCTCGCCCATCGCGACGGGGAGCCCCACGGACCCTTGCATGAAGATCAGCGCGACGAGGAAGGAGAGCCCGACGACACCCATGAACCGCCCGTCCCGCAGCACGGTCCCGAGCCCCACCTCCGGCTCGGCGGCCTTCTCCACCTCCGTCCGCACGGGCCGCGACTCCGGCAGCTTCGCGAAGACGACGATCGCGCAGACCATCGTCATGGCGGCCTCGATGAGGAACCCGGCCCGATAGCTGTACGAGGCGATGAACCCGGCACCCGCGGACGAGATCGCGAACCCGAGATTGATCGCCCAGTAGTTCAGCGAGAAGGCGCGCACCCGGTCCTCGGGGCGCACGATGTCGGCCATCATCGCCTGCACGGCGGGCCGGGACGCGTTGCTCGCCATGCCGACCACGAAGGCGACGCCCGCGATGGCGACGGGGTGCTCCATGAACCCGAGGACCGCCACCGACACGGCTGTCGAGGCCTGCGCGATCAGCAGCGTCGGCCGCCGCCCGAGCCGGTCGGTCATCACGCCCGCACCGAGCGAAGAGACGACCCCGCCGAGCCCGTGCAGCGCGGCCACCAGCCCCGCGTACGAGGCCGAATAGCCCCGCTCCAGCGTCAGGTACAGCGCCATGAAGGTGGCGACGAAGGCCCCGAGCCGGTTGACCAGGGTGCTCGTCCACAGCCACCAGAAGGCACGGGGCAGACCGGAGACGCTCTCGCTCACGGCGCGTCTCATGGCGGTGTACGGCATGACGGTCCCCCGGATGTGTAAGTGGCTGGTGCGGCAGGCACAAATTACGAGCCCCGGCTCCGGAACCGCCACTCAATTGACGACGCCCGTCAACTGTCCGCCCCTTCGCCCGCCCTTTTGTCCGCCCCTTGTCCGCGCGCGCGGGGCGCCCTGAGGTTCGATTACGCTCAGAGGCATGGCCGACGCACCGTACAAGCTGATCCTCCTCCGCCACGGCGAGAGCGAATGGAACGCGAAGAACCTGTTCACCGGCTGGGTGGACGTCAACCTCAACGAGAAGGGCGAGAAGGAGGCGGTCCGCGGCGGTGAGCTGCTCAAGGACGCCGGTCTGCTCCCCGACGTGGTCCACACGTCGCTCCAGAAGCGCGCGATCCGCACCGCCCAGCTCGCCCTGGAGTCCGCCGACCGCCACTGGATCCCGGTCCACCGCTCCTGGCGCCTGAACGAGCGCCACTACGGCGCCCTCCAGGGCAAGGACAAGGCCCAGACGCTCGCCGAGTTCGGCGAGGAGCAGTTCATGCTGTGGCGCCGCTCGTACGACACCCCGCCCCCGGCGCTCGACCGCGACGCGGAGTACTCCCAGTTCTCCGACCCGCGCTACGCCACGCTCCCCCCGGAGCTGCGCCCCCAGACGGAGTGCCTGAAGGACGTCGTCGTCCGCATGCTCCCGTACTGGTTCGACGGCATCGTCCCCGACCTCCTGACCGGCAGGACGGTCCTGGTCGCGGCCCACGGCAACTCGCTCCGCGCCCTGGTCAAGCACCTCGACGGCATCTCGGACGAGGACATCGCGGGCCTGAACATCCCGACGGGCATCCCGCTCTCGTACGAGCTGGACGCCGCCTTCAAGCCCCTGAACCCGGGCGGCACCTACCTCGACCCGGACGCCGCGAAGGCAGCGATCGAGGCGGTCAAGAACCAGGGCAAGAAGAAGTAGCCCTGACGCGTTAAGCCCCCTGCCTTTGCTCTGTCTCTAGGCCGGGGGCTTACGTATGGGCGCTGGCCGCCCTATGGGCCGTAGCTCCCGGATCAGTGCGTGCTCAGGACGGCCAGGCGTCGGCCATCCGGAAGGAGACCACGGTTCCGCCGAAGCGGCTGGGTCCGGCGTGCCATGAGTCGGCGACGGAGTCGACGACCACTCCATCCGTACGACCCAGGGCTCGTCCGACCTGCCGTGGATCACGGCGTTGGTCACAAGCTCCGAGATCATCAGGACGCAGTCGTCGATGGAGCAGGCGGGGTCGTACGGAGTGATGAACCTCCGGAACCAGCGCCGCGCCCGAGGTACGGACTCCGCGACGGGGTGCAAGGTCATCGCACCGAGACGCGGCGACTCTTCGCAGGGATTGCGGTCGAACGTGCAGGTCATCGGCGTCCTGCACCTCTCGCTCCCGAGGCCCCGGTCTCGACCTCTCTATACATCTCACTCTGGCTGTCCCGGTGACCACTCGCAGCGAACGAACGTCCAACCTGCGGCCTAAGGTGTCTAGAGATGAGCGGAAGGAGCCCTACGGGATGGCCCACACCGAAGACGGCCCTCGGCCCAAGTACCAGCGAATCGCCGACACTTTGCGCGAGGCGATCCAGGCGGGCCAGTACGGTCCTGGTGATCGGCTGCCGGGGGAGAACGACCTCATGGCCACGCACGGCGTTGCCCGCATGACGGCACGCCAGGCCCTGGGCGTCCTTCGGGACGAGGGCCTCGCTGAAGCCCGCAAGGGCGCCGGTGTGTTCGTCCGCACCTTTCGCCCGCTGCGGCGTCGAGGCATCCAGCGGCTGGCCGAGCAGCAGTGGGGCAACGGCCGCTCCATCTGGTCGGCGGACATCGAGAACCGCTCCCTTGAAGTGGACCAGGTCACCGTGTCCGAGGAGACCGCACCCGAACGCATCGGTGAGGTCTTGGAGTTGGCCGCCGAAGAGCCGGTGTGCGTGAGGCGTCGGCGTTTTGTCCTGGACGGCAAGCCTGTCCTGCTCGCGACGAGCTACCTGCCCATGCCCCTGGTCGCCGGATCCGCGATCACCCAAGAGGACACCGGGGAGGGCGGAACGTACGCCAGGCTCGCCGACCTCGGCCACAAACCGGTGCACTTCCGCGAAGAGATTCGCTCACGCATGCCGTCGAAGGATGAGGGGGCGCGCTTGAGCATGTCGGAGGGCACCCCTGTCATCCTCATCTGCCGCACGGCCTTCACGGCCGAAGGCCGCCCCGTCGAGTTCAACGAAATGACGCTGGACGCCGCCTCGTACGTCTTGGAGTACGACTTCGACGCCTAACCGCCCGCTCTCGCCCGCCCCCTCATGGCGGGCCCGGATCTCACGGCGTCCCCGAGTCCGTGATGCCCTGTGCCAGGTCGCCGACCGTTTCGGCGATCCACTGGCCGAAACCGGTCGGGGCGATCAGGACGCCGAAGACCAGCACGATGGCCACCGTCAGCTGTTCGTCGTTGCGGCTACGGGCTTGGGTGCGCCGTCGTAGACGTATGACGATGATGACGGCCAGGAGAACCGCAACGTTGATCGTCAGCACCATCGGCCAGGCCCCCTGCACGTGAGTAGCGTCCCGGCCTTCCTGTGTAACGCGAACTCCAGGCCGTGGCCGCCCGATTACCTGTAGTTGGCAGCAATGGAACCCCCTCGGGGCCGAATCGATGCGCAGTTCAAGCGATTCGCAGGTCGGACTGGGGCGAGCCTCGATCGGCGCGTTGGCCGTCAGGTGTCGTCGGTCAGGGGACCGGCCAGGTTCCCGTCCACGGGTGGTCCGGCGGCAGTGGGCCCGTCTCACCCTTGCGCTTCGCCAGGCGGCGCCTCGCGATGTGGTACGCCCACGCGTGCGTGGCGACCTTCTTCTCCACGCCGAAGTGCCTGCCCGTCGCCGCCTCCAGGACCTGGTGGTACTCCTGAAGGAGGTCCCAGGACATGTTCTCGAAGTCCGCGTCGGCCCAGCCGTACAGGTGCTGGAGCTCGAACCGTACGGCGGCCATGAACTCCGTCTCGCCGCGGTCCTTCGGCTCCGTTCTGCCGCCGTGCGCGCGCACCCACTCCTTGACCTCGGGCGCCGCCCCGTTCCACTTGCTGCCCGCGTCCCTGATCTCCGCGTAGTCCACCCAGGCCCAGAAGGCCTCCGCGTCGGCTATGTCGGGCGCCTGGCGGTGGTGGTCCGAGCAGAGCAGGGCGAAGTTGCGGACGTCCATCGAGCCGCCGAGCGACGTGGGGACTGCGTGTGCACGGTCCACGGGGGTGGCCCAGCAGATCAGGCACGCCGGGTCCATCCCCAGGTAGTCGGCTATCGCCGCGAGCTTCGGCGCCGTCTTCCGCGCGTTCTCCGTCGTCCCGCGCGGGCGCAGGGGGAGCAGGGTCACGTCGTACCAGAAGCCCGCATCCACCCCCGGTTCCTCGGGGTACGTGATCTGCAGTTCGTCCGGTACGTCGTTCCGCTGTCCGTCAGGGTTCACCAGTCTGTGGAACGGCGTCGTCAGCTCCGTCAGGTACGGGAGCAGGTACTCCATGGCGAAGTTCTGGATGATCTCGATGGCGTCGCGGTCGTAGCCGCCCGCGTCGTTGCGGTGGCCCTGCACCCTCAGGAAGAGGTGACGGGGCTTGCCGGGCATCCGGCTCTCCGCGCTCCGGAGGACCTCGAAGAGGCGTCGGGCGCAGCGTTCGAAGTTCTCGTACACCGCCATGTCGTGGTAGATCAGGACGGCCTTCTCGCGAGCGGTGGCAGGGCGTCTGCCGCCGCTCACCTTCTGGCTCTTCCTGCTCCGCTGCTTCTTCTTGGGCATGGGTGGATGTTCGCCTGTGCCGACCGTGTCGCACGCCGGTTCGGAGAAACAGCCCGCGCGCGTGTGCGCCGTTGATGCGCCCCGTCCCCATGGGCATGCAATGGGCATCAGGCAGTACGTCGTACGCCTACGAGGAGGAGACCATGGCCGAGTCCCCCACGCGCGAATACGTTCCCGAAGTCCCGCTCGGCGCCTGTGGATGCGGCCCGGGGTGCAGCTGCGGCTGCCAGTCGGGCGGTTCCTGCCAGTGCGGCGGCGGTTGCGGCTGACCTGCCAGACCCGCTGAGCCGAAAAAGCTGTGCCCCGCGTGACAACCTGACGTCACGCGGGGCACACACGGCAGACAAAGGGCCTACGCGCCCTCCACCGGCGCCTGCCCCGTCGGCTGGATCTCGTCCGCGTGCTCGCCCGTGACCAGGTACACGACCCGCTTGGCCACCGACACCGCGTGGTCCGCGAACCGCTCGTAGTAGCGGCCGAGGAGCGTCACGTCGACGGCCGTCTCGATGCCGTGCTTCCAGCGGTCGTCCATCAGGTGCTGGAAGAGCGTGCGGTGCAGCTGGTCCATCTCGTCGTCGTCCTGCTCCAGCTGGAGCGCCAGGTCGACGTCCTTGGTGATGATGACCTCCGCCGCCTTCGCCATCAGGCGCTGCGCGAGCTGGCCCATCTCCAGGATCGTGGCGTGCAGATCCCGCGGCACCGCGGAATCCGGGAAGCGGAGCCTGGCCAGCTTCGCGACGTGCTGGGCGAGGTCGCCCGAGCGCTCCAGATCGGCGCTCATGCGCAGCGAGGTGACCACGATGCGCAGATCGGTGGCGACCGGCTGCTGGCGCGCCAGCAGGGCTATCGCGCGTGCCTCCAGGTCGTGCTGCAGATCGTCGACCTTCTGGTCGGCGGCGATCACGCTCTCGGCCATCTTCAGGTCGGCGTCGAGCATGGCCGTCGTGGCGCGCCCGATCGCGGACCCGACGAGGCGGGCCATCTCGACCAGGCTGTCGCCGATCGAGTCAAGTTCCTCGTGGTACGCGTCCCGCATGTGGCTGTCCCTCTCTAGTACGTCTCAGGGGGCTGGCCCCTACGCTCCCACGGTGCGGGCCCGACGCGTCCGTTTCCGGCACCCCACATGAATCACCACCGTCATCAAGGTGAACTGTGGGCGACGCGGGACCACATCCTTGATCACCCGGGGCCCGTACCGCCCGGGGGAAGTGAACCAGCACCGTCCCCACGGTGAACTCTGGGCGACGAGTGTTCGAGCCGGCACCCGTACGGCTGTGACCGGCGCTTACTCGGCGCATAACCTTGAGGCATGGACGTGAACGCGGCGGTCGCCGCAGCGGCAGCGATCGCCGGGGTGTGCACCGGTGTCATCGCCATGCTGGCGTTCCGATGGAGCGAGCGCGACCAGAAACGCCCCACCCGGACCTCCCTGCACACCGACCCCGTACTGCCACCGGGCGTGGACACGGTGCTCTCCGTGCTCCGCTCCTCCGCGGTCGTCCTCGACGAGGCCGACAGCGTGGTCAAGGCCAGCTCGGCGGCGTACGCACTTGGACTCGTCCGAGGCGGCAAGCTCGCCGTCGAGCCGATGCTGCAGATGGCCCGCGACACCCGCCGCGACGGGGAGATACGCCAGGTCGAGCTGGACCTGCCGCGACGCGGCACCGGCCGCGGAGAGGCCCTGGCCGTCTCCGCGCGCGTGGCCCCGCTCGGCTCCCGGCTCGTCCTGCTCCTCGTGGAGGACCTCACCGAGGCCCGCCGCATCGAGGCCGTACGACGCGACTTCGTGGCGAACGTGAGCCACGAGCTGAAGACCCCCGTGGGGGCGCTCTCGCTCCTCTCCGAAGCCGTCATGGACGCCTCGGACGACCCGGAGGCCGTGGAGCGCTTCGCGGGCCGCATGCAGATCGAGGCGACCCGTCTGACCAGCCTCGTCCAGGAACTCATCGACCTCTCCCGGGTGCAGAACGACGACCCCTTGGAGGACGCCGAACCCGTCCGTGTCGATGAACTGGTGGCGGAGGCGATCGACCGCAGCCGCCACCAGGCCTCCCACAAGCAGATCACCATGGCCGCGGGCGGCACCGCCGACCTGCAGATATGGGGCAACCGCGGCCAGCTCGCGGCGGCGCTCGGCAATCTCGTGGAGAACGCCGTGAACTACTCGCCCGCCAGGACCCGCGTGGGCATCGCCGCCCGCCGGGTCTCCGCTCCCGGTGGGGACCTCATCGAGGTCGCGGTCACCGACCAGGGCATCGGCATCTCGGACAAGGACAAGGAGCGCATCTTCGAGCGTTTCTACCGCGTCGACCCGGCCCGCTCCCGGGCCACCGGCGGCACCGGTCTCGGTCTCGCCATCGTCAAACACGTGGCCGCCTCGCACGGCGGGGAGGTCACCGTGTGGAGCTCGGAGGGTCAGGGCTCCACGTTCACCCTGCGGCTGCCCGAGGCGGCCGCCCACCGCGACCGCGGACCGGGTCACGGCGGCGGACTCGACGACGGGGCCATCCCCGACGAAACCGCCGCGACCACCACGTACGAACCCATTCCTGCCCCGGAGGTCCTTCCGTGACCCGAGTGCTCGTCGTCGAGGACGAGGAATCCTTCAGCGACGTTCTGTCCTACATGCTCCGCAAGGAGGGCTTCGAAGTCGCCATCGCGGCAACGGGCCCGGACGGACTCGACGAATTCGAGCGCAACGGCGCCGACCTCGTCCTGCTGGACCTCATGCTGCCGGGCCTGCCCGGCACCGAGGTCTGCCGCCAGCTGCGCAGCCGCTCCAACGTCCCGGTGATCATGGTCACCGCCAAGGACAGCGAGATCGACAAGGTCGTCGGCCTGGAGATAGGAGCCGATGACTACGTCACCAAGCCCTTCTCCTCGCGCGAGCTGGTCGCCCGCATCCGTGCGGTGCTGCGCCGCCGCGGGGAGCCGGAGGAGGTCACCCCGCAGGCACTGGAGGCCGGTCCGGTCCGGATGGACGTGGACCGCCACGTGGTCACGGTCTCCGGCTCCAAGGTCGACCTGCCCCTGAAGGAGTTCGACCTGCTGGAGATGCTGCTGCGCAACGCGGGCCGCGTCCTGACCCGCATGCAGCTCATCGACCGTGTCTGGGGCGCGGACTACGTGGGGGACACCAAGACCCTCGACGTCCACGTGAAGCGCCTGCGCGCCAAGATCGAGCCGGACCCGGGGGCCCCGCGCTACCTGGTGACGGTCCGTGGCCTGGGCTACAAGTTCGAGCCGTAAACAGCAGTGCTCACGATGAAGGGCGGGACCCCGGTGGGGTCCCGCCCTTCATCGTGGTTTCTACGCCGATCAGTGCCGGACGCCGGTCCCGGCGTCCGCGGAGTCCGACGGGTCGGCGGCGATGCCCGAGTTCTCGTCCGCGTCGCCGGACGGCTTTCCTGAGGGGTTCCCGGAGGGCTTGCCAGAGGGGTTGCCCGACGGCTTGCCGGAGGTGCCCGTGCCGGGCTCCTGCGGCTTTCCGGACTTGCCCGGCTTGGACGGCTTCCCGTCCGGGGACTCCGGCAGCTGGCTCGGGCCCCACTTGGAGAAGTAGCTGCCTGCCGGTACGACGAACGCTTCCATCTTCACGTCGCCGGTCCTGCTGAAGGCGAAGGTGACGGGCTGCGCGTTGCCGTCCTTGACCGCCTCGCGGCTGCCGGAGAGGACCGCCGAGGCGTTGTCCTTGCCACCGATGACGATGGAGCCGCCGGCCGGAATGGTCAGCGGACCGTTCGGCTTGGAGTCCTTGTCGTCCTTGCCGCGCGTGAGCTTGGCCTTCTTGTCGGTGCCGTCGACCGTGATGGAGTTCAGGGTCTGGGCCTTGTCACCGGAGTTGAAGATCGTCGCGGCGACCACGGCCGGGCCCGTCGACTCCAGGTCCGGCTGCGTGATGACCATGGCGTTCTGGATCTTGATGTCGCCGACGGAGGTCGCGGCGTTGTCCGGCTTGACCTCCATCGTCTGTGCGTTGTTGCCTGCGGCGCACGCAGTGAGCGAGGCAAGCGAGAACGCGAGGGCGGTGGCGGCGAGGGCGCCGCGTCGAAGGCTGCGGCTCACGGCGGCGGCATCTCCTTGAACGTGGGCGGTACAGGACGGGCGGGCGGCCGTAAGGCCGTCCTAAGGATGTGTCAGCACGCTTACATTACCGAGCCGTTCCCACGCCGCCGCACCCGACCCGCCCCTTAGCGCACGGGACAGCACAGGCGACCGCGCACGCACCGGCGGACCCGGCGGTGAACCCGGCACGCCCCGCGCCCCGCGAGCCTCGCCGACGGCTCTCGGGCCCATCCGCCTCATTGCCCCCTCGGCCACCTTTCGCAAAAGCGTCGTCAAGAGCCCGGGTGTCACGCCTTGCGGATTTCCCGTAAGGAATGCATGGGGGTCCGGAGAATTGATCATCGCGCCGCTTGATCAATTCGGGAATCGCGCCGGACGCCACTTGGCACACCTCTTCGGTCACCGAACGGAGTATCGAAAGTTCACCGCTTGGAACCGCGCAAACCGGGACGTTCAGCCGCTCGGAGCGCTCTCGGGGGGCGTGTGACGGGGGCGTTTCCGGCTCCCCGAAGAGCCGCTCCGACCTGCGAATACCCCGTTCCGCAGGCCCTCCGCAGCACGTTCTTGTTGCTGTTGTCAAGCCCCGAGATATGCCCTGACCTGCGAAAACGCCATTCAGAAGAGGCGATTCTCGTGTTAGGATGGATAGCCACGGAAGGGGTACCTGTCACATGACGTTCAAGGTTGGCGACACCGTGGTCTATCCCCATCACGGGGCCGCGCTGATCGAGGCCATCGAAACTCGCCAGATCAAAGGCGTGGACAAGACCTACTTGGTGCTGAAGGTCGCCCAGGGCGACCTGACGGTGCGTGTGCCAGCGGACAATGCGGAGTTCGTCGGCGTGCGTGATGTGGTCGGGCAGGACGGCCTCGACCGGGTCTTCGAAGTACTGCGCGCGCCGTACGCCGAAGAGCCCACGAACTGGTCGCGCCGCTACAAGGCAAACCTCGAGAAGCTCGCCTCCGGCGATGTCATCAAGGTCGCGGAAGTCGTCCGTGACCTGTGGCGTCGGGAGCGCGAGCGTGGACTGTCGGCCGGCGAGAAGCGCATGCTCGCCAAGGCCCGCCAGATCCTGGTGAGCGAGCTCGCCCTCGCGGAGAACACGAACGAGGACAAGGCCGAGGCCCTGCTGGACGAGGTCCTCGCGTCCTGACGCGGACGGTTCGAGGCGCATGGACGCTCTCGGCTCTCCCGCGTCGACCAGGCGCAGCAATGCCGCGGTGCCCGCTGACCCTTAATGGAGTCGCCGGGCGCTGCGGCATGTTCGTACCCGGAACCTTTCGGAACCTCGCGCGCAGCACCCCGCACCCGTGGGACGACCCCGAAGGGCCATGCTCTGGCGTGCCGGGCTCTTGCGGCTGACTCGACCGAATGTCACGGAAGGGTCCGGTCAAGGCGTCCGTCCCGCCCGGCACGGTGTGGCCATACCCACGTCGGCCGAGCACACAAACCTGAACGGAACCGATGTCTAGCGAATCCCGTACCGCGGTGGTCATTCCCGCGGCTGGGCGGGGCGTGCGCCTCGGCCCTGGCGCCCCCAAGGCGCTCCGTGCGCTGAACGGCACCCCGATGCTGATTCACGCCGTGCGCGCCATGGCGGAGTCCCGTGCCGTCTCCCTCGTCGTCGTGGTGGCACCGCCGGACGGCGCCCCCGGGGTCAAGACCCTCCTCGACGACCACGCGCTGCCCGAGCGGACCGACTTCCTCGTCGTGCCCGGCGGGGAGAGCCGCCAGGAGTCCGTGCGGGCCGGTCTCGACGCGCTGCCGCCCGGCTTCGACATCGTGCTCGTGCACGACGCGGCGCGCCCGCTGGTGCCCGTCGACACGGTCGACGGCGTCATCGAGGCCGTACGTGAAGGGGCGCCCGCCGTGGTCCCCGCGCTGCCCCTGGCCGACACCGTCAAGGAGGTCGAGCCCGCGGCGGAGCCGGGCGGCCCCGAGCCCGTCGTCGCCACGCCCGAGCGCGCGCGGTTGCGTGCGGTGCAGACCCCGCAGGGATTCGACCGCGCGACGCTCGTACGCGCCCACGAGACCGTCACGGGACCGGTGACGGACGACGCGGGCATGGTCGAGCAGCTGGGGCTGCCCGTCGTGTGCGTGCCGGGCCACGAGGAGGCCTTCAAGGTGACGCGCCCCCTCGACCTCGTGCTCGCCGAGGCCGTACTCGCCCGCAGGAGGGCCAACGATGGCTTCTGAGACCCCCCAGGCCCCGGTCGTGCTCCCGCAGGTCGGCATCGGCACGGACATCCACGCCTTCGAAGAGGGCCGCGAGCTGTGGTGCGCGGGCCTGAAGTGGGAGGACCAGGGGCCCGGACTCGCCGGGCACTCCGACGCCGACGTCGTCGCGCACGCCGCGTGCAACGCGCTGTTCTCCGCGGCGGGCCTCGGCGACCTCGGCGCCCACTTCGGCACCGGCCGGCCGGAGTGGTCGGGCGCCTCCGGGCTGACGCTGCTCACCGAGGCGGCCCGCATCGTCCGGGACGCGGGCTTCACCATCGGCAACGTAGCCGTCCAGATCATCGGCGACCGCCCGAAGATCGGCAAGCGCAGGGACGAGGCGCAGAAGGTGCTCTCGGAGGCCGCGGGCGCGCCCGTCTCCGTCTCCGGGGCCACCACGGACGGCCTCGGATTCCCTGGCCGCGGCGACGGGCTCGCGGCGATCGCCACCGCGTTGGTCGTACGTTCGTCGTCGTGAGGCGTTCGACGGGGTAGTCGTATGCCTCGTACAGGCGAAAGCGCCGTACGTCCGGCCCACGAAGGAGTGACCCACATGTCCGCCGCACTGTCCGACGACCTCAAGGCCCTGCTCGACACCCCTGTCTTCATCACCGTGGCGACCATCCAGCCCGACGGCAGCCCCCAGGTCTCCCCGGTCTGGGTGAAGCGGGACGGCGACGACGTGCTGTTCTCGACCACGGTCGACCGCCGCAAGGAGAAGAACCTGCGGCGCGATCCGCGGGTGACGGTGCTGGTGCAGCCCTTCGACGCGCCGTACACGTACGCGGAGATCCGCGGCACCGCGGAGATGACCACGGAGGGCGGCCAGGAGCTCATCGACGAGCTGTCGATGAAGTACACCGGTAAGAAGTACGCGGACTTCAATCCGGGCTCCAAGAACGACAGCCAGCGGGTCGTCGTCCGGGTGAGCGCCCGCAAGGTCGTCGGCAGCATCTGACGGGGGATCCCAGGGCGCGCCTCACGTCACAGTTCCGTGTGCGGTGGGCCAAGGGGGCGTAGGGCACTGTCCTGCGCCCACTACCCTGGAGTGGTGACGATTCGCCTGTACGACACCAGCGCCCGGCAGATCCGTGACTTCAGCCCGCTCAACAGCGGCTGCGTCTCGATCTACCTCTGTGGTGCCACGGTGCAGGCGGCCCCGCACATCGGGCACATCAGGTCGGGCCTGAACTTCGACATCATGCGCCGCTGGTTCGCCTACCGCGGCTACGACGTGACGTTCGTGCGCAACGTGACCGACATCGACGACAAGATCATCCGGAAGTCGGCGGAGCAGGGTCGGCCCTGGTGGGCCATCGGGTACGAGAACGAGCGCGCGTTCAACAGCGGATACGACGCGCTCGGCTGCCTGCCGCCCACCTACGAGCCGCGCGCCACCGGCCACATCACCGAGATGGTCGAGATGATGCGCGGCCTGATCGAGCGCGGCCACGCCTACGAGTCCGACGGCAACGTCTACTTCGACGTGCGGTCCTTCCCCGGCTACCTGGAGCTCTCCAACCAGGAGCTCGACAATCTGCTCCAGCCCGAGGGCGAGGGCGAGACCGGGAAGCGTGACCCGCGGGACTTCGCCATGTGGAAGGCGGCGAAGGAGGGGGAGCCCAGCTGGGAGACCCCGTGGGGGCGCGGTCGGCCCGGGTGGCACCTGGAGTGCTCGGCGATGGCCCACAAGTACCTGGGCACCGAGTTCGACATCCACGGGGGCGGGATCGATCTGATCTTCCCGCACCACGAGAACGAGATCGCGCAGGCCAAGGCCTTCGGCGACACGTTCGCGCGCTACTGGGTGCACAACGGCTGGGTCACCATGAGCGGCGAGAAGATGTCGAAGTCCCTCGGGAACTCGGTCCTCGTCAGCGAGATGGTCAAGCAGTGGCGCCCGATCGTCCTGCGCTACTACCTGGGCACCCCGCACTACCGCTCGATGATCGAGTACAGCGAGGAAGCCCTGCGCGAGGCCGAGTCCGCGTTCGCCCGCATCGAGGGCTTCGTGCAGCGCGTGGTGGAGAAGGCCGGGGGCGTCGTCGAGCCCGCCGCCCAGGTCCCGCCCGCGTTCGCCGACGCCATGGACGACGACATGGGCGTCCCGCAGGCGCTCGCCATCGTGCACACCACGGTCCGGCAGGGGAACTCCGCGCTGGCCGCCGACGACAAGGAAGCCGCCGTGGCGCGCCTCGCCGAGGTGCGGGCCATGCTCGGCGTCCTCGGCCTCGACCCGCTCGACCCGCACTGGGCCGGTGGCGAGAGCGACCGCGGCGAGGATCTGCACGGCGTCGTGGACACCCTCGTCCGGCTGGTCCTGGACCAGCGGGAGGCCGCCCGCGGCCGCAAGGACTGGGGCACCGCCGACGCCATCCGTGACTCGCTCAACCAGTCGGGCCTCGTCATCGAGGACAGCCCGAGCGGCCCGCGCTGGACGCTCGGCCCGCGCTAGGCACCCGCTGATGTGCCGCCCGGCGCTTCGGGCGGCACACTTCATAGACGTACACCCGTGCGCGTACCTTCGTACGCGCCCACGCATCACGACAGACAGGTAGGTCATGGCCGCTAACAACCGCCGCATGTCCGGCAAGAAGGGCGCGCAGGTCGGCAGCGGCGGCAATCGGCGCCGCGGCCTCGAGGGCAAGGGCCCGACGCCGCCCGCCGAGGCGCGCAAGGGGCATGTGAAGAACCGCATCGCCAACGCCAAGGCCAAGAAGGCCGCCGGTGCTCCGGGCGGCCGCCGCCCCGCGCCGAAGGGGCGCGGCGGCAAGGGGACCTCAGAGATGGTCGTCGGCCGCAACCCGGTCTTCGAGGCGCTGCGCGACGGCGTGCCCGCCTCCATGCTCTACGTCCAGCAGTTCATCGACAACGACGAGCGGGTGCGCGAGGCGCTGCAGCTCGCGGCCGAGCGCGGCGGCATCCACCTGATGGAGGCGCCGCGCCCCGAGCTGGACCGCATGACGAACGGCCTCAACCACCAGGGCCTCGTGCTCCAGGTGCCGCCGTACGAGTACGCGCACCCGGAGGACCTCGTCGCCGCCGCGTTCGACGAGGGCAAGGACCCGCTGATCGTCGCCCTCGACGGCGTGACGGACCCGCGCAACCTCGGTGCCGTCGTCCGTTCCGTCTGCGCGTTCGGCGGGCACGGCGTGCTCGTGCCCGAGCGCCGCGCCGCCGGTATGACGGCCGGTGCCTGGAAGACGTCGGCCGGTACCGCCGCGCGCACGCCGGTCGCCCGCGCCACGAACCTGACGCGCGCCCTTGAGCAGTACAAGAAGGCGGGCGTCGCCGTGGTCGGCCTGGCCGCCGACGGCGAGCACGAGGTCGGTGACCTGGAGGCGCTCGGCGGCCCGGTCGTCATCGTCGTCGGCAGCGAGGGCAAGGGCCTCTCGCGGCTCGTCGGCGAGACCTGCGACTACCGCGTGCGGATTCCGATGCCCGGTGGCGCGGAGTCCCTGAACGCGGGCGTCGCCGCGGGCGTCGTGCTGTACGAGGCGGCGCGGCGCCGCGCCTAGCAGGCGCTCGGTACCCCGTAGATGTCCGGGCCGCGGTGATCTCTTGACGCGGTCCGGACATTTCTCCATGGTCAAGGCAGTGTCCTAAACACACATCACTCGGTTAGATGAGTGTGGACACCAGAACACCCCGCACTCCCACTGGGGGAAGCTCGTCAGGTTTCGACGATGCTCCCGCGCTGAGCATGGTGAAGGTGCCGAGCGACCCGGCGCAGGTCATCGTCAATCACGCGAGTTTCCGCGTGCAGCTTCCCGCCGCTGGGCGCACTCAATCCCCGCGTATCTCCCGGCACTTGGGCATGCCCGAAGCGGCGGTGCGCGTCCCCGCCGGCGGCGCGACGGCCAAGCGCCGCGCTCCCGTCGTCTGGAGCGGGAAGTCCGATCCGGACGACACGGGCGCCATCAGACTGCTGCAGGCCGTGCGCGGCGGCGGCGTGCGCCGTTCGGCCGAAGAGGCCGGGCCCTACGACGACAGCGGCGCCACCCAGGTCATCCCGCGCGTCGACATCGACGACGGCCCCGCGACCGTCGAGACGCCCGCCGTGATCGGCCCGCGCGCCCCCGAATCCCAGACCCGGATGCTGCCGCAGATGCGGTTGCCCGGCAGTGACTACGACGAGCGGTTCGAGCAGGAGTACGCCGACCGCGACGATTCCGACGACTCCGACGGCTACGAGGACGGCGGCGGGGAGAGAGCGCGCAGGCACGGCTCGGACCCGGTCCGGCACGCCTACTACCCGGGCCGCCGCATGAACCTCGGCGTCGTCCTGCTCCCGATGCGCGTCTTCCTCGGGTTCATCTCCATCTACGCAGGCATGGGCAAGCTCTGCGACCCCGTCTACTTCGACGGCGGCGAACGCGGCTCCATGGTCAAGTGGCTGAACTCGCTGCACCCCTGGGCGCTCGCCGAGCCACTGCGCGACTTCGCCCTCCAGCACCCCGTGGGCGCCGGGCTGTGCATCGCCTTCCTCCAGGTCGTCGTCGGCGTCCTGACGGTGCTCGGGCTCTGGCAGCGGGTCGCCGCGTCGATCGGCGTGCTGCTTTCGGCGGCGCTCATCGTCACCGTGAGCTGGAAGACCGTGCCCGCCTACGACGCGCCCGACATCATCTACCTGGCCGCCTGGTCGCCGCTGATCATCGCGGGCGCGCCCGTCTACTCCATCGACGGACGGCTCGCCGGTGAGGCGTGGCGCACGCTCGGCCCGCGCTCCGACATCTGGGACCTGCGGCGGCGCGTGCTGCGGCGGGGCGGCATGATCGGGTCGGTCGTGGTCGGCCTCACGCTGCTCATCGGCTCGATGCTGGGCGGCGCGGTGCGCGACGCGGACCGGGTCACCGTGCCGGGACCCGGCGAGGCGCCCCGCAACGAACTGCCGGGCTCCGCGCTTCCCCAGGACCCCGCGAAGAAGCGGCAGGGTCGGCAGTCGCAGAGCCCGTCCGCCTCGTCGAGTTCGCCGACGCAGGGCAGCCGCGGCTCCGCGAGCCCCACGCAGGGCGCCACGGCGCCGGACGCGGCCCGTGAGACGGGCACGGCGGGTTCGGGACAGCCCAGCCAGACGCAGGGCAGCAGCACGGCGGGGCAGGCCCCGCCGCAGCAGTCGGCGCCGCAGCAGCAGCCGGCCGCGGGAACCACCGCGGGGCCCTCGTCCAGCGGTGGCTCGGGCGGCGGTTCGGGCGGTGCCGGTTCGTCCGGCGGCTCGGGCGGCACCGGCGGCGAGGAGCCCGGCGGTCTGCTGGGCGGTGTGCTCGGCCGCTGAGGACCTCGTGACCCCACTGCCCCGGGTACGCCGATGGGGCCCCGCACACGCTCTGTGCGGGGCCCCATCGGCGTACGTACGAAAGGAACGTCGGCGCGGGCGGTCAACGGCCCTGTGCGGCGAGCTCCTTGGCGGCCTCGGTGAGGTCCTTCGCGGTGTCGATCGCGCGCCAGTAGGCGCCCTGCGGCAGCGGGAAGCCCGCCAGGCGCTTCTCACGGGCCAGCCGGGGGAACGTGGTGCGCTCGTGGTCGCCGAGGTCCGGCAGGAGCGCGGTGAAGGAGGCCGAGAAGACGTACACGCCCGCGTTGATGAGGTACGGGGACGGCGGGGCCTCGATGAAGTCCGTGATGTGGCCGAACGCGTCCGTCTCGACGGCGCCCCACGGGATGCGGGGGCGGGCCAGGGCGAGGGTCGCGGTGGCGTCGCGCTCGGCGTGGAAGGCCGCCATGTCGCGCAGCGAGAAGCGGGTCCAGATGTCGCCGTTCGTCGCGTACCAGGGCCGGTCCGCGTGCGGCAGGTGCCGGGCGGCGTACTTGAGGCCGCCGCCGCGGCCCAGGGGCTCCTTCTCGACGACCGTGCTGACGTTCAGCGGCAGGTCGGCGGAGTCCAGCCACTCCTGGAGTACCTCGGCGAGGTGCCCGCAGGAGACGACGGCGTCCGTCACGCCTTCCTCGGCGAGCCAGGCCAGTTGATGGCCGATGATCGGGGTCCCCGTGCCGGGGATCTCGACCATCGGCTTGGGCCGGTCGTCGGTGTACGGGCGGAGCCGGGAGCCCTGGCCACCGGCCAGGACGACAGCCTGCGTGGGCTTCAGCGTGGTCATGCCGGAAACCCTACGCGGCGCTGCGCGGCGGTCCGCTCAGCCCTTCTGATGGGCCGCGGCCACGCCCGTGGCGAAGGAGGTGTCGCAGACGGGCCTGGCATACGACTGGGCGCGCGACGGGCCGTAGACCCGGACGGCGGCGCGGCCGAGCGCACGGGCCAGCGCGACACAGTGCCGGGCGAGCGAAGGATGACGGTTCACCTCCTGCTGGAGGTGCGTGAGCGCCACGCCCGGGTTCTTCTCCTGGAGTTCCAGGAGGAGCCGGTCGCGCAGGACGTCGTGCGGGGCGCGGGACTTGGCGGGCTTGGAGAGGTTGTCGGCGGATGCGGTGAGCATCGAGTCCGAGGCGTTTCCCGACCAGTTGACGCTGGTGACCGCGAGGGTCCCGGAGAGCACCAGCATCACGGGCAGGACGAGGGCAAGCGTGCGGCCGATGCGGCGGGCGGGGCCCCGGTGCGCTCGGCGCGGCTTCTGGGTGTAGTTGGCGGAGTGCGTCACGCGAGGAGCGTAGCGCTAGGTGATGATTTGGCGACATTTAGTCACTCGGTCGAGCTACAGAGAAGAAGGTTTCTCTGGAGCGGTGTTGACGCCGCCGCGGCGAAATGACCGATGTGCCGGGGTATTTGTCGACAACGGGGTGGTGGGTGCGGGTGGGCGGTCGGGCGTACGCGAAGGGCCCCGCACCAGCCAGGGTGCGGGGCCCTTCGGAGACTTGGCGGCGTCATGGGCCGCGTTCAGCGGACGTCAGTCGCTGAGGCGCTCACCCGTAGAGGTGGAGAACACGTGGGTCTCACCCGGACGGGGCACGACGTGCAGCTGCGCGCCCTTGGCCGGGACCTGGCGGCCGTTGACTCGGACGACGAGGTCCTTCGGCTCGCCGTTGACCTCGGCGGTGCCGTAGACGTAGCCGTCGGCGCCGAGCTCCTCGACGACGTTCACGGAGACGGCGAGGCCCGCCGGGGCGTCCTCGGTCTCCTTGGAGAGGCTCTTCGCGGCGGCGCCGTCCTGCTCGACGACGTCGAAGTGCTCCGGGCGGACGCCGACGGTGACCGTGCGGTCGCCGCGGTCGGCGGCGGCGGTCAGCGCCTCGCGGTTCACCGGCACGACCGAGTTGCCGAACTTCACGCCGCCGTCGGTGATCGGGACCTCGACGAGGTTCATGGCGGGGGAGCCGATGAAGCCCGCGACGAAGAGGTTCGCCGGGCGGTCGTACATGTTGCGCGGCGAGTCCACCTGCTGGAGGAGCCCGTCCTTGAGGACGGCCACGCGGTCGCCCATGGTCATGGCCTCGACCTGGTCGTGGGTGACGTACACGGTGGTGATGCCGAGGCGGCGCTGGAGGCTCGCGATCTGCGTACGCGTGGACACGCGCAGCTTGGCGTCGAGGTTCGACAGCGGCTCGTCCATGAGGAAGACCTGCGGCTCACGGACGATCGCGCGGCCCATCGCCACACGCTGGCGCTGACCACCGGAGAGCGCCTTGGGCTTGCGGCCCAGGTACTCGGTGAGGTCCAGGATCTTCGCCGCGTCTTCGACCTTCTGGCGGATCTCGGCCTTGTTGACCCCGGCGATCTTGAGCGCGAAGCCCATGTTGTCGGCGACGGTCATGTGCGGGTAGAGCGCGTAGTTCTGGAACACCATGGCGATGTCCCGGTCCTTCGGCGGCAGGTGCGTGACGTCGCGGTCACCGATGCGGATGGCGCCGGCGTTCACGTCCTCAAGCCCCGCGAGCATGCGGAGCGAGGTGGACTTGCCGCAGCCGGACGGGCCGACGAGTACGAGGAACTCGCCGTCCTCGATCTCGATGTCGAGACCGTCCACGGCGGGCTTGTCGCCACCCGGGTAGATGCGGGTCGCCTTGTCGAACGAAACAGTGGCCATGGTGAGGGCCCCCTTCACCGGCAGGAACGTGCCGGACGATCCGAGTAGAGGGAGTGGTGTAGTCCACCTGAGTGAACTGCTCGTGACCGTACCCCGGGGGTCAGCGGTCTGTCAGTAGTCGGAGTGCTGTGACCTTCGAGGAAATTTTCGATGGGGGTACGGGCGGTGTTGGTTACACTGCTCGGGCACGTCCGGCGCTCGCGGGGCGTTTGCCTCCTTAGCTCAGATGGCCAGAGCAACGCACTTGTAATGCGTAGGTCGTCGGTTCGAATCCGACAGGGGGCTCCGGTAGGCGAAGGCCCAGGTCACCTTGGTGGTGGCCTGGGCCTTTGTGGTTTTGCCGGGGGTCAGGTGATCTTTGGGGTGGGCTTTGTTGTTGATGTTCCGTCGTGGTGGCCCGTGCGGTGGGTTGTCAGCTTGAGCGTGATCTTTTTGCCGCGGTGGGCGGATTTCAGGGGGAGGGACGACTTGGTTGCGCCGGTGATCTTCGTTCCGTTGGCGTACCACTGGTAGGAGTACGAGGTCGGGGTGGGCGACCAGGTGCCCTTGGTGGATTTGAGGGTCTTGCCGACCTTGGTGGTGCCGGTGATCGTGGGTTTGGTTGTTGCCTTGGGGGCTGTGCCCTTGGCCACCGTCACCGGGGCGGAGCTCGCGGACGCGTCGCGGTGGCCCGGTTTGTGGGCTGTGACGGTGACGGTCAGCTTCTTGTTCAGGTGTGCTGCCGGGATCTTGTACGTCGAGGCGGTGGCGCCGGTGATCGTCTCGCCGTTCGCCTTCCACTGGTAGGTGTACGAGGAGGGCGTTGGCGACCAACTCCCGGTTGTCGCGGTGAGCTTGGCGCCTACGGCCGCCGTGCCCTTTGCCTCGGGGGCGGTGGTGTTGCTCAGCAGCGGGGCGGTGACGGTGAAGGTGCCCTGCGAGAACTCCCAGCCGCCCGCGATGACGCTGACGTGCCAGGTGCCCGCGGGGACGTCCGTCAGGTCGAGCGTGGCCTTGAGGGTGCGGTTGTCGGCCGACACCGAGTCCGTCTTCGCCGTGAGGGTCCTGCCCGCCTGGTACAGCCGGACCGTGGCGTTCGCGGGGAGGGCCGTGCCCGTCGCCGTGAGCGTGGGCTTGGTGCCGCCGGGCGCCGTCGTGGGTGTCAAGCCGGTGACGGTGGTCGTCTCGTCGCCGCAGGGGCCGGAACGGCACTTCAGGGTGGCGCTGTAGGACGTGGCGGAGGCCTTGTCCGGGAGGCCGAGGACGAGCACGGAGGGGGTCTTGGGGGCCGCCTCCGGGTCGTTCACGTTGCAGAGGTAGTCCATCGGCACGGCCCGGGAGCAGCCGTTCTTCCAGGAGCTGTTGTAGAGCGCGGGGACCGCTTCCTCGGCGGCTCCGGTGGTGTCGGTGATCTCGGCTTCGAACCGGTCGTCGAGGGCGGTGGGCAGGGTGGCGCAGGTGGCCGTGTGCGTCTCGTCGAGGGTGCCGGTGACCGGGCCGTAGCCGAAGGCGACCGACGGGACCTTGGCGCACTCGACCGCGGGGCCGTCCGCCGTGGCGATGCGCAGGGCGTCGAGGCGGTACTGGGGCGCCGCCTCGCGGTTCGACGGCGTCTGCACGAGGACCTGGTGGGTGGTGCTGCCGGTGGCGGCGCAGGCCTGGGCGCGGAGTTCGCACTCGCTCTTGCCGTTGCCGTCCAGGACGTACATGTCGGCGGTGGCCAGCGCGTCCCGCACGTTGAGGTGCACGACGTCGGTGGCGGCGGGCGTGGTGACCTGGTGGCAGCGCAGGGAGCCGGGGGAGTCGTACGTGCCCTTCGTCGACGGGCCGCCCACCTTGCCCGCCGCTACCTTCGCGCAGCCCGCGGACGACGCCGTCGACGTGACGTCGCGCCGCGTCAGGGTGTACTCGGCGGCCTGGTCGCGGCCCGTGATCAGGACGGTGTGGGCCTTGCCGGGGGTCAGGGCGCAGAGCGTCCAGCCGTTGGTGGTGGCGTAGCGGTCGCAGACGCGCTTGCCGGTGGAGTCGAGCACGGAGAACTTGGCGGGCACGTCACCAGAGGTGGCGACCAGCTGCAGCGCCTCGGCCGCCGTGTGGGCGTCCGCCGGGATGGTCAGGCAGCGCGAGAAGACGCCGTCGCCGGTGGCGAAGGAGGCCTTGGCGCCGTCGGCTGCGAAGCTGCCCGCGGGCAGGACGGGGCAGTCGTTCGCGGCGTCCGTGCGGTGCACGGCGACCGTGTACGGGCCGGTGCGGGGGCTGCCGTCGGCGTGGACGAGGGCGCGGTAGGGCGCGGGGCCGGTGAGCGCGCAGTCGCCCGCGGCCAGCTGCTCCGCCTCGCACTGCGCGGTGCCTTCGCTGTCGAGGACCTCCACGTCGGCGTCGACGCCGGAGGCGTTCAGCGGGGTGAGCGCCGCGATCCGGGCGTCCTTGGGCGCGGGGAGGTTCAGGCAGTCGTACTGTCCCGCCGTGCTGAGCTCGCCCTTGTGGGTGCCGAGGTCGCTCTTCAGACAGCCGCGGTCGGCGGCCCGGTCGAGGACGATCAGGCCGCGCGGGGTGTCGTGGAAGGGGTACGAGCCGTCGAGGTAGGCGGTGTACGTGCCCGCGGAGGGCAGTCGGCAGGGCTGCTCGGTGTTGCGGCAGACGGTCTTGCCGGAGCGGTCGTGCACGCGGGCCGAGCCGGTGGCGCCGTCCTTGTCGAGGGAGTCGATGCGGTACGTGCCCGCCTTCTCCGCGGCGACCGTGAAGCAGGGAATCGTCGTCAAGTCCTGTGCGGTCAGCGGGCCGTAGGGCCGGATCGGGGAGGACGGGCAGCCCTGCGGGTCGTTCAGACGGCGTGCCGTGACCGCGTACTCGGCGGGGAAGCCCCGCTCCGCGTACGTGACGCGGGACAGGGCGCGGTAGGGGCCCTTGCCGGGCAGGACGCAGCTGTCCTCGTCGTCCTCGGGGAAGCGGGTGCAGATCCGGGCGCCGGTGGCGTCGGTGATCCAGGAGATCGACTCGCCGTAGGCCTTGGTGCCGCGGGTAAGCCGGATGCGGTCGCCGGGCTCGGCCTCGAAGGGCTGGCAGTCGATCTCGACGGGGCTCGTGGACGTACGCGTCGGCGTCGGCTGGTCCCAGTTGCTGCCGGTCTTCGGGGCGCAGCCGCGGTCGCTGCCGAGCGGGACGACGGTGACCGCGGTCTCGGCGTCCTCCCAGCCGCTGTTGACGACCTTCAGGGTGTAGGTGGTCGCCGCGGCGAGCTTGCACCAGCCGTCGACCCGGTACTCGGTGTCGTAACAGTCGACTTCGGCGTCGCCCTGGTGGACCTCGACGCCCGCCTCGTTGCTGGAGTCGTCGAAGGAGACCAGGTGGAGACCGGCCTCGGCGGTGGTGAAGGTGTAGCAAGTCGTCGCGTCGGGCGCGACGGTGGCCTTGCCGACCGCCGTGCCCGGATCGCCGAACGGCGCGAGGGCCAGCGGCGCGCACTCCGGCCCGGCGGCGTGGGCGGCCGTCGCGGGCAGGGCGGACGGTACGAGCAGGGCGAGGAGTGCGGCCAGGGCGAGGAAGAGCGCGGCGGATGCCGCGGGTCTCGCGGGTCTCGCGCGTCTCGCCGGTCTTGCGGATGCCGCGGGTCTCGCGCGTCTCGCGGGTCTCGCAGAAGGACGTGGTTCAGGCATGGAGCCCCCCCAGGCTGTGTGGATGATCGGGTGATCGTGGCACAAGGGTGTGACACCCAGTCCCGGAGGGGCTGCTGCTTTCGCGTCAGTGGCGTCCCGCCACCTTGTCCGCCCACTGGGCAAGGCGGGACGAGTTCGCCGTGTGGGTGGTCAGTTCGCGGTGGTCGGCCGCGTTGTACGTGGCGTACATCGCGTGGACGCCGAGCCAGCGGAACGGCTCCGGCTCCCAGCGGCGGACCTTGTGGTTGACCCAGGGCAGCGTCGTGAGGTCCGTGGGACCGGCCTGGCCCGAGTCCTGCTGGACCAGGTCGCGCAGGGTGCGGGCGGCGAGGTTGGTGGTGGCGACGCCCGAGCCGACGTAGCCGCCTGCCCAGCCGAGGCCCGTGGCGCGGTCCAGGGTGACCGTGGCGCACCAGTCGCGCGGGACGCCGAGGACACCGGACCAGGCGTGGGCGATGCCGACGCCCGCGAGCTGCGGGAAGAAGCGGACGAGGACGGCCCGCAGCGCGTCGATCGTGGCGGGCTGGGTGCGGCCGTCGTTGTCCGTCTTCGAGCCGTAGCGGTACGGGACGCCGCGGCCGCCGAGCGCGATGCGGCCGTCGGCGGTGCGCTGGGCGTACATGTACGCGTGCGCCATGTCGCCGAGCGTCTCGCGGCCCTCCCAGCCGATGGACTCCCACTGCTCGTCGGTGAGCGGATCGGTGGCGATCATCGAGGAGTTCATGGGGAGCCAGGTGCGGCGCTGGCCCTTCAGGGCTGCCGTGAAGCCCTCGGTGCAGCGCAGGACGTAGGGGGCGCGCACGGTCCCGTACGGGGTGATCGCGTGCTTCGGCTTGATCTCCGTGACCGGCGTCGACTCGTGGATGGTGACGCCGAGGGCCTCCACGGTGGCGGCCAGGCCCTGGACCAGTTTGACCGGGTGCAGACGGGCGCCGTGCGGGGTCCACGTCGAGCCGACGGCTCCGGCCACGCGCACCCGCTCGGCCGTCTCGCGGGCGCCGTGCAGGGTGCGGTCCTTCTCGCCGTACGCGAGTTCCGCCTCGTGGAACGCCTTGAGGCGGGCCAACTGGGCCGGGGTGTTGGCCACTTCGAGTACGCCGCCGTGGTGGATGTCCGCGTCGATGGACTCCTCGGCCGCGGCGCGGATCACTTCGTCGACGGTGTCGTTCATCGCCCGCTGGAGGCGGACCGCCGCTTCGTGGCCGTGCAGTTTCGCGTAGCGGTCGCGGCCCGCGATGCCGTTGTAGAGCCAGCCGCCGTTGCGGCCGGAGGCGCCGTATCCGCAGAACTTCTGCTCCAGGACGGTGACGCGGAGGAAGGGGGCGGCCTTCTTCAGGTAGTACGCGGTCCACAGGCCGGTGTAGCCGCCGCCGACGATGCAGACGTCCGCGGTCGCGTCGGAGGTGAGGGGCTCGCGGGCGGTGGGCAGCCCTTCGTCCGCGTACCAGAACGATATGCCGCCGTTGACCGTGCCGGGCCCGTGGTGCGTGTTGCTCGCGCTGCTCATGGGCGGACGTTACTGCGCAGGTGGGGGCCGTGGGCAGGGGTCGGGGCCCAAGGGTCGTGCGCAGGGCCGTAAGTCCCGAGGGGCGGGTCGTTCGGCGGTCGGGGCGCGGGGTAGATTCCGATACTTTGAGCGGTACGTGTCGAAATCCTGGAGGGCTCAACTCATGGCCGTACACAAGGCCGGACGCAAGGCCGGACGCGTCGCCACCGCGGTGGCAGCGGCGGCGCTGATCGGGGTGGCCGCGTCCGCCTGTGGTCCCGACGACGACAACGGCAAGGGCGGCAACGTCAGCGAGAAGCCCGCGTCTTCGTCCGAGGCGAAGTCCCCCGAGTCCGACGCCCCCGAGGCCGACGACCCCAAGTCCGATGCCCCCGAGGCGAAGGCGCCCCCGGCGGCCGGTGCGCAGCTCGCGGACGTGCCCGCCTCGGTGAAGGGCGGCGAGATCACCGTCGGTGACCCGAAGGCCAAGCATACGGTCAAGGTCTACGAGGACCCGCGCTGCCCGTTCTGCAAGAAGTTCGAGGACGGCGGGGCGCAGGCGCTGGTCAAGCCGGTGGCCGACGGCAAGGTCAAGGTCGAGTACACGATCGCCTCGTTCCTCGACGGCAATCTCGGCGGCAGCGGCTCGGTGAACGCGGCGAACGCGCTGCGGGCCTCCGTGGAGGCGGGCAAGTTCCCGCAGTTCCACGCCGCCGTCTTCGCCAACCAGGCGGAGGAGGAGTCGGACGACGCCTACACCCCGGCGTTCCTGCTGAAGATCGCCGACAAGGTCGAGGGGCTGCGCGGCGGCGCCTTCGACAAGGCGGTCACCAACGGGACGTACAAGAAGTGGGTCGGCCAGGCGATGGAGTCCTTCAGCGCCGACGGCATCAAGGGCACGCCGACCGTCTTCATCGACGGCAAGAAGTCCGAGGACGGCGCTCTGTACGAGCAGGCGGCGTTCGTCAAGGAGCTGAAGGCGGCCGGGATTTCCTGACCCGAGGGGCCGGGAGGCGTACCGGTGCGCCTCCCGGTGCGTCTCCCGGTTCGTCGCCCGCAAGGCCCGGAAAATCCCCGTGCGGTGGTGTGGTCGCGCCGGTAACGTCCCCGGTGTGATCGACATTCGCATTCCGGACGAGCTGGTCGAGTCGCAGCACCTGTACGCGGGAGAGCCGGGGCGCGCCTTCATCGCCGCGCTCCCCGCGCGCGTACGGGAGTTCGTCGACCGGTGGGACCTGACCCTCGACGGCGATCCGATGCACGGCATGGCGGCGCTCGTGCTGCCCGTGCGGCGTGCCGACGGCACGCCCGCCGCCGTCAAGTTCCAGCTCCTGGACGAGGAGACCGAGGGCGAGCCGGTCGCGCTGCGCGTGTGGGACGGCGACGGGGCCGTGCGCCTCCTCGACCACGACGCCGACACGGGCACGATGCTGCTCGAACGCCTCGACTCCACGCGGATGCTGTCGACGATGGCCGACACCCGCAAGGCCGTCCTCGTCCTCGCCGAACTCCTCGCCCGGCTCACCGCGACGCCCGCGCCCGAAGGCATGCGCGGGCTCGGCGACATCGCGGCCGAGATGGTCGACGACCTGCCGGGGGCGCTGAAGGCGATCGCCGACCCGGCCGAGCGGGCGATCGTCGAGCGGTGCGGGGGCGCGGTGCGCGAGGTCATGGGGGAGCCCGGCGACCGGATGCTGCACTGGGACCTGCACTTCGAGAACGTGCTGGCCAGCGACCGCGAGCCGTGGCTCGCCATCGACCCGAAACCGCTCGCGGGGGACCCCGGCTTCGACCTGTGGCCCGCCATCGACAACAAGTTCGACGCGGAGGACGTGCTGTGGCGGTTCGACGCGATGACGGAGGTACTCGGCCTCGACCGTGAGCGGGCGCGCGCCTGGACGCTCGGCCGGGTCCTGCAGAACGCGCTGTGGGAGGTCGAGGACGGGCGGCCGCTGGAGCCCGACGACATGGAGATCGCGCGGCGGCTGCTCGGCCGGTGAGACGCCGTTGACTGCGCGCGGTACGCATGGCTTGCTGCCCTCATGATTCGTACCGCCACGCCTGCCGACGTCCCCGTCATCCACACCCTGGTCCGTGACCTCGCCGCGTACGAGAAGGTGCCCGACGAGGCGAAGGCCACCGAGGAGCAGCTGCGCGAGGCGCTCTTCGGGGAGCGCCCCGCCGCCTTCGCCCACATCGCTGAGGACGACGCGTCCGGCGAGGTGGTCGGCTTCGCGCTGTGGTTCCTCAACTTCTCGACGTGGCGCGGTGCGCACGGGATCTACCTGGAGGACCTGTACGTACGCCCCGAGGCGCGCGGCGGCGGGCACGGCAAGGCGCTCCTCACCGAGCTCGCGCGGATCTGCGTGCGGCACGGCTACGAGCGCCTCGAATGGTCCGTCCTCGACTGGAACGAGCCGTCGATCAACTTCTACCGGTCGCTGGGGGCGCTGCCCCAGGACGAGTGGACCGTGTACCGGCTGACCGACGACGCGCTCGCGCGGCTCGGAGCGTAGGGGGCCCTGGAACGGGGACGGGGTCCTAGAACTCGTCCACGGTGTGCGGCAGCAGCGGCGTGTGCAGTGCCGCGTCCAGTGCCGCCGCCGTGCCCGCCGTGTGCTCCGTGGCCAGGCCCGCCCGGATCAGGGCGTCGGTCTTCGTGCCGCCCAGATAGCAGGCCGCCAGGTCGCGCACGTCGAGGGTGAGGTCCGCGGGGTCCTCCGTCCTCTCGTACGTACACCCCTCGGGGGACGCCGTCAGGCGGTGGCGGCCCTCGTTGGCCGGGAGGCGGTCGTCGCGCACGTCCAGGACGACGTCCACCGGGGCGGCCCAGGAGCGAGCCTCCAACGCCCCGCGCACGTCGACGAGGCGGACCCACAGCGCCGGGAACTGGCCCGTGACGCGCACCTGGTCGCGGTCGGCGGCGAACAGGTGCAGCGGGTCGTCCACAGGGCGTCCCCAGGCGCGGATCAGGCCCGTCAGGTCGATCGACGCGAGATAGCGCCAGAGCGCGGCCGCGACGGCGGGCGTGTCCGCCTCCAGCTCGTCGAGCCGGACCAGGCCGGGGGCGTCGTCACGGGTCCTGGTGCGGTAGATCGCATAACCGGCGACCGGGCCACCGGGGTCGCCGACGACGACCACGCGGGGCGGCGACAGCTCGTCGTCCTCCTCGTCCTCCTCCACCAGCCACTCCTCGCGCCACCAGGACTCGGGGCGGGCGATGCGGCCCGCGCGCTCGGCGCGCGTGCGGTCGTAATACCCCCCGAGCAGGTCGGGCGCCTCGGACGGGTCGACCAGGCGGAGCGGGCGGTCGTCCGGGGTGATGCGCAGGGCGAGCGGGCGCCGGGAGTCGATCTCCACGGTGTGGCCGTGGGTGGCGGGGCCGAAGCCGAACCTGCCGTAGATCGCGTCCTCCGAGGCCCACAGGGACGCGATCGGGGCGCCGTCCGCCGCCGTGCGCGCGAAGAGCTCCGCGAGCATGCCGGAGAGCACGCCGCGGCGCCGGTGCGTCGGGGCCACGGACACGAACGTCAGGCAGGGGCAGGGCAGTTCGCCGCCGGGCACGGAGACGGTGAAGGGGAACGCCGCGACGAGGCCGACGAGTTCGCCGTTTTCGTACGCACCGATGCGGGTGCAGCCGCGCAGCAGGTCGTGGTGGTGCTTGCGCTTCTCGTCCTCCGGGTTCTCGTGGAAGACGAGGTAGGAGAGGGAGAGCGCGCGGTCGATCCCCGCCTCGGGGATGTCGCGGAACTGGACGGATTGGACGGATTCCATACCCATATAACGGACGGTAGTTCCCGGATGCCGTGCGGGCATCCGGATTTCGGGGCGGCGCCCGGTCCTGGCCTTCTCACTGTCCTGCGGCCCTCAGGGGATCAGGGGATCAGGGGATCAGGGGATCAGGACGACCTTGCCCATCGTGGCGCGGGATTCCAGGGCGCGGTGTGCCGCGGCCGCCTCCGCGAGGGGGAAGCGCTGCACGGCCGGGGTGAAGTGGCCCAGCGACGCGGCGGTGAGGGAGGCCAGCTCCAGGGTGCGGACCGGGTTGCCGCCGCCCGCCTTCCGCATCATCGCCGGGCCGAGAACGTTGAGCTGCGTGATGCCGCGCTCGGCCAGCTCCTCCTCGGTGAACCTCAGCTCCGCCCCGCCGTCGTCGGCCCCCGGCCCCTTGCCGGACCAGCCGAAGACGACGTGGGTGCCGCCGGGGCCGAGCAGGTCCACCGCGGCAAGGCCCGCCTCGCCGCCCACGCCGTCGAAGACGACGGTGGCCGCGCGTCCTTCGAGCTGCTCCGTGAGGTACGTGCGGACCTCCTCGGGCCACTTCGGGTCGGTGTAGTCCACGGCCAGGTCGGCGCCGTTCGCACGGACGCGGTCCGTCTTCTCCGGGCCGCCCGCCAGGCCGATCACGGTGGCGCCGCGGTGCTTGGCGTACTTCGTGAGGAGCGTGCCGATGCCGCCCGCGGCGGCGGGGACGACGGCCACGGAGTCGGCCGTCAACTTCGTGAACTGCAGGATTCCCATCGCCGTACGCCCCGTGCCGATCAGGGCGACCGCCTCCGCGGAGTCCAGCCCCTGGGGCACCTCGTGCAGACGGGACGCCTCGGTGACGACGCGCTCGGCGTAGCCACCGGGGGCGAAGCCGATGTGGGTGACGACGCGCTTGCCCAGCCAGTGCGCGGGGACGCCCTCGCCGAGTGCGTCGACGATGCCCGCGACCTCCCGGCCGGGGACGGTGGGCAGGGCGGGGAGTTCGGGCAGGGGGCCCTGTATGCCCTCGCGGATCGAGGTGTCCAGGAGGTGCACGCCCGCCGCCGACACGGTGATGCGGACCTGGCCCCTTGCCGGGTCGGGGGTCGCGATCTCCTCCAGGACGAGGTTCTCGGCGGGGCCGAAGGCGTGGAGGCGGATGGCGCGCATGGTCCGCGTGGCTTGCATGGCTTGCGTGGCCTGCATGGGGGCTCCTTGGTGGTGTTCCGATATGCCCCCCACCCTTCAACCTGAAGCGCACTTGAGGTCAAGAGCGGGCCTGAGCAGGTCTCTTGAGGTCAGGAGCAGCCTCACCTCGTCCTGAGGCCGAGCGTCGACCTCGTCAGCGCCAGCGACACCGCCTCCACCGCGCTGTTGAACGACACCTCGGACAGCAGCCCCGGGGCCGCCACCTGGTCGCCCACCAGGTAGACGCCGTCGCCGCGGTCGATCGCGGGGCGGTCCCGCCAGGTCGTGCCGGGGCGGTCCACCGCGCCCGTACGGCCGTTGGCGACCGAGGCGCGGTGCCAGGTCAGGCGCTCGCGCCAGCCGGGGTAGCCGAGGTCGAGCAGGTGCTCGGCGTGGGCCACGCCGTCCGCCTTGGTCTCGTCAGGGGAGAGGGGGACCTGCGCCTGCACGAGCTGCTCCCCGGCGGGGGCGAGCGTGCGGTCCTGGGCGGTGAAACGCTCGACCCAGCCCGTCCTGTCCAGGTCGGAGACGGCGAAGAGGTCGCCCCGCCGGGAGCGGAACGCCACGTCGACGAGCGTGGTGCGGCCGCTCTGCCAGTGCAGGGACTCGTCGCCGAGGAGCCGCCGGGCCGCGTCGAGGGACGTCGCGACGATGACCGGGCCGTCCTGGGGGAGGTCGGAGAGGGCGTCGACGCGGTCCAGGGTCTCCGTGCGTACGCCCATGTTCCAGGCGAGCGCGGCCATGCGGTCGACGACCGAGCCCCAGCCGCCGCGCGGATAGTGCGCCTGAGGGGGCAGCTTGGTGGTGCGGCGCAGGCGCTCGTGCACGAAGCGAGCGGACAGCGAGCCGGGGTCGTGGTGGAAGGTGGCGACGGCGACGTAGTGCGCGGCGGCGCGTGCGCCCTCCTCGCCGACCTCCTCCGTGGCCCACGCCATGAAGTCGCGGTCGATCGGGGCCTGTTCCGTCCTGCGGCGCAGCAGCTTGAGCATGGCGAGGGGCGGGGTGCGGCGCAGCACGCCACCGTGGAGCAGGCGCAGGCGGGCGCCTTCGAGGGGCGGGATCGGGGCGAGCGGGCCGATCAGGTCGCGCTGCTTGAGCCAGGTCCATTGGGGGCCGCCGCTGTAGAGGGCGTGCGGGCCCTCGTTCGTCTTGTACGTGCCTTCGGAGGTGCGGGCGCGGCCGCCGAGGGTGTGGTGGGCCTCCCGGAGGGTCACGCGGGCGCCGGCCTCGGCGGCGCTGATGGCGGCGGTGAGACCGGCGAGGCCGCCGCCGATGACGGTGAGTTTGAGGCTTGGCCTGGTGGTGGGCATGGAGGTGGGCTCCCTCGGGGCGGATGCTTGGGCCTGTTCGGGCTTCACCTCTTGGACGGATCGGGGTGGGCCGGATGTGACATCGGGGCGGCGGGCGTTGTCAGTGCGGGGGTGCACGATGGGGGGATGGCTCAGAGGACGAAACCGGTGCGGGTGGTCGAGGCGGCGCGGCGGGCAGCGGTGCGGTTGCCTCCGCTCCGGCCCTTCGAGGGCGGGGAGTTGCGGCCCGACGGGGATTACGACGGGGTGGAGTTCCGTGAGCTCGACCTGGGCGGGCAGGACGGTGGCGGCGCCCTGATCATGGACTGCGCGGTGACGGGGTGCGCGGTCGACGAGACGCGGCTGGTCAGGGCGCGGTTCGTGGACTCCGTGCTGACGGAGCTGCGGGGGGTGGGGACCGACCTCGCCGAGGCGTCGTTGCGGGACGTGGAGGTCGTCGACGCGCGGCTCGGGGGCGTGCAGTTGCACGGGGGCGTGCTGGAGCGGGTCGTGGTGCGCGGCGGAAAGATCGACTACCTGAACCTGCGGAAGGCGCGCCTGCGGGACGTCGTGTTCGAGGGGTGCGTGCTGGTGGAGCCGGACTTCGGGCAGGCGTCGCTGGAGCGGGTGGAGTTCCCGGGCTGTGTGGTGCGGGGGGCCGATCTCACGGGGGTGCGGATGACGGACGTGGATCTGCGGGACGCGGGGGAGCTGGACATCGCGCGGGGGATCGAGCGGCTGGCCGGAGCGGTGATCAGCCCGACGCAGCTGATGGAGCTGGCACCGGCGTTCGCGGCGCAGGCGGGGGTCCGGGTGGCGGCACCCGGGGCGTAGCCAGGCCCCCCTCCGGGCTCTAGTCGGTGCGGGGGAAGCGGGACAGGAGGGACCAGATCGCGGGGTTGTCCGCCAGGGTGTCGTGGAGGTCGGTGAGGTCGGCCACCAGGTCGTGGAGGAAGTCCCGGGCCTCGCGGCGGAGCGCCGTGTGGGAGAAGGTCAGCGGCGCGTCGTCCGGGTCCATCCAGTCCGCCTCGATGTCCACCCAGCCGAAGCGGCGGGCGAACAGCATGCGGTCCGTCGACTCGGTGAAGTCGAGCTCCGCGTACTGGGGGCGGGACGCCCGGCTGCCCATCGGATCCTGGTCGAGCGCCTCCACGATGTCGCACAGCGCCCACGCGAAGTCCAGCACGGGAACCCATCCCCAGGCTGTGGACAGTTCCCGGTCCGCCTTGGTGTCCGCCAGATACACGTCCCCGCAGAACAGGTCGTGGCGCAGGGTGTGGACGTCCGCGCGGCTGTAGTCCAGCTGGGCGGGGTCAGGGAAGCGGCGGGAGAGCGCGTAGCCGATGTCGAGCACGGGGTCGATGGTGTCATGGTCCGGGCGGGTGGGTGGGTGTCACGCCTCTGACCTGCAGAAACGATGCCGCTTGCGCGTTCGAGTGACGGTTTCCGGTTCCGTCGGAGCGATGAGCCCTAGGCTGACACTGTCGCGCTGAGCGAAGGAGGTTCCGTCATGGCAGCACTGCCACTTCCGGAGTACGAGCCCTGCCAGGAGTTCGACCCCCGGTCTCTGGTGAGTCTGGTCGAGGACCGGATGCCCGCCATGCCGGTGGAGGAAGCCTTCGTCATGTTCAGCGCGGTTGCCCCCAAGGGGTGGCGCGTGGAGTTGATCGAAGGGGAGATCCACGTGACGCCTCCGGCCAATGGGGAACACGAAGAGATCGTGTCGGAAATTACCGGGCAGGTGCGGGACCACCGGAAGGATCTGGGGCGCTACACGGGGATCGGGCTGTACGTGCCGGGGGCCTCGGTGAGCGGTCAGGTCGAGCCGGATCTGGTGCTCGCTCCCAAGGGGAGCTTCGACAACGAGGAGAAGTACCACGACGCCTCGTCCGTCCTCCTCGTGGCCGAAGTCACCTCCAGATCCACCGGCGACAACGACCGCCACAAGAAGATCCTCGGCTACGCCCGCGCCGGTATCCCCGTCTACCTGCTCATCGACCGTGAGGCGGGAAACGCCGTGCTGTACACGGAGCCCGCGGGCGAAGAGTACGAGCGCCAGGGGATCTTCAAGCTCTCCAAGGTCGTCCCCCTCCCGGAGCCTCTCGGCTTCGAACTCGACACCGGCGAGTTCTGAACCGGCACGTTCCGACCGGCGGGTCTTGAACCCCGGTACGGGGCCTCATGGCAGGAGGCGTTGTTCCTTTGCTACCGAGACCGCGCCCGCTCGGGTGTCCACGCCGAGCTTGTCGTAGATGCGGCCCAGGTGGGTTTTCACCGTGGCCTCGCTGATGAACAGGGCGCGGGCGATGTCGCGGTTGCCGAGGCCCTGGGAGAGCTGGCCGAGGATGTCGCGTTCGCGGTCGGTGAGGGTGGGGTGGGGGGCGCGCATGCGGGCCATGACGCGGGAGGCGACCGGGGGTGAGAGCGCGGTGCGGCCCTGGGAGGCGGCCTGGATCGCGGAGAAGAGTTCCTCGGGGCGCTCCGCCTTGAGGAGGTAGCCCGTCGCGCCCGCCTCGATGGCGCGGGTGATGTCCGCGTCCGTGTCGTAGGTGGTGAGGACCAGGACGTGGGGGGTGGGGGCCGGGGCCGACGTGATGCGGCGGGTGGCCTCCACGCCGTCGATGCCCTCGCCCAGCTGCAGGTCCATCAGGACCACGTCCGGCGTCAGTTTCGCGGCGAGGGCGACCGCCTCCTCGCCGGTGCCCGCCTCGCCGACCACCTCGATGCCGGGTGCGCTGCCGAGCAGGGCGAGGAGTCCGGCGCGCACGACGACGTGGTCGTCGCAGACCAGCAGGCGGACGGGTGCGGTGTCGGTCACTGTGCCTCCAGCGGGGTCGATACGGTCGGGATCGATACGGAAAGGACCGCGCCTTCGCCGGGCGCCGACTCGATGGTCAGTGTGCCGCCGAGCTGGTGGGCCCGGGCGCGGATCGCGGGGAGGCCGTGTCCGCGTACACCCGCGGCGAGGCCCGTGGTGGGCGGTGGGGTGAAGCCGCGGCCGTTGTCCGCGATGTCCAGGACCACCTGGTCGTCGAGGAGGGTGAGGGTGAGCGCCGCCGTGGTCGCGTCCGCGTGTTCGCGTACGTTCGCCAGCGCGCCCTGCGCGATCCGCAGGAGCGCCGAGCTGACCCGGTCGGGCAGCGGCGCCGGGCCGCCCTCCGCGTGGAACCGGACGGTGAGTCCCGCGCCGGACTCCCGCTCCGCGAGGGACCGCAGCGCCTGGGCGAGGCCGCCGCCGTCGGCGAGGTCGGCGGGCGCCAGGTCGTGCACGAAGCGGCGGGCCTCGGTGAGGCCGAGTTCGGTGATCGACTCGGCGGTGCGGACGTGGGTGCGGGCCTTGGCCGGGTCGGTGTCCCAGACGCGGTCGGCGGCCTGGAGCAGCATCTGCTGGCTGGACAGGCCCTGCGCGAGGGTGTCGTGGATCTCCATGGAGAGGCGCTGGCGTTCGGCGAGGGTGCCTTCGCGGCGCTCGGTGGCGGCCAGTTCGCGGCGGGTGCGGATGAGGTCGTCGATCAGTTCGCGCTGGCGGGCGGCCTGGCGCTGCATGTACAGGAAGACGGCGGCCGCGACGGCTGCCCAGGCGGGCGGCGCGAACAGCAGTATCGGGTCGAAGCCGCCCGCTAGTTCCAGCTGTGCGACGACCACGAACGCGGTCAGGACGGCCACCAGGAACAGGGCCGCGCGCGGCGGCAGCGTACGCAGCCCGGTGTAGAAGAGCGGCACCGCGCACCACGCGAAGCTCGGCGCGAGTATGACGATCACGACCCAGACGGCCACGACGAGGCTCAGCCAGATCAGGCGGCGCGGCGCGGTGGGGCGGGCGCCCACGGTCGGCCCGAGCACGTAGAGCAGCGCGAGGGAGACCGAGAGCGCGATGATCCACGGGGTGCGGGGCTCGCCGGGGTGCCGCATCAGGAAGCGGGCCAGCGAGGACCCCAGGAGCAGGAAGAACGCGGTGTGCATGACGGCCGCGAGCCAGCGGGCGTCGGGGTCGGGCGTGCGGGGGTCGAGGCCCGGAGTGCGGGGGGCCGGACCGGGCGTGCGGGGGGCGGGGCCGGGCGTGCGCTGTCCCACGGCGGCGCCTCCTTCTCGTACTGCCATCTCGTACAGCCATCCTGAACTGGGCAAACACCCTCATTGTGGCCCGCCTGGACCCCGAGGGGGTCAACCGATCGGTTGACCCGGGTGTCGGCCGAGTCGCGCGCGGCGTCGAGCCGGTACGTCGAGGGGTGGGCCCCGGGTGCGGCCACAGGATGGAGAGCAGAGGCAAGAACCCCTCGAACGCCGCACGAGACCATCACCCCAGGAGCCCCCGATGCAGAAGCTCTCCCGCCGCACCCGCGTCCTCACCGTCGCCGCCACCGCCGCCGTCCTCGGCGCCGGTACCTTCGGCGCCGTCTCCGCCACCGCCGGTACCCCCGACGCCGCGACCAAGGCCGCCGTCACCGCCGACGCGGGCAACAAGAACCTCACGCAGTCGACGCACCTGACCGTCGCCGCCGCCACCAAGGCCGCGCAGGCCACCCTCGACGCCGCGAAGAAGGAGAACCAGCGCGTCTCCGTCGCCGTCGTCGACCGCAACGGCAACACCATCGTCGAGCTCCGCGGCGACGGCGCGGGCCCGCAGTCCCCCGAGTCGGCCGTGAAGAAGGCGTACACCGCCGTCTCCTGGAACGCGCCCACCTCCGAGCTGACCAAGCGCCTGGAGCAGGCCCCGACCCTGAAGGACATCCCCGGCACCCTGTTCCTCGCCGGTGGCGCGCCGGTCACCGCCAAGGGCGCGCCGGTCGCGGGCATCGGTGTCGCGGGCGCCCCGAGCGGCGACCTGGACGAGAAGTTCGCGAAGGCGGGCGTGGCGGCGCTCAACCGCTGAGACGATCCCGAACGCTGAATCGCGCTCGCCGAGCCCCATGCCGCACAGGCTGTTCCCGGCCCCCGCGCCCGTCCGCGCGGGGGCCCGCACGACGAGGAGATCCGCCATGAACACCACCGCTGCCGACCGGCGGCTGCTCGACGCCGCCCGGTCGGGGAACGCCGCCGAAGTGACCGCAGCCCTCGACGCGGGCGCCCGCGTCGAGGCGCGTGACACCGAGCTGCGCAGCCCGCTGCTGCTCGCCGCCACCGGCGACCACGTCGAGGCCGCCCGGGTGCTCGTCGCCGCGGGCGCCGACGTCGACGCGCAGGACCACCGGTCCGACAGCCCCTGGCTGGTCACCGGCGTGACGGGCAGCGTCGCCATGCTGCATGTGCTGCTGCCCGCGGGGCCCGACCTGAAGCTGCGCAACCGCTTCGGCGGGATCTCCGTGATCCCCGCATCGGAGCGCGGCCATGTCGCGTACGTACGGGAAGTGCTGCGCGTCACCGACATCGACGTCGACCACGTCAACGACCTCGGCTGGACCGCCCTCCTGGAGGCCGTGATCCTCGGCGACGGCGGCCGCGCGCACCAGGAGATCGTCGAGCTGCTCCTCGCCGCGGGCGCCACGCCGGACCTCGCCGACCGGGACGGCGTCACCCCGCTCGCGCACGCGGAGCGGCGCGGCTTCGACCGCATGGCGGAGCTGCTGCGGAGCGCGTCGTGAAGGCGCCCCGGCGGGCGCTGGCCGCCGGGACCGCCGTGCTGGCCGCCGCCGTCCTCGCGGGCTGCGGCACCGGCGGTACCGGCGGCACCGGCGAGGCATACGCCCAGGAGGCCCCCGAGCCCGCCCGCGCCACCGCAACCCTCCCCGCCGCGACGAAGACCCCCGAAGGCACCCTCCTGGTGGCCGACTTCGGCTCCGACACGGTGACCTTCGTGGACCCCGAGAAGGGCCCCATCGACTCGGTGCAGGTCGGGAAGGCCCCCTACGGGCTGACGGTCGGCGAGGACGGCCGCGCCTGGGTGGCGACGGCCGAGGGCGTCGCCGTCGTCGACATCGCCGCCCGCAAGAGAGTCGACCGCATCCCGTACGAGACGGAGACCGGCCCCGTCACGACGGGCGAGTACCGCGGCGGCGGCATGGGCATCGCCCTCGCGCCCGACGGCGAGCACGTCTACGTGGGCGTCAACGTGCCCGACGGGAACGGGGTCCTGGAGATCATCGACACGGGCGAGCGCGAGGTCACCGACACCGTGCCCGTGGGGCGGCGGCCCTTCGACGTCGACGTGTCGAAGGACGGCCGCGAGGTCTACGCCACCGACCACGACTCCTTCGACGTGACCGCCGTACGCGCCGACTCGTTGAAGCCGCGCCGCATCGAAGTCGCCCCCTACGGCACCGAGGGCGGCCTCGGCTCCTGGCTGAAGCCGCACTACACCGCCGTACGGCCGTCGGACGGCAAGCTCCTGCTGCCTTTCGAGGGCGAGAAGCTCGTCGTGCTCGACCCGCGCACCGGCGAGTACGACGTCGAGAAGGTGACCGCCAACACGCACCAGCACGGCGCGACGGTCACCGACGACGGCACGCTGTACGCGGTCGGCACCGGGCCCATCGACCCGGACGCCGACGAGGGGCCCTCCCTGACCGTGCGGACGAAGGACGGCAAGGAGCGGGTGATCCCGCTGGACGGACCGCACGAGGACGTCGCCGTGTCCGCCGACGGCCGCACCGCGTACGTCACGGGCGGCTTCACGCGCGACGGCTACTGGAACGGGATCTCGGTCGTCGACACGGAGGACGGGTCCGTACGCCGACTCCCCGCGGGCGAGCGGCCGTTGGGTATCGCGGTGCTCTGAGCAGTGCTCTGAGCAGTGCGCTGAGCGGTGCGCGCGCGGCCGCGGGCTCCCGCGTACGAGGGCCTGATACCGCCCTGCTCCGAACATTTGCCGCATAAGATCACCGCGTGGAACTGCGATCCCCGGCCGTCCGAGCCGCCACCGTCACCTGCGCCCTCGCCCTGCTCGCCACCGTCAGCGCCTGCAGCGGCGCGGGCGTCGACGGCACCCCCGGCGCGGACGGCGTGCGCGACCCGTACTTCCCCAAGCAGGGCAACGGCGGCTACGACGTGGCGCACTACGGCCTGACCCTCGGCTACGACCCCGAGGCCCGGCACCTCACAGGGACCGCCGACATCACCGCCCGCGCCACCAAGAACCTCAGCTCCTTCAACCTCGACCTCAAGGGCCTCGACGTCTCCGGCATCACCGTCGAGGGCAAGGCCGCCCGGTTCCAGCGCGCGGGCCAGGAGCTGAGGGTCCGCCCGGCCGACGACCTCGACCGGGGCGAAACGTTCCGCGCGACCGTCCGCTACTCCGGTACTCCGGAGACCATCACGGACGAGGACGGCTCCAAGGAGGGCTGGCTCAAGACGGCGGACGGCGCGGTCGCGCTCGGCGAGCCGAACGGCTCGATGAGCTGGTTCCCCGGCAACCACCACCCGAGCGACAAGGCCTCGTACGACATACAGGTCACCGTCCCCAAGGGCCTCAAGGCCGTCTCCAACGGCGAGTTGACCCGCGAGTCGACCAAGAACGGCCGCACCACCTTCGCCTGGCACAGCGCCGAACCGATGGCGAGCTACCTGGCGACCGTGGCCATCGGCGACTACGAGATGAAGACCTCCACGACGGATTCGGGGCTGCCCGTCGTCAACGCGGTCGCCCCGGACGAGGCCAAGGCGAGCAAGAAGGTCCTCGCGAAGATCCCGGACATCATCGAGTGGGAGGAGTACAACTTCGGCCCGTACCCCTTCTCCTCGACCGGCGCCACCGTCCTCCGCAAGGATGAGGCGGAGTACGCCCTGGAGACGCAGAACCGCCCCACCTACCCCGGCGCCCCCGAAACCGGTCTCGTCGTCCACGAGATGGCCCACCAGTGGTTCGGCAACTCCGTCACGCCCAAGACGTGGCGGGACATGTGGCTCAACGAGGGCTTCGCGACGTACGCGGAGTGGCTGTACGAGGAGGACCACGGGGGCGACAGCGCGCAGGAGACCTTCGACGCGCTCTACGAAGACGACTACTTCGAGGACGACGAGGACAACGAGGCCGTCTGGGCCTTCCCGCCCGCCAAGCCGACGAGCGCCGAGCACATCTCCGACTCGCCCGTCTACGAACGCGGCGGAATGATCATCCACAAGATCCGCAAGGCCGTGGGCGACGACACGTTCTACGACATCGTGCAGGGCTGGACGAAGACGTACCGGCACAAGAACGCGGACACCGAGGACTTCACGGAGTACGTCGAGGAGCACGCGGGCGGCGAAGGGGCGCGCAAGAAGGTCGCCGCGATCTGGGGCGACTGGCTGTACGGGGAAGGCAAGCCGGACAAGCCGTAGCGCGGCCAGGGCCCTAGGCGAGCGCCTTGCGCAGGACCGCGCACGGCCGGTGCAGGGCGCGGTCTTCGCGGTGCCCGATGACGAGATAGCCGAGCGCGGTCCAGAAGCGCAGCGCCTTGGGGTTGTTCTCCAGGACGGCGAGGCGCACGGCGTCGTGCCCCGCGGCACGGAACCGCTCCTCGACGAGTGCCGTCAACTCCCGCCCCACGCCCGTGCGGTGCAGGCCCGCGTCGACCATGAGCAGCCCGATCCAGGGGTCGGGGTCGGTGGGGTCCGGGTGGCGGGCGAGGGTGATCGCGACGCCCGCGAGCCGTCCCCGCGAGCGCACGAGCAGCACCTCGGCGTCCGGGTGCGCGAGCTCGTCCGCGAGGGCCTTGGCGACCTGCTCGACGCGGATGTCGTCGGGGTCGGGGAAGTCGCCGCTGAGCGCGAAGAACTCACGGTTCGACGCGTACAGCCCGGTCACCTCGGTGAGGAGGTGGCCGGGCAGGGCGCCGTCGACGGCGACGAGTGGTTCGAGGATCATGCGGGGCAGGCTATGGCCTGGGCGCTTCCAGGGCCGCGCGCTGCTTGCGCAGGGTGCGCCATTCGCTCACCGCACCCCAGGCCGAGCAACCGAACGCGCCCACGAAGCAGGCGACCCAGCCGGAGGAGCGCCCCTGCGGGTCGAGCATCCTGTCGACGGTGAGGACACCGAAGAGCACGGCCGAGGCCAAGGCGCCGTAGAACTTCTGGCGCGTGATGCGCTCTTGCCTGCGCGGGCCCTCGGAGAGCCGCAGGGCGTAGATCTCGACGTCACCGAAGGCGTCCTCGGCGCGCCCGCTCCCGGGGGCCGCGGCGAGGTGCTGGCGCACTTCCTTCACGTGGGCGCGGGCCTCGGCGGCCTTCATGCCGTGCCGCCCGCGCAGCAGGCCCTCCAGACGGGTCAGCCACCGCTCGTCGTCGGGGCCGCCGTCCGGGCGGGCCGGGGTGAACCAGCGGTCGATCGTGGCTTCGGGGAGCCGGAACGCGGCGACGCACAGCAGGGCGCCGCACACCATGAGGACCGGGGCGGGCACGCGGAACAGCCGCTCGTCGGGGAGCACTTCGATGAGGGCGATCGCGCCCGCCAGGGCGACGGCCGCGCCCGCCAGGAACCACCACATGCCACGGAACAGCCCGGCGGCGCGCGCGACGAAGGCGACGCACCCCGCCGAGACGCCCACCGCGATCCCCGTGAAGCCCGCGACCGCGGACCAGCTCACGCCGACCCACAGGCCGTCCTGGATCCAGGCCAGGCCGAAGAGGGCGAACAGGAGGAACCCGAGGGAGCCGAGCGAGGCGGCGATCCGCTCCCCGGGGCGCAGCCCCCGCGTGTCGATCCCGGCCCGGTACCGCTCGCTGACCCGCTCGGCGGCGGCCGTACGGGCGTACGCGGCGGGGTCGCCGAACACTTCCCGGGCGGGCTGCCCGGCTTCCTCGACGAGCTGATGGGCCTCGGCGAGGATCTCGTCGGCGAATCCGACGGGCGCGTCCTCGTCGAACGCGAGCCGCACCTGGACGGCGTCGGCCCAGTCCTGGTCCTCCTTGCGCGCCCAGCTGAGCTCAGGCGCAGGTGTCTTGCTCATGTGCATCCCCCTTGGCGGGCAGGAGCGAGTCGACGGTCCGGGAGAAGTCCCCCCACGCGGCCTGGTCACGCCGCAGCCTCGCTCGCCCCTCCTCGGTGATCCGGTAGTACTTCCGCCCGGGGCCGCCGTCACCGGCGCCCCACTCGACCTCGACGGCGCCTTCCTCTTCGAGGCGCGCGAGTGCGGGGTAGAGGGTCGCGGCCTTCACCCCGTCAAGCCCGGCGTCGCCGAGCCTGCTGAGCAGGGCGTACCCGTAGCTCTTCGGCTCGCCGTCGAGGATTCCGAGCAGGCAGAGGGGGAGCGCGGCGCGGGTCCAGGCGGTGGGTGCGGCCACGGGGTCCTCCTTTTCGACGGGTTCGGCGCTTCCGACGGGTGCTCTAGTCGGCGTCTCTGACTATTACAGTATCCAGAATAGTCGGGCTCCTGTAAATCCCGGGGGACGGTCCGGGGGTGGGCCGAGGGGCGGGATCAGTGGCGGACCAGGCAGAACGGGTGGCCCGCCGGGTCCGCGTAGACGTGCCAGGAGGTGCCGCCCGTGTGCTCGTCGAGCAGGACCGCGCCTGCCGCGATGAGCTGCTCACGGGGGGCGTGCAGGTCGGACACCTGGAGGTCCAGGTGGAACTGCTGGGGGGACGTCGGGTCCTGCCAGCGGGGCGGGACGTGGTCCAGGGCGCGCTGGAAGGCCAGGACCTGGCCCGTGGGGGTGTGCAGGGTCGCCCATTCGGCGTCGGTGGACCAGCGGGGGTCCGGTTGGTTCACGGTGCCGCCCAGGACCGTGCGGTAGAACTCCGCCAGGGCCGTGGGGTCGGGACAGTCGAGGACCACGCATTGCAGTTCGGCGATCATGGCGGAGAGCGTAGGGGAGGGAAGGGGCGGAAGCGGCGGAAGAGGTGGAAAGGGGCGGGCGCAGGAACGCCGAAGGGCCCCGGCGGCACTGCCACCGGGGCCCCTCGAACTTCCGGCCGATCTCAGCCGGTCACGTCCCGCGGACGCTCGCTCAGACGTTCACGCCGAAGTCCTGGGCGATGCCGACCAGGCCCGAGGCGTAGCCCTGACCGACCGCGCGGAACTTCCACTCCGCGCCGTTGCGGTACAGCTCGCCGAAGACCATGGCGGTCTCGGTGGCGGCGTCCTCGGAGAGGTCGTAACGCGCGATCTCCGTGCCACCGGCCTGGTTGATGATGCGGATGAAGGCGTTCCGCACCTGGCCGAAGTTCTGCGAGCGGTTCTCGGCGTCGTAGATCGAGACCGGGAAGACGATCTTCTCGATGTCGGCCGGGAGGCCCGCGAGGTTCACGTTGATCTGCTCGTCGTCGCCCTCGCCCTGGCCCGTGACGTTGTCACCGGTGTGGACGATGGTCTGGTCCGGCGTCGCCTTGTTGTTGAAGAAGACGAAGTGACCGTCCGAGTAGACCTTGCCCTCGGTGTTCACCGCGATCGCGGAGGCGTCCAGGTCGAAGTCGGTGCCAGTGGTGGTGCGGACGTCCCAGCCGAGGCCCACGGTGACGGCGGTCAGGCCCGGAGCCTCCTTGGTGAGCGAGACGTTGCCACCCTTGGACAGGCTTACTGCCATTGTTGGGAGTCCCTTCCCTCGTTGCATTCGTACGGGCTTCGTACTGGGGACGAAGCTACCGTCACCCCTAACAACGCGGACCAGGGTCCCCAGGGTTCCACATCGCTTTACTTTCTTTACTCGCGGGAAAAGAGCGTGACGTGAGCCCGACAGACGCGGGACCATAGGGGCATGTCCGGTCCCCATGTCATCCGCGGCTCCGTCTCCCTGCCCGAGGCCGAGCTCATGTGGCGTTTCTCGCGGTCGTCAGGGCCGGGCGGGCAGCACGTGAACACCACCGACTCCCAGGTCGAGCTGCGGTTCGACCTCGCCGCCACCGACGCGCTCCCCGAGGTGTGGAAGCAGCGGGCCCTGGAGCGGCTCGAGTCCCGGCTCGTCGACGGCGTCGTCAGCGTGCGGGCGAGCGAGCACCGCTCCCAGTGGCGGAACAGGGAGATGGCAGCCACCCGGCTCGCGTCCCTGCTCGCCGAGGCCACCGCCCCGCCGCCCAGGCCGCGCCGCGCCACGAAGGTCCCTCGCGGCATCAACGAACGCCGTTTGCGCAACAAGAAGCAGCGCGGTGACACCAAGCGGGGCCGCTCGGGCAAGGGCTGGGGCTAGCGCCCCTGACAGGGCGGGGCTTCAGTCCAGCTGGCGGTAGCGGCCCCGGAAGTACGTGAGGGGCCCACCCTCACCGCTCGGCAGCGACGCGGTCAGCACGCGGCCGATCACCAGCGTGTGGTCGCCCGCCGGAACCGTCTGCTCCGTGCGGCACTCCAGCGTCGACAGCGCGCCGCCCATCAGCGGGGCGCCCGACGCCGCACCCCGTACGTACGGGATGTCCTCGAAGAGCAGCCGGTCGCTGATCCGGCCCTTCATCGCGAAGCGGCCCGCGATGTGGCGCTGGCTTTCAGAGAGCACCGACACCGCCCACAGCGGCTGCTCGGCCAGCAGGTCGTCCATCCGGGAGCCCTCGCGCAGGCTCACCATGACCAGGGGCGGGTCGAGGGAGACCGACAGGAAGGCCGTGGCCGTCATGCCCACGTCCTCGCCCGCAGGGGCGGTCGGGTCGTCCGGGTCCAGGCCGGGCTCGCGCGCCGTCACCAGGACCACACCCGCGGCCAGGCGGGACATCGCCGCGCGGAACTCGTCGTTGCTCACCCCATCAGCATGCCCATCCGATGACGGGAGGCGTGGGGAAGGCGGGGCCGGGAGAGTCTTCAGTACGTGAGCCACATCGTCGAAGCTAGCCGGTGCGTGCCCCCTGAAACATCGGGCTGTGGGCCCAGAGGAGTCCTAGGACCGACGGCGGACACGAGCGCTTGCGCGGGCCGGGTTGCGCGGACCGGGTAAAGACTTCAGCGGACTCGGCAAAGTTGGCACGCAGTGCCGCGCGATGCGGTGGACTAGTCCAAGGGACTGGACCAACGGCGGCTTCTCACCTGTGACTTGAGTCACAGGACCCATATTTTGTTGACCCTGTGTACCGGGTGGGCAGCTCGCTGTGATTCAGTGACGGTGGCAATAAGACACTGAGGGCACAAAGGCGCAAGGTCATCGAAGACCATCGCCGACAGAGGTCCACACCGAAGAACACTGCGGGCGCTGCGCATCCTGGAGTTGCTGTCGAGGTCTCGGGGAGAACGAGCATGGAGACCGAGTCGGAGCCGTACGTCCGTCTTGCGACCCTGCGGCAGCTGCACCAGGTGGTAGCGGAGCTGAACACGGCCCGGAGCCTGGCGGACACGCTGCAGACCGTCGCCGACGGCGTCGTCAACGGCCTTGGCTACGAGCTGGCCTGCGTCAATCTCGTGCGCCCCGACGGCGACCTGGTCGTCGCCGCCTTCGCCGGCAACCCCTCCGCAGAGGCCCTCATCACCGGACGCGTCGGCTCCCGCGACGCCTGGGAGCGCCGCCTCGCCATGGGCGAGGCCTGGGGGGCCCTGCGCTTCATCTCGTACACCGAGGGCTGGGTCCTCGACGACGACGACGTCCCGCAGTGGTACACGGAAGGGCCCGAGCCCCGCTTCGAGGACGAGTGGCACCCCTCGGACCGCCTCTTCGCCCCCATGTACGCGACCGGGGCAGCCGGTGGCGAGCTGCTCGGCGTGATCTCCGTGGACCGGCCGCGCAACGGCCGCAGGCCCGGCGCCTGGGGCCGCGAGGCCCTGCAGATGTACGCCTTCCAGGCCGCCATCGCGATCAGCAACGCCCGCCTGCGGGCCAACATGCAGCGCGCCCTGGTCCGCTTGGAGCGCGAACAGCAGGCACTGCGGGCCAGCGAGGAGAGCTTCCGGCAGGCCTTCGAGTACGCGCCGTCCGGCATGGCCATCGCCGAGATGGGCGGCGACCAGCACGGGCGGATCCTGCGCACGAACGACGCGCTCTGTCGCCTGCTGGGAAGGCCCGCGTCGGCCATGCGGCGCTACTCGTTCTCCGACCTCGTGCACCCCGAGGACATCGGCACGCTCCTGCGCACCTCCGCCGAGGGCGGCCGCGCCGAACTGCGGCTCGCGCGGCGCGACGGGACGTACGTATGGGTGTCGCTGCGCAACTCCGTCGTCGCGGACGCCGCCGACGGGCCCCGCTTCCTCCTCACGCACGTCGAGGACATCGAGGACCGCAAGCGCCGCGAGCTGCAGCTCGCCCACCGGGCCAGCCACGACTCCCTCACCGGACTGCCCAACTCCGCCGAGCTCCGCGCCCGCCTCAGCGCCCGCCTCTGTCGCAGGCCCCACGCGGGCCAGCCCAGCGCGGTGGACTCCCTGGACGCCGCCTACGAACACGGCTTCGACTTCGGGCACTCCTCGCACCAGCAGGAAGAGGGCTTCGACCACCACGTGCACACCGTCGCCCCCGAGGGCGGGGACGACGACGTGGACGACGGCACGAAGGGCCTCGCGGTCCTCTTCTGCGACCTCGACGGCTTCAAGTCCATCAACGACCGGTTCGGCCACCACACCGGCGACGCCGTCCTCATCGAGGTCGCGAGGCGCCTGACCAGCGGGGTCCGGGACGGGGACACGGTGGCGCGGCTCGGCGGCGACGAGTTCGTGGTCCTGGCCGACGGACTCGGCCGCGCCGACGCGCAGGACCTCGCCGTCCGGCTGCGGAACGCGATCATCCCGCCGATCCGGGTCGACGGAAGGGCCGTGCGCGTAGGGGCCAGTTTCGGCATCGGATGGGCCCACTGCGGGATGTCCGCCGACGAAGTGTTGCACTCCGCTGACCAGCGGATGTACGTGGAGAAACGGTCACGTGCCAAGCAGCACAGGCGGGCCGGATAACGACCTGGATGAGGTCAACGCCACCCCTTGGCCGTACTGGGACCGGGTAGGCTCCCCGCGTCAGCGATGTGAGGGAGTGACCAGGGAATGACGCCCGGCAATAACGGCGAGAACACGCCGAGCGCGCCGCAGGGCGACGACGATCCGTTCGGCTACCTGTACGAGGACGGACAGGCCGCCGGCGCGACCCCGCCCAGCGGTGGGGGCGGCTACGGGTACCCGGGTCCCCGGTCCTCGTACAACCAGGTCAGAGCGGTCGGCGACCGGCGCCCGGCGTACGGCCAGCAGACCTACGGCGGCCAGCAGGTCCCGCAGCAGACCCAGCAGCAGGCCTACGGCCAGCCCAACGCCCACTACACCGCCCCCGAGGCGCAGCCCGGCGGTGCGCCCGTCGGGTCGCCCCAGTACGCGCCCGCGGACGGCGGCCGCGGCAGGGGCCCCAACACCAAGGGGCTGCTGATCGCCGCCATCGCCGTGGTGGCGGTCGTCGCCATCGGCATCGGCGCCGCGATGATCTTCGGAGGCGGGGACAAGAAGGACGAGGGCGCGGACGCGGGCGGCAAGCCGTCGCAGGCCGAGTCCGTGCAGCCCAGCGAGAAGCCGGAGAAGAAGCCCGACAAGAAGGTCAAGCTGCCCAAGACGGACGCGAAGGCCCTGAAGCTGGAGGGCGGCACGAGCACGGCCTCCGACATCGAAGGCGCCAAGGCCGCCGGCGGGGTCTACGTGGCCGGGTTCGACAAGGTCGGCGCCCAGGTGACGTGGACCGTCAACGGCATCCCCAAGGCCGGGGCGTACAGCCTCCGCGTGAACTACGGAGTCCCGGGCAAGGACTCCAACGCCACCATCCTCGTCAACGGCAAGAAGCAGACTCGTCCCCTGAACATGAAGAACTTCGCGCACGGGGAAGAGGGGAACTGGGAGAAGGGCTGGACCAACACCTGGGCGGTGGTCCAGCTCACCAAGGGCACCAACACCGTCACGCTCACCTGCGCCCAGAGCGACCTGTGCGGGACGACCGGGGCGAACATCGACCAGATGTGGCTCGTAGAGGGCAGCAACGGCTGACTACTGGTCACCCGGTAACGGCTACTTCAGCAGCCCCAGGAACCCCGCCACCGTCCCGGCCATCGCCTCGCGAGCCGGGGCGAGGTATTTCCGGGGGTCGACGCCCGTCTCGTGGGCGCCGAGGTAGGCGCGCACCTCGCCCGTGAACGCGGTGTTGAGGGCCGTGCCCACGTTGATCTTCACCATGCCGGACGTGATGGCCTGCCGGATCTCGTCGTCCGGCACGCCGCTCGAACCGTGCAGCACCAGGGGCACGGGCACGGCCGCCGTGAGGGAGCCGATCAGCTCGTGGTCCAGGGCCGCCGTGCGCTCCGTCATGGCGTGCGAGGAGCCCACCGCCACCGCGAGGGCGTCCACGCCCGTCTCCGCGACGTACGCGGCCGCCTCCGCCGGATCGGTGCGCACCCCCGGCGCGTGCGCGTCCAGCGGGGCCTCACCCTCCTTGCCGCCCACCTTGCCGAGCTCCGCCTCGATCCAGATGCCGCGCTCGTGGCCCCAACGGACGGCGTCCGCCGTCGCCTTCACGTTCTCGCCGTACGACAGCTTCGACGCGTCGAACATCACCGAGCTGAAGCCCTCGGGGTGCGCGGCCCGCAGCAGCTCGACGTCCATCACGTGGTCCAGGTGGAGCGCGAGGCGGGCCGATGAGGCGCGGGCCACCGCCGACGTCGCCGCCGCTATGGCGGACAGGCGGCCGCCGTGGAACTTCACCGCGTTCTCGGATATCTGCAGGATCGCGGGGGCCCCGGCCCGCTCCGCGCCCAGCGCGACCGCCTCCGCGTGCTCCAGGGTGATGACGTTGAACGCGGCGACGCCGTGACCCGCGGCGCGGGCCTCCGCGACGAGTTCGCCGGTGCTGACCAGTGGCACGGTGCTCCCCAATTGCTGTAGGCGGTGCGGTGGTTCAGGCCGCGGTGACCTGCCCGGTCACCGCGACACGAGGCAGCAGATCTCTGTACGTCGAGGGGTCGAACTCACCCGCCACCGGCGCCACCACCGTCGCGGCCGACAGGGCCACGGCGCGGGCCAGGCGGTCCGGCCACGGGAGGCGCTCGGCCAGGCCGGAGAGCAGCCCCGCGACCGCCGAGTCGCCCGCGCCGGTCGGATTGCCGCGCACCCGCTTCGGGGGCCGCGCCCGCCAGCCGCCGTCCGCGGTCACCGCGAGGAGGCCGTCGGCGCCGAGCGAGGCGACCACGGCGTGTGCGCCCCTGCGGCGGGCGTCGCGGGTGGCCTGTGCGGGCTCGTGGGAGCCGGTGAGCTCGGCGAGCTCGTCCGCGTTGGGCTTGACGATGTCAGGGCGGGCGGCGACGCCGCGGCGCAGCGGCTCCCCGCTCGTGTCGAGCAGGACGGGGACACGGGCGGTCCGTGCGGACCGTATGAGGCTGGCGTACGCGCCTACGGGGACGCCGGGGGGCAGGCTGCCGCACAGGGCGACCGCGGTCAGGCCCTTGCGGTGCACCAACTCCTCGTAGGAGTCCAGGAAGGCGGTCCACTCGGCGGGGGTGACGGCCGGGCCCGGCTCGTTGAGCTGGGTGGTGTCGCCGGTCGCCGCGTCGACCACGGCGAGGGTGCGGCGGGTGGCGCCCGCGACCGGGGCGAGGGCGTCCGTGAGGTGCGGTTCGGCGGCGAGGCGCTCGCGCAGGGTGCGGCCGGTGTCGCCGCCCGCGAAGCCGGTGATGGTCACGTCGTGGCCGAGGGCGGCGAGCACGCGGGCGACGTTCAGGCCCTTGCCGCCGGGGCGTTCGGTCACCTCGGTGACGCGGTGCGAGGCGTGCGGGGTGAGGGCGGGGACGCGGTAGGTGATGTCGAGGGCCGCGTTCAACGTGACGGTGAGGATCACTCGTACCACCCCCGAAGTACCTGTACGTGCGGCGTTTTCAGGGTTCTGATCATGCCAAACAGAAGGCGGTTGGCCCAGAGGTGAGGGCCAACCGCCTTGAGTTCAGGAGGGGTTATCAGAAGGGGTTAAACGGGCTCAACCACCCATTCGCCCTTGCGCATCACGCCCTTGATGTCGAAGGACGCGTCCAGGACCACCAGGTCCGCGTCCTTGCCGGGCTCAAGGGAGCCCACCGTGTCGTACTGACCGAGGAGCTTCGCCGGGTTGGCGGAGATGGCGCGGACGGTGTCCTCGACGGACAGCCCGTCCACGGTCACCGAGCGCTTGAACGCGCGGTCCAGGGTGAGGGTGGAGCCCGCGATCGAGCCGCCCTCGACGAGCCGCGCCACGCTGTCCTTCACCTCCACCTCCAGCGGGCCGAGCATGTAGCGGCCGTCGCCGAAGCCCGCCGCGTCCATCGCGTCGGTGATCAGCGCGACGCGGGAGGCGCCCGCGTGGTGGAAGGCCAGCTCGAAGGAGGCCGGGTGGAGGTGGGTGCCGTCGTTGATCAGCTCGACGGTGATCCGCTCGTCCTCCAGGAGGGCGGCGATCGGTCCTGGGACGCGGTGGCCGAGGCCCGGCATGGCGTTGAAGAGGTGCGTCGCGACGGTGGCGCCCGCGTCGATCGCCTCGACGGTCTGCTCGTACGTGGCGTCCGTGTGGCCGATGGCCGCGATCACGCCGTGCTCGGCGAGCAGCCGCACGGAGTCCAGGCCGCCCGGGAGTTCGGTGGCGAGCGTGACCATCTTGGCGTGGCCGCGGGCCGCGTCGACGAGCTTGCGCACGTCGGCGGGGTCGGGGTCGCGGAGCAGCGTCTCGTCGTGGGCGCCCTTGCGGCACGGGGAGATGAACGGGCCCTCGAAGTGGATGCCCGCGAGGTCGCCCTGCTCGGCGAGCTCGGAGAGCAGCCCGGCCCGCTGGATCAGGAAGTCCATCTCGCCGGTGACGAAGGACGCGACGACGGTGGTCGTGCCGTGCAGGCGGTGGGTGTGGATGCCCTTCAGCACGTCCTCGACGGTGCCGGAGGTGAAAGAGGCGCCGCCGCCGCCGTGGTTGTGGATGTCGACGAAGCCGGGGACCACCCAGTGGCCGGTGAGGTCGAGGGTCTCGGCATCGGCGGGAGCTCCCCCAAGCTCTCGGCTGCGCTCGAGCAGGGAGGTACCCCCATCGCCGATACGCGAGCCCTCCACGATGACTCGGCCGTTCGTGAGGGTCCCGGTGGGCAGTACCACCTGTGCACCGGCGAGAACCTTGCTAGTGGCCATCAGGTGGATACCTCCGTGGGGTCCGTGTCAGTGGGGGTGGGTGCGGTGTCGGCGGGGGTGGTGGCGGTCTTCCGGTCTACGAGGTCCCAGGCCAGCAGGCCCGCGCCCAGGCAGCCCGCGGTGTCGCCGAGGGCCGCGGGGACGATCTCAGGGAGCGTCTGGAACTGGACGATGCGTGCCGCGACGGCGGCCCGCAGCGGCGTGAACAACGTTTCCCCGGCCTCGGCCAGACCGCCACCGATGATCAGCGTGTGCGGGTCCAGCAGAGTGAGGGCGGTGAGCAGACCGTCGGCCAGGGCGTCGACGGCGTTCCGCCAGACCTCCTCGGCCCGCGGGTCGCCGGACTCCACGGCCTTCGCGCAGTCCGCGGCGTCCGCCTCCGGGTCGCCGCTCGCCTCGGCCCACGCCTTGCTGACCGCGGACGCGGAGGCGAGGCGCTCCAGGCAGCCGTGCTGGCCGCAGCCGCAGGGCGGGCCGCCGGGGCGCACGACGATGTGGCCGATCTCGCCTGCCGAGCCGTGGGCGCCGGGTTCGATGGCGCCGCCGATGCCGATGGCGCCCGCGATGCCGGTGCCCAGGGGGACGAACAGGAACCGGTCTGCGCCCTTGCCCGCGCCGATGCGGCCCTCGGCGAGGCCGCCCGTGCGGACGTCGTGGCCGAGGGCCACGGGGACGCCTTCCAGACGGGCGCTGAGGAGGTCCCGCAGGGGGACGTCGCTCCAGCCGAGGTTGGCCGCGTAGACGGCTGTGCCGCGCTCGGCGTCGACGATGCCGGGGACGGCCACTCCTGCCGCGGCTGCGGGCTCGCCGAAGTGGGCGATGCCGTGGGCGCGGAGGGCCGCGGCGAAGTCGAGGATGCTCTCGACGACTGCGTCGGCGCCGCGGTCGCGTCCTGTCGGGCGGCGCGCCTCGTGCAGCAGCGTGCCGTCCGCCCCTACCAGGGCGGCCTTCATTCCGGTGCCGCCCACATCGAGGGCGATGACGTGTCTCACGGGGGACAGTCTCGCGCGTCACCCGTGAGAGGTCTAGTCCACTTCGGGTACCCGTGTCGGGTCCAAGGTCCTTTTCGGGTGACCTGTCCGCTTGTGGTCTGCCCCGGAGAGGGGCGCGACGGGGGCGCCGGTCACGTCTTCCGCCGTTCCGGGCGCCCCCGCCAGAATCAGCTGAGGATCACGCTCCGCGTCAGGTTGCGCGGGTGGTCCGGGTCGTAGCCGCGGGATTCCGCGAGGGCCACGGCGAGGCGCTGGGCGCGGATGAGGTCGGCGAGCGGGTCCGACTCCTGGCGGGCCACCAGTTCGCCGCCGACCCGGGACACGTCCGCCGCCAGACCCTCCGGCAGCGTGCCGAACATCCAGGCCACCCGGCCGGGGCCGGTGATGGAGATGGGGCCGTGGCGGTACTCCATCGCCGGGTAGGACTCCGTCCACGCGCCCGCGGCCTCCCGCATCTTCAGCGCCGCTTCGAGCGCGAGGCCGTACGTCCAGCCGCGGCCGAGGAACGTCCACTGTTCCGCTTCGACCACCGACGCGGGCAGCGGCTCGGTCACCGCGAGCTCCGCGTCGACCGCCGCCTCGTCGAGCGTCTTCAGGCCGGGTATGTGGCCGAGCCCGGCCCGCAGGAAGGCGAAGGCCGTCGTCGCGAAGCGGGTCTGGACGACCGACTCCTCGTCCGCCCAGTCCAGGACCGCCACCGCGTCCGCCGCGTCCATGACGGGGGTCTTCGGGTCGGCCGTGAGCGCGAGCGTCGGGACCGTGCCCTTCAGGCGGGTCAGGAGGTCGAGGACCTCCGTCGTCGTGCCGGAGCGGGTGATCGCCACGACGCGGTCGTAGCTGCGGCCCGCCGGGAACTCCGAGGAGGCGAACGCGTCCGTCTCGCCGAGGCCCGCCGCCTCGCGCAGCGTCGCGTAGGCGATGGCCATGAACCAGGACGTCCCGCAGCCGGTGACGGCGACCCGCTCACCGGGCCTGGGCAGATCGTCGAAGGCGGCGGCCGCTTCCACCGCCCGGCGCCAGCATGCGGGCTGGGTGGCTATTTCTTCTGCGGTACGCGACATGCGCCGAGGCTCCTCGTCAGTGCGGTACTGGTGCGGGATTTCCGTTGTGCTGTGCATGAACGTGCTGTGCATGAACGTGTTGGGCATGCACGTGCTGTGCATAGCAGCAGCCAGGGGCGGGCTGCAATGGTCGGCCGCCCGGCGGGAGGCCCGCGGGCGGCGGCGCGGGGGCCGTTGTGGAGGCCGTTGCACAAGTGATACTCGGGTGGTGTAGACCTTGTGTCCGGGCTCGGGGGAAACTCGCAGTTCAGCAGTTCAAGGGCATGGGGGCGCAAAGGCGCCCGGAACGTGGAAGCAATGAGGGTGGGACAGCTGTGCAGCGGCGCGTGACAGGACTGACCGCGGCGGTGGCCGCACTGGGCATGGCGGGCGTACTCGCCGGCTGCGGCGGTCCCGGCGACTCCGGCGACGTCACCCTCAAGCTGGTGGCCGCCGACTACGGCGACTCCGCGGCGAACAGCTCCCAGAAGTACTGGGACAAGGTCGCCAAGGGGTTCGAGGAAGAGAACCCCGGCATCAAGGTCGACGTCACCGTCCACTCCTGGAACGACGTCGACCGCGAGGTCAAGGAGATGGTCAAGAAGGGCGAGGCCCCCGACCTGGCACAGATCGGCGCGTACGCCGACTACGCCGCGCAGGGCAAGCTCTACGAGGCCGACGAGCTCCTCTCCATCGCCACCCAGGCCGACTTCCTGGCCCCCCTCTCGCGCGCCGGAGAGGTCAACCGCATCCAGTACGGCATGCCGTTCGCCTCCTCGACCCGCCTGCTCTTCTACAACACCAAGCTCTTCAAGGACGCGAACCTCACGCCCCCGCAGAGCTGGAGCGAGCTGCAGTCCGATGCGAAGGCGCTGAAGGCGCGCGGCGTGAAGATCCCGTACGCGCTGCCCCTGGGCCCCGAGGAGGCGCCCGCCGAGACGCTGATGTGGATGCTCAGCGGCGGCGGCGGTTACACCGACAACGTCGGCTCGTACGCCATCGACTCCCCGCAGAACGCCAAGACGTTCGACTGGCTCAGGGACGAGCTCGTCGGCAAGGGCCTCACCGGCCCGACGCCGCCCTCGAAGATGAACCGTGCCGAGGCGTTCGCGGCGTTCTCCCGCGGCGAGGTCGGCATGCTCAACGGCCACCCGACGCTGATGAAGATGGCCGCCAAGAAGGGCGTGAAGTTCGGCATGGTGCCGGCGCCCGGCGTCAACGGCAAGGCGCAGGGCACGATGGGCGTCGCCGACTGGATGATGGCGTTCAAGCAGAACGGCCACCGCAAGGAGGTCGGCAAGTTCCTGGACTACGCCTACAGCAAGAAGAACGTGCTGGAGTTCTCGAACGAGTACGACATCCTGCCGGTGACGACCTCCGCGTCCGAGGCGATGGCCAAGGACCGCGGCCACACCGAGCTCGGCAAGTTCCTCGACGAACTGCCGACCTCCGAGCTGTACCCGGTGGGCAAGACGTCCTGGGCGCAGGTCTCGGCCGACATCAAGAAGGACATCGGCAAGACGGTCAGCGAGGGCGGCAACCCCAAGTCGGTGCTGAGCCGGATCCAGACCCGGGCGATGACCGAGGAGAACGCCGAGTAGCGTGCGGGCATGACCGATCACGAGTCCGACGAGCTCTCCGCGCGGGATCGTGCCGTGCTTGCGCTCGAACGGCGGCAGTGGACCGGGCCGGGAGCCAAGGAGCGTGCCATCCGCGAGGAGCTCGGGATGGTCCCGGTGCGCTACTACCAGATCCTGAACGCCCTCCTCGACGACACGCGGGCGCTCGCCCACGACCCGATTACGGTCAATAGGCTGCGCCGGGTGCGGGAGTCCCGGCGCGACGAGCGCTGACGCGACTATGGTCGGGCCCATGGGTGACCCTACGTACTCACTGTCGGACCGGCCCGAGCCCGTGACACCGGCGGGGCGCGACGGTCTCGCCGCGCTGCTCGCCCGGCCCGAACGGGCCGTCGTGGCACTGGACTTCGACGGCACGCTCGCCCCGATCGTGCCCGACCCCGAGCAGGCGCGCGCCCATCCCGACGCGGTGCCCGTGCTCGCCGCGCTCGCCCCGCGGCTGCGCTCGGTGGCGGTGGTCACGGGCCGCCCCGCGGGCGTCGCCGTGCGGTACGGCGGCTTCGCGGGCGTGCCGGGCCTGGAGCACCTCGTCGTCCTCGGGCACTACGGCGCCGAGCGCTGGGACGCCGTCACCGGCACGGTGCGCGCCGCCGAGCCGCATCCCGGGGTCGCGGCCGTGCGCGCCGAGCTCCCCGGGTTCCTGGACGCGATCGGCGCCTGGCGCGGCACGTGGACCGAGGAGAAGGGCCGGGCCGTCGCGGTGCACACGCGCCGCGCACAGGATCCGCAGGCGGCCTTCGAGGCGCTGCGGGAGCCGCTGGGCGAGCTGGCGGCCCGGCACGGCCTGATCGTCGAGCCCGGCCGTCTCGTCCTGGAGCTGCGGCCGCCCGGCATGGACAAGGGCGTGGCCCTCGCCGAGTACCTGCGGGAGGTGGGCGCCGAGTCCGTGCTCTACGCGGGGGACGACCTCGGCGACCTGCCCGCGTTCGGCGCCGTGGAGAAGCTCCGCTCGGACGGGGTCGCGGGTCTGCTCGTGTGCAGCGGCAGTTCGGAGGTCGCGGAGCTCGCCGGGCGGGCCGACCTGGTGGTGGACGGTCCCGCCGGAGTGGTGCGGCTGCTGTCGTGGATCGGCGCTCAATTGGATTGATCTCTGGTTCAACTGGATTGATCCGCCCCGATGTTGGGCGGGTTCGGGATCCGATTGCCGAAGTAGTCGTGCGTGGTCCCGTCGGCGGTCGGCGTGCCCGCGCCCCGCGCGGGTGAACCGGGCTTCAGGCGTACGTCGCCGGGGGCGCGCGGCGCGGTGGAGACGAGGCGCGGGTCGGCGTTCACGGCCTTCGGGTCGCGGGGCTGCGCGGTGTTCCAGTACAGGTTGCCCTCGTAGGTGCTGACCGTGTCCTTGATGGGGGAGCCCGCGCCGGGCGCGCCGACGAAGACGTTGTCGCGGAAGGTGACGCCGGACGGCCCGTTGTTCGAGACGAGGGCGGTGTCGGAGCGGTCGGTGACGACCGTGTTGCGGTAGACCTGCGTGTCCGTCGACGCGCCGCAGACCACGGAGATCACGGCGTAGGGCGACGCGGTGTTGCGGTCGTTGACGCTGATGTTGTCGTGGACGCGGTTGCCGTCGCTGATCGTGTCCTCGGCGTTGCAGACCAGCAGGAAGCCGCCCTCGTTGTCGTGGCTGTAGTTGTAGCGGTAGACGTTGCGGTTGTTGCCGCCGTCGATGTCGTACGCCATGGAGTCGCGCGTCCCGTGGCCGCCGGTCACCTCGTTGTACTGGTAGACCACGTCGTCGGACTGCCAGGCCCACAGCCCCGCGTTGTAGCCGCCGGAGCGCATGTTGAAGCCGTCGACGTAGTTGTGCTCCGCCAGCGCGCCCCTGGCCTTCTGCACGACGATGCCGTCGCCGCCCACGTCGTACACCTTGTTGCGCCGGAACCGCACGCCGGTGGAGAGCCAGTTGGCGCCCTCGACGTCGCGGCCCCAGGTGGAGGAGGTGGCGATGCCGGTGCGGTCGACGTGGCGGACGGTGGAGTTCTCGACGCGGACGCCGTCGAAGCGGGTGGGCTTCGCGGTGCCCTGGACGGTGAAGAGGATGCCGCCGCTGGGGTCGGGGTCCTTGAAGTCGGCGCCGTTCACGTCGTGCACGTCGACCCCGTCGACGACGAAGTGGTGGGCCACGCCGTAGTCGGCCAGCCGGACGTAGAGGCCCGCGCGGCGCTCGGTGGTGGTGGCGGGTCCGGTGTTGGAGAGGTCCAGGTTCCGGATCTCCCACTGCTCGGTGTCGACCAGGTGGAGGGCCGCGCGGGCGCCGCCGCCCTCGATGTGCGGCTTGGCGGCCCGCTTGCTTCCGTACGCGTCGATGCGCACGGGGGCGCCGGCCGCACCCGCACCTTTGGGAGCCAGCACCCCCGTGCAGCTTGTGCCCCGCTTCAGCAGGAGCCGGTCGCCGGGGCCGAAGGCGTGCCCGCTCGCCTTGGCCACCGTGCGCCAGGCCGTCCTCGCGGAGGTGCCGGACGCGGAGTCGTCGCCCGCGGCGCAGTCGACGTAGTAGGTGGACGCCTTCACAAAGGCGGAAGGGGCGGAGGAGGCCTCGGAGGCGGAAGGTGCCAACGGGGCCGCCGCCGCGGCCAGGACCACGGCTGCCACGATGCTCGTGCGACGCAGAGTCATGCCGTGGACCGTAGTGACGCCCGCGCCCCGGCGCCCATGGACAAACGGAAGGGGTGCTTGGACTGCCCGGGGTCAGCCGGTGAGCGCCCGCAGCTGGTCCAGGAACCACTGGGCGGGCGGCAGCGCCGTCGCCGCCGCCGCGAGCCGCTTGGTGCGTTCGGCGCGCTCGTCCTGCGGCATGAGGAGGCCCGCGTGCAGCGCCTCGGCCGTGGCCATCACGTCGAAGGGGTTCACGGAGAGGACGTCGTCGGCGAGCTCCTCGTGGGCGCCCGCCTCCCGCGACAGGACCAGCGCGCAGCCCTCGTCGGAGACGACGGGGACCTCCTTCGCGACGAGGTTCATGCCGTCGCGGATGGGGTTGACCAGGGCCACGTCCGCCATCCGGTAGGCGGCGAGCGAGCGCGCGAAGTCGTCCTTGACGTGCAGGACGACCGGCGTCCAACCGGCCGTGCCGAACGTGGAGTTGATCTCCGCGGCGACCCGCGAGACCTCCTCCGTGTAGTCGCGGTAGACGGCGAGGTCCTGCCGGGAGGGGTAGGCGAAGGCGACGTGCACGACGCGCTCGCGCCATTCGGGGCGGGTGTCCAGCAGCTCCCGGTAGGCCAGCAGGCCGCGCACGATGTTCTTGGACAGCTCCGTGCGGTCCACCCGCACGATCAGCTTCCGGGCCTCTCCGTCCTGCTCACCCGCCTGCTCCCGCAGCGCCCGCATCCGCTCCTCGACGTCGTCCCGCCGCGACCGCTCCCGCAGGAAGTCCGCGTCGGCGCCGAGCCCGTGCACCCCGATCCGGGTGCCCGACGTGCCGCCGACGATCCGCACGCAGCACTCGGTGAACGCGTCCGCCCACCGCCCGGTGAGGAAGCCGAGCCGGTCCGCGCCGAGCATCCCGCGCAGCAGCTGCTCGGCCACGTCGTCGGGGAGCATCCGGAAGTAGTCGGCGGGCGCCCACGGGGTGTGCGAGAAGTGGCCGATGCGCAGGTCCTCGCGGAGTTCGCGGAGCATGCCCGGCACCAGCGCCAGGTGGTAGTCCTGCACCAGAACCGCCGCCCCCGGCGCCGCCTCCCGGGCCAGCGCCTCGGCGAACGCCCGGTTGTACGTCTCGTACGCCGCCCACTGCGTGCGGAACTCCGGGCCGAAGACCGGCTCCAGCGGTGTCTGGTAGAGCATGTGGTGGACGAACCACAGCACCGAGTTCGCGATGCCGTTGTACGCGTCCGCGTGGATCGCCGCGTCGATGTCCAGCATCCGCACGCCGGGCTCCCCGACGCCGCGCCGCACCGCCTCGCGGTCGCCCTCGCCGAGCGCCGCGCACACCCACAGGGCGTCGGCGTCGTCGCCGATGGCGCTGAGCCCGGAGACGAGGCCGCCGCCGCCGCGCTTGGCACTCAGCTCCCCGTCCTCTCCCACGCTGTACGAGACGGGGCCGCGGTTGGACGCGACGAGGACGTGCGCTGCTGACGATGTGGACTCGGAGACCATGTGGCAGAACGTAGCCAGTCCCGTAAACCCTCAAACGTACGGCGGCCGGACTCCCTGGGAAGGAGGTCCGGCCGCCGTGCTCCGCCGTGCCGGGTGGGTCAGTCGCGGCGCCCGCGTGCCGCGACGAGCACGAGCACGCCGAGCCCGCACAGCGCGGCCGCGGCCCCGCTGTAGAACAGGGTCGAGGAGGGGCCCGCCGCGGCGAGCTCACCGCGCGCACGGTGCGGCTGCTTGCTGGGCCGCTGCGGTCCCGCCTGCGGCTGTCCGGGCTGCTCCGGTGCCGGTGCGGCCCTGCCCTGCACCCGCTGGGCGAGGATCGCCGTGGTGCAGGGGTCGTCGCCGCCGCGCCGCGTCCTGGCGCAGTTGCTGCCCGGTGCCGTCACGGTGATGACGGTGACCTTGCCGGGGGTGCAGGACACCTTGATCTTCTGGGTGATGGTGACCTTGCCCTTGGCGGGGACGTTGCCCTTCCACACGTAGGTGGAGCCCCGCTTGGTGACCTTGCCCGCACTGGCCACGGGCTCGCTGCCGGGCCGCACGGGCCAGGACGCGGTGGCGCCGACGCGGGGGTCGCGCGACGGGTTGCGCACGGTGATCGTGTTCGTGGTCGAGCCGCACGCCGGGACGGTCCGCCGGGCGGGGGAGCTGCCCACGACGACCGGCGGCACGGGCATGTCGATGACCGGCTCGGACGTGCAGTTCGGGTCGGTGCTGCCCTTGTCGCAGTTGGAGCGCGGGGTCTCCACGTCGACGTTGTTGAGCAGCTTGCCGTCGCCGCTGACCGGATCGTTCACGGTGACCGAGTAGGTGACGGTCGCGGTCTCGCCGGGACCGATGTCACCGACGTAACCGATCTTCGGTTTCGTGTACGAGACGGTTCCGGTGGAGGCCTTCACGTCGTGGTCGTACGTCGCGTCGTCGAGGTTGCCGCTCAGGTCGTCGCTGAACCTCGCGCCGGGGTAGGGCAGTTTGCTGATGTTCTTCGCCTTGACCGTGTACGTCAGCCTGTCGCCCGGCTTCACCTTCGCGGGCGAGGCGGTCTTGGTGACCTCCAGGTCCGGCACCGGCACGGAGAGCGCCAGCTGGGAGGGGACGTACACGTCGCCGGTGCTGGTGAAGGTCAGCTTCGCCGACGTGGCGCCCACGGGGATCGCCCCGTCCGGCACCTCGAAGGCCTTGGCGTCGATGCTCAGGTTGTTGCGGTACTTGGGATCGACCGCGCCGTCGTCCTCGCTGACGAAGAAGTTGTCGGCCTTGCCCGAGTGCGGCTCGGTGACCGGTTTGCCGTCGACGAGGAACCGGTCGCCCTTGGTGTTCCAGTCCCCCTCGTACGCGGTCACGCTGGCGTGGATGTCGCCCGCGGTGCGGTAGAAGCCGTCGACGGGGACGGTGGTGGAGCCGTCCGGGGCCGCGGCGCGCCTGGTCGAGCGCTGGATGACGTGGCCGCCCCAGATGTAGACGTTGCGGCGGTCCGGCGCGTACTGCTCGTTCGGCCCGTCGTACTTGTAGACGACGGTCAGCGACCAGCCGCCGACGCAGCCCTGGCCGGACGGCGCCCAGATGTTGCCGACGGCCACCTCGACGGGGCTGCCGGTGGGCGCGCCCTGGAAGGCGTCGGTGACGTCGGCCTCGGCGGTGTAGTAGTGCGGGCCCTGCGTCGCGTTCGGGGAGCGGACCGCGTTCTCGACGTTCACCGTGGACTGGGCGCCGCCGCCGACGCGGATGACCGGGCTCGTGGTGAGCGGGTCGCCGGGCGCCGGGTCCACGGGCTTGTTGCCCTCGCGGTTGAGGTCGCAGATGTCGCGCACGGTCCTGCCGAAGCGGTGCGTGCCCGCGTTGCCGCCCCAGAACAGGCGCGCGTAGTCGACCTGGGCGCCCGGTGGGACGGTCACCCGGCCGGTGCTGGAGTCGAAGGTGCCGGTCAGGCCCGCGGTGTCGATCCGGCGCTCGACGAAGTTGTTGTTGTTCTTGGCGCCCTTGGCCTGCTGGGTCTCCTCGCAGGAGGCGGCCACGTCGGCGGGGCTCGTCGGGCAGTCCAGGACCGTGTTGCCGATGGTCTTGAAGTCCCCGTACAGCGATTCGTCGTAGCGCTTCGCGAAGGGCTCGATGACCTCGGCGGAAGCGGGTGTCGCGGTCGCGGTGAGCACCCCGGCGGCGACGGTGGCGGTGGCGAGTGTCAGTCCGCCCGCTCGCCGCATGGCTCTCATGGCATCTCGTGCCCACATACGTCTGACCCACATAAAAGGGCAATGTAGGCAAAACGGATCATATCCGGTGGCTACGCCACGCGACGGTGCGCATACTCGTCGATATCGGCCATGGGCGGCCGCTCCTCCGTGTCCACCGGATGGGTCCTCGGCTCGAACCCGTGCTCGCCGCGGACGAACTGCGTGAGCTCGGGACGTACGAGATGCCCGCGCGCCAGCCGCAGCTGAGCCGTCCGGTAGATCGCCGCCGCCATCCGCCCGAGCGCCTGCCCGTCCTGGTGCCGGTGCCTGCGCACCCCCACGTCGACCTGTGCCAGCGCGTCCAGGCCCACGGTGTGCAGCGCGTCCACGAGCAGGCCCAGCTCCACGCCGTACCCGACGGGGAACGGCAGCCGCTCAAGGAGCGACCTGCGGGCCGCGTACTCACCGCCCAGCGGCTGTACGAAACCGGCCAACTGCGGCCAGTGCATGTTCAGCAGCGGCCGCGCCATCAGCTCGGTGACCCGGCCGCCCTGCCCGGCGGCCCCGGCCAGCGGACGGTCGTACATCGCCTTCACGAACGCCACGTCCGGGTCGGTGAGCAGCGGGCCCACGATGCCGGAGACGAAGTCCGCCGAGAAGTCCTTCAGGTCCGCGTCGACGAACGCCACGATGTCGCCGCCCGTCACCAGCAGCGAGCGCCACAGCACCTCGCCCTTGCCCGGGACCGCGGGCACGCGCGGCAGGATCGCGTCACGGTGGACGACCTTGGCGCCCGCGGCCGCGGCGACCTCGGCGGTACGGTCGCCGGAGCCGGAGTCGATCACCAGGAGCTCGTCGACCAGCGGGACCTTCTCCATCAGCTCACGACGGATCTCGGCGACGATCTCGCCGACCGTCCCCTCCTCGTCGAGCGCGGGCAGCACGACGCTCACCGACGCGCCGCCCGCACGTTTCGCGGCGGCCAGCCGGTCCCGCGGGCGGTCGGCGACGGACCAGGAACGCCTGCTCAGCCAGTGCTCGACCTCTTCCAGCACGGTCGTGGTCCTCCCATATGTGATCCATCTCGCGGTTCGGACGACTATCTCAAGGGTCCGGGGCTTCGGTTACAGTCTTGAACAACGCCGGTGACCATCGCATGTCGGGGTCGCCGCCGCGTTGAGATCGACAACTGAAACCCATAATCGAATACCGCTCATCCAGAGGGGCAGAGGGATACGGCCCGTTGAAGCCCCGGCAACCACCCAGCCGCCACGCGTCGGTAGACGCATTCGTCACCGTGTGCGCAGTAAGCGCCGCGAGGCTCCCGGCTCGGGAAGGTGCCAATTCCGTCTCGTGGCGAGATGCGTCGCGAGGAAGATGAGGAGAAAGGGCCTCGCCTCCATGGCTGTGCAGACTGTCGCCACCGAAAGCACCACCTCTTCCGTAGACCTCGGGCCCGCATCCGGCCTCTCCTGCCGTGAGTGCGGCACCAAGTTCCCGCTCGGTCCGATCTTCGCCTGTGCCGAGTGTTTCGGTCCCCTCGAAGTCGCGTACGACCTGCCGCTCGGTGACCCGGAAGCCCTCCGCAAGCAGATCGAGTCGGGCCCCGCCAACATCTGGCGCTACGCCCCCCTCCTGCCCGTCCCCGCCGACGTGGCCGACAAGCCCAACCTGAACCCCGGCTGGACCAAGCTCGTCAAGGCCGACAACCTCGCCGCGGAGCTCGGCGTCGAACAGGGCAAGCTGTTCGTCAAGGACGACTCCGGCAACCCCACGCACTCCTTCAAGGACCGGGTCGTCGCGCAGGCGCTCGAAGCGGCGCGCGCCTTCGGCTTCACCACCCTGTCGTGCTCCTCCACCGGCAACCTCGCGGGCGCCGTCGGCGCCGCCGCGGCCCGCGCCGGTTTCCGCTCCTGCGTGTTCATCCCGCACGACCTGGAGCAGGGCAAGGTCGTCATGGCCGCGGTGTACGGCGGCGAGCTCGTCGGCATCGAGGGCAACTACGACGACGTGAACCGCTTCTGCTCCGAGCTCATCGGTGACCCGCTGGGCGAGGGCTGGGGCTTCGTCAACGTCAACCTGCGGCCGTACTACGGCGAGGGCTCCAAGACCCTCGCGTACGAGATCTGCGAGCAGCTCGGCTGGCAGCTGCCCGACCAGCTCGTCATCCCGATCGCCTCAGGATCGCAGCTCACGAAGATCGACAAGGGGCTCAAGGAGCTCATCGCCCTCGGCCTCGTCGAGGACAAGCCCTACAAGATCTTCGGCGCGCAGGCCGAGGGCTGCTCGCCGGTGTCGGCGGCCTTCAAGGCGGGCCAGGACGTGGTCCGCCCGCAGAAGCCGAACACCATCGCCAAGTCGCTGGCCATCGGAAACCCCGCCGACGGGCCCTACGTGCTCGACATCGCGCGTCGTACGGGCGGGGCGGTGGAGGACGTGAACGACGAGCAGGTCGTCGACGCGATCAAGATCCTCGCCCGCACGGAGGGCATCTTCGCGGAGACCGCGGGCGGTGTGACGGTGGGCGTCACCAAGAAGCTGGTCGAGGCGGGCCTCATCGACCCGTCCCTCACCACGGTCGTGCTCAACACCGGGGACGGCCTTAAGACGCTCGACGCCGTCGCTGAGACGTCGCAGGCCACGGCCACCATCAAGCCGAGCCTCGACGCGTTTCGCTCCGCGGGTCTTGCCGGATAGGCCGTAGCTTCCCTGCGGGCCCGCTGCGGCTGGTCGCGCAGTTCCCCGCGCCCCTTTCAGGGGCGCCATCCCTCCGCCCCCGTACTTCTGAGGTGAACACCATGAGCGTCAACGTCCGCATCCCCACCATTCTCCGCACCTACACCGACGGCAAGTCCGAGGTCGCCGCCGAGGGGGCGAACCTCGGGGAGGTCATCGCCGATCTGGAGAAGAACCACACCGGCATCGCCGCCCGCGTCCTGGACGACCAGGGCAAGCTGCGCCGCTTCGTCAACGTGTACGTGAACGACGACGACGTCCGTTTTGAGCAGGGCCTGGAGACGGCCACTCCGGACGGTGCCGGTGTCTCGATCATTCCCGCCGTCGCCGGCGGCTGAATCTTTACGCAAGCACCCTGCGTTATCTGAATTGCCCCCTCCGCGAGAGAAACGGAGGGGGCAATTCTGCATGGTTGAGCGCGGTACAGTTGGGAAGCGTGCTTCGCCGTCAGTGCCGAGTGCATATACGAAGTCGGCCTGGAGCCGACAAGAAGTAGCCAAAGAGTGCTGCCCATTTGATCCTTATGCGGCATTTGCCTGGCCCGAATTGCCCTGACTTCTGGCGAACTCTCCGCATATCGCCGATCGCGCGTGCCCAGAATTCTCGTCCGATTGACCTGTTGCAGACGGCAGTTGGACAGATACATTCAGCGGCGGTCGACGCGTTCCGGCGCACACCCCTACCAGTGGGGGGTGAGGTCTGACCCGGGTCCGCGAAGTGCGGTCCTGTGCAAGGGCCAGTAATAGGGGAGTTAGGCATGGCTCAGGGCACCGTCAAGTGGTTCAACGCGGAGAAGGGGTACGGCTTCATCGCGGTCGACGGTGGTGCGGATGTTTTCGTCCACTACAGCGCGATCCAGATGGACGGTTACCGCACCCTTGAAGAAGGTCAGCGAGTCGAGTTCGAGATCTCGCAGGGCCAGAAGGGTCCGCAGGCGGACATGGTCAAACTCGCCGTCTAGCTCGGCGCGACCGACCACCGAAGCAAGCATCGCGAGGGGCTCGTATCCCATCTGGGGTACGGGCCCCTCGTGTGCGTCCGGGGCGTCCGGGGTAGGCCAGGGGCCTGTCCGTGATCTGCGAGAGGCGCTTGCACTCGCAGGGGTCGAGTGCTAATCATTGGGCTTAGCACTCTCCCAGTGAGAGTGACAGAACTTGGATCGGGCCGGTGAGGTCCGCAGGCCGAGTGGGGCAAGGAACCACAAGGGCTGCAGGCCGTCCGTCGCGGGCACCTCCACGATCCGTTGCGTTTCCTCCCCCAAGCTCCTGGAGGGAGCAGGGGGGACCCCCATCGTCCGGGAGGACCACTTCACATGGCCAAGATCATCGCGTTCGACGAGGAGGCACGGCGCGGCCTCGAGCGCGGCATGAACCAGCTCGCCGACGCCGTCAAGGTGACCCTGGGCCCCAAGGGTCGCAACGTCGTCCTCGAGAAGAAGTGGGGCGCCCCCACGATCACCAACGATGGTGTTTCCATCGCCAAGGAGATCGAGCTCGAGGACCCGTACGAGAAGATCGGCGCCGAGCTGGTCAAGGAGGTCGCGAAGAAGACGGACGACGTCGCCGGTGACGGCACGACGACCGCGACCGTCCTGGCCCAGGCCCTGGTGCGCGAGGGTCTGCGCAACGTGGCCGCCGGTGCCAACCCGATGGCCCTCAAGCGCGGCATCGAGAAGGCCGTCGAGGCCGTCTCCGGCGCCCTCCTCGAGCAGGCGAAGGATGTCGAGACCAAGGAGCAGATCGCTTCCACGGCCTCCATCTCCGCCGCCGACACCCAGATCGGCGAGCTCATCGCCGAGGCGATGGACAAGGTCGGCAAGGAAGGCGTCATCACCGTCGAGGAGTCGCAGACCTTCGGTCTCGAGCTCGAGCTCACCGAGGGCATGCGCTTCGACAAGGGCTACATCTCGGCGTACTTCGCCACCGACATGGAGCGTATGGAGGCGTCGCTCGACGACCCGTACATCCTGATCGTCAACTCGAAGATCTCGAACGTGAAGGACCTCCTTCCGCTCCTCGAGAAGGTCATGCAGTCCGGCAAGCCGCTGCTGATCATCGCCGAGGACGTCGAGGGCGAGGCCCTGTCGACCCTGGTCGTCAACAAGATCCGTGGCACCTTCAAGTCCGTCGCCGTCAAGGCGCCCGGCTTCGGTGACCGCCGCAAGGCCATGCTCGGCGACATCGCCATCCTCACCGGTGGCACCGTCATCTCCGAGGAGGTCGGCCTCAAGCTGGAGAACGCCGGTCTCGACCTGCTCGGCCGCGCCCGCAAGGTCGTCATCACCAAGGACGAGACGACGATCGTCGACGGCTCCGGTGAGAGCGACCAGGTCCAGGGTCGCGTCAACCAGATCCGCGCCGAGATCGAGAACAGCGACTCGGACTACGACCGCGAGAAGCTCCAGGAGCGCCTGGCGAAGCTCGCGGGCGGCGTGGCCGTCATCAAGGCCGGTGCCGCGACCGAGGTCGAGCTCAAGGAGCGCAAGCACCGCATCGAGGACGCCGTTCGCAACGCGAAGGCCGCCGTCGAAGAGGGCATCGTCGCCGGTGGTGGCGTGGCCCTGCTGCAGGCCGCTGCTGTCTTCGAGAAGCTCGAGCTCGACGGTGACGAGGCGACCGGCGCCAACGCCGTGAAGCTCGCGCTGGAGGCCCCGCTCAAGCAGATCGCCGTCAACGGTGGTCTCGAGGGTGGCGTCGTCGTGGAGAAGGTCCGCAACCTCACCGTCGGCCACGGCCTCAACGCCGCGACCGGTGAGTACGTGGACATGATCGCCGAGGGCATCCTCGACCCGGCGAAGGTGACGCGCTCTGCCCTGCAGAACGCCGCCTCCATCGCCGCGCTGTTCCTCACCACCGAGGCCGTCATCGCCGACAAGCCGGAGAAGGCGGGCGCTGCCCCGGCCGGCGGCGGCATGCCGGGCGGTGACATGGACTTCTGATCGACCTCTGGTTGATCACGTCCTGACGTACCGAGGGCGGCACTCCTTCCCAGGAAGGGGTGCCGCCCTCGGGCGTTTCCCGAACCGGGCGCTTCAGCGTTCGTAGGGGCCAGGGCGCCCTACGGCAGACGCTCCATGAGCCAGGTGCAGAGCTCTTCGGTGACGAGGGTGTGGCCCTCGTTCCGGGAGGCGCAGAGGAACTCGTCGAGTTCGCTCTCCTTCTCCGCCGCGGCCGTCACCGGCTCGTACAGCTTCTCGTGCGTGTCGATGTCGCGCAGGGCGATCGCGCTGACCGTCGGCACGAAGCAGTGCTCCCGGATGTCCGCCTCGGAGCGGAGGCCGATCAGGGCCGGGACCTTGTTCAGCTCGTCGGCGAGGATGCCGAAGCCTTCCAGGGTGCCGCCCGGAGCGCCGTCGATCTCAGGCAGCCCCGACGTGTTGATGTGCGGCCGCCGCAAGGTCACCACCCGCAACTGCGCCACGAGTTCGGCCTCACCCGCGGACTGCGTGTACAGCCGGGTGCCGGTGATCGCCAGCCCCTTCCCGTGGAACGCCTGCTCGCCGGGGCGGATCCCGTTGCTCTCCCCGATGCGCACCCCGTTCGCGACGCCGATCTTCCTGGGCCGCGACGGCCATCCGCCCACCCGCTCCAGCTCGGCGAGGAACGTACCGCGTTCCTTGTCGGTCTCCGGTGTGTCACCCCACTCGCCGATGTGCTGCCACAGCAGCTGCCGCGCGGCCGGGCTGTTCATCTGGTTCGAGAACGCGGCGTTGAGCTTGCGGATGTAGTGCGCGAACGCCTGCAGCGCGATGGGGATCCAGGCGCCGCGGTGCGGGCTGTCGTAGGAGAAGTACAGGTCCGTCTGGTGGTCGTTCTCCGGTCCTCCGTCGTGCTCCATTTTGGCCAGTGCGTACCGCGTGACCAGGCCGCCCATGCTGAACCCGCCGACGGCCAGCGGGTGGTTGCCCCGGCGCCGCGCGATCGCCTCCAGGATCGCGGCCCTCGCGACTTCCGCGTTCTCCAGGATCGACGCGCTGCGCTCGTCGAAGCCGAGCAGGATGACGTCGCGGCCGCGGTTGCGCAGCTCGCTCAGGAACGGATACGGGCCGCGCTCCAGGATCTCCCAGGAGAAGTCCAGCTCGCTCGGCCCGCTGTTGAAGCCGTCGCCGAGGATCACCGGGCGGGTCAGGCCCTTCTCCTTGTCGGCGAGGTACACCCAGGCGGTGCCGCCGGGCAGCGCCCACTCGTCGTCGGGCGCCGGTGCCTCGGCGGGGGCCTCCCGTGCTTCCCTCGGGCCGGGGGCCAGGGTGATGCGGGCGGCGGCCCCGATCGCTTCGGCCACCTCGCGCTCGTCCAGGTGCTCCAGATCGGGCTGAGTGGGCTCGTTGGAGTCGGTCATGAGGGTCCCCTCCGGTCGTGCCGCTTCGATGACGTGGGGTGCCATCATCGGTACGCGCCGTGATCAGGGGCAGGGTCTCGGCGACCTTTCGGACAGCGCGCGTTCGGCCGTTCCCGTGCGGGGCTCACGAGGGGTCGGGGCGGTCGGCCAGGGGTGACCGGGCGGTACGGGGCGGGGGCGCGCAGGAAGGGGTGGTGCGTCGGCCACGTGAGGGCGGGGCGAGGGGCGTCGGCTGCCCGCCCGGCGGGGAAAGTATGTCGCGAAGACGACGCGGGGGCGGTGCGTGCCGTGTCAGTCGGCGTAGTCCTTGAGCTTCTCGGTGGCCAAGGTGATGTTCACCGGCTCGGGCAGCCGGACGGTGTCCCCGAAGGGGTAGGTGGGGCAGCGCTGATACGCACCGTTCATGGGTTCGCTGAATACGACGAGTACGCCCTTGTCGCGGTCGACGAGCAGGTAGACGGGGATGCCCGCCGCCGCGTAGCCGTCGCGCTTCTCCACTCGGTCGCGGAGATGGGTGTCCGAGTCCTTCGAGGTGACCTCGACGACCATCAGGACGCCCTCGGTGTCGGCCCACATGCCCTCCTGATCCACGAAGTGGTCGACCGGAGCGAGGGCGCCGTCCGCGTAGGCCCGGCCGTTCCGGTACGCCTCCACCTGGAGATCCTGTTCGGGGTACAGCAGCAGCTCGGGGCGTTGCTGCATGCACTGGGTCAGCAGCCACATGACGATGGCCCTGTGACGCTGGTCCGGCATCGGCTTGACCTTCAGCTTTCCTCGGATGAATTCGAGCTTCACCGCGTCGGGAGCATGCTTCTCCAGATGCTCGAACTCTTCGACGGTCATCTGGGCGTGCTCTTCGATGCTGGGGGTCATGGCGTCGCCTCCTCCCCTACATCGTGCCCCGCTTCTGGCGCGAGTGAGCCGCATGGTCATGGCTGTGTCCTCTCCTGTGAGCGGGATGCCGCTGCGCGGGCGGTGGCCGCGTGTGCATGGACCCGGGCCGATGGCAGCGCTGAGGGGTGCCGCCGGTGGCCGGGCTCGCCCCGGCACGGGCCGCACACGCCACCCGGCAGGACCTCTGGGCGGCCCGGGGCGCCGCAGGTCATGCACTCCAGCACGCGGAGGACGGGGCGGGGCGGCGGCTCCGGGGGGAGCTTCGTCGTGAGGCGGCTCCGGACGAGGGCCGCGGGGCTGTGGACCGGGCTGGGCAGCCCGGCTGTGAGCGCACGGAGCATGTCCGGCTCCGCGGCACCTCGCGCGAACCACGCCGTGGCCAGCGGTGCCAGGGCGGCGCAGTCCGCGGACGAGAGGGACAGCGCGGGGGCCGTCCGGCCGAGGGCCGCGAGCAGGATGAACGCGCGGCTGCGGGTGGCGGGCCGGTGTCTGTCCGGCCCCGCTCCCTCCGGCCCCGCTTCCTCCGATCCCGCTTCCTCCGCTACGTCGCCCCGCGTGAACGCCGCCCACCAGGCGTCGTCGCGCGCGGTGCGCGAGAACCACGTTCGGGTGATCCAGCGGGCGCTGCCGCTGCCGCTCACGTGTTCCCTGCCGCGTTTCAAGTGCCCTGCGTCCTGGATCCTGTTGAGGGCCGTGCGGAGGGCGCACTGTCCGTACGGGAGGTGCTTGGCCAGCGTCTTCACGGAGATGTCCGTGCCTTCGGGAAGCCGGTCGAGGTACGCGGCGATGGACGCCTCGCGGGGCGGGAGGTGGAGGAAGTCGTCGTTCGTCCGGGGGAGTTGGGACGGGGTGGAGCGTTTCCCGTAACCCGGGTTGGCCATCGGGTGGGAGCCCGCGTGGGGGGTCGCGTGCGTGGGCAGGAAGGCGGCACTAAGCTTGGCGTCAGCCATGGATCGGAACTCGTTCTTTCGATCGTGATGGTTAAACCCCCGCAGGTGTTCCAGCACCGGGCGGGGGTTGTTCGTTATGCGGGCACGCTAAGCCGTTGTCACGCTGCGTGGCAAGTCGAACGCGAAAAGTGTTGGGTCCTCCAACTCGCAGGGAGGGAGGGTGGGTTGAGGCCCGCCTCCCGTTCCACTGAAAGAGGGCTCGGGGTTCGTGACTTGAGCGTCGGGGTGGGCGCCGGGCGGGGACTTCGGTGGGCCGGGGGCGTTGATGGTGACCGGGGCCGCCCGGTGTTTTGCGGAGTGTGGCGGTTCCGGGCCGGGAGTAAAGGGCGCTCCTGCGTCGCGTCGGCTGCGCCGATTCCGCTGCGCTCCACCCTTGACTCCCGTCCCTCCACCGCACGTTGACTTTGACCCGGACGGCCAGGGGTGGGGGCTACGGGTCCGGCTGGGATGAGTCATCACCTTTCATCGCCGGGTGCGGACCGGTCCATCGTGGGCGGCCGCCACGGTCGCGGCTGGGCCAGCCGCGCGGCGTCGCCGCTCGGGCCATCCGCTCGCGCGGCCGGGTGCGGACCGGCCCAACGCGAGCGGGCGTCACGGTTTGGGGTGGGTCAGCCGCTCTCGTTGCCGGGTGCGGGCCGGCCCATCGTGGGCGGGAGCGATGGTCGATCTGCCGATGGGCCGCCAGACCCCGGGCCCTCCGGCACCTGTTTTGGAAAAGTGGTGAATGGATTCCCCGCGCGCCCCCCACCCGTGCCCGATGCGCCCCCGGGCATGCGGGGCGTGCCCTGCCGGATGCGCGAGGTGTGGGGGGTGTGGGAGCGGGTGGTTGGGTCGGGCCGCGCCCTCCGGCACCTACTTTCGGAAAGTTGCGAAGGGGATCGCCGTGCGCCCCCCATCCAAGCCCCATGCGACCCCCGCGCATGCGGGCTTGCCCTGCCGGATACGGGAGATGAGTGGTGGGCGGGACGGCGCACGGGGTGTGGGAAGGGGGCGCGCGGCGGGTCGGTTCGCAACTTTTCCAAAGTAGGTGCCGAAGGGCCCGGGGCCCGGGGCCGAGGGCTGGTGGCGCTTGGGGCGGGGCGGTCGCCGCCCGCACGCCATGCCGCACCCACACCCACACCCGCACCCGCACCCGCACCCGCACCCGCACCCGCACCCGCACCCGCACCCGCACCCGCACCCCAACCGCGACGGTGACGGCGAGGCACGATGGGCCGGACCGCACCCAGCAACGAGAGCGGCTGACTCACCCCAAACCGTGAGAGCGACGCACGTTGGGCCGGTCCGCACCCGGCAGCGCGAGCCGATGACCCGAGCGGCGATGCCGCACGCGTGCGGTGAGGGTGACTCACGTTGGGCCGGTCCGCACCCGGCGATGAAAGGTGATGGCCCGAGCGGCGATCCCGCAGCCCCCACCCCTGGCCGTCCGGGTCAAGGTCTGCGTGCGGTGCAGGGGCGGGAGTCAAGGGTGGAGCGCAGCGGAATCGGCGCAGCCGACGCGCAGCGCAGCGGAGCGCCCTTTACTTCCGGCCCGGAGCCGCCACACTCCGCAAAACACCGGGCGGCCCCGGCGACCTTCAAAGACGCAGGCCCACCGAAGTCCCCGGCTTCATGTGCGCCACGAACGCGGACCAGCTCGCGGCGCGGAAGGTGAGGTGGGGTCCGTTCGGGTTCTTGGAGTCGCGGACGGGGACGAACTCCGGGTGACCGTCGGCCACTTCGAAGCAGTCGCCGCCCTGACCTCCGCTGTACGTCGACTTCCGCCAGGAGGCGACCTCCAGGCAGTTGCCGCCGCTTGCGTCGCTGTAGGAGGACTTGTGCCACGTGGCGTTGCTCAGGTCGTAATCAGGGCTGTTGCTCTTCATGTGAGTAATCCTCTGCCACTGACTCAATCAGGGCCAGGGAATCTCGCGGCGAGAGGGCGCTGGCTCCGAGCAGATCGTGAGCCAACTCGTACCGAGCGACGGCCGCAGGGTCGTCTTCAAGGCGCCCCGTTCCGAAGCCTTCCAGATAGGCGAGCGTGGGAGCGTTCTCGCAGGACATCAGCTTGAGCGAGCCGCCCATCGCGATGTGCCCACCAGCTGCGAAGGGCAGTACCTGCACGATGACCCGGCGCTTCCGTCCCAGCGCCGCAGTGTGATGCAGGACTTCCGCCATTACGGCAGGTCCGCCGACCACTCGGCGCAGAACCGCCTCGTCAAGGACGGCCCACAACAGGGGGGTTGTTGGGTCGTCGAGCAGGTGCGCCCGCTCCAGCCGGGCGACGACCAGCTGGTCGATCTCGTCATCTGTTGCAGTAGGTCGGCCATCGCAGAACATTGCTCGCGCGTACGCCTCCGTCTGCAACAACCCCGGGATCAGCTGAGGCGCGTACTCCCTGATGGCCGTCGCCACCGCTTCCGCCTCCGCCGCCTCCGCGAAGTGATCCGGGTACTTGGACTTCGCGATGGCCTGGCAATTGCGGGCGAAGAAGCCCCCCGTGCCGAGGGCCTCGTCGAAGTACACCGCGTACTCCATGTGCATCCGCCGCGTACCCGACTCCAACTGCCCGATGAACGAACCGCTTACGAAGAGCGGGCCGCCCAGCGCCTCCTGGCTGAGGCCCGCCCGCTCGCGGGCATGGCGGAGTTCGGCGCCCAGGAGGGCCCGGGGGTTCGAGGACGGGTCCAGGTCCTTGGGGCGGGTCATGGGCAACTCCTCCATCGGCGCTGGACATGGGGGGTTGTTGGGTCACCGGAGCTTTTCAGCGTACGCAGAGGCGGACACGCTTAGTGAGGAAACAGCAACACTCGGTGTGAAGGGCAGGGCACATGGCGCTGACGGCGGAGGAACGGTTGAGGGCGGCGGAGGAGGCCGTACGGCAGCTGCGAGGGGGCCTCGCGGGAGTGGGAGTCACCCTGCCGTCGCTGCGCGTGGACCCGCTGACCGCGGCGGGCGACGGCACGCTGCCCCTCGTGGAGTTGGGGCGCTGCAACCTCGACACGGCACTGCGGCTGGCCGCCGCGCTGGAGGCGGCGCGGTGAGTGAGGACCCGAGCGTGCCGGAGACGGGCACGTACGCGATCGACTACCGGGACGGGAGCGTCGGGGAGGTCATGGGCTGCGAGGGGGGACTCGTGCAGCTGAGGCCGCTGGGCGGCGGGAGGGAGTGGGACTGTCCGCCGGGGTCGGTGGGGGAGGCGCCGACGGGGGACGTGCTGCTGGAGAGGGTGCGGCGGGTGAATCGGGAAGGGAGGTTGCCGTGAGCGGCGGATCAGGCCGCTGGGTTGCCGATGAACCTGACCTCTTCGTGGTCGGCGTCGAGCGCGATGTTCAGGGAGGCGTTCATCGCCGAGGCCAGGCGGCGCAGGAGGGGCAGGGTGGGGACGGCGTCCGCGCCCTCGACGCGGGAGATCTTGGCCTGGGTGAGGCCCGCGCGATCGGCGAGTTGCGTCTGGGTCAGGCCGAGTTCGGTGCGGCGGTCGTACACGGCCTTGGCGAAAGCCATCGCGAGGCGGATCTCGGCGCGCTCGGCCTCGACTTCGGGCGTCTCGGCGTACCCCTTGCGGAGCTTCCTCTCGCGGGCCAGCTTCCAGCGGGTGTGGCTCATTTCGCTTCTCCGTCCTTGGCTCGGTCGTACGTCAGATGGGCCGGGCCGTGCTCGCTCTCGCACACCTTACGGACCCGCACCGCGCGGTCGATCTGACCCTTCTCCTGCATCCGGGTCTTGTGGAAGACCGTGAGGAGCACGATGCGACGGGCCGGTGCGAACCAGTAGGTGATGCGCGTGTCCTGTCCGTCTGAGGTCGGGCGGAGCTCGTACACCCCGGCGCGCAGCGGGCGGGCGAACGGCATGGGGATGTACGTGCCCATGGCGGCGAGCAACTCCGCGTACTCCTCGACCTTGCGGTGCTGTCGATCGGTGAGGAGTTCGAGCCAGGCGCGGACCTCCGGCTCCATCTCGATCGTGTACAGGGTTTCCATGCGGGAACCGTATTATGTAGTTGACGACATAATAGCCGTTGTGGCCTGGCTTCGCCGGATCGAGTGACGGAGTTCGCCGACCCGAGATCGCAGACCGAGATGTCGCTGACGTCTATTGAGATCGACGACGAGGCACTGGCGATCGCCATGCGTCTCGGGGGCACCGGACGAAGGCGGCCGCTGTCGCGCATGCCCTTCAGGCGTACAACAGGCGGCTGGAGCGGGCCGCCGCATCGCGCCGTGAAGGAGACGCGCAGCGATTGAGGGGGCAATGCGCCGAAGGGCGGCACCCCGGTCAGTGAGGGTGCCGCCCCTCGGAGGCGGACCTCCGCCGCCTTGTCTGTCAGGTCCCGACGGGCTTGAAGTAGAGGGACCGGAACTTGACGTTGGGATCGGCCTCCCCGCCCACACCTACGTCTGTCCTGGTGCCCGTGCACTCCTCCTCCGAGAAGAGCATCACCTTCGATGACGTCCAGTTCTTGAACTTCCAGGCGTCCGTGCTCTTCCCGGATTCGACCTCGGCGACCTCAAGGCACTGCTGATTCGGGGTCCTCCAGCTTTGTGAACTGCGGGCTCGCGGGGTCGCCCCACGCGTAGAAGGCGTGGCCGTCGGCCGCGGCGGCCGAGTTGGGCAGAGCCGTGAGGAGGACGAGGGCGCCGAGGGCGGCGCCGAGAGTGTGACGAAGACGCATGGGAACCGATCCTTCTTCCTACCAGGGTCTTGGGCTCTCGAAGGATGGCGTCGGGCCGTCGTGCGTCCCCCTCGACCGGGCTCTCAAACCACCCGCAGGAAGTGCGAGGAAACGAATCTCCCGCGGCCATGTGGGTGCGGGCTCAGACCGCCGCCGGAGCCTTCGCCGGGTCGGTGCCGGGAGTGGCTGGTTCCGCTTCCGCTCGGGCCGCGGGGGACTCCCCGGCATCGACGTCCGCGTTCAGCTCCACCAGCATCTCCTTGCTGAAGCCGAAGAAGTACGTCGCGAGGAACCCGACCAGGTAGCCGACGAGCAGGCCGCCGCCGTAGATCGCGATCGTCAGGCCGAGGCCCTTGTTGCCGTCGAGGAGGGGGAAGAGGGCCCAGCCCGACGGGCCGATCGCCGTCGAGCCGACCTTGTCGCCGATCATCGAGAAGAAGCCGATGAACGCGCCGCCCGCCGCGCCGCCCACGCACGCCGTGATGAAGGGGCGGCCGAGGGGGAGCGAGACGCCGTAGATCAGGGGTTCGCCGACTCCCAGGAAGCCCGCGGGGAGCGCCGACTTGATCGTCGTACGGATGGAGGTGTTGTGCTTGAGGCGCTCGAACACCGCGATCGCGCACCCCACCTGGCCCGCGCCCGCCATCGCCAGGATGGGGAGCAGGACGGTGAAGCCCTGCTGTTCGATGAGCGTGGTGTGGATGGGGATCAGGGCCTGGTGCAGGCCCAGCATGACCAGGGGGAGGAAGAGGCCGCCGAGGACCAGGCCCGCGAACGCGCCCGTGTTGTCCAGGAGCCAGTTCGCCGCCGTACCGATGCCGGTCGACACCTCGCCCGCCAGGAACATCAGGCCGAAGATCGTGACCAGGCCCGAGATCAGGACCGTGAGGGTGGGGGTGACGAGAACGTCCACCGCCTCCGGGACCCACTTCCGGCACCACTTCTCGACGTAGGTGGCCAGGACCGCGGCTCCGAGGGCGCCCAGTACGCCGCCCTGGCCCGGGGAGAGCTTCTGGCCGAACGCCTCGATGTTCGCGACGCCCGCGTACACGATGATCGCCGCGACCGCGCCGCCCAGGATCGGCGTACCGCCGAACTCCTTCGCCGTGTTGAAGCCGACGAACACCGCGATCAGCGCCATGAAGCCGGAGGCGATGGCGGCGAGGGCGGGGGTGATCGACGGCAGCCACTCCAGGTTGATCAGGAGGCCGTTGATGCCCGCGATGATGCCGCAGCCGATCAGGGCGGGGATCAGCGGCACGAAGATGTTCGCGATGCGGCGCAGGAAGAGCTTGAAGGGCGTGGCGTTCTTGGCCTTGCGGGCTTCCTTGAGCGCGGCGCCCTGAGCCGCCAACTCCTCGGCCGTGAGGGTGTGTTCGGGGGCGGCCGTCGGTGCGTCCGACCGCCCTTCCGCCACCATGGCCTCGAACTCCGGCGTGACCCGGGCGACCGTGCCCGGTCCGAGCACGATCTGGTACGTGTCGTCCTCGACCACGCCCAGCACGGCGGGCACGGCCTTCAGCGCGTCGTCGTCGACGAGCGAACGGTCGGCCAGGCCCAGGCGGAGCCGGGTCATGCAGTGGGCTACGGACGTGACGTTCTGGGCGCCGCCGACGAGGGGGAGGATCGCGGCGGCGGTGGCGCGGTTCTTGTCAGGTGCCATGGTGCGGTGCCTTGCTGTGCGGGTGGCGCGGGTGGCGCTGTGCCTGGGGGGTGGGTGGCCTAGCTGGTACGGGCGTTGTCGAGGGCCGCGCGGAGGTGGCCGTCGGACGTGGCGAGGAGTTCGGCGGCGGTGGGGCCGTCGACCTGGCCGAGGATGGTGAGGATGGCGTTCTTCACCTCCCCGTCGGTGGCGGCGAGGGCGGCCTCGATCTCCGCGTCGGAGGCGCCGGTGGCGAGGGCGACGATCCGGCGGGAGCGGGCCCGCAGCTTCTCGTTGGACGCGCGCACGTCCACCATCAGGTTTCCGTACGTCTTGCCGAGGCGGATCATCGTGATCGTCGACAGCATGTTGAGGACGAGCTTCTGGGCCGTGCCCGCCTTGAGCCGCGTCGAGCCGGTGAGGAGTTCGGGGCCGACGACGACCTCGATGCCGTGCTCGGCGGCGGCCGCGAGGGCGCTGTCCGCGTTGCAGGAGAGTCCGATGGTCAGCGCGCCGTAGCGGGCGCGGGCGTGCTCGACCGCGCCGATCGCGTACGGGGTGCGGCCGGAGGCGGAGATCCCGACGACCACGTCGTCCTCGGTGAGGTTCAGCCCTTCCAGGTCCCCGGAGGCGAGCTCCTTGCTGTCCTCCGCGCCCTCGACCGCCTTCACCATCGCGCTCGGCCCGCCCGCGATGAGCCCGAGGACCTCGCTCGGGTCGGTGTTGAAGGTGGGCGGGCACTCGGAGGCGTCGAGCACCCCGAGCCGTCCCGCGGTGCCCGCGCCCGCATAGATCAGGCGGCCGCCGCGGGCCATCCGCTCGGCGGTGCCGTCGATGGCGGCGGCGATGGCGGGCAGCTGCTCGGCGACGGCGGCGGGGACGGTGGCGTCCTCGCCGTTCATGATCCGCGCGATCTCCTCGGTGGGCAGCCGGTCGATCTCGGAGAGCTCGGGGCGGAACGCCTCGGTGGTGAGGGTGGCGAGCTGGGCGCGGAGCTCTCCGTAGTTGTCGCGCGGCTCGCTCGTGCCGGTCGCGTCGGTGGTCGAGGTCATGGCGTCTGCGGCTCTTTCGTGTGCGGGGGGTGGTCGGGGGAGGTCAGCGGCTGTTGCCGCTGCGCGGGTGGTGGCGGTGGGCGAGCGCTTCGTAGGAGGCGGCGAGCGCGGGGGCCGCCGTCTCGTACGTCCGCTGCGCCACGCCCACGAACAGGCAGTCCACGACGAGGAGCTGGCTCGTACGGGACGACATCGCGGCGGGCCTCAGCTCGCTCTCGCGGGCCGTGGAGGTGGTCAGTATGTGATCGGCGTACTGCGAGACGGCCGCGCCGGGCCGTCCGGTGATCGCGATCGTGGTGGCGCCGTGCTCGAAGGCGACGCGGAGGGGTTCGATCACGTCGCCGGTCGAACCGGAGTGGGTGATCGCGATGGCCACGTCCTTGGCGCGCAGCGTCACGGCGTTGGTGACGGCGAGGTGCGGGTCGGAGTGGGCGTGCGCGATGTGCCCGATGCGGAGGAGCTTCTGGGCGAGGTCCTGGGCGACGAGGCCTGAGGCCGCGACGCCGTAGATCTCCACGCGGCGGGCGGTGGCGAGCGCGGCCACGGCGGCGCCGAGCTGCACGGTGTCCAGCCCGGCCGCGGTGTCGGCGAGGGTCTGCTGCTCGTCGTACGCCAGCTTCGCCACGACGTCCGCGATCGGGTCGTCGACGGCGATGTCCGCGGTGACGGCGGGGGCGCGGCCCGACTGCTGCTGGGCGGCGAGTCCGGCGAGCGCGAGGCGCAGGTCGCGGTAGCCGGGGTAGCCGAGGAGGCGGGCGGTGCGCACGACGGTCGCCTCGCTGGTGCCGGTGAGCTCGGCGAGGCCGGTGACCGTGAGGGCGGCGCATCCCGCGGGGTCGCCCGCGACGGCCTCGGCGACCCGCTGCATGGAGCGGGTCATCGACGGCGCGAGGGTCCGCACCTTGGCCGCGAGGGCGGCGGGGGCGGGGGGCGCGGCGTCCGCGAAAATTTCCTTCACATCATGGGTCACATTTGAAAGATATTTTCAGACCGGTGGCCGGGTCAAGACCCCGGAGGTCCCGAGCTCACCCGGGACCTTGGCCTCTCCTTTTTGCTGGGTTGCGTACGGGGCGACAATGGCTGCATGGACACGATCGACCCCTTGGAGCAGGCGCTGCACGCCGCTCGCGCCCTTGTACTCGCCGACCTGGTGGCCCGCGAGGTCGCCCAGTCCGAGGTCGTCTCGCTCGTCGAGGAGTCGGTGGCGCACCGCCGCTGGTGGGTCGAGCAGTGGCCGGAAGGCGTGGACTACGTCGCCGGTCTCGTCGCCCAGGATGTCCAGGACGCGCTCCTGGAGCGGTACGGGCGGTGGCCGCTGTGCCCCGTGTGCGGCGCGGGCGACCCCCACGCCCTGGACGTGGAACCGGAGCTCGGCCCCGACCCGCACTGGGTCTGCGGCAAGGCGGGCGTGGTCGTCGCGCCGGTGGGCGGCCTGACGTGACCGTCTACATAGACCCGCCCACCTGGCCGGGCCACGGCCGCATGTGGTCCCACCTGGTCAGCGACGTCTCCTTCGAGGAGCTGCACGCCTTCGCGGCCGCCGTCGGCTGCCCGCCGCGCGCCTTCGAACGCGATCACTACGACGTGCCCGCGGAGCGGTACGGGGACGCGGTGCGGGCGGGGGCGGTGGAGATCGGGTCCAAGGAGCTGGTGCGGAGGCTTACGGGGGCGGGGTTGCGGAGGCCTAAGGGGCGGCCTGCGTAGGGGTCCGTCGGTTCCGTCGGCCCCGTCCGTCCTGTTGGTCCCGTCCGTCCTGTCGGTTTCGTCGGCCCCGTCCGTCCCGTCGGTCAACTTCAGCTCCAGGAGGGGCTTTTGGTGCTGTCCTCGGCAGGGTTGGGGGAAGGGGCGGAGGACGTGGTGATCACGCGGCTCGGGGCTGTCTTGCGGTGCAGGCGGAGGGAGAGCGTCACCGCGACGATCGCCGTCGCCGTCATCGCCGCGCCCGCCCACGCCGTCGCCTCGTAGCCGAGCTTCAGGTCGATCACCGTGCCGCCCAGCCACGGGCCGCCCGTGTTGCCCAGGTTGAACGCGGCCGTCGTGGTCGCGCCCGCGAGGGTGGGGGCGGCGCCCGCGACGTTGAACATGCGGGCGTTGAGCGCCGGGGCCGTGTAGAACGCGGAGACGCCGAGGAGGAACGAGAGCGTGATCGCGGCGGCGGGGGCCGCGGCGAACAGGGCCAGGGCGACCAGGAAGACCGTGGACGCGGCGATGCCGCTCAGGAGGACGCCGAAGAGGTGGGCGTCGGCCACGCGGCCGCCGATCGTCGTGCCGACCAGGGCGCCCGCGCCGAAGAGCCCGAGGATGGTCGGGACCCAGCTCTCGGAGAGGCCCGCCACGTCCGTGAGGAGCGGGGAGAGGTACGAGAACGCGCAGAAGACGCCGCCCGCGGCGAGCGCGGTGACGGCGATCGACAGCCACACCTGGCGGTCCCCGTAGATCGACAGCTCCTTCTTCAGCTGGGGCTTCTCGGCGGGGAGCGGGATGCGGGGGATGAGGGTGAGGACGCCGACGAGCGCGATGGCGGAGGCCGCGCCGACGGCCCAGAAGGCCGAGCGCCAGCCCAGGTTCTCGCCGAGGAAGGCGCCCGCGGGGACGCCGAGCACGTTGGCGATGGACAGGCCGCCGATCATGACCGCCATGGCGCGGGCCCGCTGGTTGAAGTCGACCATCGCGATGGCGACCGCCGCGCCGACCGCCCAGAAGCCCGCGCAGGCGAGGGCGCTGACGACGCGGGACGCGAAGAGGATCTCGTAGGTCGGGGCGAGGGCACCGGCGACCTGGCCCAGGCCGAAGACCGTGATGAGGGCGATGAGGGTGGTGCGGCGGGGGAGGCGGAGGGTCGCCACGGCGAGGAGCGGGGCGCCGATGACCATGCCGATGGCGAAGGCCGAGATGAGGAGCCCGGCGCGGGGGATGGTGACGTTCATGTCGTCGGCGATGGGCGGGAGGAGCCCGGAGAGCATGAACTCACTGGTGCCGAGCGCGAAGACGGCGAGGCCGAGCATGTAGACGGCTATGGGCATGCGGGTGGCCGCGCCGGGCTTGAGCGGGGGGACGGAGTTCGGCATAACAGGAGTGAACGTTGGGGTGGCTGCTGTCATTCCCTGGGGACGGGGGAGCTGTCCCTACTTCCGGTGCAGCCCGTACGCGTAGTGCGGCGTGCGGTCCGGGAGGCGGGTGTAGCCCGCGCCCGTGGCCACCTTCTGGGACGCCGTGTTCTCGGGGGTGGTCAGGGCGAGCAGGGACTGGACCTCGGGGTGGGTGAGGGCCCAGGCGGAGAGGGCGCGGAGGGCCGGTGCCGCGTAGCCGTGGCCGCGGGCCTGCTCCACCAGGTCGTAGCCGACCTCGACGCACCCGTCGTCGTCCGGGGCGCCGTGGAAGCCCATGCCGCCGACGGCCAGCTCGTCCGCGGTGCGGACCAGCGCGTACAGGCCCCACCCGGGCCGGTGCACCCCGGCGACGTACGCCTTGAACACCGACCCCGCGGCCGCCCGCGTCCCGCCGAAGGGGGCGCCGCCCAGCCAGGTGAGTCCGCCCGTGCCGCCCTCGGCGAGGTCCGCCGCTGCGGCGGGGGTGACCTCGCGCAGGGAGAGGGCGCCCGCGGGCAGGGCGTGAGGGTTGTGCCAGCGCCAGTGGGTGGGGCGGGCGCGGCCCGGCAGGTCGCCGCGGCCCGTGGCCCAGAGCAGGGTCGTCCAGGGCGTGCCGCCCACGGGGGTCGGCGGGACGTGCGGGAAGAGGTGGGACAGGACGGCCTCGCAGAGCGCGGCGGGCGGCTCCGCGTCGACGCCGAGCGCGCGGGCGATGTCGTACGAGTGGAGCAGGGCCTCCGTGACGCCCATCGCCGCGAAGCCCGACGCGTTCGCGCCGCCCGACGGGTACGAGTGGTAGGCGCGGATGCCGGGCGGCGTCGTGCGGACCACCGCGGACAGGATGCCGCCGGACGCCTCGATCGCGTGGATCGCTCCCTCGGGGACCGTGCCCTCGTCGAACACGGAATCGATCGGGAGCCACCCGTCGGTGGCGCGGCCCGTCAGCTGGCCCGCGTACGCGGTGAGGACCCCCGCGATGTGTTCGGCGGTCTTCAGGCAGCTCCAGTCGAGCCCGTCCGCCTCGACGCTCCAGTCGCGGTCGGCCCCGGCGCGCAGCACCCCGGCCGCGTACGCCACGGCCTCGTCGATCTGGTCCCCACCCATGTGAATCATGGGGGTGAGCGTACGTAAGGCCGGTTCAGGGGGACAGGAGTTTTAGTTCCGTCGCCAGGTTCTCGCGGGCCGGGGTCTCCCAGTTCGACGTCCCGTACGGGGTGCGGAACAGGCGGGGGAGCGCCATGAGCTGGCGCAGGACCTCCGCCCTGCCCTGGCGGAACGCCTCGTCCGGTACGAACGCGTACTCCTCGCGGATCGCCGCCGCGTACGCCGCGTACGTGTCCGAGGGCGCCGCGAGGATCGCCAGGTCGGCGTCGCACAGCGCCTCGCCGTTGGTGTCGCCCTCGTCGGGGTCGTGCGTGACGGTGAGGCGGACCAGGCGGGCCACCTCTGCCGTCTGGTCCTCCGTCAGGCCCGCCTCGGGCAGCGCGCGTTCGGCGAGGCGGGCCGAGCGCTCCTCGTTCTCGGAGCGGTCGGGTGCGTACACCGCGTCGTGGAACCAGGCGGCCAGGCGGACGAGTTCGGGGTCATCGGCGTGCTCTTCCAGTACGTCGATGTGGTCCAGGACCGCCGCCAGGTGATCGGTGGTGTGGTAGCGGCGCTGCGGCTCGGCCCAGCGGGCGAGGAGCCGCTCCGCGAACGGCGCGGGGTCGGGGCCGGGCGTGCCGGGGGCGCCGGGCGTGCCGGGGGCGCCGGGCGTTCCCGGAGTGCCTCCGCTCGCGCGGAGCAGGGTCGCGGCCCAGCGGGCGTGGAGGTCCTTGTCATCGGCCATGCGTCGACCCTAGCCCGCGGGCCCCTGGGGCACGGGTGGCCGTTGCCATGCGCCGCCGGACACGGTTGGCTGCCGCCATGACCGCCATCGATGAGAAGACTTACGAACCCGAGCGCGCCGGACGCCTCCTCCGCGCCGAAGGCGACGCCCTCGTACCGCTGTTGCGGGCCGCTCCCGACGACGCGTACGAGATCCGCAGCTGCTGTCCAGGCTGGACCGTGCGCCATGTGCTCGCGCACTGCAGCTCGGCGCTGATGCGGGTGGTGGAGGGACGCTTCGAGGAGGGCGTGTACTCGCCCGAGTGCAATGAACGCGACATCGCCGAGCGCGCGGACTGGTCCCACTCCCGTGTCGTGGACGAGCTGGAGCACGCCATGACGGAGGCCGGGCCCGTCATAGCCGCGGCCAAGGGGCACCTCGACGGGGTCGCGCTCGGCGAGTGGGTGCACGCCGGAGACGTACGCGAGGCCTGGGGGAAGCCGGGCGCGTACGGGGGCGACGGGCTCGTGGACGCGCTGGCCCTGCTGGCGCAGTTCAGCAGGTCGGCGCATGCCGCCGCGCCCCTGCCGCTGCACGCGGACATCGACGGCAGGGACGAGCCGCTGATCCTGGGCGTGGCCGACGGCAAGCGGCCGCCCGCCCGCTACATCGGGGACGCCCCGACGCTGATCCGGCTGTGCACGGGACGGCCGCTGGCCGGTACGCGGTACGAGCTTGCGGGCGCCACGGAAAAGGAGTTGCCGCTGTTCGGCTGACGAGGATCATGGGACGGTCCGTCCGATGGCGAGGATCATGGGGCGGTCCGTCCGACGAGTCTGCCGATTCTGTTGAGGAGTCCCCGCGCGATGCCCACCGGACCTGCCGTCCCCGCCGACCCGACCGTGGTGCACCCGATGCCGGAGCAGCCCCGCGTGGTGCTGCTCAAGCCGCTGGTGACCTCGCCGCTCATCGAGGTCGGGGACTTCTCGTACTACGACGATCCCGATGACCCGACCGCCTTCGAGACCCGCAACGTGCTCTACCACTACGGTCCGGAGCGGCTGGTCATCGGGAAGTTCTGTGCGCTGGGGGAGGGCGTGCGGTTCATCATGAACGGCGCCAACCACCGGATGGACGGGCCCTCGACCTTTCCGTTCCCGATCATGGGCGGGTCGTGGAGCGAGCACTTCGACCTGATCAGCGGGTTGCCGGGGCGGGGCGACACGGTCGTCGGCAACGACGTCTGGTTCGGCTACCGGTCGACCGTCATGCCGGGCGTCCGGATCGGGCACGGCGCGGTCATCGCCTCGGGTGCCGTGGTCGTCGACGACGTGCCCGACTACGGGATCGTCGGCGGCAATCCGGCCAAGCTGATCCGGCGCCGCTTCGGCGACGACGACATCGCCCGGCTGCTCGAACTCGCCTGGTGGGACTGGCCCGTCGAGCATCTGACCGAGCACATCCGAGCCGTCATGTCGGGCAGTGTCGAGGAGCTGGCGGCCGTGGCGCCCGGCGCGTAGTCGGGGGATCTCCTTCTGGCGGGGGCGGCGGTCATCAGTGCTGGTGGCCGCCGCCCTCGTCCTCCTGGGACGCCGCGTGCCCGCCGCCCTTCTCCGCGGCCCCCGCCCCGCCCGCGTGCACCGTGAACGCCGCCGTGCGGACCTTGCCCTCGTGCTTGAAGTCCAGGAACAGGCGGTACGGGCCCTTGCTCGGCGCCGCCGTGCCGAACGAGATGCCGGGGCCCGCCTTCGTCCTGCCGTCGCCGGGCGTGCCGTTCGGGTGGACGTGGAGGTAGGCCAGGTCTCCCGACCGCAGGGCCACCAGGTGGCCGTACGCACCCAGGTAGGGCTGCAGGTCGGTCACGGGCCTGCCGTTCTTCGCCACGCTCAGGGTGAGGTCGCCGCCCGCGCCCGTCTTCAGCTCGCCCTTCAGCGTGACGTCGTAGCCGTCGACCTTCGCGGTGGTGCTCTGCGCGGGAAGCTCCTTCGGCTCGTACGCCCCCGCCACGCCGAGGTCCGCGCCCAGCGTCAGGCCCTCCTTCGCGCTCTGGGGGCGGAAGTCGGCGAAGACGCGGTAGCCGCCCGCCTCGGGCAGCCGGACCTGGGTCGACCAGGTGCCGTTCGCCGCGCGCGTCGGGTGCAGGTGGCGGTAGGTCGTCAGGTCGCGTGAGGCGACGATGAGGTGCAGTTCCTTGTCGTGCTCCTTGGCGTACGAGGTGACGTTCCGGCCCGTCGCGTCCTCGACGACGGTGAAGCGGAGCTGCTGCTTCTTGTCCGCCTCGATGCGGGTGCTCGCCAGGTTCAGCGTGTAGCCGCCGTCGGAGATCTGCAGGCCGCCGGGGGGCTGCTCGGGGGGCTGCTCTTCCTTCCTGCTCTCTTTGCCCTTCCGCTGGCCGTCGTGGTCTCCGTGCCGCGCCGTCGGCGTCTTCTCCTTGTCCGTGACGGGGGCGATGCCCGTGCCCACGCCGTACGCGGTGCCGAAGGTCGCGGCGACGGCGGCGACGAATGCGGTGATCTTCAGGCCGGTGTTCATGACGGCTCCCCATGCAGGTCGAAGTGATGCCTCGAAGATACCCCCCTAGGGTATGAAGTCAAGCGGTCGTCCGCCCTTGCGTCGAGTACCCCCCAGGGGTATACATGGATCTCGTCAGCGATACCCGGGCCGGGTATCGGAGTCCCATCCGTACAGGAGACCCAGACATGGCCACCACCACACCCGGTGCCGCCGACGCGGCGGCGTCCGCCGCGTCCGCCGCAGAGGTCGAACTCGCCATCGGTGGCATGACCTGCGCCTCCTGCGCCGCCCGGATCGAGAAGAAGCTCAACCGCATGGACGGCGTCGAGGCGACCGTCAACTACGCCACCGAGAAGGCCAAGGTCACCTACCGCGGCGACGACGTCTCCGTGCGGGACCTGATCGCCACCGTCGAGGCCACCGGCTACACCGCACAGGAGCCCGCCCCCGTGCGCACCGGGAGCGATGGGGGCGGCGGCGACGGCAGCGACGAGGAGCGGGCCGCCGCCGAGGAGCTGCGGCCGCTGCGGCAGCGGCTCACCGCCGCCGTCCTGCTCTCCGTGCCGGTCATCGCGATGGCGATGGCCCCCGCGCTGCAGTTCGAGTACTGGCAGTGGCTGTCGCTCACGCTGGCCGCGCCCGTCGTCACGTACGCGGCCTGGCCCTTCCACAAGGCGGCGGTCACCAACGCCCGGCACGGCGCGGCCACCATGGACACGCTGATATCCGTCGGCACGTCGGCGGCGTTCCTCTGGTCCCTGTGGGCGCTCTTCTTCGGCACCGCGGGCACGCCAGGGATGACGCACCCCTTCGAGCTGACCATCGCCAGGAGCGACGGCGCCGGGAACATCTATCTGGAGGCCGCGGCCGGTGTCACCGCTTTCATCCTCGCCGGGCGCTACTTCGAGGCCCGGTCGAAGCGGAAGGCCGGGGCCGCGCTGAAGGCGCTGCTCCAGCTCGGGGCCAAGGACGTCACCGTGCTGCGAGACGGTGGGCGTGAAGAGACCGTCCCTGTGGGTGAGTTGAAGGTCGGTGACCGCTTCCTCGTGCGGCCCGGCGAGAAGATCGCCACGGACGGCAAGGTCGTCGAGGGTTCGTCGGCCGTGGACGCCTCCATGCTCACCGGCGAGTCCGTGCCCGTCGAGGTCGGCGCGGGCGACGCGGTCACCGGAGCCACCCTCAACGTCGGCGGACGGCTCGTCGTCGAGGCCACCCGCGTCGGCGCCGACACCCAGCTCGCCCGCATGGCCAAGCTCGTCGAGGACGCGCAGAACGGCAAGGCCGCGGCCCAGCGCCTGGCCGACCGGATCTCCGCGGTGTTCGTGCCGGTCGTCATCGGCCTGGCGCTCGCCACCCTCGGCTTCTGGCTCGGCAACGGGGCCGGTCTCACCGCCGCCTTCACCGCGGCGGTCGCCGTACTGATCATCGCCTGCCCGTGCGCCCTGGGCCTCGCCACGCCGACCGCCCTCATGGTCGGCACCGGCCGCGGCGCCCAGCTCGGCATCCTCATCAAGGGCCCCGAGGTCCTGGAGTCCACCCGCAAGGTCGACACCATCGTCCTGGACAAGACCGGCACCGTCACGACCGGCCGGATGACCCTCCTCGCCACCCACACCGCCCCCGGCACCCCGGCCGCCGACGTCCTGCGCCTGGCCGGTGCGCTGGAGCACTCCTCGGAGCACCCCATCGCCCGCGCCGTCGCCGCCGGTGCCGCCGCCGAGGTGGGCGAGCTGCCCGTGCCCGAGGACTTCGCCAACGTCGCGGGGCTCGGCGTGCAGGGCATCGTCGAGGGGCACGCGGTCCTGGTCGGCAGGGCCCAGCTGCTCGCGGAGTGGGAGATCCGGCTGCCCGGCGGGCTGGCGCGCGCCAAGGCGGAGGCCGAGGCGGCGGGACGTACCGCCATCGCGGTCGCCTGGGACGGCGAGGCGCGGGCGGTCCTTGAGGTCGCCGACGCGGTCAAGGACACCAGCGCCGAGGCCATCGAGCGGCTGCGTGCGCTCGGTCTCACCCCGATCCTGCTGACCGGCGACAACGAGGCGGTCGCCGCGTCGGTCGCCGCGGAGGTCGGCATCGCCCCGGACGACGTGATCGCCGAGGTCATGCCGCAGGACAAGGTCGACGTGGTGAAGCGGCTGCAGGCCGAGGGGCGCAGCGTGGCCATGGTCGGCGACGGCGTCAACGACGCGGCGGCCCTGGCCCAGGCCGACCTGGGGCTCGCGATGGGCACGGGCACGGACGCCGCGATCGAGGCCGGTGACCTGACGCTCGTACGGGGCGACCTGCGGGCGGCGGCCGACGCGATCAGGCTCTCGCGCCGCACCCTCGGCACCATCAGGTCGAACCTGTTCTGGGCCTTCGCCTACAACGTCGGCGCGCTGCCGCTGGCCGCCGCCGGTCTGCTCAACCCGATGATCGCGGGCGCGGCCATGGCGTTCTCGTCCGTCTTCGTGGTCGGGAACAGCTTGAGGCTGCGGGGATTCAAGCCGCTGTCCTGACGGGGTTTCCCGCGGATTCTCCGCATGTTTCCCTCACCCCGGTGCGAGCGACTCGCCTCGCGCCGGGGTGTTCTGCGCGTAGGCTGGTAATTGGACTAGACCTATGTGCCCGGGATCGCGACCAGTGAGCAGAAGGAAGAGACATCCATGAGCAAGCGTGCAGTCCTGGAGGTGATCGCCCTCGACGCCGAGGACGCGGTCGCCGCCCAGGCCGGCGGAGCGGACCGCCTCGAGCTGGTGACCGACATGGCCGCGGACGGCCTCACCCCGTCCCGCGAGACCTTCGCCGCCATCCGCTCCTCCGTCGACATCTCGCTGCGCGTCATGCTCAGGCTGGCCGACGGGTTCGCCGCGGGCGATGTCGGTGAAGTCGATGACCTGCTCCGCCGCACCCGTGAGCTCAGGAGCGAAGGCGCCGACGAGTTCGTGCTCGGCTTCCTCGACGAGGCGGGCGGCGCCGACCTGCCCGCCGTGGAAGCCCTGGTGGACGCCCTCGACGGCTGCCGCTGGACCTTCCACCGGGCGATCGACCGCGCCGCCGACCGCGACGCCCTGCGCAAGCAGCTCGCCGACCTGCCGGGCCTTGACACCTACCTCACCGCGGGCTCCGCGGCCGGGGTCGACGAGGGCCTGCCGACCCTGCTCGCCGAGGCGGCCCGGCGCGGCGAACCCGGCTACGAACCGCAGCTCCTCATCGGCGGCGGCCTGCGCCTCGACCATCTGCCTGGGCTGCTGGCCGCCGGTGTCGACGCGTTCCACATCGGCGGGGCCGCCCGCCCCGACGGCTGGTCGGCGCCCGTCTCCGCCCCGGCGGTCGCCCAGTGGCGGGCCGCGCTCGACGGCTGATCCACGTCATCGTTCCACCGCGTGATCGTTCCTCGTGATCGTTCCTTCGCGGGACGCGATAGAACTGGGTCGACACTGAGGGGACTTCATGCCGACACCAGAACACCCGCGTCCCGCGGAGCGCATGCTCGCGGCCGGAACACTGCCCGTGGCCGCGACGCTGCTCACCGGAACGATCGCGCTCTACATCGCGCTCGTCGCGTTCGGGAACATCACCGACTTCGAGACCAACCAGCAGTTCGTACGCCATGTCCTCGCGATGGACACCACCTTCAAGGACAACGGCCTGCGGTGGCGCGCGGTGGATTCCACCGCGCTGCAGGACACCGCGTACGTCGTCATCATCGCCTGGGAGACCCTGGCCGCACTGATCCTGGGCACGTCGACGGTCCTGTGGGCCCGCGCCCTGCGGCGGCCCCAAGGGCTGCGCCGGGCCCAACTGACGGGCAGCATAGGCCTGATGATGATCCTTCTCCTCTTCGGAGTGGGCTTCATCGGGATCGGCGGCGAATGGTTCGCCATGTGGCAGTCGGAGGCCTGGAACGGCCTGGACGCTGCCATCCGCATGGTCACGTTCGCGGGCATCGTGCTCATCGCCACGCATCTGCCTGCCGCCTCGGAGCCGGGCCGTGCGCCGTCCGCCGCGTCGTCGGCGGACGGCCTCAAGGGTGACCTCAAGGACGGCCGCAAGGAGGGCAGACCCTAAGCCAGTTGCCCGGGCAGTCCGGCCGCGTGCACGACGATCAGGCCCGACACGGCACGGGTCAGCGCCACGTACAGACGGCGCAGGCCCGTCCGCTCGTCGGGCTCACCGGCCACGACCGCGGAGGGCTCGTCCAGCACCACGTAGTCGTACTCCAGGCCCTTCGCGAGGGACGCGGGCACGAGCGTGAGCCGGGTGTCGGGCGTCGTCTCCTGACCGGGGTCGAGGTAGGTGACCCCGGCCGCCGTCAGCGCCGCCGCCAGCGCGGGAATCCGGTCGTCCGCCGCGATCAGGCCGACGGAACCCTCCTGCCGCAGCGACTCCGCGCAGGCCTCCAGGCAGGCCGCGTCCAGGGCCGTGGTGTCCGCGGCGGCTCCGGCCTCCGCCACGTGCCGAACCGCGAGCGAACCGGGCGACTCACGCACCGAGTCGACCGCCGCGAGGCCCGGCGCGATGTCCGGCAGCAGCCGCGAGGCGTACGCGATGACCTCGCGCGGCACACGGAAACCGGCCGTCAGCTCCTCCACCACCGCGTTGTCCTTGCCGAGGTGCTTGAGGGCCTCGTCCCAACTCCGCGTCGCCCAGGGCGTGGTGCCCTGCGCGAGATCGCCGAGCACGGTCGCCGAGCCGGTCGTGCAGCGGCGGCCCACCGCCCGGTACTGCATGGGTGACAGGTCCTGCGCCTCGTCGAGCACCACATGGCCCAGGGAGTGGGTGCGCGCGACCAGGTCGGTGGCCTCGTCGATCAGGACGGCGTCCGCGGCGGACCACTTGGCGCTCTTCACGCTCCGGGCGGGCTTCGCCCACAGCACGGCCTTCTGCTCTTCGGCGCTCAGGACCCCCTCCGCGTGCGCGGCCAGGAAGTCGGCGTCGGACAGCAGCCGCAGCACGAGCTTCGCGGGCTCGACGGGCGGCCACACCGCCTTCACCGCCGCCTTCACCGCGGCATTGCGGGCCACCGCGTCCTGCACCCGGTCGTCCGGCGCCTCGCCCGCCTGCTCCATGCGGACCAGCACGGCGTGCGCGATGCGCTGCGGCAGGGCGTCCCGCGCGGCGCCGTACCGGATGTCCCGCGCGAGCAACTCCTGGACGATCTCCTCCAGTTCGTACGCCGGGACGCGCCACCTGCGCGATCCGCGCACCACCATGACGGGCTCGGTGGGCAGGGTGACGTGCGACCGCACGGCGTTGCGCAGCACCTGGGCCATGCGGGCGTCGCCCTTGACGAGGGCGGCCGTGGAGTCGTCCGTGCCGCGCACCTCCACGTGGGCGACGAGGTCGTCGACGGTGGCCTGCTTGACCTCAAGCTCGCCGAGGGCGGGCAGGACCTGCTCGATGTAGTGCAGGAAGGAGGCGTTCGGGCCGATGACGAGGGTGCCCGTGCGGGCGAGCCGCTCCCGGTGCGCGTACAGGAGGTAGGCGACCCGGTGCAGGCCGACGGCGGTCTTTCCGGTGCCGGGACCGCCCTGCACGCACACGCTGCCGCCGAGCCCGCTGCGGACGATCTCGTCCTGCTCGGGCTGGATGGTCGCGACGATGTCCCGCATCGGTCCCACGCGCGGCCGCTCGATCTCCTGCTGGAGGAGCCTGCTCGTCCGCTCGGCCTCCGTGGCGTCGCTGAGGTGCTCGTCCTCGTACGCGGTGAGGTCCCCGGACGTGTAGCCGAAGCGGCGGCGCAGCGCGATGTCCATCGGGTCCTTCTTCGAGGCCCGGTAGAACGGCTGGGAGACCGGCGCGCGCCAGTCGATGACCATCGGGTCCCCGTCGGCGTCGTGCACGTGCCGCCGCCCGATGTAGAACTGCTCGCCCTCCGCTCCCTCGGCCTGCTCGGCGCCGGGCGCGTGCAGGTAGTCCAGGCGGCCGAAGAACAGCGGGGTGTGCGCGAGGTCGGCGAGGGACTTGATGCGCTCGTCCAGCTGGCGCTCCAGGACGGCCGCGTTCACCCAGTTCGCGGTGACGTCGCGGATGTCGAGGGCCTCGGCGTCCTCACGCATGGCGCGCAGGGCGGAACGGGACGCGGCGAGGTGGCCGCGCTCCCGGGCGAGCGGGTCGGACTCGGACTGGGCGTGCGCGTGCACGGGGTGCCTCCGGCGGTTCAGCGGTGTCGTGTGCGGGCCTCTGCTCTGGTACTGCTCGGCTCAGGCGAGGAGCCGACCGGTTTCCGTCCGGGCGGCGGCGCTCCACGGGGGAGGCGGGGAAGGAGGCATCCTAGGGCGCGGTGGCTGTGGGGGCCAACGGTTTTTTACGTAGGCCTCGTAGGCCTCGTAGGCCTCGTGCGTCCCGTGCGTCCCGTGCGAAGGGTCAGTCGTCTGCCAGTTCCGCTACGCCCGTGACGCGGTGCAGGGGGTACGTGCGGACCTCGTCCGCCGTGTGGTCGTACGCCGTGACGAAGCCGCCCTCCACCCGGACCGGGGCGATGACGCGCTGGCTCGCGGTGCCCTCCGCGTTCACGTAGCCGATCCAGACCGCCTCGCCGGTCAGTACCGCCGCCTGCATCGTGGCGAGGGTCTCGGCGGCCGTGGTGCGCGGCAGCCTGCCGTCCGACGCCGACGCGGGGGCCTCCTTGCGGGGTGCCGTCGACGCGAGGTCGCCCGCGCGGATCGCCCGCACCGCCGCGCCGATGAGCGTGTCGCCGGGCAGCGGCGGGCCGTCCGGCACCGGCTCGGGGGCCGAGCGGGGCGGGGTGCGGTGGGCGTGCGCGCGGGTGATCAGGACATCGCCCTCCGCGCTCTCCGCCGCGGGCGCGAAGCCCATCGAGCGCAGCCCGTCGAGGAGCGTGCCGGGATCGGCCTGGGCGGCGAGCACGGTCGGCGCGAGACGGCGCAGCCGCAGGCCCTGGGCGCGCTTGTCGGCGAGGATCTCGTTGAGCAGGGCCTCGTCGTCGCAGCGCACGTACGCGGCGGCGGCGCCGATCCGCAGGTGGCCGTGTTTGCGGGCCACGTCGTCGATCAGATAGGCGAGGGGCTGCGGGACGGGGGTGCGGGAGTGGGCGGTGAGGAACGCGTGCAGGTCGGATGCCGACTGCCCCGCGTCGAGCGCCCGGCGTACGGAACCCGGCGTGAAGCGGTAGACGGTGGCGCCGCCCTTCGACTCGACGTCGGCGAGCACGGCGAGGGCGTCGCCGAGCGGCCGCTCCAGCGGGCCGGGCGCCACGGCGGTGAGGTCGGCCTGGAGCAGGACGTGGTCGAGGGGTTCGGGGAGGAGGGGGGCGAGGAGTCGGGCGGCTTGGGCGGCGTGGGTGGTGGTGACGCCCTGCCCGGTGGGGGTGGTTGCGCTCTCGGCTGCGGGCAGCAGTGCTCTGCCGTGCGACGCCAGCGCGCCGCGGCCCGTGACGCCCAGCAACTCGGCCTCGTTCAGCGTCCATTGCGCGATGCGGGAGCGCAGGTCCTGCGGGGTCGGCGAGTCGGCGGGGTGCGCGGCGCCGTCCTGGGCGGGGCGGCCGCGGGAGGCCGACGGGCGCTCCCAGCGGAGCCGGTCCCTGAGCGAGTCCGGGGCGGGCGCCGTGCCCTCGGGGAGCGTGGCGAGGAGGGCGAGGACCCGGTGGCGCACCTCGGGGGACGCCGAGCGGTCCAGGTGCGGGCCGAGCGCGGAGAGCGTGCGGTCCTTGCCGTCGCGGCCGCCCACGAGACCCGCCGTGCGCGTGGCCGCGAGCCAGGCCGTGGCAAGCGCCGACCAGCGCTCGGGCGCGGGCAGCTCCTGCCACTCGTCGTACGCGGGCGTCGCGGCGTACCGCTCGTCGGCGTCGCCGTCGGACGCCAGCAGGCCCGCCGCATAGGCCAGTTCGACCCAGAACGCGGCCAGCGGCTCGGACGTGTCGAGCGCCACCGCGGTCCGCTTCAGGTCGCGCACGCTCAGCCCGCCCGCGCGCAGCACGGCGGGACCGCCCTCGTCCCAGTCCTTCAGCAGCTCCTCGACGGTGGCGAGCGCGGTGTACGCCTGCCCGGCGGCGGCCGCGTCCACAACCTGTGGACGGTATTCGCGCGCGGCCTCGACCGGCGGCGGCGTCGGCTCGGGCGTGCGGTGGGCGCGGCCCGCGCGCAGGTGCAGGGCCGCCTCCCGGGGCAGCACGACCGTGCCGGGCGCGGTGGGCAGCAGCAGGCCCCGGTCCAGGAGCCAGCGCAGGTGCCGGGCCGGGTCCGCGGTGACCTGGCCGTAGGGCGGCCCCCAGACCAGCCGGGACAGCACCTCCACGGACTCGGCGGGCGCCTCGTCGAGCAGCGCCGACATCCGGCGGCGGTCGGTGAACAGGGCGGTCAGCGACCGCACGGCCGACACCGGGTCGTGGGTGGTCGGCAGCCCGGCCGCCGCCACGATGTCCTGCACCCGGGTCGGCGACATCCCGGCCGTGGCCTCGGCGACGGTGGGGCCCAGACCGGTCGGGGACGGGTGCTGCGGGGTCGGGGCGAGGAGCTCGCGGGCGGTGCGCACCAGCCGGAGCCGGTCGTCGGGCCCCCACACCAGGGCCTGCTCGTGCAGGGTGCCGAGCGCCCGGGGCAGGGCCTGCGCGACGGCCGGGGCGCCCTCGTCACCGGCCAGCAGGGCGAGCACCTCCTCGTACGAGGCGGGGTCGGGGGCCACGGCGAGCGCCTCCGCGACCTGCTGCGCGAACCGGTCGAGCCGCTCCAGGGCACGCACCACCGAGGCACGGGTCCCCGCACGGGTGGCGAGCTGCGTGAGGTCGTTCGGCACCGGGTTCAGGAGATCGGGCCTGGCCCGCAGCAGATCGGCGAGCGCGCCGTCCTCCCGCGACCGGAGCGCTTCGGCGAGGGAGCGGGGCGTGTCCGCGGCACGCGGCGGTGCGGGGTCGCTCGCGCTGTCCGTGGGCTGCGTCTCGTCGGTGCTCATCCGGCTCACGGTAGCGGGTCGGACCGGCTCCCCACCGCGCCGACGCCCGTCCCGGGAGCCGTCGGGGACGGCTTCGAGGGCGTGTACCGGCGCCGGTGCGGCACACTGGACGTTTGGCCTATGGAAAGGGCGCTCGCGTGAACGGACCCCTCATCGTCCAGTCGGACAAGACCCTCCTGCTCGAGGTCGACCACGAGCAGGCGGACGCCTGCCGCCGTGCCATCGCGCCCTTCGCGGAGCTGGAGCGGGCGCCCGAGCACATCCACACCTACCGGGTCACCCCGCTCGGGCTGTGGAACGCACGGGCCGCCGGGCACGACGCCGAGCAGGTCGTGGACGCGCTCGTGGAGTTCTCGCGGTACCCCGTGCCGCACGCGCTGCTCGTCGACGTCGCCGAGACGATGGCGCGGTACGGACGCCTCACGCTCTCCAAGCACCCCACCCACGGACTGGTGCTCACCACCACCGACCGGCCGGTCCTGGAGGAGATCCTGCGGTCGAAGAAGGTGCAGCCGCTCGTCGGCGCGCGCCTCGACCCGGACACCGTCGTCGTGCACCCCTCCGAGCGCGGGCAGGTCAAGCAGACGCTGCTGAAGCTGGGCTGGCCCGCCGAGGACCTCGCCGGGTACGTCGACGGCGAGGCGCACGCCATCGACCTCGACGAGAGCAACTGGTCGCTGCGGCCCTACCAGCAGCAGGCCGTCGAGGGGTTCTGGCACGGCGGCAGCGGCGTGGTCGTGCTGCCCTGCGGCGCGGGCAAGACGCTCGTCGGCGCCGGGGCCATGGCGCAGGCCAAGGCCACCACCCTCATCCTCGTCACCAACACCGTCTCCGCCCGGCAGTGGAAGCACGAGCTGGTGAAGCGGACCTCGCTCACCGAGGACGAGATCGGCGAGTACAGCGGGACCAGGAAAGAGATCCGGCCCGTCACGATCGCCACGTACCAGGTGCTCACGACCAAGCGGAAGGGCATCTACCCCCACCTCGAACTCTTCGACTCGCGCGACTGGGGCCTCGTGATCTACGACGAGGTGCACCTGCTGCCCGCGCCCGTCTTCAAGTTCACCGCCGACCTCCAGGCCCGCCGCCGCCTCGGGCTCACCGCGACCCTCGTGCGCGAGGACGGGCGCGAGTCCGACGTCTTCTCGCTCATCGGGCCCAAGCGGTTCGACGCCCCGTGGAAGGAGATCGAGGCGCAGGGCTACATCGCGCCCGCCGACTGCGTCGAGGTGCGCGTCAACCTCACCGACAGCGAGCGGCTCGCGTACGCCACCGCGGAGGCCGAGGAGAAGTACCGCTTCTGCGCCACCACGGCGACCAAGCGGAAGGTGACGGAGGCGCTGGTCAAGAAGCACGCCGGGGAGCAGACCCTCGTCATCGGGCAGTACATCGACCAGCTCGACGAGCTCGGCGAGCACCTGGACGCGCCCGTCATCAAGGGCGAGACGACCAACGCGCAGCGCGAGAAGCTCTTCGACGCCTTCCGGCAGGGCGAGATCTCCGTCCTCGTCGTCTCCAAGGTCGCCAACTTCTCCATCGACCTGCCCGAGGCGACCGTCGCCATCCAGGTGTCCGGCACGTTCGGTTCGCGGCAGGAGGAGGCGCAGCGGCTCGGGCGCGTGCTGCGGCCCAAGGCCGACGGGCACGAGGCGCGCTTCTACTCCGTCGTCGCGCGCGACACCATCGACCAGGACTTCGCCGCCCACCGGCAGCGGTTCCTCGCCGAGCAGGGGTACGCGTACCGGATCGTGGACGCGGACGACCTGCTGACCGGGGGCTGACGGGCATTTCCCGGTCGCCGCCCCCGGCCCGCCGCAGATCGGTACCCTGGGGAGCGGCCGGGCGCCGACGCAACCGGCCACGTCAAGGGCAAGGAGGGCGCCATGCCTCACCAGGAAATCTACGAGGTGCTCTACACCGAGCCCGCGGCTCGGGACCGCGACCACCTCGACCCCGCCCGCAGGGCGTCCTTCGACAAGGCCATCGAGATCCTCGCGCGCGATCCGTACACGGAGCACTCACGGTCGATCGGAGTCGGCGAGCAGGACCGTGAGATCCGCCTGACCTCACAGATCGTGGCCGAGTACATGGTGTCGCGCGGCCGCCTGCTCCTTGTCGTCCTGCGGGTGTTCGACGACGCGGACATCCTGCTGGCCGAGGACTGACGCCCACAGCGCCGACGCGCCCAGCAGCCCCAGTGCAAGGAGCGCGTACGGCGAGGCGAGCGGCTGCTGCCACCACGGCAGCGCGAGGTCCAGGTCGCCCTCGTGCGGGAGCAGCCAGAACGTGCGGGCGGTGAACAGCACCGCCACGGCTGCCGCCACGCGCGGCCTGCCCTCGGCGATCAGGACGGCGATGAGCGGCACGCACCACACCCAGTGGTGCGACCAGCTGATGGGCGAGACCAGCAGCGCCGTGCACGCGGCCAGGAGCAGCGCGCGGGGCTCGCCGGGCGTACGGCGGGCCGCCCAGAGGCCGACGGCGGCGGTCACGGCAGCCGGGACCGCCCAGGCCGCGCCGGGAGCCGCGTCGTGCAGCAGCCGGGCGATCAGCCCCTGCAGCGACTGGTTGTCGACGATCCACGCCTTGCCGACCCGGCCCGTCTCGAAGATCCGCCGTGTCCAGAACTCGACGCTCGCGGCGGGCAGCACCAGCGCGCCGAACAGCACGGTGCCCGCGAACCCGGCGAGCGCGACGGCCGCCTCGCGGACGCGCCCGCGCAGCAGGAGGTACGCGATGAAGAAGGCGGGCGTCAGCTTGATCCCGGCCGCGACACCGAGCGCGAACCCCTTGCCGGGGGCGCCCTGCGGACGGGTGAGGTCCCACAGGACCAGACAGGCGAGCGCGAGGTTGATCTGGCCGAACAGGACGGTCTGGAAGACGGGTTCGAGCCACAGGGCGAGGGCGGTGGCGGCGCAGAGGAAGGGCGCGCGGGCGGCGAGACCGGCCAGGTCGCAGGAGAGGCGGACCAGCAGGGCGAGGAGGGCGACGTTGCCAACGAGGAAGACCGCCTTCAGCGCACCCAGGGGGAGCCAGGTCGTCGGGACGAAGAGGATCGCGGCGAACGGCGGGTAGGTGGCGGGCAGTTCCCACTCGGTGACGGTGAACCCGTACAGATCACTGCTGTCGGCGACGGCGGCGCCCTCGGCCCGGTAGACCAGGGTGTCGGCCATCGGGACGTGCTGGACGGCGCAGAGGACGGCCAGGGCGGTGAGGGAGACCGCGAGCAGCACACCGGCTGCGGTGGGTGAACATCTCGTCACGATCCGTGGTGTCACGGCGTGACTTTACGTGACTGACGCGCCCAGCCGCGGTGGGTCAGCGGGTGCGCACGCCTGCTTCCTCGGCGTACTCACCGAGCACGACGACGCCGAACGCGGCGCTCACGAGGACCTTGGCGGCGCGCAGGGCGCCGCCAAGGCGGTGCGGGTGCGGGGCGCCGTGCGGCACGGCGCCGGGGTCTGCGGAGGACGGCACGGACGCGGGGGTGAAGGTGGTTGCGCTCATGTCTCCATGATGGTTTTCCCGCACCCCGCGCACATCGGCCTGCGGTGCAACCCGCCCCGGACCCGCCGTGCAACCTGCGGTGGAGCCCGTAGGCCTTGAGGAGGACGCCACCCCCTAGGGCCCCCGGAGAAGGTACCGTCGAGAGCGCTGGGAACAACCGCGGCGCGTCAACGCAGCCGCCCCGGAGGGGACTTCGTGGGGATCGAGAGCGATCAGCTGGTCTTTGACTATCTGAGCAGGGTCGGAGACCTGGCCCAGCAGCGGCAGTTGCCGTCCGGCGACCGGATGCGGCTGGTCTCCGAGCTGCGGGGCCGGATCGACCGCGGCCGTGACAAGGCCGTCGGCGACAACCCCGCGGCCGTCCGCCGCATCCTCGCCCGCCTCGGCACCCCGGAAGAGGTCGTGGAGGCGGCGGGCGGCAGCCCCGGAGACGTCACGGGGGCCCTGCCGGAAGACGCGGGGACCAAGGCGCCGGGCGACGTGCCCGCGAAGCCCCGCACCCTCCGCGTGCCGAAGCCCCGCCGCGCCGCCCGCGCCAAGGAGGACAAGGGAGCCAGGGGGGACAAGGGGGCCAGGGAGACTCCGGAGGCCGCGCAGATCCCGGAGCCGCGCCATCCGTCCGACCTCTTCGAGGGCGCGTCGCCGCCGCACCTCGCGGGCACCGACGAGCTGGGGCCCAGTGACTCCCAGCCCGACTGGTGGCGCGTGGACAGCAGCCCGTTCGGCCTCGCCGACAGCGTCCCCGGCTTCGTCGGCGGCGTGGAGATCCCCGAGCTGTTCAAGCCCCCGCCCAAGGCGGGCGGCAAGGCGAAGGCCGAAGAGGAAGAGGCCGAAGAAGAGGCCGATGACGAGGAGGAAGAGTACGAGGAGGAGGCGGCGGAGTCGGCCGGGCGGCGCCGGTGGCGGCTGCCCCGGGCGCGGGCCGCCGCCGACACCGGGCCGACGTTCAGCAACCCGCTGCTCCTGCTCGCCGCCGCGCTCCTCATCGTCGGCGCGGTCCTCGGCAACCTGGTGGTCCTCGGCGTCGGCTGGCTCATCGCCTACGCCTCGCGCAGGCTCTCCCGCGCCGAGGTGAAGTTCGCCGTCCTGGTGCTGCCGGGCCTCGCGGTGGCCGCCGGGATCACCTGGCTGTGGGGGCGCAGCGAGGGGCGCTGGGGCGAGGCGATCGAGGAAGGGCACATGAGCGACGCCATGGCCGACACGTGGCCGTGGGTGGTGCGGGGGGCGGCCGTCGCCTCCGCGCTCTTCCTGCTGTGGAGGTCGCAGCGGCAACGGCTGTGAGGAGCGGGCCCGGCAAGGCTCAGCAGGTCCAGGGGGCCTACTTCTTCGTCAGGTCGGCCTGCATCTCGTCCAGGATTTCGTCTGCCGCGGTGTAGCCGATGCCCTGGATCCACAGCTCGTCGTCGACGGTGTGGACGTTGCCCGACTTCACCGCCTTCATGTTCTTCCACAGGCCGCTGCCCACGGTCTGCGTCTCCTTGGACTTCTTCGGATCGCCGTACGTGGAGCGGAAGATGACGTCCGTGTCCGCGAGGTCGATCTTCTCGGGGGACAGGTCGTAGGAGAAGCCGTCCTTGGCCTTCGCGGAGATCGGCGCGCGGCCGAGGCCGACGTCCTTGAGCAGCGTGGCGATGTAGCTCTGGTCGCCGTAGAGGCGGATGTCGGCGCCCTCGATGAAGCGCAGGACGTTGACCTGGGTCTGCTCGGCCTTCGCGGGGCCGCCGATGGCGGTGGTGACCTTCTTGGTGTGCGCCTTGTAGTCGGCGACGACCTTCTTCGCCTCGGCCCGCTTGCCCAGCGCGTCGGCGTGCACCTGGAAGTTCTCCTTCCAGGGGTAGCCGGTCGTCTCCGTCATGACGGTCGGCGCGATCTGCTTGAGCTGGTCGTACTTGGCGGCGTGCCGGATCTTCGACGTCAGGATGAGGTCGGGTTTCAGCGCCGCGATGGCCTCCATGTTCGGCGTCATCATCTCGCCGACGTCCTTGATGCCGCTGACCTTGTCCTTGGGCAGATAGCCCAGGAAGCCCGACGACGCCTCGACGTGCGTGGCGCCGACCGGCTTCACACCGAGCGTGATCGCGGAGTCCAGCTCGGCGGTGTCGAGGACGACGACGCGCTGCGGGTGCGCGGGCACCTTCACGTCGCCCATGGCCGTCTTCACCGTGTGGGTCCCGCCCGAGGCCGCGGTGTCATCGCCGGAGTCCGAGGAACCGCAGGCGGTCAGGGCCAGCGCGCCGGTCAGGGCCAGCGAGCCGGTGAGGAGCGCGGGGCGGTGCAGGGGGGAGCGGAGGAAGGTCATGGGGGGACGCCTTTCGTGCGGTCGGACGGTGCGATGCGGTCAGGCGGTGCTGTGCTGTGTGAGGTGGTGCTGTGTTGTGCGGTGCGGTCAGGCGGACGTGCCGCTGTGGGCGGGGGCGGTCGCGGACGCGGACCACGGGGGTCCTGGGACGACCAGGGGGGAGCCGGTCACGGGGTCCGGCACGACCACGCACTCCAGGCCGAAGACCTGGCGCACGAGTTCCTCGGTGACGACCTCCGCGGGGGTGCCCTCGGCGACGACCTCGCCTGTCTTCATGGCGACGAGGTGGTCGGCGTAGCGCGCGGCCTGGTTGAGGTCGTGCAGGACCACGACGACCGTGCGGCCCCGGTCGTGGTTGAGCTCGCGCACCAGGTCGAGGACCTCGACCTGGTGCGAGATGTCCAGGTAGGTCGTGGGCTCGTCGAGGAGGAGCAGATCGGTGTCCTGGGCGAGGGCCATCGCGATCCACACGCGCTGGCGCTGGCCGCCCGACAGCTCGTCGACGGAGCGCTCGGCGAGCGCGGCGACGTCGGTGCGCTCCATCGCCTCCGTCACCGCCTTCTCGTCCTCGTCGGACCACTGCTGCCACCAGTGCTGGTGCGGCTGGCGGCCGCGTGCCACGAGGTCGGCCACGGTGATCGCCTCGGGCGCGACGGGCGTCTGCGGGAGCAGCCCGATCTGCTGGGCGATCTTCTTGGTGGGGAGCTTGGCGAGGGACTCGCCGTCGAGGAGGACGGCGCCGCTCTTCGGCTTGAGGAGGCGGCCGAGGGCCCGCAGCGTCGTCGACTTGCCGCAGGCGTTGGGGCCGACGATCACCGTGACCTTGCCGTCGGGGATCGTGAGGTCGAGGCTGTCGACGACCGTGCGGTCCTCGTAGGCGAGGGTCAGCTCGCGGGCCGAAAGGCGGGCGGCGGTCACGAGGTGCCTCCATTGCGGACGGAACGGCTGCGGATGATCAGCCAGATCAGATAGGGCGCCCCGATGGCCGCGGTGAGCACGCCGACGGGCAGCTCGGTCGGCGAGAAGAGCCGCCGGGCCAGCAGGTCGGCGAGGACCACGATGAGCGCGCCGAGCAGCGCCGAGCACAGGAGCGGGATCTGCGCGGTGCGGGTCAGCCTGCGGGCGATCTGCGGGGCGAGGAGCGCCACGAAGTCGACGGGCCCCGCGGCGCCGGTCGCCACCGACGCGAGGACCACGCCGAGCAGCACGAGCCCCAGGCGTACGTGGCCGAGGCGCGTCCCCAGGGCCGTCGCCGTGTCGTCGTCCATGCTGACCGCGCGCTGGGCGCGGGCCGCCCACAGGACGAAGGGGAGCAGCACGAGCAGGGTCAGGCCGAGCGGGTTCGCCTCGGCCCAGCCACGGCCGTTCAGCGAGCCCGTCATCCAGATCTGGGCCTGCTGGGCGACAAGGTAGTCGCCCTTGGTCATGAAGAGCGTCGTCACCGAGCGCAGGGCGATGGCGAAGCCGATGCCGATGAGGACGAAGCGGGTGGCGTGCAGGCCGCCGCGCCACGCGAAGACGTAGACCAGGGCGGCCGCGGCGACGCCGCCGAGCACCGACAGATAGGGCAGGACGGTGTACGAGGTGATGCCGAAGGTCATCGCGCCGACCGTCAGCGCGCTCGCGCCCTGGCTGATGCCGATGATGTCGGGGCTGGCCAGGGGGTTGCGGGCGACGGTCTGGATGAGCGCGCCCGCGACCCCGAAGGCGGCGCCGACCAGCAGGCCCACCACCATGCGGGGTTCGCGCAGCGTGCCCACGACCAGCTCGTCGGCGGAGGGCCGTCCGAAGACGACCTTCAGGGCCTCGACGGGCGGGACGAAGGACTCGCCGACACAGAGGTACGCGAGACAGCTCGCGGCGAGCAGCACGGTGAGGGCCACGGCGACGGCGGCGCCCCTGCGATGCACGAGGAACGCGGCCCGGCGCACGCGGAGCACCGCGTAACCGGCGGGGCGGATCCGGGGTCTGGCCGGTGCGGGCGCCGTGGTGATGCCGCCTGTCATGCCGCCACCGCCTTCCGTCGTACGAGGGTGACGAGGAACGGCACACCGATGAGCGCGGTCATCACCCCGGCGGGCACCTCGCTGGGCGGGAAGACGATCCGCCCGACGGTGTCGGAGACCAGCAGCATCACGGGCCCGAGGACGGCGGCCAGCGGCAGCACCCAGCGGTGGTCGCTGCCGATGAGCGCGCGGGCGATGTGCGGGACGGCCAGGCCGATGAAGGCGATGGGGCCCGCGGCGGCCACGCCCGCGCCGGTCAGGACGGTCGCGCCGAGCCCGCCGACGATCCGTACCGCCGCGACGTTCTGGCCGAGGCCCTTCGCGACGTCCTCGCCGAGCGCGAGCGCGTCCAGGCCGCGCGCCACCGCGAGGACGAGCACGAGGCCCACGACGAGGAACGGCCAGATCTGGCCGACGATCTCGGAGTCGCGCCCGGCGAGCGAACCCACCTGCCAGAACCGGAACTCGTCGAGCGCGGAGGCCTTCGTGGTGAGGATGCCCGTCGTCACGGAGACGAGCAGCGCGTTGACCGCGGCGCCGCCGAGCGCGAGTTTCACGGGGGTCGCGCCGCCCCGGCCACCGGCCGCGATGGCGTAGACGGCGACGGACGCGATCCCGGCGCCGACGAACGCCCACCAGACGTATCCGGTGAGGGTGTGGACACCGGCGTAGGCGATGGCGAGGACGACACCGACCGAGGCGCCCTGGCTGATGCCGAGGATGCCGGGGTCGGCGATCGGATTGCGGGTCACGCCCTGGAGGACCGTCCCGGCCAGCGCCAGCGAGGCGCCGACCAGCACGCCGATCACGGTGCGGGGCACCCGCATCTCGCGGATCACCTCGGCGGAGTCGCTGTGCCCGCCGTGCAGCAGCGCGTCGAACACGGCGGACGGCGCGATGGCGCGGGCACCGACGGCGAGGCTGAGCAGGACGGCCAGCAGCAGGGCCACGACGGCCGCCGTCAGCACGGCGGCGCGTCGGACGGGCACACGCATCGACTGGGCTCGTTTCACAGGGTGGTAAGGGTGGGCTAAGTCTACGTGCGGCCGGGGTGCCCGCCCTCGGCACAATGGGCGCATGACCTCTCACACCCTGACCGTCGGCTTCGACCTCGACATGACCCTGATCGACTCCCGGCCCGGCATCAAGGCCGCCTATCAGGCGCTTTCCGCGAGGACAGGGACGTACGTCGATGCCGACCTGGCGGTCACCCGGCTCGGCCCGCCGCTGGAGGAGGAGCTGCGGAACTGGTTTCCGGAGGCGGAGATCGCGGAGACGGCCGACCTCTACCGCGAGATCTACACCACACACGCCATCGAGCCGACGCTCGCGATGCCCGGCGCCCGCGAGGCCATAGCGGCGGTGCACGCGCACGGCGGCCGCGCGATCGTGGTGACCGCCAAGCACGAGCCCAACGCGAAGCTCCACTTGTCGCACCTCGGCATCGAGGCCGACGCCGTCATCGGCTGGCTGTGGGCCGAGGCGAAGGCCGAGGCGCTGCGCGAGTACGACGCGACGGTGTACGTCGGGGACCACACCGGTGATGTACGCGGCGCGCGTACGGCGGGCGCGCTGTCCGTCGCGGTGGCGACCGGACCGTGCGACGCAGCGGAACTGCGCGCGGCGGGCGCCGACGTCGTCCTCGGCGGCCTGACGGAGTTCCCGGCCTGGCTCGACGCGCACGCCGCGCGGCAGACCGCCCAGGAGCGCTGAGTGGCGCCGGGCGGTCCGCGCTCGGTGGTGTCAGGTGGTGTCAGCCGGTGTCAGGTGGTGCTGGACCTGGCCTGCCGTCGTTGGAAGGCGATGCCGCGCAGGACACCGGCCATCGCGATGAGGAACCCGACGCCCATCAGCATGCACACCGCGTAGGCGATGGATGGAAAGGGATCGGTGCCCAGGAAGAGCGGGGCCACCGTGACCAGTGTGGCCACGGCTCCGACGAAGAAGACGATTGCTCCGGTCCGGACCATTCCATCGCCCGGCCCGGCGGAATTCGCTTGGGTTTTGTCACGCACCCGACCAGGGTAGTTCCCAGCGCGAAGGAAGAATCCGGGGACGTCTTGTCACCGGCCCCCGGACCCATAGTCTTGTGTCCTGGCGGGTCGGGCGACCCGCTGTAGTGCTATCCAGAGCCGTTTTCGCCCCGTCGTTCCTGACGGGCGGACCCGGCATAGACGAGTACGACGAGTACGAGGACGAGGACTTCACGTGCCTACCGGCAAGGTCAAGTGGTTCAACAGCGAGAAGGGCTTCGGCTTTCTCTCCCGCGACGACGGCGGCGACGTCTTCGTGCATTCCTCAGTACTGCCCGCCGGCGTCGACACACTCAAGCCCGGCCAGCGCGTGGAATTCGGCGTGGTCGCGGGACAACGCGGTGACCAGGCCCTTTCGGTGGCGATTCTCGATCCCACGCCGTCGGTGGCGGCCGCACAGCGCCGTAAGCCGGATGAACTGGCGTCGATCGTCCAGGATTTGACGACCCTGCTCGAGAACATCACACCCATGCTGGAAAAGGGCCGCTATCCCGACAAGGCGTCCGGCGCGAAGATCGCGGGCCTGCTGCGGGCGGTCGCCGACCAACTGGACGTTTAGCGCGGGCGTGCGGCGCGGGCGGAGGCGGGATTCCGCCTCAAGTCCCGCCGCCGCCTCAAGAGTCGCTAGGGAAACGACAGAGCGTTCGGGCCGAGGGGCGGTACGAGTCCCTCGGCCGCGGCGCGCGTCAGCAGTCCGCGGACCGCCGCGTAACCGTTCTCGCCGAGGTCGGCCGTGAACTCGTTGACGTACAGGCCGATGTGCTGGTCCGCCACCGCCGGATCCATCTCCTGGGCATGCTCCAGGACGTACGGACGCGAGGCCTCCGGGTCGTCCCACGCCATGCGCACCGACGTACGGGCCGCCTCGGCGATCCGCTCCAGCGCCGCCGTCCCCAGGCTCCGCCGCGCGATGATCGCGCCCAGCGGGATCGGCAGCCCCGTCGTGGCCTCCCAGTGCTCGCCCATGTCGGCGAGGCAGTGCAGGCCGTAGTTCTGGTACGTGAAGCGCGCCTCGTGGATGACCAGGCCCGCGTCGACCTTGCCGTCGCGCACCGCGGGCATGATCTGGTCGAACGGCAGCACCACGATCTCCCCGACGCCACCGCCCGCCAGCGTGTCCGCCGCCCAGAGGCGGAAGAGCAGATACGCCGTCGACTTCTCGCTGGGCACGGCGACGGTCTTGCCGGTGAGGTCGGTGCCCGGCTCGCGGGTCAGCACGAGCGGCCCGCAGCCACGGCCGAGCGCGCCGCCGCACGGCAGCAGCGCGTACTCGTCCAGGACGTACGGCAGCACGGCGTACGACACCTTCAGGACGTCCAGGTCGGAGGTCTGCGAGGAGGACGCGGCGCGCTCCGCGATGCCGTTGGTGATGTCGATGTCCGCGAACGTGACGTCGAGGGCGGGCGCACCCGGCACCCGGCCGTGCGCCCAGGCGTCGAAGACGAACGTGTCGTTGGGGCAGGGCGAGTACGCGATGCGCAGCGGGCGGTCGAGGAAGGCCGCTCGGGGCTGCGGGGTTTCCGGGGACTCAGTCATGTGTGTTCCAACTCCTCAGTACCGGCGCGAACTTCCCGAACGCGTCGCTCAGCGCGGCCAGCGCGTCGCCGATCCGCCAGGCCGCGCGGTCGCGCGGGCCGACGGGGTTGGAGATCGCGCGGACCTCGAGGACGGGCAGGCCGTGCAGCGCGGCGGCCTCGGCGACACCGAAGCCCTCCATCGCCTCGGCCAGGGCGTGCGGATGGCGCAGCCGCAGTCCGGCGGCGCGCTCGGCGGAGCCGGTCACGGTGGAGACGGTGAGGACGGTGCCGGTCGCGGCACCGCAGGCGTCGGCCACCTCCCGTACGAGGGAAGGCGGCGGACGGTGGGTGACCGCGCCGAAACCCAGCTCGGTGACGGGCGCGAAACCGTCGGGGGTCTCGGCGCCCAGATCGGCGACGGTGATCTCGTCGGCGACGACGAGCGAGCCGACGGGCGCGTCGGGCGGCAGGTCGGCCGGGAAACCGCCGCCGATACCGGCCGACACGACGAGGCCGAAGGGCCGACCCTCGGCGGCGGCACGGGCGAGTGCGGTCGCCGTGCCCGCCGCGGCGGCCGCGGGGCCCACGCCGACGGCGAGGACGTCATGGGCGGGTACGTCACGGGCGGGGGCCTCGGACAGCGCCCCGGCCACCGCGTCCCGTTCGGCGGGGACGGCGGTGGCGACGAGGACGCGCGGGGCCCCTTGCGAGATCAGGTCAGGAGTCCTTCTCGAACTTGAACGACCACAGGCCCGTCGCCTTGGACTCCGAGCCCTTGCCGCCCTCGAGGAGGCTGACGGTCGACTTCTTGCCGCCACCGCCGTACTGCTGGTTGAAGAAGACGTTGCCCGGGATGACGACGTACGTCTTCTTGCTGGCCTCGGTCAGCGGCTGACCGTTCATCAGCAGCGTCCAGCCCTTTTCGGCCATCTCCGGGTCGACGCCGAAGCGGACCTTCTCGTCCGGATCGATCTTCACGGACTTGACGTCCTTGTCCTGCAGGCAGGACTTCAGCTGCGACTGCTCCAGCTCCTTGCCGTCGTTGTAGCAGGAGGCGTCCGTGTGTACGGAATTGCTGCCCACCGTCACGGTGGCGAGCGGCGTCGGCTTGTCGCAGGCCGAGAGGACGAGGAGTCCGGCGGAGACGGCGCCAAGTGCGGCCGCGGTGCGGCGGCGGCGCGCGCTGTTCACATTCGCGGCTCCGCCGCGGAGCAGGGAGGTCATGGGCGAAGGCTATCGGGCGCGCCGGGGGGTGCTGTTACGCGGGGGGCATGGGCGTGCCGTGCGGGGGTGAGGGGTGCGTCGCGCGGGGGTGGGGGGAGCACGTGGTGGGGAGCGGGGCAGGTCAGACCACCCGGGCCCGGCGGGGGCTGCCGCGGCGGGCCGAGGCGAGCAGGCCGCGGACGGTCGACAGCCAGCCCACCGCCACGATCGCGGCCGCCACCCAGAGCCCGAGCGTGCCGACCAGCGGCAGGGCGATGCCGATGCCGCCGCCGACCACCCAGGCCATCTGGAGCAGCGTCTCGGAACGGGCGAACGCGGACGTGCGGACCTGCTCGGGGACGTCCCGCTGCAGCAGCGCGTCCAGGGACAGCTTGGACAGCGCCTGCGCGAAGCCCGCGCACGCGCCGAGACAGGCGACGCCGACCGCCCCGAAGAACAGCGCGGACGTGACCGCCACGCCCAGCACCACCGCGACCACGGTCACGATGATCACCTCGGGCGCCCGCGATTTCAGCCAGGCACCGACGGCCGTGCCCAGCGCGTTGCCCGCGCCCGCCGACACCCCCACGATGCCGAGCGACACCGCCGCGCTCTGCCCCGCGAGCGGATGCTCCCGCAGCAGGAACGCCAGGAAGAAGATGAGGAAGCCGGACAGACAGCGCAGCGCCGCGTTCGCGCCCAGGGCGTGGGTGACGGCCGGGCCGACCGTACGCAGCCCCATGCGTCGTCTGCGGGACGTGTCGGAGCCCGCCTCGGCGCGGGCGTGCAGATGCAGATGCTCCTCGTCCGCGGCGAGCAGCGCCCTGCTCTCGCCCTTCGACGAGTCCACCTTGTGCGGCAGCGAGAACGACAGGAACATCCCCGAGACGAAGATCACGAAGGCGCCGAACAGGGGCCACCGAGGCCCGAGCGCCTGCAGCCCGGCCCCGGCGGGCGCCGCCACGGCAGTCGCGAGCAGACCCCCCAGAGTCACCCGGGAATTGGCTTTTACCAGGGAGAACCCCGGTGGCAGGAGCCGTGGCACGACAGCGCTTCTGACCACCCCGTACGCCTTGGACGCGACCAGCACGCCGAGCGCGGCCGGATACAACTCGACACTCCCCGACACCACCGCCCCCGACAGCACCAGCGCGAGCAGCGCGCGCGCCAGCATCGCCCCCGCCATCGCGGCCCGGCGGCCGTGCGGCAGGCGGTCGAGGAGCGGGCCGATGACCGGGGCGAGGAGCGTGAACGGCGCCATCGTGATCGCCAGATAGAGCGCCACCCGGCCGCGCGCCTCGTCCGTCGGCACCGAGAAGAAGACGGTCGAGGCGAGCGCGACGGTGATCATGACGTCGCCCGCGCCGTTGACCGCGTGCAGCTCGATCAGTTTCCCGAGCCCCGACTCGCCCGCTCCGTGGGCGTGGGTGGCCTTGCGGATGCCCCGGGCGGTACCGGTGAAGGGCAGGTGCAGGGCGCGGCCCAGCGCACGGGCGGTCCGCCTCGCCGGGCCCGGCGAGGCGGTTCCTACGGACATCGACCTGGTGGGGGCCACCCCGTCATAGTGCCCCCTCGGGGGCCCTACTAGTGCGGATACCGGCTGTGAGCCGCAGCGCCCCCTCTCCGCGCCGGGGTGGGGGCGGTCGCGCTTCGCCGCTCCGCGGCGGGATTCCCGCCCACCCGTTTGCGCCACGCGGTGGGGAGGGCTCGGCGGTTTGCCGGGGGAAAATTTCGGGTGCCCGTTTCTTCGCTTCGTGCCCTCCGGCACGGCGTGGAGAGGCGTGCCGGGCAGGGGCGCGGGAGCGGATCGGGGCGCGGTGGCGTACGTCGGTGTAGGCCCAGGGGCCAGGAGAAGGTAGCGTGCGTAGCGCGCCTGCGGCGGTTGTTCTTGGCCGCGCGCCTCTCGGTCATCCCGCAGAATGGGTGACGTAGGCGCGCCCCGGAACGTCGGGCGCGGACGTTGACGCGGCCCTCTGGTCCGCTCCGTCCGCACCCCCGCGTAAAGGTGGCGCACTCGTGAGACGGCGTAGGAGAGAAGCGATACCTGTGAGCGCAGCGACAACGCGAAGCCGTACCCCGCGCACCCCGCGTACCCCCGACCGCCTCTGCGCCGAGGCGGTGGGCCTGGCACGTGCCGCGGCCGAGGAGGCCGCCGCGCCCGGTGTGGTCGGTGAGCATGTCGAGGTCGTCGTGGAAGGCGACCGCGTCGTCACACACCTCTTCGAATGCAAGGAGTTCGGCTACCGCGGCTGGCGCTGGGCGGTGACGGTCGCCCGTGCCTCGCGGGCCAAGGTCGTCACCCTCGACGAGACGGTGCTGCTTCCGGGCCCCGACGCGCTCCTCGCCCCCGAGTGGGTGCCGTGGAGCGAGCGGCTCCGGCCGGGCGACATGGGACCGGGCGACCTGCTGCCGACGGACGCAGAGGACCTGCGCCTGGAGCCCGGCTACTCCGGCGAGGAGGAGCCGCCGCCGAACTCCGTGGTGTCGGACGAGATGGCCGAGCTCGTCGAGGCGGAGGACGCCGAGGTGACGGCGGTGCCGCCCGCCGAGCTGCCGGTCGCGCCCGCCCGCGGTTCCATCACGGCGGTCGCCGACGAACTGGGCATGCGGCGGGCGAGGGTCCTGTCCCGTTACGGGCTGCACGTCGCTGCGGACCGCTGGGACGAGGCGTACGGAGCGAAGACCCCGATGGCGCAGGCGGCGCCCGCGGCGTGCGTCAGCTGTGGCTTCCTCGTACGGATCGGCGGCTCGCTCGGGCAAGCGTTCGGTGTCTGCGGCAATGAGTTCGGGCCCGCGGACGGGCGGGTCGTCTCCCTCTCGTACGGCTGCGGAGGCCACTCGGAGGCCGCGGTCATGCCGAAGCCGCCGCGGCCTGCGGCGCCGGTGCTCGATGAGACGCGGGTGGACGTGCTGCCGCTGCGGCCTGCGGCGGACTCGGGCTCCGTGAGCGCGGAGGGCCCCGGCGAGGACCTGGGCCACTCCTGACCCCCCGGAGCCGGGGCCACCCCACTCGCCGACAGCCCCTCCCGGTGCTGAAGCGGGCGAGGACCTGGGCCACTCCTGCCCCCCGGGAGCCGGGGGCCACCCCACTCGCCGACAGCCCCTCCCGGTGCTGAAGCGGGCGAGGACCTGGGCCACTCCTGACCCCCGGGAGCCGGGGGCCACCTCACTCGCCGACAGCCCCTCCCGGTGCTGAAGCCCCACTCCTGCCAAAGCCCTCGACCTCACGAGGCCTCTCCGGTGCCGGAACCCCGGCTCCGGACCCCGCTCCGCGAGCCGGACCCACCCGGTTCCTCGGCGCCCCCGCCCTCTGAGCCGGAGTCGCGTGGGTGGGCCCGCGAGGCCCCCTGCACCACCGGCACGGCCCCCGCTCTCCGAGCCGGAGCCCCGTACCGGCCCACGAGGCTCCCCGCACCGTCTTGTCCCGCGTCGCCGCTGCGCGGCGTTTCCCCCACCCACCCGCCCTCATCCCCGTGTCGGGACCGCCGGCTGGGCAGGCGCGGCACGCCCACTCGGTGGTGTGGGGAGTCCACTATCGCCCCGCCGCGGAGCGGCGGAGTGCTGGACGTTCACTTGGCGGTGCGGGGTAAACGGGCGGGTGGGTGGGTGAACCGCCGCGGAGCGGCGTAGCAGGGGGACTTGGCGGTGCAGGGACACGGCAACCCCGTCCCTGCCGCGGAGCGGCGGAGTGCTGCGCGTTCGCTTGGCGGTGCGGGGTGAACGGGCGGGTGGGTGGGTGAACCGCCGCGGAGCGGCGTAGCAGGGGGACTTGGCGGTGCCGGGACACGGCAACCCCGTCCCTGCCGCGGAGCGGCGGAGTACTGCACGCTCACCCGGCGGTGCGGGGTGAACCCGCCGCGGAGCGGCGTAGCAGGGCACCGCACCCCCACCCCCGCCGCGGAGCGGAGACGATGGCGCCCCTCAAGGAGAGGGCGCGATACCGTTCGCCCGCAAGGCACAAGGCACGTCGCCACCTGCCCACCCCCACACCTGCCCACCCCCAGAGGAGACAGTCGACCGTGAGCAAGACCGTGCGGCCGGCGGCCGAGGGTACGGATCCCTTCGGCACCGCCCGCCTCCGCCGCGGAGTACTCGACGCATGGGCGGCGGCCCCGTCCCGTTTCCGCGAGGACGCCAACGCCGAGGAAGACCTCGCCCTCGGCGGCTACCGCGACCGCCTCGTCGTGGAGCTCGCCCAGAACGCCTCCGACGCCGCCGCCCGCGCGGGCGTTCCTGGCCGACTGGCGTTGACGCTGCACGGCGGAGTCCTCGCCGCGGCCAACAGCGGTGCTCCGCTCGACGCCACCGGGGTCGAGTCCCTCTCCACCCTCCGTGCCTCCGCGAAGCGGGAGCCGAGCAGCACGGCCACAGCCACACAGGCCACCGCAGCCACCACCGGCGCCGTAGGCCGCTTCGGCGTCGGCTTCGCCGCCGTGCTCGCCGTCTCCGACGAGCCCGCGGTCGTCGGCCGCACCGGCGGCGTCCGCTGGTCGCTGTCCGAGGCGCGGGAACTGGCCGCGGAGACCGCCAGGTTCAGCCCGGGCCTCGGGGACGAGGTACGACGGCGGGACGGCCACGTGCCGCTGCTCCGCCTCCCCTTCGCCGCCGAGGGCACCGCCCCCGACGGCTACGACACGGTCGTCATCCTGCCGCTGCGCGACGCCGCCGCGGAGGACCTCGTGGCGAGGCTGCTCGACGGGGTCGACGACGCGCTGCTCCTCGCCCTGCCGGGTCTTGCGGAGGTCAGCATCCGGACCCCGGACGGGACCACGCGCACGCTGCGTCGCCGTACCGAGGCCCCGTACACCGTGATCGAGGACAGCCGCGACGGCACCACCCGCTGGCGTACCGTCAGCAGGCAGGGGCCGCTCGACGCCGACCTCCTGAAGGACCGGCCCGTCGAGGAGCGGCTGCGCCCGCACTGGTCGGTCACCTGGGCCGTGCCCACGGGCCGCGACGGTGCTCCGGAGCGGCCGCGCACCAGCCCCGTCGTGCACGCGCCGACGCCGAGCGACGAGCCCCTGGGCGTACCCGCGTTGCTCATCGCCTCGTTCCCGCTGGACACCGCGCGGCGGCATGCCGCTCCGGGGCCGTTGACCGACTTCCTGGTGGAGCGGGCCGCGGACGCGTACGTCGAACTGCTCGCCGACTGGCGGCCGGTCACCGAGGGGATCATCTCCCTCGTGCCGGGGCCGCTCGGCAAGAGCGAGCTGGACGGCGCGCTGCGGCAGGGCATCCTGGACCGGCTGCCCCGTACCGCCTTCCTGCCGCCCGCGCTGCCCCGTGCCGAGGGCGATGAGGGCGACGAGGACGGACTGCCGGAGGCGTTGCGGCCGCGTGACGCGGAGGTCGTCGAGGGCGCCGGTGCCGACACGGTCCGTGTCCTCGCCGAGGTGCTGCCCTGTCTGCTGCCCGCGGGCCTGGAGCGCCGTGCCGAGCTGCGCACGCTGGGCGTGGCGCGGATCGCGCTGACGGAGGCCGTGGACCGGCTCGCGGGTCTGGAGCGGGAGCCCGGCTGGTGGCGGCGGCTGTACGACACGCTGGCCGGGGTCGACCCGGACCGGCTCTCGGGGCTGCCGGTGCCGCTGGCGGGCGGGCCGACGCCTTCGCCGGGTTATGAGGACTTGGGCCATGAGGACTTGGGCCATGCGGGCTTGGGCCATGCGGGCTTGGGCCATGCGGGCTTGGGCCATGCGGGCTTGGGCCATGAGGACCCAAGCCCTCATGGCCCGGACCGCGAGAACGGGGGAGGTTCCCGCGGGCGCGCCGCGCGCACCACCATCGGCCCCCGCCAGGTCCTGCTCCCCACCCCCGCCGACGGGCCCGACCGCGCCGTCGACCCCGCCTCCCTCGCCCGCCTCGGGCTGAAGATCGCCCACCCGGATGCCGCCCACCCGCTCCTGGAGAAGCTCGGCGCGCTGCCCGCCACGCCCCGCGCCGTCCTCACCACGCCGCAGGTCCGTGCCGCCGTCGCCGCGTCGCTCGACGACGACACGTGGGACGAGGATGCGCTGGACGCCGAGGAGTTGGCGGACGTCGTGCTCGCCCTCGTACGGGACGCGAACCTCGCGCCGGGCGACGAGCCGTGGCTGGCCGCGCTCGCGCTGCCCGACGAGGACGGCGAGCTCGCCCCGGCCGGTGAGCTCGTGCTGCCCGGCAGCGACTTCGCGCAGGTCATGCGGGACGACGAACTCGCGCTCACGGACCAGGAGCTGGCCGACCGCTGGGGCGAGCAGCCGCTCGCCGCATGCGGCGTGCTCGCCACCTTCGCCCTCGTACGCGCCACCGACGTCGTTCTCGACCCCGATGAACTGGAGCCCCGCGAGGGCGACTTCCCCGAGCCGGACGACGCGGGCCTGCTCGACGCCGTGGACGTGTGGTGCGAGGACGTGCTCGACCGGCTGCCCGACACCCCGGTGCCGCCGGTGGCGACCGAGATCGTCGCCGTGCGGGACCTCGACCTGGTCGACGACGACTGCTGGCCGCAGGCGCTGGCGATGCTGTCGCGTCCGCCGTTGCGGGACGCGCTGACGCAGCCGCTGCGGGTGCTGCTGCCGGACGGGACGACGGAGACGGTCCGTTCGTACACGGCCTGGTGGCTGCGCGGGCACCCGGTTCTCGACGGCCGCCGTCCCGCCGGGCTGCGGGCGGAGGGTGGGGATCCGCTCCTTGTCGGTCTGTACGACGCGGCGGACGCGTCCGGTTTTGGCGACGAGCAGGTCCTGCGGGCGCTGGGCGTGCGGACGTCCGTGAGCGCCCTGCTGGCGGAGCCGGGCGGTGCGGCCGAGCTGCTCGACCGCCTCGCGGACCCGGAGAGGACCGTTTCCGCGGCGCAGCTGCATGCGCTGTACGGGGCGCTGGCCGATCTCGACCCGGAGCAGGTGACGCTCCCGGACGAGCTGCGCGCGGTGGTGGACGGCGAGGTCGTGGTGGTCGACGCGGCGGACGCGGTGGTCGCGGACGCCCCCGATCTGCTGCCGCTGGCCGGTGGTGTGGCGCTGCTGCCGGTGCAGCCGGGCCGGGCGGCGGATCTGGCGGAGCTGTTCCAGGTGCGGCGGCTGAGCGAGACGGCGGCCGTGGAGCCCGCGGGGGAGGGCGTCGAGCACGCGGTGCCGGAGTCGGTGCGGATCCTGCTCGGGTCGGCGACCCCGGAGACGTACGTCGAGTACGACGAACTGGTCGCGGGCGGCGTGGAGCTGGACTGGCGCCGCACGCCGGACGGCACGGTGCACGCGGCGACCCTGGAGGGCGTCGCGGCCGGGCTCGCCTGGGCGGCGGGGCAGTGGCCGCGGCGCTTTGAGGTGGCGGCGCTCCTGGAGGACCCGTCGCGGACCGAGGAGCTGGCGCGGGACCGCTGGTTCGACTGAGGCGAAGGAGACCGCGTTTCGGAGCATGATGTTCCGAAACGCGGTCACATTTTCTTCACTTGGTGTACAACCAGCCACCCCTGTCGAAAGTCTGATCTTCCGAGTCAACAGACTCCTAGATCACTTGGGACCCGCGTGACCGCGTCACGCTCCGCGGGTCCCCTTCTCCACCTGGGGAAACACATGCGCATCCGTGCCACCGTGGCCGCACTGTCCGGCACCCTGGCCCTTTCCGCACTCGCCGTTCCGGCCGCGACCGCCGCCGACGCCCCGAAGGCGCCGGAGGCCGCGACCTTCGCGGCCAAGGCTCCGGCCGACGGAACCGTGGGCGACACCAAGATCACGAAGATCACCGTCAACGGTGGCAAGGACATCGTCGTCGGCACCTCCGCCAAGAAGTCGGTCAAGATCTCCGTCACGGCGACGGACCCGTCCGGCATCGAGGACGCCGTCGCGTTCCTGTGGCACGGCACGGACTTCGACGCCGAGCACGGCATCGACGGCTCGATGGTCCCCGAGCAGGAGACCGGCGACTGCAAGGTCGTCGACGCGACCACGTCCACCTGCTCCGTGACGGTCGTCGCCGACCCGAAGGACAACATCTACGGCAACGTCCTGGCCGGCAAGTGGAAGGTCTGGACGATCGCCCAGGGCAAGGACGGCGACCACATCCAGAAGGACGCCTTCCCGACCAACGCCTCGGTGAAGCGCGCCGCCCGCCTCACCACCAACGCCTCCCCGGAGCCCATCAAGAAGGGCAAGACCCTCACGGTCACCGGCGCCCTCACTCGCGCCAACTGGGACACCCTGAAGTACGCGGGCTACACCAAGCAGTCCGTGCAGCTGCAGTACAAGAAGAAGGGCGCCAGCAGCTACACGACGCTCAAGACGGTCAAGTCCGACACCAAGGGCAACCTGAAGACCACGGTGAAGGCCTCCGCCGACGGCTACTTCCGCTACGTCTTCGCCGGTACGTCCACGACCCCGGCCGTGACGTCGACGAGCGACTTCGTCGACGTCCGCTAGGACCGCGGCAGCCCCGGACCAACCCCTACGCCGGGAAGCGGCGGTCCACCCACCGGTAGATGACCTCGATCACGAGTGAGGCCACCGCCGCGATGGCGACCGCCGCCCACGGCATCGTCGTGCCCACCAGCTTCAGCTGGAAGAAGTCCTGGAGCCAGGGCACGGTCAGCACGAACAGGAAGCCGAGACCCATCGCGCCGATGAGGCCGATCCGCCACCACGTGTAGGGGCGGGCGATGATGGCGAGGACCCACATGGCGATCAGGAACAGCGCCAGGGTCGCCGCGCTGGTCTCGGCTTCCCGCGCGCCCGCGCCGTCGTAGTGGTGCCGGGCCAGCAGATACGTCACGAACGTGGCGACACCCGCGACGACGCCGCCCGGGATCGCGTACCGCATGACCCTGCGGACGAAGTGCGGTTTCGCGCGCTCCTTGTTGGGGGCGAGCGCGAGGAAGAAGGCCGGGACGCCGATCGTCAGCGTGGAGAGCAGCGTCAGGTGGCGGGGCAGGAAGATGTACTCGACCTGCGAGCAGACGACGAGCAGCGCGATGATCACCGAGTAGACGGTCTTCACCAGGAACAGCGTGGCGACGCGCGTGATGTTGCCGATGACGCGGCGGCCCTCGGCGACGACGGAGGGCAGCGTCGCGAAGCTGTTGTTGAGGAGCACGATCTGGGCGACCGCCCGGGTCGCCTCGGAGCCGGAGCCCATCGAGACGCCGATGTCGGCGTCCTTGAGGGCCAGCACGTCGTTCACGCCGTCGCCCGTCATCGCGACCGTGTGGCCGCGGGACTGGAGGGCGCCGACCATGTCGCGCTTCTGCTGCGGGGTGACGCGGCCGAAGACGGAGTTGTCGTCGAGGGCCTGTGCCATCTCGTCCTGCTCGGTGGGCAGTCGGCGGGCGTCCACGGTGTTCTCGGCGCCCGGCAGGCCGAGCTTGCCCGCGACGGCGCTCACCGAGACGGCGTTGTCGCCGGAGATGACCTTGGCGGCGACGTCCTGCTCCTCGAAGTAGCGCAGGGTGTCGGCGGCGTCGGGCCGCAGCCGCTGTTCCAGGACGACCAGGGCGGTGGCCTTCGCTCCGGACGCCACGGCGGGGTCGTCGAGGTCGACGGCCGCGCGGGCCAGGAGCAGGACGCGCAGGCCCTGCCGGTTGAGGTCCTCGATCTCGGCGAGCGACGGGTCGCCGTCGGGCAGGAGCACGTCGGGGGCGCCGAGCAGCCAGGTCGACGTGGTGCCGTCGCCCTCGCCGAAGGAGGCGCCGCTGTACTTGCGGGCGGAGGAGAAGGGCAGCGACTCCGTGCAGCGCCACTCCTCGCTGTCGGGGTAGGCGTCGATGATCGCCTGGAGCGAGGCGTTCGGCCGGGGGTCGGACTCGCCGAGGGCGCCGAGGACCTTGCGTACGTACGTCTCGTCGGCGCCGCCCAGCGGGCGCAGCTCGGTGACGTCCATGCCGCCCTCGGTGAGGGTGCCGGTCTTGTCGAGGCAGACCGTGTCGACGCGGGCGAGGCCCTCGATGGCGGGGAGTTCCTGGACGAGGCACTGTTTGCGGCCGAGCCGGATCACGCCGATCGCGAAGGCCACGGAGGTGAGGAGGACGAGCCCCTCCGGGATCATGGGGACGATCCCGCCCACCGTGTACGCGATGGACTCCTTGAAGTTGTCGTCCTTGACGACGAGCTGGGAGATGACCAGGCCGATGGAGGTCGGGATCATCAGCCACGTCACGTACTTGAGGATCGTGGAGATGCCGGTGCGCAGCTCGGAGTGGACGAGGGTGAAGCGGCTGGCCTCCTCGGCGAGCTGCGCGGCATACGCCTCGCGGCCGACCTTGGTGGCGGTGAAGGCGCCGCCGCCCGCGACCACGAACGAGCCCGACATCATCTTGTCGCCGGGCTTCTTGATGACGGGGTCGGCCTCACCGGTCAGGAGCGACTCGTCGACCTCCAGGCTGTCGGTCTCGACGGCCTCGCCGTCCACGGGGATCTTGTCGCCGGGACCCAGTTCGACGAGGTCGCCGAGGACGATCTCGGAGGTGGAGATCTCGGCGGCCCGGCCGTCGCGCCGCACGGTGGGTTTGGCCTCGCCGATGACGGCGAGGCTGTCCAGCGTCTTCTTGGCGCGCCACTCCTGGATGATGCCGATGCCGGTGTTGGCGACGATCACGAAGCCGAAGAGGCTGTCCTGTATCGGCGCGACGAACAGCATGATCACCCAGAGCACGCCGATGATCGCGTTGAAGCGCGTGAAGACGTTGGCCCGGACGATCTCGCTCAGCGAGCGTGAGCTGCGAACCGGTACGTCGTTGACCTCGCCGCGTGCGACTCGCTCGGCCACCTCGGCGGTGGTCAGGCCGGTGGCCCGCCCGTTGGGGGGCGGCACCGGGTGGACCGGGTCGAGCTCGGCGCCCGCGTCGATATGCGTCATGCATTCGACGGTAAGGGCGGTCCTGCGGCTTCACCCCTTGAATGCCCCAAAGATCCGACCAGGGTAGGACGCGTCCCGTCCCGTGGTTGTACGGACCGCCGGGCGGACTACTGGGGCTGAGTGACTTTCGACCTCTTGATCGCGGCGTCGCGCTTGCGTACGTACCAGATCCCGATGAGGCCGAGACCCGCACCGGCCAGGCAGGTCCACACCCACCAGGTCGCGTCGCGGTCGTCGAACCAGCCGTAGAACGGCAGCTGGACCAGGAAGAGGACGAACCAGAGGATCGTGCCACCTGTGATGGTGGAGACCACGGGGCCCTCCAGGGGCTCCGGCGCCTCGTGCTTGGGGGTCCACTTCGCCATGGGTACAGCTTACGAGGCGGGGTCGACGGCTCGTACACCCGTGGCCCGGCGCCCGTACGGCCGTTGCCTCGCAGGGGTCTACGCGCGGAGATAGCGATTTTTGCTTCATGTATTCATACTGAAACCGCTCGTTAATGGCCGATTGCTTTCGTATGAAGGTACAAGTTCGCGAAACTCGGCTCGTCACCTTCTTCATTCACAGGTCATGAGGTTCTCCATGTCTTCCTCGGCCAACGCTCCGGTCGATGCCCGTAAAGAGCCGCCGAAAGCCCCGCTGAACGGCCTCGACGCGTTCTTCAAGATCTCGGAGCGCGGCTCGACCCTGGCCAGGGAAGTCCGCGGCGGTTTCGCCACCTTCTTCGCGATGGCCTACATCGTCGTGCTGAACCCGATCATCCTGGGCAGCGCGAAGGACATGTACGGGCACCAGCTCGACAACAAGCAGCTGGTCACCGCGACCGTGCTGACCGCGGCCTTCACCACGCTCCTCATGGGCGTCATCGGCAACGTCCCGATCGCCCTCGCCGCGGGGCTCGGCGTGAACACCGTCGTCGCCCTCCAGCTCGCGCCCCGGATGTCCTGGCCCGACGCGATGGGCATGGTCGTCCTCGCGGGCTTCGTGGTGATGCTGCTCGTCGCGACCGGACTGCGGGAGCGCGTGATGAGCGCCGTGCCGCTGGGCCTGCGCAAGGGCATCGCGATCGGCATCGGCCTCTTCATCATGCTGATCGGCCTCGTCGACGCGGGCTTCGTCTCGCGCATCCCGGACGCCGCGCACACCACCGTCCCGCTGCAGCTCGGCGGCGACGGCCACCTCAACGGCTGGCCCGTCCTCGTCTTCGTGCTCGGCGTGCTGCTCACCCTCGCGCTCCTCGTGCGCAAGGTGCCGGGCGCGATCCTGCTCAGCATCGTCGTCATGACGGTCGTCGCGATGATCATCCACGCCGCCGCCGGACTCGACGGCGCGTCCTGGGGCCTGACCAGCCCCGAGTGGCCCGGCAACCCCGTCTCGACGCCGGACTTCGGGCTCGTCGGCGAGATCAGCCTGTTCGGCGGCTTCGAGAAGGTCGGCGTGCTGACCGGCGTCCTCTTCGTCTTCACCGTGCTGCTCTCGTGCTTCTTCGACGCGATGGGCACGATCATGGGCATCGGCGACGAGGCGAAGCTGACCGACGCCAACGGCAACATGCCCGGCATCAACAAGGTGCTCTTCGTCGACGGCATCGCCGTCGCCGCGGGTGGCGCCTCGTCCGCCTCCGCCACCACCTGCTTCGTGGAGTCCACGGCGGGCGTCGGCGAGGGCGCCCGCACGGGCTTCGCGAACGTCGTCACCGGCGGGCTCTTCGCCGTCGCGCTCTTCCTCACGCCGATCGCCACGATGGTCCCGTCCCAGGCCGCCACGCCCGCGCTGCTCGCGGTCGGCTTCCTGATCCTGTCCGGGTCCATCGGGCAGATCGACTGGGCGGACTACACGATCGCGATCCCCGCTTTCGTCACGATGCTGATGATGCCGTTCACGTACTCGATCACGAACGGCATCGGCATGGGCTTCATCACCTTCACGGTGCTGCGGCTCGCGGCGGGGCGCGGGCGCGAGGTGCCGGTCGCGATGTACGCGGTGTCGGCGGTGTTCGCCTTCTACTACCTGATGCCTGCGCTGAACCTCACCTGAGGTTCCGCCGCGGTTCAGCCGCCGACGGGGCGCTCAAGCCGCCCCGTAGAACTTCTCTGTCTCCTCGACGGACGCCTTGAAGCGCTCGTCGAAGTCGTCCCGAATGAGCGTCCGGACCACATAGTCCTGGACGCTCATTCCTCTTTTGGCCGCGTGCTGTCGGAGCCGGTCGAGCAGCTCACCGTCTATGCGCAGGCTGAGCACTGGCGATCCCATGCCTGACAGGGTCCACGGCCCCCCGCGGCCGGTGCGTCACTTTCCGGAGTCACCTCACTCATTCGGGTGACGAAATGATTCGGTGCCACCCATAAGGGAATCCGAGTGGTCCTTAGCTTGGGTAATGAGTTACGCTAACAAACATGCCGGACCTCTCCCATGGTGACGATGCCGTCGCCGTGAACGCCCTGCGCTCCGCTGTGATGCGCCTGTCCCGTCGACTCAAGCACCAGCGTGTCGACGAGTCGCTGAGCCCCACCGAAATGTCGGTGCTCGGCACCCTCGCCCGCTGCGGCTCCGCCACCCCGGGCGAGCTCGCCCGCAAGGAGCACGTGCAGCCGCCGTCGATGACCCGCATCGTGGCGCTGCTCGAAGCCAAGGGGCTGGTCCGGCTCGAGCCGCACCCCGAGGACCGCCGCCAGAAGGTGGTGACCCAGACCGAGACCGCCGAGGCCATGCTCGAAGAGAGCCGCCGCAAGCGGAACGCCTGGCTCGCCGGTCTGGCCCAGGACCTCGACGAGGACGAGTGGGCGCGGCTCCGTGCCGCCGCTCCCGTGCTGGAAAAGCTCGCGCACCTGTAGGGGTCTGTCGGCCCCCAAGCCCCGCGGCACCCCGCGGGCACTCCCGCCGCCCGGCGGCGGGAGCCGTACGTACGCCAAGGAGGCGAACGCACTTTGAGTACGGGATCCGGAGCAGACTCCGCCCCCGCACCAACCGCCCTCGACGAAGCCCGCCCGTCACCCGGCCACCGCCCCTCAAGGGGCCTGCTGCGCAGGCGCAGGAATGATGGCCCCCACAAGACCTCGATGTTCAGCTCGCTGAAGATCCGCAACTACCGGCTCTTCGCGACCGGCGCGGTCGTCTCGAACACCGGCACCTGGATGGCCCGCATCACCCAGGACTGGCTGGTGCTGAGCCTCACCGGATCCTCCGCGGCCGTCGGCATCACCACGGCCATGCAGTTCCTGCCGATGCTGCTCTTCGGCCTGTACGGCGGCGTGATCGCCGACCGGTTCGCCAAGCGCAACCTGCTCTTCCTCACCCAGGGCGCGATGAGCCTCAGCGGGCTCTTCCTCGCGGCACTGACGCTCAGCGGGCACGTCCAGGTCTGGCACGTCTACTTCGCGGCCTTCTTCACCGGCCTCGTCACCGTCGTCGACAACCCGACGCGGCAGTCGTTCGTGTCCGAGATGGTGGGACCCGACCAGGTCCGCAACGCCGTCTCGCTGAACTCCGCCAACTTCCAGTCCGCGCGTCTCATCGGCCCCGCCGTGGCGAGCGCGCTGACCGCCGCCGTCGGACCCGGCTGGGCGTTCCTGGCCAACGGCCTGTCCTTCCTCGCACCGCTCACCGGCCTCATGCTGATGCGCACCGCCGAGCTGCACCACACCCCGCGCAAGCCGCGCGGCAAGGGGCAGCTGAGGGAGGGCCTCAACTATGTGTCGAAGAACCCCGAGCTGATCTGGCCGATCGTCCTCGTCGGCTTCATCGGCACCTTCGGCTTCAACTTCCCGATCTGGCTGAGCGCCTTCGCGGACGACATCTTCCACGGCGGCGTGGGGATGTACGGGCTGTTCAACACCCTGATGGCGATCGGCTCACTGGCCGGTGCGCTGCTGGCGGCCCGCCGCGGCACCTCGCGCCTGCGGCTCCTCGCCGGGGCGGCCATCGCCTTCGGCGTGCTGCAGATCGTGGCGGCGTTCGCGCCCGAGCTGTGGATGTTCGTCACGCTGATCGTGCCGATCGGCATCCTCGGCCTGACGGTGAACGTCACCGCCAACTCCTCGGTGCAGATGGCCACGGACCCGGAGATGCGGGGCCGTGTCATGTCGCTGTTCATGATGGTCTTCACCGGCGGTACGCCGCTCGGCGGCCCGCTCTTCGGCTGGCTCGCCGATGCCTACGGCGTCCGGATCAGCATGGCCGTCGGCGGTCTGGTCTGCGCACTCGCCGCGGCCGGTGTCGGCCTGATGCTGGCGCGTGCGGCGAACCTGCGGCTGAAGGTGGATCTCCGCCGCGGCCGTCAGCACGTGCAGTTCGTGCCGCGGGAGCGGGAGCTGGCCGCCGCGGCGTGAGGCCGCGCGGCCTCAGGGCGGAGCGGTGTGCCCGGCCCGGTCAGACTCGCTGTGCGAGTACCTGGCCGGGCCAGCTGCCGTCCGGGCCCGTGAAGGGCTCCGTGGCGGTGAAGCCGTTGCTCTCGTAGTACGCGACCAGGGCCCGGTCCTCGCTCCGGTAGCAGTCGACCCGCAGCAGCCCGACACCCTGTCTGCGGGTCTCCTCGACGGCGTGCGCGAGGAGGGCGCGGCCCACGCCACGGCCCGCGTGGCGGCGGTGGTCGGCGGCGAGCAGGTGGACGTACCGCTCGGGTTCGTCGGCCTTCGGGATGATGTCGCCGCCCGGCCCGTCGGTCAGCGTCAGGGTCCCCGCGACCGCGCCGCCGATCTCCGCGATCCACGGCTGGCCCGTCGTCAGGTACTTCTCGACCATCGCGACGGCCTTCGGGTTGGCCGACCAGGGCTTCGTGCCCCACTGCCCGGTGCGGCCCCGGGCGACGAGCCACTCCACGGCCCCGTCGAAGAGCGCGATGACCGCGGGGATGTCGTCGGCCCCGCCCGGCCTGATGTCTATGGGCTCAGTGGTCCTCATGGGCTCGGAGTGATTCATGGGGGGAGGCTAGCGTCACCCCCATGAGACTCTTCGCCGCGGTCCTCCCGCCGGACTCCGCGACCTCCGAACTGGCCGACGCGGCACGCGCGTTGCAGGACCTGCCCGGCGCCGACGCGCTCCGCTGGACGGCCCGCGACAGCTGGCACTTCACCCTCGCCTTCATGGCCGAGGTCGACGAGGCGACGCTGCCGGACCTCACCGCGCGCCTGGAGCGCGCCGCGCACCGCACGCCGCCGTTCTCCCTCGCCCTGCGCGGTGGCGGACACTTCGGGGAGCGGGCGCTGTGGGCGGGCGCCACGGGCGACGTTCCGGCGCTGCGGCTCCTGGCCGGGCGGGCGGACGCGGCGGCGCGCAAGGCGGGCGTGACGATGGAGGAGCACCGGCACTACCGCCCCCACCTGACGCTGGCGCGCGGTGGCGGCGAGACGGGTCTCGGCCCGTACGTCGACGCGCTCGCCGCCTTCGAGGGCACCGCGTGGACGGTGGGCGAGCTGACGCTCGTACGCAGCAATCTGCCGCGCGGCGGGGTGCCGGGGGAGCGGCCGCGGTACGAGGCGGTCGGGCGCTGGGTACTGGGAGGCGGCGTCCGGGTGCCGGGCGGCGCCGGTTAACCTCGACGGTGTGGACCCGAAGACCAGAAACCGGATCATGGCCGGTGTGCTCGTGCTGATGTTCGTCGTGGTGGCGCTGGCGGCCGCGTTCGGCGGTTAAGCCGACGCGGGCCGCCCGCGCATGCCTCGTTCTCCCTGAGGGGATCACCAGGCGAAGGACTCCGGCGAAGGGCCGGGGCCGGGGAAGATCTCGTCCAGCGCGTCGAGGACCTCTCCGGACAGTTCGAGCTCGACCGCGCGCAGTGCGGATTCGAGCTGCCCCGCCGTGCGCGGGCCGACGATCGGCCCGGTGATGCCGGGCCGGGACAGCAGCCAGGCCAGCGCGACCTCGCCGGGCTCCAGACCGTGCTTGTCGAGCAGGTCCTCGTACGCCTGGACCTGCGCGCGCACCTCCGGCTTCGCGAGCTCCACGGCGGCGCGGCCGCCGGTGCGGCGCGAGCCCTCGCCCTCCTTCTTCAGCACACCGCCGAGCAGGCCGCCGTGCAGCGGCGACCACGGGATGACGCCGAGGCCGTAGTCCTGCGCGGCCGGGATGACCTCCATCTCGGCGTCGCGGGCGGCGAGGTTGTAGAGGCACTGCTCGCTGACGAGGCCGTAGCTGCCGAGGCGCCGCGCGGTCTCGTTGGCCTGGGCGATCTTGTAGCCGGGGAAGTTGGACGACCCCGCGTAGAGGATCTTGCCCTGCTGCACCAGGACGTCGACGGCCTGCCAGATCTCCTCGAACGGCGTCTGCCGGTCGATGTGGTGGAACTGGTAGAGGTCGATGTGGTCGGTCTGCAGCCGCTTGAGGCTCGCCTCGACGGCACGGCGGATGCTGAGTGCGGAGAGCCGGTCGTGGTTGGGCCAGGCCTCCTCCCCGTGCGGGGCCATGCTCCCGTACACCTTGGTGGCGAGCACCACCTTGTCGCGGCGGCCGCCGCCCTGCGTGAACCAGGTGCCGAGGATCTCCTCGGTACGGCCCCTGCCCACGCTCTGCCCGTACGTGTTGGCGGTGTCGAAGAAGTTGAGGCCCGCGTCGAGCGCGGCGTCCATGAGCGTGTGGCTGTCGGGTTCGTTGGTGAGCGGCCCGAAGTTCATGGTGCCGAGCGTGAGTCGGCTGACCTTGAGCCCTGTGCGTCCCAGCTGCGTGTACTTCATGGTGCCCCAGCCAAGGGCCTGGAGTGGGCTCCAGGCAAGCCAGTTGTGGTGGCCGGGGCCGTCACGCGCCGCCCAGCCAGCCCGCCGCGTCCAGCCGGAACGCCTCCTGCGGGACGACCGCGCGCAGGTCGTCCTCCATGGCCGCCAGCTGCCGTACGCCGATCCGCCGCGCCCACTCCGCCCGCAGCTCGTCGAAGACCGCCGCCGAGCGGCGGAGCGCGTCGATGCCGTGCGGGGTGAGGCGGACGAGCTTGCGGCGGGCGTCGGCGGGGTCGTCGGTGCGGGCCGCGTAGCCGAGGGCGATCAGGCGGTCGACCGTCTTGCCCGCGGCCGGGCATCGGCACGTACCCGATGTCGACGCTCGCGAACCGCCTGACCAGGGCTGCGTGAGGCCACCCGCGCGCCCGGAACCCCACACCCGATACCTCACCTCCCGTACATCACGCGCCGCAGCACCACCTCGACCGGCCCCCGCCGCCCCGCCCGCTCCAGTGCGTACGCCCCCGCCACCGTCACCAGCCACACCGCCGCCGCGACGAGCGCCATGGTCGCGCTGGTCAGATGCGCGCCGAGGCCGAGGCCCCAGGCGGCGAGGAGCGGGGCGAAGAGGAGGGAGTGTGCGAGGTAGCAGGAGAGGGAGCGTTTGCCGACGGCGGAGAGTGCGGTGACCGCCCGGGTGCCGCGCCGGGCCGGGCGCCGGACCCACCAGTGTGCGAACAGCGCGATCGCCGCGATGTAGCCGAGGCCCGCCGCGTTCCCCGTCACGTCGCGCACCAGGCCGAGGACCCCCGCCTCGCTCTGCGCGTCGTCCGGTACGTCGAGGGCGCCGATGTGCGCGAGGGCCGCGGGCAGCGCCCCGAGCCAGCCGATCGCGATGCCGATGACGGCGGTGCGGCGCAGCAGCGGAAGGTGGCGGCCCGGCTCCTCCAGGATGCGGCGGCGCGCGGCCCAGAACCCGAGCAGGAAGATGGTGAACCCGCCGCCGACGAGGGAGAGCGGCGCGGCGACGAAGGTGACGAAGAGCCCGCTCTCGGCACGGGTGCCCGCGGAGCTCAGCCAGCTCGGGTCGTCCGCCGCGTAGGCGTCCGCGCCGGGCTCGGCCCCGGCGTCCCCGAGCGACCCCAGCTCGCCGTTCAGCCAGGCGGACGCGATGGGCTGGAGGGCCCCGAAGAGCAGCAGCGCGGCACCGATCCCGATCCACCACTTCAGCGCCCGGTCGCTGCGCCGCAGGAAGAGCCAGCCGAGGGCGAGGCTCAGCAGCCCGTAGTAGCCGACGATGTCGCCCGCCATGAGGAGGGTGGCGTGCGCGAGCCCGATGACGACCAGGCAGAGGCTGCGGCGGCGCAGGACGGCGACCGTGTCGCGCGCGGACGCCCCCGTACTGGTCCGCCGCAGGAAGAGCTGCGTCATCCCGTACCCGAAGAGGAACGCGAAGAGCGGGTACACCCGCATGTCGAGGGTGGTGATCATCGTGAACTGGACGGCGTGGTCGAGCGCTCCGCCGTCCACGGGCTGCCAGCCGGAGGGCCCGTGCTCCGCCTTCCAGAGGTGGAAGGCGGTGTTGGACAGCACGATGAGCAGGAGCATCAGGCCCCGGGCCAGGTCCGGGGCGAGGGCCCGGGCGCCGGTGGGCGGGGCGGGCGTCGCCGTCTCGTGCGCAGTGATCTCGACCGTCATGCCTGGACGGTATGGAGGCGGGGGCGGTGCGGGCGTCAGCCTTCCGGCTAGGGGGCGGCGACGAAAGTGTGCTTGTCGGGGGAGGCGGTCCGGTACCGGCCGGGTGTCGTGCCGAACGTGCGGGTGAAGGCGTGGGAGAGGGCGTAGGGGGAGCTGTAGCCGACCTGGCGGGCCACCGTGTCCAGGGACGCCGTCGAGTCGCGCAGCAGCGTGGCCGCGCGGGACATGCGCCACCACGTCAGATACGCCATGGGGGCGCGGCCCACGAGGGACGTGAAGCGGCGGGCGAGCGTGGCGCGGGAGACGCCGGTGCGGGACGCCAGCTCCTCGTTGCTCCACGGCGCTTCGGGTGCCTCGTGCAGGAAGCGCAGGGCCTTGGCGACCACCGGGTCGCCGAGCGCGGTGGGCCAGCGGGCCGTGCAGTGGTCGTCGGCCAGGGACTCCGCGAGCCAGGCGCGCACCATGTAGACCAGGAGCAGGTCCAGGAGGCTGGGCACGGCGACGTCCGCGCCGCAGCGTGCCGCGCCCGCCTCCCTGCCGAGCAGGTCGATCGCGGCCTGCAGCTCGGGGTGGCGGCCCGCCCGGCGGGGCAGGTGGACGATGTCGGGGATCTCGTCGAGCAGCGGGTGGGCGTGGCCGCGGTCCAGGTGGTACTTGCCGCAGAGCATCTCGACGGCGGAACCGGGGGAGTTGGGGGCGTCGGGCGGCTCGGGGGACGCCGGGGCGAGTGTGGTCGGTCCGTCGTGCGTCACCGGCAGGGCGTGTGAGTCCAGCCAGAGGTCGAAGGGGACCGCGCGCTCCACGGTGGGGCCGTCCGCGGGGGAGTCCGCGAGGATGTGCCCGGTGCCGCGCGGCAGCAGCACCACGTCGCCCGCAGCGAGCATGAACGGGGCGCTGCCGTCGTCGGGCAGCAGCCAGCAACTCCCCTCCAGGAGTACGCGGAAGCCCATTCCGTCGTACGAGGGGATCCTGCTGCACCAGGAGCCGGACACCCTGACCCGGTTGGAGGCGGGCAGCCCGACCCGCGCCGCCGAGATCGCATCACTGACCACATCCATGGCGGGAGTCTACTGCGTGAGACGTATGCGTATCTGATTGAGGTGAGCGGGCATTGAGGCGCTCGTCGCACCCTCCCTACGGTGAACCCATGAGCGAATTCAGCAGTGAAGTCGGCAGTGAAGTCAGCGGTCAGAAGATCCTGTTGGGTGACGTCGAGGTCAGCCGCGTCGTCGAAGTCGAGAGGTTCCCGCTCGCGGCGCGGACGATCGTGCCCGAGGTGCCCGACGAGGTGTGGCGCGACAACGAGGAGTGGCTCGTGCCCGACCACTGGGACCCGGGCAGCGGCGACGCCATCGCGCTCATGCAGACCTGGGTGCTCAGGAGCGAGGGCAGGACCGTCCTCGTCGACACGGGCATAGGCAACGGCAGGGAGCGGCCCGGCGTGCCCCCCTTCGAGCACCTCGACACCGACTACCTCGACCGGCTCGCCGCCGCGGGGGTCCGGCCCGAGGACGTCGACGTCGTCGTCAACACCCATCTGCACGGCGACCACATCGGGTGGAACACACACAACGTGGGCGGCAGTTGGGTCCCCACCTTCCCCAACGCCACCTACCTGATCCCCGCCGCCGACCACGCCTTCTTCGGGCCCGACCGCGGCGACGCCGTCCGCGAGGACAACCGCTACGGCTTCGCGGACAGCATCGCGCCCGTCGTACAGGCAGGTCAGGCCGTGCTGTGGGAGGGCACGCACCGCATCGACTCCCACCTCACCCTGGAGTCCGCGCCCGGCCACACCCCCGGCTCGTCCGTGCTGCGGCTGCGGTCCGGCACCGACCGCGCCGTCTTCGTCGGCGATCTGCTGCACACCCCGGTGCAGATCCTCGAACCGTGCTGCAGCAGCGAGTTCTGCGAGGACCCGAAGGAGGCCGCCGCGTCGCGCGTCCGGGTCCTCGGGCGGGCCGCCGACGAGGGCGAGCTGGTGGTCCCGGCGCACTTCGCCGGTACCGGAGCGGTCGAAGTGCGGCGCGAGGGAGGGAAGTTCGGGATCAGCCGGTGGGCGTCATGAGCGTCCCCGCGTAGGGGCCGCCGATGCCCCACGCCTGGGACAGGGCGTCCGCGAAGGCCGACGCCAGCTTGTGCTCGCCGCTCGCGTTCGGGTGCGTGCCGTCGTACGTGTCGAGGTGGATGTCGTACGACGGCGGGCGCGAGGCCAGCAGGAGCGGGGAGCGGGGCGTGTCCAGGTCCGCCACCGCCTTCGCGAGGAGCACGTTGAAGCGGTCGACCTCCGCGGCGAACGGGGCGTCGGACTCGGCCCGGACGTTCGGGATGACGGGCAGCAGCACCATCCGGACGTGCGGGTTCGCCGTGCGGGCCGCCGTGACGAAGGCGCGGACGTTCTCCGCGGTCTGCTCCGCGTTCGTGTAGAAGCCGAGGTCGATGAGGCCCAGGGAGACGAGCAGCACGTCGGCGGGGTCGCGGGTCAGCGCGCCGGAGATCTGCGGGGCCAGGTGCAGCCAGCCCTCGCCCCAGCCCGCGAGGTGGTTGCGGGGGAAGTCCGGGGACGCGTCGGCGTACGCGTGGGAGAGGGGTTCTCCCGCCGCCTTGTCGTGGAGGGCGGTGCGCGGGCCGACCACGGCGACGCCCTCGGGGCCGAGGGTGTCGCACAGGTGCCGCCACATGCGGTGGCGCCAGGTGTGTTCACCGGCGCTCCCGATCGTCATGGAGTCGCCGACGAACATGAACCTGAGCATCCGGTCATCATCCCGGATCCGGGCCCCGGCCTGCGATGTGAGGCTGAGCACGCTCCGTGCCCCGACGGCCGGCGCGCGGGGGCAGGTGGCACGCTTGGCCCCATGCGTTCGCTTCGGGCTGTTCCGTCTGTCCTTGCCGGTGCCGTGCTGGCCTTTGCCTTCGCCGTGGCCGTGCCCGCCGCGGCCGACGGCCACGACGGGTTCACGATCGAGGACCCGCGGATCGTCGAGTCCAGCGGCCTCGCCGCGTCCCGCGCCCACCCCGGCATCTACTGGACGCACAACGACCAGGACAAGGGCGCCTACCTGTACGCGGTCGACTCGAAGACGGGCAAGACCGTCGCCACCGTCACGATGACCGGCGTGGGCGCGCCGCGCGACGTCGAGGCGATCTCGGTCGGCAGCGACGGGAACATCTACGTCGGCGACATCGGCGACAACCTCAACGGCACCTGGCCGAACGTCTGGGTCTACAAGCTGCCCGAGCCCAAGACCCTCAAGGACCAGACGGTCCGCGCCACGCAGTACGTGGTCAAGTACGCGGACGGGGCGCGGGACGCGGAGGCGCTGATGGTGCACCCGAAGACCGGCCGGATCTACATCGTCAGCAAGAACGAGGACGGCGGCGGGCTGTACGAGAGCCCGGAGCGGATGTCCGCGTCGGGGACGAACGTCTTCAAGCGGATCTCCGAGGTCGACCTGTGGGTGACCGACGGCGCCTTCTCGCCCGACGGCAAACAGCTCGCGCTGCGCGGCTACTTCGGCGGCATCTGGTACGCGTGGCAGGGCGAGGGCAAGAAGCCGCAGCGCAAGGGCCGCCTGAGCGTGCCGCTGCAGCGGCAGGGCGAGTCCGTGACGTACACGCTCGACGGGACCACGCTGATGTACGGCACCGAGGGCGAGCAGAGCGAGGTCAAGCCGGTGGAGGCGCCGGGCGGGTCCGGGGGCGGCTCCGGCTCGTCGTCGGGCGGCGCGGGGTCCGGTGACGGCGGCGGGGACGCCGGGGCCGAGGGGGGCCTCAAGACGGGGGCGATCGTCGTCGGGGCGGTGCTGCTCGCCGTGTTCGGCTTCAGGCGGCTGGGGAGGCGCGGCGGCGGCAAGTAGCGGTACGGAAGTTCAAGCAGCTGAGCCGGTAGAACGCGCTTCGGGGCGCCCGCCCGGTGGGACGGGCGCCCCGAAGGGGAGTGTTGCTAGAGCTTCTCGATCACGTAGTCGATGCACTTCGTCAGCGCCTCGATGTCCGCCGGGTCGATCGCCGGGAACATCGCCACGCGCAGCTGGTTGCGGCCCAGTTTGCGGTACGGCTCCGTGTCCACGATGCCGTTCGCGCGCAGTGCCTTGGCGATCGCGGCGGCGTCGATCTCGTCCGAGAAGTCGATCGTGCCGATGACCTGCGAGCGCTTGGCCGGGTCCGTGACGAACGGGGTCGCGTGCTTGGACTCCTCGGCCCAGCCGTACAGCGTGCGCGAGGACGCGGCCGTGCGGCCCGTCGTGAACTCCAGGCCGCCCTGGGAGTTCATCCAGTCCAGCTGCTCGGCGAGCAGGAAGAGCGTGGAGAGCGCGGGGGTGTTGTACGTCTGGTTCTTGCGGGAGTTGTCGATCGCCGTGGGGAGCGAGAAGAACTCCGGGACGTGGCGGCCGGACGCGTGGATCCGCTCGGCGCGCTCGATCGCCGCCGGGGAGAACGCCGCGAGCCACAGGCCGCCGTCGGAGGCGAAGGACTTCTGCGGGGCGAAGTAGTAGACGTCCGTCTCGGCGATGTCGACGGGCAGGCCGCCCGCGCCGGACGTCGCGTCCACCAGGACGAGGGAGCCGGAGTCGGCGCCCGCGACGCGCTTGACCGGGGCCGCGACGCCGGTCGAGGTCTCGTTGTGCGTGTAGGCGTAGACGTCGACGCCCGCCTCCGCCTTCGGGTCCGGGTGCGTGCCCGGGTCCGAGGAGATCACGGTCGGCTCGGCCAGCCACGGGGCGAGCTTCGCCGCCTTCGCGAACTTCGAGGAGAACTCGCCGAACGTGAGGTGCTGCGACCTGTTCTCGATCAGGCCGTGCGTCGCCACGTCCCAGAACGCGGTGGAGCCGCCGTTGCCGAGGATCACCTCGTACCCCTCGGGGAGGGAGAAGAGGGAGTTGATGCCCTCGCGCACACGGCCGACCAGGTTCTTGACCGGGGCCTGGCGGTGGGAGGTACCGAGCAGGGAGGTGCCGGTGGCGGCCAGGGCGTCCAGCGCCTCCGTACGCACCTTGGAGGGGCCCGCGCCGAAACGGCCGTCGGCGGGCTTCATGTCAGCGGGAATCTGGATCTCAGCCACGGGGTGAGCCTAGCGGCTCGGGGCGCGGGGTCCTGGTGGTGTCCGCCGGGTGAGATCGTGCCCCCACCCGGCGTGGACGACTCGGGGCTCCGCCCCGGACCCCGCTCCTCAAACGCCGGAGGGGCTGTCTCCCAGTCGCACCGGCAGCTCGAACAGGTCGTTCTGTGTCACCACCGGCTTGTTGCGGAGTTCCGAGTGGGGGACCGCCAGGGTCAGGTCGGGGAAGCGGGCGTACAGGGCCGGGAGGGCGACGCCCGCCTCCAGGCGGGAGAGCGCCGCGCCGGGGCACACGTGCGGGCCGTGGCCGAACGAGATGTGGCGGGTCGGCGACGTGCGCGTGATGTCGAACGCGTCCGCCGTGGGACCGTGCGCCTGCTCGTCGCGGCCTATCGCGCCGTACGACACGATCAGCGCGTCACCCTTGGGGATCACCTTGTCCCCGACGGGGACGTCCTCCGCGGCGAAGCGGATCAGGACGTGCGAGGTGGGGGTGGAGTGGCGCAGGGTCTCCTCGATCACCGCGTCCCAGCCGACCTGCCCGGAGCGGACGAGCGCGAGCTGCTCGGGGTGGGCGGAGAGGTTCACGACGGCGTTGACGATGAGGGAGATCGTCGTCTCGTGGCCCGCCGCGACCATCAGCTGGAGGGTGGAGACGATCTCCTCGTCCGTGAGGTGGTCGCCGTCCTCGGAGGCCTGGATCAGCGCGCTCGTCAGGTCGTCGCCGGGCTCCGAGCGGCGGGCCGCGACGACCTTGCCCATCATCCCGGCGAGCTCGCCGAGCGTCGCCACGACCTCCTCCGGGGGCGTCTGCGTGGAGAAGAACTTGTCGAAGAGGACCTTCAGGCGCGGGTGGTCCGCCTCGTCGATGCCCATCAGGTCACTGATGACGTACATGGGAAGGGGGTAGGCGAACTCCGCTTTCAGGTCCACGGGTTCGGAGCCGGGAGGGAGCTTGTCCAGGAGGCCCTTCGTCAGCTCCGCGATGCGCTCCCGCATCCGCTCCACCCGCCGCGGCGTCAGCGCCTGCGCGACCAGCGTGCGCATCCTGCGGTGCTCCTCGCCGTCGACCGTCAGCATGGAGCGGCCGGGGTTGGCGAGGCCGATCAGCGGCCAGTCGGCGGGGATCTCGCCGCGCCGCCAGGCGCCCCAGACCTCGATGTCCTTCACCAGCCGCTTGTCGGTGAGGAGTTGCCGGGCCTCGGCGTGGTGCGTGACCGCCCACACCGGCACGCCGCCCGGCAGCTCCGCCTCGGCGAGCGGGCCCGCCGCGCGCAGCCGTGCGCTCTCGCCGTCGAGGTCGGTGACGAACGGATCCAGGGCGATGCGCGTCATCTGGTGTCTCCAAAGGCTGAGGTCGGGGTCGGGGTGAAGCTCACCGGCAGGTCGGTCAGGCCGCGCAGCCAGGGCGAAGGGCGGCGCGTCAGGGCGTCGGCCGGTACCGCGAGGTCGAGGTCGGGCAGCCGGTCGAGGAGGACCTCGATGCCGGTCCGCGCGATGACCTCGGCGACCTCCTGCGCGGGGAAGGGGCAGCGGTGCTCGCCGTGGCCGAAGGAGAAGTGGGCGCTGTTGCCGCCGGTCAGGGCGGAGCCGTCGGTGCGGACCTGCGGGTCGGCGTTGGCGGCGGCGAGACCGAGGAGGAGCAGGTCACCGGAGTTGATGCGGCGCCCGCCGAGCTGGGTGTCGCGCGAGGCCCAGCGCCCGGCGACGTTCTGCGTCGGGGTGTCCTCCCACAGGACCTCGTTCATGGCCTCCGCGACGCTGTGCCTGCCGCCGAACAGGGACGCGGCGAAGCGGTCGTCGGTGAGCATCAGGCGCAGCGAGTTGCCGATCCAGTCGGCGGTCGGCTGGTGGCCCGCGGCCATCATCACCATGAGGTCCTGGGCGATCTCCTCGTCCGTGAAGCCGGAGCCGTCCTCGGCGAGCTGCGTCTCCAACATGTACGAGGCGACGTCCTGGCCCGGCTCCGCGTGCTTGCCGGCGATGAGCCGCATCATCGAACCGCCCAGGTGCTGCTGGCCCGCGAGGGCCCGCTCACGGCCGTCGATCATGTCGTTCATGGCGGTGACGAGGCCGGGGCCCTCCTCGTCGGAGAAGCCGTAGATGCGGGCGAGGACGCGGACCGGGAGCAGCATCGCGTACTCGGCGACGATCTCCGTGGTCCCCTTGCCGCAGAAGCGGTCGATCAGCTCGTCCGCGAACTTCTCCGCGTGCGCCCTGAGTTCGAAGGGGTCGATCGCCTCAAGGGCGTGCGCGATCATCGCGGCGCGCCGGGTGTGCCGCTCGCCGACCGTGTAGAGGATCGACGGCTGCTTGTGGCCGATCATCGGGAGCAGCGGCCAGTCCGCGGGGATGTCCGGCCACTGGTTCCACAGCTCGGAGTCGCGGCTGTAGAGGACCGGGTCGCCGGTGACCTGGTGCAGCTCGCGGTAGCCCAGCACCAGCCAGGCCGGTATGCCGCCGTCGAGCAGGACGGGGGCGACGGGGCCGTGGTCGCGGCGCATCTCCCGGTACAGCTGGGTGGGTTCGGTGGCGAACCGCGGTCCGGAGAGCGGTACGGGCGCGCCGGCGCCGGTCACGGGGCAGGTCACTTGGCGGTCTCCTGAGGGGCGTGGCGCTGGGCGGCGTACAGCGACTGGAGGTGTTCGACGAGCGTGATCAGCACGTCCTTGCTGGACTCGCGCGAGCGGGCGTCGCAGTCGACCAGCGGCACGCCGGGGTCGAGGTCGAGCGCCTCGCGCAGCTGCTCGGGGGTGTGCCCGGAGCCGCCGAAGTCGTTGCGGGCCACGATGAACGGCGTGCCGTGGTGCTCCAGGCGGTCGATCGCGTACCAGGAGTCCTCCAGGCGGCGGGTGTCGACGAGGACGACCGCGCCGAGCGTGCCGGAGAAGAGGCGGTCCCACAGGAACCAGAAGCGTTCCTGGCCGGGGGCGCCGAACAGATAGAGGATGTTGTGCGCGTCGAGCGTGATGCGGCCGAAGTCGAAGGCGACGGTCGTGGACGTCTTGCCGCCCAGGCCTGCCAGGCCGCCCGTCTCGTCGATGCCCTGCCCGGCCTGCGTCATCGTCTCCTCGGTGTTGAGGGGACGGATCTCGCTGACGGAGCGGACCAGCGTCGTCTTGCCGACGCCGAAGCCGCCGACCACGACGATCTTCAGACCGTTGTCGGCGGTCGCGGTCAGTTCGGTTCGGGTGGTCCCGGTAGCGCTGCGTTCAGAGATTGCGGAGTCCAACGAGCACCTGCTCCAGGATGTCGGGGTCGGGAAGGCTGCGGCCTGCCGCCGCGCGCGGGTGGCGGGCGCTGATCCGGCCCGCGTCGAGCAGGTCGGACAGCATGATGCGGGTGATGCTCACCGGCAGGCCGAGCTCGGCGGCGATCTCCACGACGGCCGTGGGCAGCCCGCAGAGCCGCAGGATCGCGGCGTGCTCGGACTGCATGCCGGGGACCGGGCCGGACTCGGCGACGATCAGGGTCACCAGGTCGAAGGGTGCGTCGGGCGCCGACCGGCTGCGTCCACCGGTGAGGGTGTACAGCCGGTCGGGGGAGTCGTCCCGGCCGGGGCGGCTCATGAGGCGGGCAGGGTGCGGGGGCCGTCGTCGGCGCGGGGCTCGGCGCGCAGGTGCTCGCCGAGCTGCTCGACCAGCTCGCTCATGGTGTGGCCGACGAGGCCCGCGTCGGCGTCCTCGGCGGCGATGACCGCGAGGTGCGCGCCCTCGCCCGCCTCGACGATGAAGAGGATCCCGCCGTAGAACTCCGCCATCGCGGAGCGCACCCCGCCGCTGCCGTCGCCGAACTCGGCGGACGCGCCGTGCGACAGGGACTGGATGCCCGCGGCTATCGCGGCGAGCTGGTCGGCCTGGTCGACGGAGAGCTCGGGGGTGCGGCACAGCTTCAGGCCGTCACGGGAGAGCACGAGGGCGTGCCGGGCGCCGGGGGTGCGCTCCAGGAGGCCTTCCAGCAGCCAGGTGAGCTTGGCGTCGGTGGTGGTGCCGGGGGTGGTGCCGGTGGTCATCGGGGGGTTTCGCCTTCCGGGTGCGGGGGTGTTGCGGGGGCTGTCGCGTCCTCGGAGGGTGTGGAGTCCGGGGGTGTGGCGCGGACGGCCTGGCGGAAGCTGCTGAAGCGGGCCGCGGTGCTCGCGGCGGTGGCGGGGCGGGGACGCCTGGTCTCTCCCGTGTCGCTGTCGGCGCGGGCTCGCTCGGCGGCGGCGAGGGTGCGGCCGCGGGGGCGCTTGGGGAGGGGGGCGTCGGCGGTGGCGGGGGTGTCCTCGGCCGGGTGCCCGGGGGTCGTCCGTGGGTGCGGGGCCGCGGGGGGATGTGCGTACTCGCCGTCCCTGCGCCGCGTCGGAAGTTCCTGGATGTCACGGTCGGCTCGGTGCTCCGTGCGCACGTCCCCCCGCGTCCCCTCCGGCGCGCTCGCGGGCGCCGGTGAGTCGGTGGTGGCGGAGGGCGGTGCGGGTGGGAGGGCCGCTGTCGTCGTGGGCGATGCTGCCGTCAGCGAGGCCGGGACCGGGGCCGGAGCCGTCTCCGAAGGGCGGGAAAGGAGCTCCTGGGGTATCAGGAGGAGTACGCCCGTGCCGCCTCGTGCCGATGGGCGGAACGACACCGTCAGGCCGTGTTTGCGGGCCAGCCTGCCGACCACCGCGAGGCCGAGCCTCGTGCCGGACAGGCCGCTGAGGCCCTTGGCCTCGCCGGACACGGCCTGCTCGGCGCGGCGCTGCTGCACGGCGCCCATCACCAGGCCGCTGTCCTCGACGGAGACGATGACGCCCGCCGCGACCTCCTCGATGTACACGTGTACTTCGGAGGTGGGCGGCGAGAAGTTGGCAGCGTTGTCGAGGAGTTCCGCGAGGGCGTGCATGACGCCCTCGGCGGCGTGGCCCGCGACGGCGACCTCGCTGGCCGAGTGGACGCGCACGCGCTGGTAGCCGCCGATGCGGCCCATCGCGCCGCGCAGGATCGACTCCATGACGATGGGGCGGGCCCAGCGGCGGCCCGAGCGGGCGCCGGTGAGCACGGCCACCGAGTCGGCGATGCGGCCCGCCTGCGCGGTCCTGTGGTCGAGGTGGAGGAGGTCGGTGAGGACGTCCTCGTCCGCGTGCCTGCCCTCCATCTCGCGCAGGTCGGCGAGCATGCCGGTGGCCAGGGCCTGCATGCGGCCCGCGGCGTTGGCGCTGGCGGCGAGGGCGGCGGCCCGCTCGGACTCGGCGGCGCGGGCGCGCACGGTCAGTTCGTTGCGCTCACGGACGAAGTGTTCGGTGAGGGCGGTCCGCTCGCGGGTGAACTCCGCGGTGCGGGCGGCCTGTTCCTGTACGAGCCGTCCGGCGTCCTGCCGGACCTCCTCGACGCGGCGGCGCAGCAGGGCGTTGCCGCGGATGGAGTGGAAGGCGAGCGTCACTGCGGCGCTCAGTGCGAGGGCCGCGGCGCCGGATCCCCAGGCCAGGGGGGTCCGTACGGAGCCGGGCGCGAGGGCGACGGCGGCTCCGGTGAGTGCCGCGGTGACCAGGGCACTGGCCAGCAGGACGAGCGCGGTCGGGCGCAGCGGAGGTTGCTCCGTCCCGGGGCGCGCTAGGGGGGTTGGCGCGGTCATCAATCGGGGTCCTAGATCGGAAGCGACACACTCTGCTCAAGTCGGGATCACTATAGGAGAGTTAGTGACCGAGTTGGGAATCTTCCCGTCCGGATCGTGAAAAAACGGGTGAGGCGGGGTGGCCGGAAGGGGCCTCTGCGGGGGCATCCTGGGCGGTATGAGCGATCTCGACGCCGACCCCGGCGGCCCGACGCGGAACCGGGGAGACCAGGAAAGGGCGGGCCGACAGCCCTCTGACCCGGGTGGGTTCGCGCGGGATCTGCGCGCCGCCGTGCGCGGCGACGTGGACCTCTCCGTCACCGCACGCGCCCTGCACACCATGGACGCCTCCAACTACCGTCGCGTGCCCGCCGCGGTCGTCGCCCCGCGCGACGCCGACGACGTGGCCGCGGCCCTCGCGGTCTGCCGCGAGCACGACGTGCCGGTGGTACCGCGCGGCGCGGGCACCTCGATCGCCGGACAGGCCACGGGAGTCGGCGTCGTCCTCGACTTCACCCGCCACATGAACCGCATCGTCTCCCTCGACCCCGGGGAACGGACCGCCGTCGTCCAGCCGGGTGTCGTTCTGGACGACCTCCGCTCCGCCGCCGCCCCGCACGGCCTCACCTTCGGCCCCGACCCCTCCACCCACAGCCGCTGCACCCTCGGCGGCATGATCGGCAACAACTCCTGCGGCTCGCACTCGGTCGCCTGGGGCACCACCGCCGACAACGTCGCGGCCCTCACCGTCGTCGACGGCACGGGCACCCCCCGCCGACTGGCCCGGGGCTGGGACGCCGCCCCCGCGGGCCTGCGCCCCCTGGTCGACGGCGACCTGGCGCTCCTGCGCACCGGCTTCCCCGACCTGCCACGCCGCATCTCCGGATATGCCCTGGACGCGCTGCTTCCTGAAAAGGGAACTGACCTCGCACGCGCCTTCTGCGGCTCGGAAGGCACGCTCGGCGTCCTCACCGAAGCCGACGTACGCCTCGTCGAGGCGCCCCGCGCGCGGGCGCTCGCCGTGCTCGGCTACAGCGACGAGAGCGCGGCCGCCGAAGCCGCGGCCGGACTGCTCCCGCACGGCCCGCTGACCGTCGAGGGCATGGCCGCCGACCTCGTGCGCGAGCCCTCGCAGAAGAGCGGCCTGCCCAAGGGCGGTGCCTGGCTCTTCGTGGAGACGGGCGGCGCGAGCCCGGCCGAGGCACGCGCGCGTGCGGAGGCGATCGTGCGGGCGGCCGACGTCCTCGACGCCGTGGTCGTCGACGACCCGGCGGGGCAACGGGCGCTGTGGCGCGTACGGGAGGACGCCAGCGGGACGGCGACGCGCATGGCGGACGGCAGCGAGGCGTGGCCCGGCTGGGAGGACTGCGCGGTGCCGCCCGCCCGGCTCGGCGCCTATCTGCGGGACTTCCGGTCCCTGCTCCGTGACCACGACCTGCGCGGCACCCCGTACGGGCACTTCGGGGACGGCTGCATCCACGTGCGCATCGACTTCGACCTGCTCACGAGTGAGGGCATCGCCCGCTTCCGCGGCTTCTCCGAGGAGCTCGCGGAGCTCGTCGTCGCGCACGGCGGCTCGCTCTCCGGCGAACACGGCGACGGGCAGGCCCGCGCGGAGCTCCTGCCGAAGATGTACGGTCCCGAACTCGTCGGTCTCTTCGAACGGGTGAAGGACGTCTGGGACCCGGCGGACCTGCTCAACCCCGGCATGCTCGTGCGGCCCGCGCCCCTCGACGCCGACCTGCGCTTCGCGCCCCTGCCCCGCGAACCGGTCGACGTGGTCTTCGGCTACCCGCACGACGGCGGCGACTTCTCTGCGGCGGTCAGGCGGTGCGTGGGCGTCGCCAAGTGCCGTACGTCGTCGCCGGGCTCCCCGACCGGCGTGATGTGTCCGTCCTTCCGCGTCACGGGCGAGGAGGAGCACTCCACGCGCGGTCGCGCCCGGCTGCTGCACGAGATGCTCGCGGGCGAGGTGGTGACGGACGGCTGGCGCTCGACCGAGGTCAAGGACGCGCTCGACCTCTGTCTGTCCTGCAAGGGCTGCCGCTCGGACTGCCCGGTGGGCGTCGACATGGCCACGTACAAGGCGGAGTTCCTGCACCACCACTACGAAGGCCGCCGCAGGCCCGCCGCCCACTACGCGATGGGCTGGCTGCCGCGCTGGCTGCGGGCGGTCGCGGCGACCCGCACGGCCGGGCTCGTCAACGCCCTCGCCCGCGTCCGCCCGCTGGCCGCGCTCGGCAAGCGGGTCGGCGGGCTCGCCCCGGAGCGGGCGGTGCCCGAGGTGGCGCCGCGGACGTTCCGGCAGTGGTGGCGGAGGCGGCCGAGGGGTGGGGGGCGCCCCGATCTCGTGCTCTGGCCCGACACCTTCACGGACCATCTCTCTCCGGCGGTGGGGCGGGCCGCGGTGGCGGTACTTGAGGACGCCGGGCTCACCGTCGCGGTGCCGCCGCGCGGGGTGTGCTGCGGACTGACGTACGTGTCGACGGGGCAGCTCGACCGCGCCCGCGCGGTGCTGCGGGCCACCCTGGACCGGATGGAGCCGCTCCTGGACGCCGGAACACCGGTCGTCGTCCTGGAGCCGAGCTGCGCCGCGGCGCTCCGGACCGACCTGGCCGAACTGCTCGGCGACGACCCGCGCGCGGCCCGGCTCGCCGCGTCGGTCCGCACGTTCGCGCAGGCGGTCGAGGAACTGGCCCCGCAGTGGCGGCCCCCGCACGTCGGCCGCCCCGCCGTCGGCCAGACCCACTGCCACCAGCACGCGGTCCTCGGCGACGCGGCGGAGCGGCGCCTGCGGGCGGAGGCGGGCCTGACGGGCGAGTTGAGCGGGGGCTGCTGCGGGCTCGCCGGGAACTTCGGGTTCGAGCGGGGCCACTACGACGTCTCGAAGGCCTGCGCCGAGGAGCAGTTGCTGCCCGCGGTGGCGGAGGCCGACCCGGACGCGGTGGTCCTGGCCGACGGCTTCTCCTGCCGGACCCAGCTGACGCAACTGGCCGGGGTGCGGGGCCGCCACCTGGCGGAGGTCCTCGCGGAGGGGATCGCGGCGAGAGGGGCGACGGCCAGCGGTGCCGCGGGCCGGGACCAAAGTCCCTGAGACAGGTGACCTTTGCGGCGGCGGAACGGTGTCCGGTTGCGGCAGGATCGGCATGGTTCATGATCATCTGTCGAGGCGTCAGCTGTGCTGCGCCCGCGAGAAGTCTGGTGTGCCACCGTGCCGGAAGAGCCGAAGGAACCCGCAGCGCCGGAGGGGGCCGGGGCGCTGGAGGGGGCTGGGCTGGAGGAGCTCGGCGCACCGGCGGAGCCCAGCGTGTCGAAGAAGCCCGCCGGGCTCGACCGGCCCGCCGTGCGGGACGGGGACGACCTTCTCCGTGAGCTCGTCGTGCGCAACCGGCGCGACTCCATACCGATGGATCTGCTCTTCCGGGGCGATACCGCCGAACTGCCGAAGGTGCAGCAGCAGAAGAAGAACAAGGTGGGGGCGGAGACCCCCGTCGCCAAGGGGGGTGCGGCCAAGAGTGCGCGGCAGGTGTCCGGGGCGGTGCCCCGGCCCGACCGGGAGCTCGTCGAGCGGCGCGGGCCCGCCTGCTCCGGCTGGTGGGCGCTGCTCGTGACGCTCCTCGCCGTCGGCGGCGCGGGCTGGATCGTGTGGTCCGGCGGGCTTCTGCCCACCCGCGTCACGGAGTTGCTGCGGCTGCCCGAGCGGACCGGGCACGGGCTCGGCGCGGCCCGGTGGGCGGCCGTCGACGGCTGCGGTGTCGTCGTCCTCTTCGCGCTCGGCGGGCTCACCCGCGGGCGGGTCGGCAGTGCCTGGATCCTCTCGCTCTTCGGGCGGTACCGGGGCGTCGTGCGCCGCACCGGACTGATGTGGATCAGCCCCCTGATGCTGCGCAGACGCGTCGACGTACGCCTGCGGCACTGGCGGAGCGAACCGATCACGGCGGTCGACGCGCACGGCGTGGAACTCCGCGTGGTCGTCCTGGTGGTGTGGCAGGTCAAGGACGCGGCACGGGCCCTCCTCACCGTCGACGACCACATCGCCTACCTGCGCGAGCAGGTGGAGGCGGTGACCGTGCGCGTCGCGTCACGGCTGCCCGCGGACTCCTTCCGCGAGCCCGCCGACGACGTGCCGACCCTGCGGGACGCCGAGGCCGTCGGCTCCGCGCTCACCGCCGCCCTCGCCGCGGAGTGCAGGGCCGTCGGCATCGAGGTGTTCTCCGCCCGGCCCACCCGCGTGGAGTACGCACCGGACGTGGCCGCGGCGATGCAGCGCCGCCGGATCGCCGCCATCGACGCCAGGCACCGGGACAGCGTGCTGACGTCGGTGCTCGACGCCGTGGACGACACGGTCCGCAGACTCACCGAACGGGGACTCGTCGAACTCGACGACTACGAACGGAAGGCCCTGGTCAAGGACTTGACCGTGGCCTTCTACACGGCGCGGGGGAACGCCGTCGACACCCGCTGAACCGTACGGAACGAGAGGGCCCCAAGTGCAGACTCCCCGATTCACCGAAGAGATACCCGCCGACTGCGGGTGCGGACACTGCACCGGGGCGCAGGCCCCGGGCCGCGCCGGGCAGCAGCACTGCGGCAGCGTGCGCGGAGCCGTCGTGGCCGCGGTCGGCGCGGCCGTGCTGGTGGGCGCCGCGGCAGGGACGGCCTCGGCCGAACCCGCGCCGAGCCACGCGGGCTGGGACGGCGCCAAGTACTGGTACAAGGACGCGACCGGCTGGTGGCGGTGGACGTCGCACTACGACAAGTACGTGGCGCGCGGCGGCAAGGGCGCCGCGGCCTCGGCCTCGAAGGGGAAGGGCGCGACCGCCGGTACGCGCAGGTCCGCGTCCGCCGAGCCCGTCTTCCGCGGCCGTCAGGGCTGGGACGCCACCGACCGCGTCTACTGGTACCGGAAGGCCGGGCACTGGTACTGGACCAGCCACCAGGACAAGTACGAGCGCTACACGGGCCGTTCGGGCTCCGCCGCCTCGGGGCCGTCCTCCACCCGCCCCGCCGGGAAGCCGAGCACGAAACCCTCCACCAAGCCCTCCACCGGCACCCCCAGCCGCCACGGCACCGAAGCCGCCATCTCGTACGCCATGAGGCACCTCGGCGACCCCTACGTCTGGGGCGGCAACGGCCCGCACGGGTGGGACTGTTCGGGTCTGGTCCTTGCGGCCTACCGGCAGGCGGGCATCGCCCTGCCCCGCGTCGCCGACGCCCAGTACCGCGCCACGCAGCCCATCTCGCGGGGCCAGCTGCGCCGCGGTGACCTGGTGTTCTGGAGCAGCAACGGCAATTCGTCCGGCATCCACCACGTGGCGATCTACCTGGGCGGCGGCCAGTACCTGGAGGCACCGCGCCCCGGCAAGAACGTCCGGGTCTCGTCCTTCAGCTGGTACAACCCGAACATGTACGGGCGGGTCCGCTAGGACGAGCCCTGGGGATGCCTGCCCCGCCCCGTGACCTCGCCTACGAGCGCGCACAGGTCGTCCAGCGCCGGGTGGCTCGGCGGGCCGTCGCGGCGGGCCAGGAGCACGGGGACGCGCGGCGCGTCGGGCAGGGGGACGTAGGCGACCCCCGGGTGCGGGTGCAGGTCCGCCGTCGCGGTGGTGGTCACGCCGACCGCGCGGGACGCGGCGATCGCGGCCAGCCAGTCGTCCGTGTTGGCGACGCTGATCATCGCGGTGGGGCGCGCGTCGGCGGGCCACAGGTCCGCGGTGGTGGTGCCGGACACCGTGTTGAGGGCGATCGTGCGGTCCGTCAGGTCCGCGAGGTCCAGCCGGGCGCGGGAGGCCAGCGCGCTGTCGGCGGGGACGGCGGCCACCCGCGCCTCCGTGTGGAGGAGCTCCGTGACCAGGCCCGGGGCGATGTTGTCGACGGGGCCCCGGAGCAGCGCCGCGTCGACCGCGCCCCGGGCGAGGCCCGCCGTGCGGTCGTCGATGCGGAGCAGTTCCAGGGGGACGTCGGGGTGCGTCTCGCGCCAGCGGCGCAGCAGGGGCGTCGTGTACGGGCCCGCCGCCGACCACGCGTGCCCGAGCCGCAGCGGACGGCGCAGCGAGCGGCCCGCGTCCAGCGCGTCCTCGAAGGCGGCGACGGCGACCGCCGCCTTGTCGCGGAAGCCGCGGCCCACCGCGGTGAGCCGCAGGTGATGCGTGGAGCGGTCCACCAGGCGCGAGCCGAGCTCGTCCTCCAGTGCGGCGAGCGTGCGGGACACGGCGGGCTGGGTGATGCGGAGGCGGGCGGCGGCGCGGGTGACGCTGCCCTCCTCGGCGACGGCGAGGAAACAGCGCAGGTGGCGCAGCTCGACGGAGGTCCTGGTCGGCCTGGTCGGATCGGTCATGTCCGCGGAGCATAACGGGAGCGCAATCGGCATTTCACAAGCCGTGCCGGGCGCCGTAGCTTCGATATGTGGACGTGGGTTGCGTACAGCAGTAAAGGGGCCCCACAATCCTGTCGTAGTGCATTAGCTTGGACGGTAAAGTCCAGCGCCTTGAACTCCGGAGCTCCGGAGTGCGCACCCCGGAAGAATCCCGAAAGTGCCGCAGAGCACCAGGAAAGGCTCGCCCGTGAACGTCTCCCGCAGCGACCAGGCAACACCCGCGGCGACCCCTGGGGGGACGGCGGGCATCCGCGGCCGCATCGGCGCACTCGGCCCCGTCGGGCTCGTCCTCGCGGGCGGGATCTCCGTGCAGTTCGGCGGCGCGGTCGCCGTGAGCGTGATGCCGAGGGTCGGGGCCGTCGGCATCGTGGCGCTGCGGCTCGCCTTCGCCGCGCTCGTGCTGCTCGTGGTGTGCCGACCGAAGGTGCGCGGGTATTCGCGCGCCGACTGGGGCACGGTCGTGGCGTTCGGCGTGGCGATGGCGGGTATGAACGGGCTCTTCTATCAGTCCGTCGCCCGTATCCCCATGGGTCCCGCCGTCACCCTCGAAGTCCTCGGACCGCTCGCGCTCTCGGTGCTCGCCTCGCGCCGCGCGGTGAACCTGATCTGGGCCGGGCTCGCCCTGTGCGGTGTCTTCCTGCTCGGCGGCGGAGGCGGCTTCGACGGCCTCGACCCGGTCGGTGTGGCCTACGCCCTCGGCGCGGGCGCCATGTGGGCGACGTACATCCTCTTCAGCGCGCGCACCGGGCGGCGCTTCCCGCAGGCCGACGGCCTGGCCCTCGCGATGGTGTTCGCGGCGGTGCTGTTCATGCCACTCGGGATCGCCGTGGCCGGGTCGAAGCTGATCGAGCCGGGCACGCTGGCGCTGGGCGCGGCCGTCGCGGTGATGTCGTCCGTGCTGCCGTACACCCTCGAACTCCTCGCGCTGCGGCGGCTGCCCGCGCACACCTTCGCGATCCTGATGAGTCTGGAACCGGCCATCGCGTCCATCGCCGGGTTCCTCATCCTGAGCCAGGCCCTGTCCGTCGTGGAGGCGCTGGCGATCGCGCTGGTCATCGCGGCGAGCATGGGGGCGGTGCGGACGCAGGTGGGGCGGCGCGCGAAGGCGGATCCGGCCGCGGGGTCGGCCGGTGAGGCGGCTTCGGAGACGGGTCCCGTCGCGGAGGCCGACGTGAACCCGGTCGTGGAGATGGGCGCGGGGCCCGCCGCGGCAGCCGATGTCGAGGCGCTCACGGAGTCTTCGGCGCGCTCCGGAAAGTAATGCAAGCACGCTTGCTTGTTTCTGCGAGCGCTGCCATGCTCCCAGGCACTGTCGTGCCCCCGAGGGGAGCGTTCCGTGTCCGATGCCCTGCCCGTGCTCGACGACCTGCGCAGCGAGAGCGAGGAACTCGACGGCCTTGTCGCGGAGTTGAGCCGGGAGAGGTGGTCCCTTGCGACACCCGCGCCCGGCTGGACCGTCGCCCACCAGATCGCGCACCTGACCTGGACGGACCGGGCCGCGCTGCTCGCCGCCACCGACCCGGACGCGTTCGCCGCCGAGGTCGAGAAGGCGGTGGCGGCACCCGGCTCGTTCGTCGACGAGGGCGCGGCGGAGGGCGCCGCGCTGCCGCCCGGCGAGCTGCTCGCCCGCTGGCGGACCGGCCGCGACGAGCTGTGGCGGGTCCTGAGCGAGGCCCCGGCCGGTACGCGCCTGCCCTGGTACGGGCCGCCGATGGCCGTCCCGTCCATGGCGACGGCACGGCTCATGGAGACCTGGGCGCACGGCCAGGACGTGGCCGACGCGCTCGGGGTGGCGCGGGGCGCGACCGACCGGCTGCGGCACGTGGCGCGGATCGGGGTGCGGGCGCGTGACTTCGCCTTTGCGGTACGTGGACTGAGCGCTCCGGGCGAGGAGTTCCGGGTCGAGCTGACCTCGCCGGTCACGGGGGAGGTGTGGGCGTACGGCCCCGAGGACGCCGCCCAGCGCGTGACGGGGCCCGGCCTCGACTTCTGCCTGCTCGTCACCCAGCGCGCCCACCGGGCCGACCTCGCCGTACGAGCCGAGGGCCCCGACGCCGACCGCTGGCTCGACATCGCCCAGGCCTTCGCGGGACCGCCCGGCGCGGGGCGGGCGTCGAAGGAGGACGCGGGGCGGGCGTCGAAGGGGGACGGGGACTCTGCGGCGACCGGCTCCGCGGAACCGCCCCGCACCGACCGCCCCTCGGAAGGAGTCGGCCGGTGACCGCACGTCCCCTGCGCATCGGCAACGCCTCCGGCTTCTACGGCGACCGCTTCGACGCGATGCGCGAGATGCTCACCGGCGGCCCCCTCGACGTCCTCACCGGTGACTACCTCGCCGAGCTCACCCTGCTCATCCTCGGCCGCGACCGGCTCAAGGACCCCTCGCGCGGCTACGCCAAGACCTTCCTGCGGCAGCTGGAGGAGTGCCTCGGGCTCGCCCAGGAGCGGGGCGTCCGCATCGTCGCCAACGCGGGCGGGCTCAACCCGGCCGGGCTCGCCGACGCCGTGCGGGAGCTGGCGGACCGGCTCGGGCTCGGCGGGCTGCGCATCGCGCACGTCGAGGGCGACGACCTCGGCGCCCGCTTCCCCGGCGCCCTCACCGCCAACGCCTACCTCGGCGGCGCCGGGATCGCCGCGTGCCTGGACGCGGGCGCCGACATCGTCGTGACCGGACGCGTCACCGACGCGGCCCTGGTCACCGGGCCCGCCGCGGCCCACTTCGGCTGGGCCCCCGACGCGTACGACAGGCTCGCGGGAGCCGTCGTCGCCGGGCACGTGCTGGAGTGCGGCTCCCAGGCGACCGGCGGCAACTACGCCTTCTTCGCCGAGCACGGGCGGGGGCCCGACGCCCTGCGGCACCCGGGCTACCCCCTCGCCGAGATCCACGAGGACGGCTCGTCCGTCATCACCAAGCACGACGGCACCGGCGGTTTCGTCGACGTCGGCACGGTGACCGCGCAGCTCCTCTACGAGACGCAGGGCGCCCGGTACGCGGGCCCGGACGTCACCGCCCGCCTCGACACGGTCGTCCTCACCCAGGAAGGCCTCGACCGCGTCCGCATCGACGGGGTGCGCGGCGAGGCGCCGCCCCCGACCCTCAAGGTGGGCCTCAACCGCCTCGGCGGCTTCCGCAACGAGGTCGTCTTCGTCCTCACCGGACTCGACATCGAGGCCAAGGCGGCCCTCGCCCGCGCCCAGATCGAGGACGCCCTCGACCGCGCCAAGTCCCGCCCCGCCGAGGTCCGTTGGGAGTTGGCCCGCACCGACCGCGCCGACACCCCCACCGAGGAGAGCGCCAGCGCCCTGCTCCGGCTCGTCGTACGGGACACCGACGCGGACACGGTGGGCCGCACCCTCAGCGGCGCCGCGATCGAGCTCGCCCTCGCCAGCTACCCCGGCTTCCATGTGACGGCCCCGCCCGGAAAGGGTTCGCCGTACGGGGTCTTCGAGGCGGCGTACGTAGAACGCGAAAGCGTCCCCCACGTCGCGGTCCTGCCGGACGGCGAACGCACGCCTGTCGCCGGGGACACCCGCTCCACCGAAACCCGCACCCTCGAACCTCTCGCGCCCCCACCCCTCCCCGCGCCCCTCCCGCCCGGCCCCACCCGCCGCGCCCCCCTCGGTCTCGTCGCCGGGGCCCGCAGCGGCGACAAGGGCGGCGACGCCAACGTCGGCGTATGGGTGCGGTCCGACGACGCCTGGCGGTGGCTCGCCCATGAGCTCACCGTCGAGCGGCTGCGCGAACTCCTGCCGGAGGCCGCCCACCTGCGCGTCGCACGCCACGACCTGCCCAACCTGCGCGCCCTGAACTTCGTCGTCGAGGGGCTGCTCGGCGAGGGCGTGGCCGCACAGGCCCGCTTCGACCCGCAGGCCAAGGGTCTCGGCGAGTGGCTGCGCGCCCGCCACCTGGACATACCGGAGGTACTCCTGTGACCGTCCTCGCCTCCGCGCTCGACCCATCGGGCGCCGAGTACGCCGAGCACCGACAGGCCATGCTGGACCGGCTCGCCGAGCTCGGCACCGAGCAGGGCAAGGCGCTCGCGGGCGGCGGCGAGAAGTACGTCGCCCGGCACCGCAAGCGCGGCAAACTCCTCGCCAGGGAGCGCATCGAACTGCTCCTCGACCCGGACACGCCGTTCCTCGAACTGTCGCCGCTCGCCGCCTGGGGCAGCGACTACCCCGTCGGCGCCTCCATGGTCACCGGCATCGGCGTCGTCGAGGGCGTGGAGTGCCTGATCACCGCCAATGACCCGACCGTCAGGGGCGGCGCCTCCAACCCCTGGACGCTGAAGAAGGCCTTCCGGGCGCACGAGATCGGGCACGCCAACCGGCTGCCGTCCATCCACCTCGTGGAGTCGGGGGGCGCCGACCTGCCCTCCCAGAAGGAGATCTTCATCCCGGGCGGTGCCCTCTTCAAGCACCTCACGCAGTCTTCGGCGGCCGGGATCCCGACCATCGCCGTCGTCTTCGGGAACTCCACCGCGGGCGGCGCCTACGTGCCCGGCATGAGCGACCACGTGATCATGGTCAAGGAGCGCGCGAAGGTCTTCCTCGGCGGCCCGCCCCTGGTGAAGATGGCGACCGGTGAGGAGAGCGACGACGAGTCGCTCGGCGGCGCCGAGATGCACGCCCGCACCTCCGGCCTCGCCGACTACCTCGCCGAGGACGAGCGGGACGCGCTGCGCCAGGCCCGCCGGGTTGTCTCGCGTCTCAACTGGCGCAAGGAGTACGCCGATCCGGACCCGGTGTCCGTGGCGGCGCCCAAGTACGACGAGGACGAACTCCTCGGGATCGTCCCCGGTGATCTGAAGAAGCCCTTCGACCCGCGCGAGGTCATCGCCCGCATCGTCGACGGCTCCGACTTCGACGAGTTCAAGCCGCTGTACGGGAGCTCGCTCGTGACCGGGTGGGCCGCCCTGCACGGCTATCCCGTCGGCGTCCTCGCCAACGCGCAGGGCGTCCTGTTCAGCGAGGAGTCGCAGAAGGCCGCCCAGTTCATCCAGCTGGCGAACCAGCGCGACATCCCGCTGCTCTTCCTGCACAACACCACCGGCTACATGGTCGGCAAGGAGTACGAGCAGGGCGGCATCATCAAGCACGGCGCGATGATGATCAACGCGGTCAGCAACTCGCGGGTGCCGCACCTTTCCGTGCTCATGGGGGCCAGCTACGGCGCCGGGCACTACGGCATGTGCGGGCGCGCCTACGACCCCCGCTTCCTCTTCGCCTGGCCCAGCGCCAAGTCCGCGGTCATGGGACCGCAGCAGCTCGCGGGCGTCCTGTCGATCGTCGCCCGCGCCTCCGCCGCAGCCAAGGGGCAGCCCTACGACGACGAGGCGGACGCCGGTCTTCGCGCCATGGTGGAGCAGCAGATCGAGGCGGAGTCGCTGCCGATGTTCCTGTCCGGGCGGCTCTACGACGACGGGGTCATCGACCCGCGCGACACCCGCACGGTCCTCGGTCTCTGCCTCTCCGCGATCCATACCGCCCCCTACGAGGGCGCGCGCGGCGGCTTCGGCGTCTTCCGGATGTGAGGAACTCCCCCATGATTACTTCCCTGTTGGTGGCCAACCGGGGCGAGATCGCCTGCCGCGTCTTCCGCACCTGCCGCGAGCTCGGCATCGCCACCGTCGCCGTGTACTCCGACGCCGACGCGGACGCCCTGCACGTGCGCGAGGCCGACACGGCGGTCCGGCTGCCGGGGTCCGCGCCCTCGGACACGTACCTGCGCGGCGACCTCGTCGTGAAGGCGGCCCAGGCCGCGGGCGCCGACGCGATCCACCCCGGCTACGGCTTCCTCTCCGAGAACGCGGGCTTCGCGCGCGCCGTCCTGGACGCGGGCCTCGGCTGGATCGGGCCGCCGCCCGAGGCGATCGAGGCGATGGCGTCCAAGACGCGCGCCAAGGAGCTGATGGGCGTCGAGCCGCTCGGGGACGTCACCGAGGCCGATCTGCCCGTCCTGGTGAAGGCGGCGGCGGGCGGTGGCGGGCGCGGCATGCGTGTCGTACGGGAACTGGCTTTCCTCGAAGAGGAGTTGGCGGCCGCCCGTGCGGAGGCCGCCAGTGCCTTCGGGGACGGTGAGGTGTTCGTCGAGCCGTACGTCGAGGGCGGGCGGCACGTCGAGGTGCAGATCATGGCCGACGCGCACGGCACCGTCTGGCCGCTCGGCACCCGCGACTGCAGCCTCCAGCGCAGACACCAGAAGGTCATCGAGGAGTCACCGGCCCCGGGCCTCGCGCCGGAACTCGTCGACGAACTGCACGCGCAGGCCGTGCGTGCCGCGCGCGTCACCGACTACCGCGGCGCGGGCACCGTCGAGTTCCTGGTGGCGGGAGGGCGGGCGCACTTCCTGGAGATGAACACCCGGCTGCAGGTAGAACACCCGGTCACCGAGGCCGTTTTCGGGCTCGATCTCGTGGCGCTGCAGATCCGGATCGCCGAGGGCCTCGCCCTGGAGAAGGACCCTCCGGCCGCCCACGGACACGCCGTCGAGGCCCGCCTCTACGCCGAGGACCCCGCCGCCGACTGGGCCCCGCAGACCGGCACCCTGCACCGCATCGACGTACCCGGCGCGGTGCGCCTGGACACCGGATACGCCGCGGGCGACACCATCGGCGTGCACTACGACGCGATGCTCGCCAAGGCCGTCGCGTACGCCCCGACGCGCTCCGAGGCGCTGCGCAAGCTGGCGGGCGCCCTGGAACGCGCCGCCGTGCACGGCCCCGTCACCAACCGCGATCTGCTCGTACGCTCCCTGCGGCACCCGGAGTTCACCGCGGCCCGCATGGACACCGGCTTCTACGACCGGCACACCGCCGCGCTCACGGCCGCCGCGCCCGACCCGCACGCACCGCTGGCCGCGGCGCTCGCCGACGCGCACGGCCGCTCCCGGTTCGGCGGCTGGCGCAACCTCCGCTCCCAGCCCCACCTCAAGCGCTACCGCACCGAGCCCGACGGCACCGAGCACGAGGTCCGCTACCACCACACCCGGCAGGGCCCGGCCGCCGACGGCGTGACCGTGATCAGTGCGAGCGCCGGACTCGTCGTCCTCGAAGTGGACGGCGTAAGACGGCAGTTCACGGTCTCCCGGTACGGGGAGCGCGTGCACGTCGGCACGCCCGAGGGGGACACCGCCCTCACCCCGCTGCCCCTGCTCCCCGAGCCCACCACCCGCCGCGCGCCCGGCTCCCTGCTCGCCCCGATGCCCGGCACCGTCGTGCGCGTCGCCGAAGGGATCGCCGAGGGGCAGCAGGTCACGGCCGGGCAGCCGCTCGTCTGGCTGGAGGCGATGAAGATGGAGCACCGCATCTGCGCCCCCGCCTCCGGCACGCTCACCGCCCTGCACGCCGTGCCCGGCCGCCAGGTCGAGGTCGGCGCGCTGCTCGCCGTCGTCCAAGCAGCCGCCCAGGAGGAAGAAGTCTCATGAGCACAAGCACCGCTCGCAGCACCGTCCTCGAAACCGAAGAGCACCAGGCCCTGCGCGCCGCCGTCGCCGCGCTCGGACGCCGGTACGGCCGCGACTACCTGGCCAAGGTCGCGGGCAGCGGCGGGCACCCCGACGAGCTGTGGGCGGACGCCGCCAAGCTCGGCTACCTGGGCGTGAACCTACCCGAGGAGTACGGGGGAGGGGGCGGCGGTATCGCGGAACTCTCCATAGTCCTTGAGGAGTTGGGCGCCGCTGGCTGCCCGCTGCTCATGATGGTCGTCTCGCCCGCGATCTGCGGCACCGTCATCGCCCGCTTCGGCACCGAGGAGCAGAAACGCACCTGGCTGCCGGGCCTCGCCGACGGCACCCGCACCATGGCGTTCGGGATCACCGAGCCCGACGCGGGCTCCAACTCGCACCGCATCACCACCACGGCCCGCCGCGACCCGGACTCCGGCGACTGGCTGCTGACCGGCCGCAAGGTCTTCATCTCCGGCGTCGACATCGCCGACGCGACGCTCATCGTGGGCCGTACGTCGGACGCCCGGACCGGCAGCCTCAAGCCGTGCCTGTTCATCGTCCCGCGCGACGCCCCCGGGTTCGAGCGCCGTCAGATCGAGATGGAACTCCAGGCCGCGGAGAAGCAGTTCGAGCTCGTCCTCGACGACGTGCGGCTGCCCGCGGACGCGCTCGTCGGCGACGAGGACGCGGGCCTGCTCCAGCTCTTCGCGGGGCTCAACCCCGAGCGCATCATGACGGCCGCGTTCGCGCTCGGCATGGGCAGGTACGCGCTGTCCCGCGCCGTCGAGTACGCCAAGGAACGCAGCGTGTGGAAGGCCCCGATCGGCGCCCACCAGGCCATCGCGCACCCCCTCGCCCAGTCCCACGTCGAGATCGAACTGGCCCGCCTGATGATGCAGAAGGCCGCCAGGCTCTACGACGAGGGCGACGACGTCGGCGCGGGCGAGGCCGCCAACATGGCCAAGCTCGCCGCCGCCGACGCCTGTGTGAAGGCCGTCGACCAGTCCGTGCACACGCTGGGCGGCAACGGCCTGACCAAGGAGTTCGGCCTCGCCTCGATGATCGTCGCGTCACGCGTGGCGCGGATCGCCCCGGTGAGCCGGGAAATGATCCTCAACTACGTCTCGCACCAGACCCTGGGCCTGCCCAAGTCCTACTGAGGAGCCCCCCCCATGAGCCTCACCGTCTCCTCGCCGGTACGCGGCATCACCACCGTCACCCTGGACGCGCCCGAGCGGCGGAACGCGCTCTCGGCGGACCTGGTGAAGGCCCTCGCCGAGGCGCTGGCCGACCTCGGCGAGGACGGCGACACCCGCGCCGTCCTGCTCACCCACACCGGCACGACGTTCTGCTCGGGCGCCGACCTGAAGGCGCCGCCCGACCCCGCCGCGTTCGTCGCGCTGCTCCGGCAGCTCGTGGCGCTGCCCAAGCCGGTCGTCGCGCGGGTGGACGGCCATGTGCGGGCGGGCGGGCTCGGGCTGCTCGGCGCCTGCGACCTGGCGGCCGCGGGTCCCGCCTCGTCCTTCGCGTTCACGGAGGTGCGCCTAGGCGTGGCCCCCGCCGTGATCTCCCTCCCCCTCCTGCCCCGCCTCGATCCGGGCGCGGCCTCCCGCTACTACCTCACGGGGGAGCGCTTCGACGCGGCGGAGGCGGCCAGGATCGGCCTGGTCACGGTGGCCGGACCGGACGTCGACGCCGCCCTGGAACCCCTCCTCGACGGGCTCCGCGCGGCGGCGCCGGGCGCCCTGGCCGAGACGAAGAAGCTGCTCACGGCTAGGGTGCTCGACGCATTCGACGACCAATCGGACGCCCTCACGGCCCTGTCCGCGCGGCTCTTCGGCTCCGCCGAGGCGCGCGAGGGGATGTCGGCGTTCCTCGAACGACGGGAGCGCCCATGGGTGCTGTGACCGCCGCCGACCGGGCACCCAAGCAGGACCGCAGCCGCGCGACCCGGCAGAAACTCCTGGAGGCCGCCGTGTCCTGCCTCGCCGAACACGGCTGGGCGGGCTCGACGGTCTCGGTGGTCGCCGAGCGGGCGGGTGTCTCGCGGGGCGCGGCGCAGCACCACTTCCCCACCAGGGAGGACCTGTTCACGGCGGCCGTGGAGTACGTCGCCGAGCAGCGCTCGACCGCGTTGCGCTCCCTGCCCGCGCAGGACCGGGCGTCCGTGGTCGCCGCCCTCGTCGACCTCTACACGGGCCCGCTCTTCCGCGCGGCGCTCCACCTGTGGGTGGCCGCGTCGAACGAGCCCGCGCTGGGCTCCCGGGTCACGGAACTGGAATCCCGCGTGGGCCGCGAGACGCACCGCATCGCGGTGGAACTGCTGACCGCCGACGAGTCCCGCCCCGGCGTCCGCGAGACGATCCAGGGCCTCCTGGACATGGCCCGCGGCCTGGGCCTCGCGAACCTGCTGACGGACGACGGGGTGCGCAGGGACCGGGTGGTGGCGCAGTGGACGGTGCTGGTGGAGGGCGCGCTCGAAACGTGAGCCCTCAACCGCCGGGGGAGGCTATGCAAGCCCCTCCAGCGATTGAGGAGCGGGGGCCGGGGCAGAGCCCCGAGACGTCAGCGCACCAGGGCCTCAGCGCGCGATCTCGCCGTAGCCCTCGATGGCCTGCGGGGATCGGCTGCCGGGGCCGATGTAACGGGCCGAGGGCCGGACGAGCCGCCCCGTCCGCTTCTGCTCCAGGATGTGCGCCGACCACCCCGCGGTCCGCGCACACGTGAACATCGACGTGAACATGTGCGCCGGTACCTCCGCGAAGTCGAGGACGATCGCCGCCCAGAACTCCACGTTCGTGGCGAGGACGCGGTCGGGCCGACGGGCGTGCAGCTCGTCGAGGGCCGCCTTCTCCAGCGCCTCCGCGACCTCGAAGCGCGGCGCCCCCAGCTCACGGGCGGTACGGCGGAGCACCCGGGCCCGCGGGTCCTCGGCCCGGTACACCCGGTGCCCGAAGCCCATCAGCCGCTCGCCCTTGTCCAGCGCCTGCTTCACGTACGCCACCGCGTCACCCGTGCGCTCGATCTCCTCGATCATGCCGAGGACCCGGGACGGGGCGCCGCCGTGCAGCGGCCCGGACATCGCGCCCACGGCCCCGCTCAGCGCCGCCGCGACGTCCGCGCCGGTGGAGGCGATGACGCGGGCGGTGAACGTGGAGGCGTTCATGCCGTGCTCGGCGGCCGACGTCCAGTACGCGTCGACGGCCTGCACGTGCTTGGGATCGGGCTCTCCGCGCCACCGCTTCATGAACCGCTCGACGACCGTCCCCGCCTTGTCGATCTCCCGCTGCGGGACCATCGGCAGGCCCTGTCCGCGGGCCGACTGGGCAACGTAGGAGAGCGCCATGACGGCGGCCCGCGCCAGGTCCTCGCGGGCGCGCTCCTCGCTGATGTCGAGCAGCGGCCGCAGGCCCCAGACGGGCGCGAGCATGGCGAGGGCGGACTGGACGTCGACGCGGATGTCGCCGGAGTGCACCGGGATCGGGAACGGCTCGGCGGGCGGCAGACCGGGGTCGAAGGCACCGTCGACGAGCAGGCCCCACACGTTTCCGAAGGAGACGTGGCCGACCAGGTCCTCGATGTCGACGCCGCGGTAGCGGAGCGCGCCGCCTTCCTTGTCCGGTTCGGCGATCTCCGTCTCGAACGCGACGACTCCTTCAAGGCCAGGTACGAAGTCGGACATCAGGCGGCTCCTCAAGATGTGTTCGACATGATGGTTGCGAGAGATGGGATTGCGATCAGCTCATGACCATGTGTCAAAAGTGGGCGTTTCCGGTCCGGTTCCACGGTCGTGTCCGCCGATGCGCGGCGAATCCGGCGACTCGCGGTCCGGAACGGTCTTCCCGGTGATGCCCCGTGAGGCTGGTGGTCACCCAACCGATGCGGCAGCAGGACGATATCTGTTGGTGCCACCTTTGGCGATGGCATGCGGCACTCAGTGCCACACGTCACCTCTCCGTGGGCCGGTGCGCCCCCTCGGAAGCCCCTGTGGCCGTGGCAAATACGGCAAGATGACCGCGTGACCGACTCCAGTGTCCCTCTTCCGGAACCGGCTGAGATGCGTGAGCAGTACGCCACCGGCGGGCTGTCCGAAACCGAGCTGCCGGCCGCGCCCATGGACCAGTTCGCGCTCTGGTTCAAGGAGGCGGCACGCGACGGGGACGCCGTCCACGAGCCGAACGCCATGGTCGTCTCCACGGCCGACGCGGCGGGCCGCCCCAGCTCCCGCACGGTGCTCCTGAAGGGCTTCGACGAGCGGGGCTTCGTCTTCTTCACCAACTACGAGTCCCGCAAGGCCCGTGAGCTCGACACCAACCCGTACGTCTCGCTGCTCTTCCCCTGGCACGCGGTGGCCCGTCAGGTGATCGTCTCGGGCACGGCGGAGCGCGTCGGCCGCGAGGAGACGGTCGCCTACTTCCGCACCCGCCCGCACGGCTCCCAACTGGGCGCCTGGGCCAGCGCCCAGTCCTCCGTGCTCACCTCACGCGCGGAACTCGACCGCGCGTACGCCGACCTGGCGGCGCGCTACCCCGAGGGCGAGCAGGTCCCGGTGCCCCCGCACTGGGGCGGCTTCCGGGTCCGTCCGCAATCGGTCGAATTCTGGCAGGGCAGAGCGGACCGCTTGCACGACCGCTTGAGGTACGTGCGTGAGGAGGCGGACCAGGGCTGGCGGGTGGAACGCCTGAGCCCTTAGAGCCTGTGTGATCACCCTGCCCGGCGCAGGCAGGACATGTGAGCCCGTCCGGCGATTGAGGACGAGCGGGCCGGAGGCCACGATCAGACGGCGCCCCACGCACAGAGCGCCAAGTCACCCCGTCAGGACCCCGTCCAGAAACGGTTCGACGGCGGCCCGCCACGCCGCAGGCTGGTCATAGTGCACAAGATGCCCCGCGTCGGCCACCTCCGCGTACTCCCCGCGGGGCAGGACGCGGACCATCTCCTGGGACTCGGCCCGGCCGAGCTCGCCGTCCTGGCCGCGCACGACGAGTGCGGGGCAGCGGACCTGGATCAGCTCCTCCCAGTGCGCGTCGTGCACCCACGTCTCGCGGGAGCGGAGCATCTGGGCGCGGTCGAAGACGGGCCGCCAGCCGTCGGGGCCCTCCGCCATCACCTCGGCGAAGAACTCCCCGCGCGCGGGGTTGGGACGCTCCACCCAGGGGTCGTCCTCGCCGAACCACTTGCGCACGTCGGCGAGCGTCGCGAACGGCACGGGCCAGGACTTGAACCAGTCCTCCCACTCGCGCTGGGAGGCCCCGCCGAGCGCGGAGGCCCGCATGTCGCAGATGATCAGGCCCCGGACGAGGTCGGGGCGGCGCGCGGCGAGCTGCCAGGCGGTGAGCGCGCCCATGGAGTGGCCGATGAGGACGGCGGGCGCGAGGTCGAGCTGGACGAGGGCGGCCTCGGCGTCGTCCACGTAGGCATCGCGGCTGTAGGGGCCGTCGGCGGGCTTCTCGCTCCTGCCGTGGCCGCGCTGGTCGAGGGCGACCGCGCGGTGCCGCTCGGACAGCCAGCGGGCGGTGCCCGTCCAGTGGGAGGCGCGGCCCATCAGGCCGTGCAGTAACAGCACCCCTCCGGAGGACCCCTCGGCCTCCCTGAGCTTGGGAGGGTCGGCGTACTCCCAGGCGGCGAGGCGTACGCCGCCCGCGCCCGTCACGTCGATGCGCCGCACCATGATTCCTGGCACCCCCCTTGGTTCCGCCCGGGTTTCACGCCTGGTCCTGCTCCACACCCCCGCACGCTATCGAACCTGTTTTCGAAAGCGGCCGGTTCGCCGGTAACACCCCTCGTTCGGGTGACCACGCTCAAGGATTGACTGCCGCGGCCGAGGGGAGATCTTCAGCGGGAGGCGGGCCGCTCGGGGAAACCGGCCCGTGGGGAATGACCCTGGGAGCTCGGGGCTCCGGGTCAGCACAGGGGAGGACAGGCCCCGGCGCTCTTGAGCGCCGGGGCCCTCGCCTTGTCCGTCGCCTTGTCCGTCCCGGCGGCGGGGCGCGCTCAGGCGCTCGCCGGGCGGGCGTTCGCGCTCACCGGACGGGCACATCCTCCAGCCCCCTCCCCGGCCGTCGGGCCAGACCTGGCGCCGACATGATCGAGAGTCCTCAGGTCATATGCCTCTCGCGACAGCCTGGCACGCAAAACGCTCGGCCGCTGCGATTCCGCACACTGAATCTTGGACTCCGCAAGAACTCACAGAGATCGCGGAGGCCCGTCAACTTCCTCTCCAGCAACGGGAGTTGACCTCAGTGCACCGAACGCACCCGGTGGCGTGCCGAACCGCCCCGGTTCAGCGCTTGGCGACGAAGACGTGCGACGCGACGTCGGCGGTCAGCTCGGCGGCCTCGCCGCTGCTCCCCACCAGGACGCCACCCGCGGACTCCGTCACGCTCACCACGGAGCCCGGCTGCACACCGGCCCGCCGCAGTGTGTACATCAGCTGGGCGTCCGTCTGGATCGGCTCGCCGATGCGGCGCACCACGACCGTCTTGCCCTCGGAGCCCGGGTCGAGCTCCGTCAGGGAGACCATGCCCTCGTCCAGGAACGGGTCCGCGCCGTCCTTCTCGCCCAGCTCCTCCAGGCCCGGGATCGGGTTGCCGTACGGAGACTCGGTGGGATGGCGCAGGAGCTCCAGGACGCGGCGCTCCACCGCCTCGCTCATCACGTGCTCCCAGCGGCACGCCTCGGCGTGCACCTGCTCCCACTCCAGCCCGATCACGTCGACGAGCAGGCACTCCGCCAGGCGGTGCTTGCGCATCACGCGCGTGGCCAGGCGGCGGCCCTCCTCGGTGAGCTCCAGGTGACGGTCGCTCGCGACCGCCACCAGGCCGTCGCGCTCCATGCGCGCCACGGTCTGGCTCACCGTCGGTCCGCTCTGGTCGAGCCGCTCCGCGATCCGGGCGCGCATGGGGACCACACCTTCCTCCTCCAGCTCGAGGATGGTGCGCAAATACATCTCAGTGGTGTCAATCAGCCCCGACATGGGTGCCCCTCAGAATTCGCTCGTGCGCTGGCCCTGCCCTCAATTCTGACGCATACCACTGACAACCGTGCCGCGCCGGTGGAATTCCCGCCCAGTACCGGCCTGAGACGGTGTTGACAGGGCGCTGGTCCAGACCGCAACGTGATGCGAATGAGCTCGAAGAGCGAGAGCAAAACAGCAGGTCGGTACTTCGACGCCGCGATCGGACTGCTCCAGAAGGTCCGCGACGAGGAATCCGGGAGCGTGGCCGACGCGGGCACGCTGCTGGCCGACGCCGTCGAGTCCGGCGGGCGGCTCTTCGCCTTCGGCGCCGGGCACTCCTCCCTCGCCGCGCAGGACGTCGTCTACCGCGCGGGGGGCCTCGCCCTCGTCAACCTCCTCGCCGTGCCCGGAGTGGTCGGCGTGGACGTGATGCCCGCCACGCTGGGCTCCGCCCTGGAGCGGGTCGACGGCCTCGCGGGCGCCGTCCTCGACTCCTCACCGGCCCGCCCCGGCGACGTACTGGTGATCATCTCGCTCTCCGGGCGGAACTCGCTGCCGGTGGAGATGGCGATGAACGCCCGCGCCCTCGGCCTGAAGGTCATCGGCGTGACATCGGTGGCGTACGCGACGGAGACGCGCTCCCGGCACGTCTCAGGCACCTTCCTGAAGGACCACTGCGACGTGGTGGTCGACTCCAAGATCGCGGTCGGCGACGCGGAGCTCTCCCTCGACGGCGTCGATGCTCCGTTCGGGCCCGCGTCGAGCGTCGTCACCAACGCGCTGATGCAGGCGATGACGGCCGCGGCGGTCGAGAAGCTCGCCGAGCGCGGCATCCAGCCGCCCCTCCTGAGGTCGGGGAACGTGGACGGCGGGCACGACTGGAACGGGCGGGTCTTCCAGGAGTACGGGGACCGCATCTTCTACCGGCACTGAGTGCCGCACGGGGCCGGGTGCCGTCTCACGGGGCCGGGTGCCGTCTCACGGGGCCGGGTCCCGTCCTACGGGGCCGGTTCCCGGGCGAAGGCGACGCGGACCGTCAGGCCCCCGCCCGCCCCGTTCGCCTCCGCCGTCACCTCCGCCCCGTGCGCCCGCGCGATCGCCGACACGATCGACAGGCCGAGGCCCGCCCCCTCGCCCTTCGCATGCGTACGTTCCTGCAGCCGCCGGAAGGGCTCGAAGAGGTGCGGGACCGTGTCCGCGGGGACCTCGGGGCCGGTGTTCGCCACCTCCAGGAAGCCGTCCGACGAGGTGCGCACGGCCACCCGGCCGTCCTCGACGTTGTAGCGCACCGCGTTCGCCACCAGGTTGTGCACCAGCCGGTCGAGCAGCACGCCGTCGCCCTCCACGGTCAGCGGCTCGGCCCGCACGGACACCGCGACCCCGCGCCCGGCCGCCTCCTCCGCGAGCCCTTCCGCGACGGCGTGCGCCAGGACGTCCACCGCGACGGGCTCGCGCCGCTCAAGGCCCTGCTCCGAGTCGGCGAGCAGCAGCAGACCCTCGACGAGGTGCTCGCTGTCGTCGGCCACGGAGATCAGCTTCGTACGGATCATCGCCACCCGGTCCGCGTCCGGGCTCCCCGCGAGACCGATCTCGGCGGCCGCCCGCTGCACGGCCAGCGGCGTGCGCAGCTCGTGCGCCGCGTTGGCCGCGAACCGCTGCTGCGCGCCGACCAGCCGCTCTATCCGGTCCAGCATCTCGTCGAAGGTGTCCGCGAGGCGCTTCAGCTCGCCCGGCGGCGCGTCCAGCGCGATCCGCTCGTGCAGATTGGCCCCCGAGAGCCGTCGCGCGATGCCGGTGATCACCGCGACCGGGCGCAGCACCCGGCCCGCCATCCACCAGGCGAGGGCGATCGACAGGACGGCGTACACGGTGAAGACGATCACCGAGACCGTCAGCAGGCGGTTGAGCGCCGCCTCGCCCGCCAGATCGCTGATCTTCGTGACGGCGAGGCCCTCGTCCAGGTCCAGCGGCATGCCCTCGACCCGCCGGGCGGGCACCGCCGACGCCGCCGGAGTCGGCACGGACCGCCACGGCGGACGCGGATCCCGGGGCACCGCGGTGGTCACCGCCGAGCTGATCGACGTATACAGCCCCTGCTGCACGAGCAGATACACGAGCCCGGTCAGCAGCGCCCCCGCCAGCACCAGCAACCCGCCGTACAGGGAGGTCAGCCGGGCCCGCTCGCTGCTCATCCGCATGCGCGGGGGTGTCCGCCCGCTCACAGGGACCGCGCTCACAGGGACTGCCCCGCGATCCGGTATCCGGCCCCCGGCACCGTCTCCACCACCGGCGGCTCGCCCAGCTTCGCGCGGAGCTTGGAGAGGGTGACGCGGACCGCGTTGGTGCGGTAGCTGGTGTCCTCCTCCCAGACCTGTTCGATCAGGTCCTCGCCGCTGACCACCGCGCCGTCCGCCCGCAGCAGGGCCTCCAGGACCGCGAACTCCTTGCGGGACAGCGCCAGATGACGTCCGTCCCTGCTGGCCTGGCGGCGCGCGGTGTCCAGGACGAGACCGGCCTGTTCGATCACCGGCGGCAGCGCGGGCCGGGCACGGCGGCCCAGCGCGAGGACGCGGGCCAGCAGCTCGTCGTACGCGAACGGCTTGGTCAGATAGTCGTCCGCGCCGAGCCCCAGACCCGCCACGCGGTCACGCACCGTGCCCGACGCCGTCAGCATCAGGACCCGGGTCAGCAAGCGCTGCTCGACGACCCTGCGGCACACCTCGTCGCCGTGCACGCCCGGCAGATCGCGGTCGAGGATCAGCACGTCGTACTCCCCGAGCTGCAGTTTCCGCAGCGCGGTGAGGCCGTCGGCGGCGACGTCGACGGCGAGCGCGGCACGGCGCAGCCCGTCGGCGATCATCTCGGCCAGGAATTCCTCGTCCTCCACCAGCAGTACGCGCATGCCGCCCTGTGTACCCGAGAGTGACCTTTCGCCGGTGTAAGCGTCTCCGTTGAGAGAAACGAAACCCCGCTCCCCGCCAGCCTGAGCGCGTCACGCACGCCACGGCGTCACGCACGCCGCATGTGAAGGGGAAGCCGAATGAGGACCGCCCGCACGACCCGTCCGACCCGCCCGACCGCCCGTACCCGCTCAGTGGCCTTCGCGTCGGTCTTCGCCGCGCTCGCCCTGTTCGCAGGCGCCTGCTCGTCCGGCTCGGACTCGGGTTCGGACTCCGGGTCCGGCTCGTCGGACAGCGCCGACGGCGGCAAGGGGGCGGACGCCGACAAGGCGTTCAAGGAGCGTGAGTGCCTGCGCAAGAACGGCCTCAAGGTGCCCGAGCCGAAGTCCGGCGAGGACGGCCGCGGCATCACCATCGGCGGCGACATGAGCAAGGAGAAGATGGAGGCCGCCATGAAGAAGTGCGGCATGGGCGGCGGTTCCAAGGGCGGCGGCGTCTCGCAGGCCGACAAGGACAAGATGCTCAAGTACGCCCAGTGCATGCGCAAGAACGGCTTCGACATGCCGGACCCGAAGTTCGACGGCGGAGCCATGCAGGCCCAGCCCATGCCCAAGGGTGCCGAGGCCAAGAAGATGGAGAAGGCCGCCGAGGCGTGCAAGGGCATCGTCAAGTGAGGCGCCGCACCGCCGTCGTCGCCACGGTCGTCGCCCTGCTCGCCGTCACCGGCGGCGGGATAGCCGTCAGCGCCCTCGCCGACGTGGGCGGCGAGCAGGAATCCCACCGGCGCGACGCAGGTCTGCCGCCCGCCACCGCGGCCGTCGAGCGCGGCGAACTCAGCAGCGGCACCCAGGTCGACGGCACCCTCGGCTACGCCAAGGAACGCAAGGTCAACGCCGGTACGACCGGCACGCTCACCTGGTCCGCGGAGTCCGGCTCCACCATCGGACGCGACGGGCGGCTCTACGAGGTCAACGGCACCCCCGTCCGCCTCATGTACGGCACCGAGCCCATGTACCGCACGCTGAAGACGGGCGACAAGGGCAACGACGTACGCCAGCTCGAAGAGAACCTCGTCGCCCTCGGTTACGGCGCCGGGCTCGCCGTCGACAACACGTACACCGACGGCACCGCGGCCGCGGTCAAGCAGTGGCAGAAGGCCCACGACCGCAAGCAGACCGGTCGCGTCGGCCCCGACCAGATCTCCTTCCAGCCGTCCGCGGTCCGCGTGAAGTCCGCGGGCTCGACGGTCGGCGACCAGGTCGCGCCGGGCAAGCCCGTCCTCTCGACGACCGGCTCCGAACGGGTCGTACGCATCCAACTCGACGTCGCGGAGGGCGGCTCGGCGAAGAAGGGCACCAAGGTCACCGTCACGCTCCCGGACGGCACGACCGCCAAGGGCAAGGTCGCCTCCGTCGGCAAGACCGCCAAGCCCGGCGACGACCCCAACGACAAGACCCCCAAGATCCCCGTCACCGTCACCTTCGACGACCCCGGCAAGGTCGATGGCTTCGACCAGTCGCCGGTCACCGTGAACCTCACCGGCCAGACCCGCGAGAACGTCCTCTCCGTCCCCGTCAACGCGCTCCTCGCGCTGCCCGGCGGCGGCTTCGGCGTCCAGGTCGTCGAGGGCGGCCGCACCCGTGACGTCAAGGTCGAGCTCGGCATGTTCGGGCAGGGCAGGGTCGAGGTGAGCGGCGGGGGGCTGCGGGAGGGTGCGAAGGTCGGGGTGCCGAAGGCATGAACGACTCTTCTACGCCGATCAGCGCGGCTCCCACCGTCGTCGAACTGTCCGGCGTCACCAAGGAGTATCCGGGCGGGGTCGCCGCCCTCCGTGGTGTCGACCTGAGCGTCGGCTCCGGTGAACTCCTCGCCATCGTCGGCCCTTCCGGCTCCGGCAAGTCGACGCTCCTGCACATCGTGGGCACCCTGGACCGGCCCACCGCGGGCTCCGTCGCCATCGCCGGGCACGACATCGCCACGCTCGGCGACCGCAGCCTCTCCGCGCTGCGCGCCCGGCACATCGGCTTCGTCTTCCAGGCGTTCCACCTCGTCCCCGGCATCAGCGCCCGCGACAACGTCGCCGAGGGCCTGCTGTACTCCGGCCTCTCGCGCGCCGAACGGCGCCGCAGGGCCGCGTACGCCCTGGAACGCGTCGGCCTCGCCGACCGCATGAAACACCGCCCCCACGAACTCTCCGGCGGCCAGAAACAGCGCGTCGCCATCGCCCGCGCGGTCGTCGGCGAACCCGACCTGCTCCTGGCGGACGAGCCGACCGGCGCGCTCGACTCCGAATCCGGCGAGGCCGTCATGGCCCTGCTGCACGACCTCAACGCGGAGGGCTCGACCATCGCCGTCATCACCCACGACACGGAAATCGCCGAGCGGCTGCCTCGGCAGGTGCGGATCAGGGACGGGCAGGTCGTCGCGGACACGCGGGCGGCGGGGGTCGCGGCGTGACGGCGGGGGAGCGGGCGAAGACGCGGCGCGGGCGCCGCGGGAATCTGAAGGCGGCGCGGCTCGGGCCGCGCGATGTCCTGCACGTCGGCTCCGCGGGGCTGCGGAGCCGACCGGTGCGGGTGGTCCTGTCCGCGCTCGGCATCGCCATAGGTATCGCGACGATGGTTGCGGTGGTGGGCATCTCGTCCTCCAGCAAGGCCCAACTCATGCGTGAACTGGACGCCTTGGGTACGAACATGCTGGTTGCGTCGCCGGGGGAGGCGATGTTCTCCGGCGAGGAGGTGAAGCTGCCGCGCGATGCGGCGGGGCGGGTCGGGCGGGTCGACGGGGTCGAGAACGTCGGCGCGACCGGTGACCTCGAACGGTCCGTGCGGCGCAGCGAGAAGATCCCCGAGGACGAGACCGGCGGCATCTCGGTGAAGGCGTCCACGGAGGGGTTGTTGAAGGTGCTGCGGGGCGGGATGGCGCACGGCAGCTGGTTCAACGCGGCGAACAGCCGCTATCCGTCGGTGGTCCTGGGCCACGTGGCGGCGAAACGCCTCGGCATCACGTCCCCCGGCCAGCAGGTCTGGATCGACGACCGCTACTTCACCGTCATCGGCATCCTCGACCCGCTGCCGCTCGCGCCCGACGTCGAGCGGTCGGCGCTGACCGGCTGGGACGCGTCGAAGGACCTCCTCGGCTTCGACGGGCACCCGACGTCGGTGTACGAACGCTCCACCGACGCCTCCGTCAACAGCGTCCGCAAGCTCCTCGCCGCGTCGATCGACCCGGAGAACCCGCGCAACGTCCAGGTCACGGACCCGTCGTCGGCGCTCCAGGCGAAGGCGGCGACGGAGGGCGCGTTCTCCACGCTCCTGCTCGGCCTGGGCGGGATCGCGCTGCTCGTGGGAGGGGTCGGGGTCGCCAACACCATGATCATCTCGGTCCTGGAGCGCCGCTACGAGATCGGCCTGCGCCGTTCCCTGGGCGCGACCCGCGGCCAGATCCGCATCCAGTTCGTGACGGAGTCCCTGATGCTGTCGGGCCTGGGCGGCGCGGCGGGCGTAGCACTGGGCGCGGCCGCGACGGCGGCGTACGCACTCTCCGGCGACCTTCCGTGGGTGGTCCCGCCATGGGCCATGGCGGGCGGCTTCGGAGCAACGCTGGCGATCGGCACGGTGGCGGGCCTGTACCCCGCGGTACGGGCGGCCCGCTTGTCCCCGACCCTGGCACTCCACGCGACGTAGGCTGGCGGGGGCGCCTTGGGCGGTGCGCCTGTTGTCTGCTTGTGGGTGCGGGGCCGCGGGGGTATGTACGTACTCGCTATCCCTACGCCACGCCTGAAGACCTTCTGGCTGTCAGGTTCGGCTCGGTGCTCCGTGCGCACATACCCCCGCGTCCCCTCCCGTCTCGTCCGCGGCTGCGGCCCGGCGGGCGTTGCCCCGGGCCCGGCTGTTGACCCTGCTGACGGCTGCGGGGGTCTCCCACCCACCCCCGCCCTGCCCACGGCGGGGCAACCCCGGGCCCCTACTCCCGCTGGACGTCGCGGGGCAAACGGGTGGGTGGGTGGGAGGCATCCGCCGCGGAGCGGCGGGCTTGAGGTTCCTAGCTTGCGGGGCGTCGCAGGGCAACGGGGCCCACCCGAGGCCTAGGGAGAGAGGGCCTGGGAGAGGTCCAGGGACGTGGCGACGCGGGATGCGACACTTTCCGCGTACGTCGCGTCGGAGCGGTCGAACTGTCCTCGCCCCGCCCCCCGGAGAAACGTCACCACGCCCAGCGTGCGCCCCCTGCTCCGCAGGACGACACAGAGAGCGTGCACCGAGTCATCGGGCCACTGACGAACCGCAGCCCACTCCCGCACCCGCTCCACCGAAGCCCCCGCCCCCGCACTGGCCCGCACGGAGCCGACCCGGTCCACGCTCTGCGGCGCGGGATGCCCCTCGGGGTAGCGGACGGGGACGCCCGCCGTGGCGACGGGACGGCAGGGGCCGGGCGGGCCCGCCGGTGTCGCGGCGATGCGGACCAGACGTACGGGATTCTCGCCCGCGAGCAGATCCACCAAGGCGTGGTCGGCGAACCCGGCGAGCGCGAAGTCCAGCTGGACCGTCGCCGCCTCCGTCGGGTCCTCGCACTCCGCGGTGGCCCGCGCCGCCCGGTGCAACTGCTGGGAGCGGAACCGCAGCTGCGACGCCAGCTGCTCGGTCTGCTTGGCCTCGGTGACGTCGAGGAACAGCCAGCCGACGCCCAGCGGCACGGGCTCCTCCGCGAGCGGCGAGGCAAGGCGCAGGAAGCCGCTGCGCCAGCACCGCCGCTCGTCCCCGTCCTCCGCACCGCCGGAGGCCCGCACCGTCACCCACAGCTCGGCGGGTGCGGGCGGCGTCCCCTCGGCCAGTACGTGCGTCAGCGCGCTCTCCAGCTCCTCGACGCCCTGCCCGAGCAGATCGGCCAGCGGCCGCCCGAGGACGGCGCTGCGGCCCACCCCGAAGGCGCGGGCGGCGTGTTCGTTCACGACGGCGGGCCTGAGGTCCGCGTCGACGAGCACCACGCCCCACGACGCGGTCTCGAACAGCGCCTCGCTCAGGGCGATGGACCGCTCCAGGTCGATCTGCGCGTGCACCTCGCTGAAGGCGCAGTACACCCCCGACGACTTGCCGTCCCCGCCCCGCACGGACGACGACTGCATCCGCACAAGGACCCGTCCGCCGTCCTTGGTCACCAGCGCGAACTCGTGCACCTGCCGCCCCGGCGCGTCCATCGCGGACTGCAGCCGCTCCTCGACCTCCCTGGCATCGGCGGCCCGCACGGCCCACCCGGTGAACCCGCGCCGCCCGACGGCCTCCGCCGCCGTCCAGCCGAGGATCCGCTCGGCCTCGCGGTTCCAGTGCGTCACCACGCCGTCGGCGTCGAACGCGCAGAGCGCGGCGTCCATTCCGTCGAGCAGCGCCGCGAGCAACTCGGCCCCACCGGGCTCGGGTTCTTCAGGACCCAGTTCGTCAGTAGTTCCGCTCTGCCGCGAAGCACTCACGTGGAACCCCCTACAGGCCGTGTCCTCGTCCTCATGAGCTGCCTGTACTGCATGAGCTGCGCGATCTGCCCGTACCGCATGTCAGATCATTCAACTGGAACGTGACGCAGCCCACAGGAAGTTCCCGGAAGTTGGAGAGAAATCGTTGTGCGATCGCGTACCCAGAAAATCGGTTGAGCCGCTCCTCGCCCCTTCCTAAGGTGTCTATCACTCGAAGAAAGGAGGTGATCCGGCAGTGATTTCATTGCGGACGCGAGAGGTGGCTGCGGGCTAGCGGCCTGCCACCACACCCAGTGCGGTGCCTGGCCGGCACGTGAGACGAGCGTGCAGCCGGCCCAAACCCAAGCAGTCACCCGACCCGCGAGCCGCCGGTACGTCCGGCCGGCTCCCTCCGCCCCGGGGCGGCAGGGAACCAGGCTCGCGGGTCGCCTGCGTTCCAGGCCCGTCATGGGTACGAGGTGTGCCGACTTCAGGCCTTGCTGACCGCCGTGAGGATTTCCGGCAGGCGCCGGGCCAGGCGCGGCGCCGCCAGGCGCATGCCCAGTTCCGTGATCGTCGCGCCGTAGACCGTGCCCAGGGGAAGCAGCAGCCAGGTCCACGAGGTCGCGCCCGAGGCGTGCAGCCAGATCGTGAGGGCCAGGACGGGGGCGCACAGCAGCGCCGCCGCGACCATGCCGCCGAAGATGGAGATCCAGGCGAGGCCCGCCTGGCCGGGGGCCACGTTCTTGTAGCCCTCCTGCGGGATGGAGTAGGGGAAGCGGGCCGATGACCAGGCGCCCGTGGCCAGCATCGCGCCGAGCAGGGCGAAGGAGAGACCCAGGACCTCGGGCAGGGCTGGCCAGTCGTCTAGCAGTGCGGTCGTCAGGATCGTGACCAGTGCGGCGTACGGGAGGGTGATCAGGAGGAGTGCCAGGGCTCGGCCGCGCAGCTCCACGTATGCGTCGCGCGTCGACGAGATCGTCATCGCCACCATCCAGAACGCCGAGGTGTCCTGGCCGAACTGGTTGTACATGAGGACCCCGAGCATCCCCGCCGCGAAGCACGCGAAGTAGACGGATCCGGTGCCCTGCAAGGCGTTGAAGAGCGGCACGATCAGGCCGATGGCGAGGGACGTGACCCAGGCCGCCTTGGTCTTCGGGTCCCGCCAGACGTAGCGCAGGCTGCGTTCCATGACCGTGCCGGTGCGGCCCGCGGGCAGCAGTCCGCCGAGGGCGCCCGACGTGCGGGAGGTGCCCTTGTCCGGTTCGGCGGCCGCGAGCGTGGAGCCGTCCGGCGTCGTCATCAGGCGGGTCAGGCTGTGCTGCCAGAGGGCGAGGAGGGAGAGGAGGGCCGCGGCGGTCAGAGTCAGTTGGGCCGCCGCCGTCGCGTACTCGCCCTCGCTGACCGAGTCCACCGCGCCGAGCGCCGCGGACGGCGGGATCCAGCGCACGACGTCCGCCGCCGGGTCGAGCGTGGAGAGGCCGGACGAACCGAGTTTCTGCGCGCCGAAGTTGACGACCTGCGCGCCGACCGCGATGACCAGGCCGCTGAGGACGGCGAGGTCGCGCCCCTTGCGGCTGGTCAGGAGGCGGATGTTGGCGGCGGCGACGGCGCGGGCCAGCGCCACGCAGACGAGGAGCGTGAGGGCGACCGCGAGGACGCCGGTGACGGCCGCCGCCGCGCCGTGGGCCAGCGCGATCGCCGCCCCGGCCGCGAGGCAGAGCGTGAACAGGGGCCCGATGCCCACCAGGGAGGCGACGAGCAGCGCCCGTACGAGCGGGCGGGGGCGCAGTGGCAGCATCACCAGGCGCGTCGGGTCGAGGGTCTCGTCGCCGCTCGGGAAGAACAGCGGCATGACCGCCCAGCCGAGGGCGAGCACCCCGACGAGCAGGACGCAGACGGTCGCGGCGTGGGTGTTGCCGCGCAGCGCGATGAGGCCGAGGAGCTGGAGCGCGGCGAAGAGGAGCGCGACGGTGACGGACGCGATGTAGGCGGTGCGGCGGCCCGTCGACTGGCGCAGGCCGTTGCGCAGGAGGGACAGCTTCAGGCGGACGATGACGGGCGTGATCGCCGGGTCTGTGGTGGTGTGCGCCGTGGTCATCGGGGGCCGCCGCCCAGCCAGTCGAGGTCGGATCCCGTGCCGCGGCCGTGCGCGCCGACGAGTTCGAGGAACGCCTGCTGCAGGGAGGGCGCCGCGCCCCGCACCTCCGCGAGGGTGCCGTGCGCGCGGATGCGGCCCGCGGCCATGACGGCGACCCAGTCGCAGAGGGATTCGACGAGCTCCATGACGTGCGAGGAGAAGACGACGGTGGCGCCGGAGGCGGTGTAGCGCTCCAGGACGCCGCGGATGGTCTGGGCGGAGACGGGGTCCACGCCCTCGAACGGCTCGTCCAGGAAGAGGACTTCCGGGTTGTGGAGCAGGGCCGCGGCCAGGCCGGTCTTCTTGCGCATGCCGGTCGAGTAGTCGACGACCAGTTTGTGCTGGGCGCCCGCGAGGTCGAGAACGTCCAGGAGCTGGGTGGCGCGCTTGTCGACCTCGGCGCCGGGCAGCCCGCGCAGCCTTCCGGTGTACGCGAGGAGTTCGCGCCCCGAGAGCCGCTCGAAGAGGCGCAGGCCCTCGGGGAGTACGCCGATGCGGGACTTGACCTCGACGGGGTCGCGCCACACGTCGTGGCCGACGACCTCGACGGTGCCCTGGTCGGGCCGGAGCAGGCCGGTGACCATGGAGAGGGTGGTCGTCTTCCCCGCGCCGTTGGGACCGACCAGGCCGATGAACTTGCCCGCGGGCAGGCTCAGGTCGATCCCGGCGACGGCGACCTGCTCACCGAACCGCTTCCAGAGCCCCTGGATCCGTACCGCCGTCGCTTCCGTCACCGTGCCGCCCTCCGCTGAGCCCGCCCTGTTCGCGGTGTACGCCGTGTCCGCACGATACGTCGGCTGCGGCCCCCGGGGAGGTCAGTGGCTCAGCGGCGGGCTTCCCTGCCGCATGCGTAGGCCAGCGGCGAGATGATCTCCTCGGCGTCCGGCAGCCAGCGGTTGGCGGCGGTGGGGCGGCAGGCCCACTGGACGGCGCCGATGGCTCCGAAGCGGGTCGGGGGCCCGGCGACGTAGGCGCCCTCGCCGAGGGCGATCAGGTCGATGGCGGCGGGCGGCCAGCCCAGCTTGCGCACGAGGTCGGGGACCTTGGCCGTGGCGCCGGGGAGCACGAAGAACTGCATGCGGCGGTCGGGCGTGCAGGTCACGGGGCCGAGGGTGAGCTCCATCCGCTCCATGCGGGCGAGCGCGAGGAAACCGGCGGTCTCGGGCACGTCGATCGCGTCGAACGTGCGTCCGGTGGGCAGCAGGATCGACGCCTTGGGCTGTTTCTGCCAGAGCCGCCGGGCCACGGTCGCGCTGCCGGTGGCCTGGGTGGCCCAGTCCTCGCGGGCGGGGTGTGCGCCGGGCGCGTCGCACGCGGTGTCCCCGCACGAGCACTGTTCGACGCCCTCGAAGGACTCAAGCCAGGTCCCGGGGAACACGTCCCAGTGACGCTCTTCCGCATACCGCACGGCCGTGTCGAGCAAGGCCTCTCCGCGCTGCTTCGGGATCTGCGCGGCTGACGTGACTCCGATGGTCTCTTCCACGGAGTTCTCAACTCCCGGTGCCACCTCGGGTTACGGGCGCACGCGAGGGCGGGGGAGGAGCATCGATCCTGCGAGTGGGGCGCATGGGTGCATGGGTGGGGGCGCGCGGGAGGATTGACTGCCGGGTGCGGGTAGCCACGTGACGGGCAATCGGAGGACGCCTGGGAGGAAGCCCGGGGATCGACAGGTCCGTACGGTTCGGACCGTAAGGACCGTCAGAACTGTCAGGATCGTACAGTTTGGCACTTGTCGTTCTTTATGGCTTCTTTTGCTTCTTTTGTGGCGCATCTTCGCCTTGGCCCAAGGGCATTGATCATCGTGAGGCGGTCCACGGCGGCCGTCCGTTCCGATGGTCCACGGTGCACACAGGGGGTACGCCATGGCCGCCAGGCCTCTCGTCGCGCGACAGCCCAATGAACGGCTGCAGGCGCTCATCCAGGAAGCCGGCTGTTCCAACGCCGGACTGGCCCGCAGGGTCAACATGTGTGGTGCGGAGCACGGCCTCGACCTGCGCTACGACAAGACGTCCGTGGCCCGCTGGCTGCGCGGGCAGCAGCCGCGCGGGCGGGCGCCAGGCATCATCGCGGAGGCGCTCGGCCGCAAGCTGGGCCGTACCGTCACCATCGACGAGATCGGCATGGCGAACGGCAAGAACCTCGCCTCCGGCGTCGGACTGCAGTTCTCGCCGACCGTGCTCGGCGCGATCGAGCAGGTGTGCGAGCTGTGGCGCAGCGACGTGGGCCGCCGTGACTTCCTCTCCGGGTCGTCCGTGGCCGCGTCCGCGCTCGTCGAGCCCAGCCGCGACTGGCTGATCTCGTCGCCGGACTCGCAGGTCGGCAGGGCCGCGGGGCCGCGCGTCGGGATGTCGGACGTGGCGGCGGTCAAGGCGATGACGGAGGCGCTGACCCAGCTCGACCACCAGTTCGGCAGCGGTCATGTGCGGCCGGTCGTCGTGCACTACCTCAACTCGGTGGTCTCCGGGCTGCTCGCGGGTTCCTACCGGGAGGCGGTTGGGCGCGAACTCTTCGCCGCGGTGGCCCGGTTGACGGAGCTGGCCGGGTACATGGCGGTCGACACGGGGCAGCCGGGCCTCGCCCAGCGCTACTACATCCAGGCGCTCCGGCTGGCCCAGGCGGCGGGCGACCGGGGGTACGGAGGGTACGTACTGGCGGCATCGATGAGTCACCTCGCCGCGCAGCTCGGGAACCCGCGCGAGATCGCGCAGTTGGCGCGGGCCGCCCAGGAGGGCACGCGCGGGAGGGTCACGCCCCGCGCGGAGGCGATGTTCTACGCCGCCGAGGCGCGCGGGCACGCGCTGCTCGGCGATGTGCGTGCCACGCAGGTCGTGGCGGGGCGTGCGGTCGAGGCGATGGACCGGGCGTCCGGAGCGGGTGATTCAGGGGACGACCCGGTGTGGATCCGGCACTTCGACCACGCGTATCTGGCCGATGAAATGGCGCATTGTCACCGGGACTTGGGGCAGGCCGACGCGGCGGCGCGCAGCGCTCAGGAGTCCTTGGACGGGCACCCGGAGACGCGGGCGCGGCGGCGGGCGATCGGCCTGGTGCTGCTGGCCACGGCGCAGGTGCAGCGGCGCGAGGTGGAACAGGCCTGCCACACGGGCCTGAAGGCCGTCGAACTCCTCGGCACGCTGCGGTCGAACCGCGGCGCGGAGTATCTGGAGGACTTCCAGGAGCGCCTCGAGCCCTACCGGGAAGAGTCGGTCGTACGGGAGTTCGGGGCGCGCCTCGACGTCCAGGCGGCGTGAGAAATGGGCCGTGCCCCCCGTGGTGTGCCCCAGAACAGCGTCTGACAGGGAGGTTTTGTTACTGCGGACACCGAGTGGAGAGCGGCGTTCTGAGCTGCGTGGCAGAGGGATGTGGCGACCCGGTAGCGTGACCCGACGGTTCCGTAGGTCCCCCCAGGTGTAGGAGTCCCGGTGACGCAGCAGAGCGGTCAGGGCGCTGCTTCTTCCGATCCGCAGCAGCAGCGGCCCGCCCACGAGGGCGTCGTGCTGCCCGCGGACGGCAGTGAGCCGCTGTTCCCCGGCACCGCGGGCCGGCACACCGCCCCGGCGGGCGGCAGCCCGTGGGGCGAGCCCTGGGGCCCCGAGTCCGCGGGCCCGCCCCCACCCGGCCAGGGCCAGGACTGGACCGCCCAGCCCCTCCCCCCGGAGGGCACCCCCTCGTACGACGCCCCACAGGGCCAGACCGCGGGCCCCCAGCCCGGCTACGGCGCCCCGCAGCCCGGTCACGGCGCCCCCCAGCCCGGCTACGGCTACCCGCAGGCGGGCCCTGGCATCCCGCAGCCCGGCGCCGACGCCTCGCAGTCCGGATACGGCTACTCGCAGCCGGGCCCTGACACCCCGCAGCCCGGCCAGGGCGTCCCGCAGCCGGGTTACGGCTTCCCGCAGCCGGGCCCCGGCATCCCGCCGCACGGCCCCGGCGCCCAGCAGCCTGGCGCCGACGCGCAGCCCGGCCTGGGCGGCCAGCAGTTCGGCCAGGGTGTCCCGCAGCAGGGCCCCGGTGGCCAGCAGCCCGGCCAGGGCGCCCCGCAGCAGGGGTACGGCTTCCCGCAGTCAGGTCCCGGCGCCCAGCAGCTCGGATACGGCGCGCAGCAGCCCGGCGCCGATGCCTCGCAGCCCGGCTACGGCGGCCAGCAGCCCGGCCAAGGTGTCCCGCAGCAGGGCCCCGGTGGCCAGCAGCCCGGCCAGGGCGCCCCGCAGCAGGGGTACGGCTTCCCGCAGTCGGGCCCCGGCGTCCCGCCGCACGGCCCCGGCGTCCAGCAGCCTGGAGCCGGTGCCTCGCAGCCCGGCTACGGCTACCCGCAGGCGGGCCCTGGCGTCCCCCAGTCCGGCCCCGGCGCCTTGCAGCCCGGCCCCGGCGCCCACCAGCCCGCTCCCGGCGCCCAGCAGCCCGCCCTCGGCGCCCCGCACCCCGGCCCCGGCTTCCCGCAGTCAGGGCCTGGCGCCCAGCAGCTCGGATCCGGCGCCCACCAGCCCACTTCCGGCGCCCACCAGCCCGCCCTAGGCGCCCCCCAGCCCGGAGCCGCCCACCAGCCCGGCGCCAGCCCCCAGCCCGACCCGTACGGCCAGCCCGCCAGTCAGGCGCAGCCTCAGCCGCAGCCCGGTCAGTCGTACGGAGCGCATGCCGCCCCGCAGGGGCAGGGCGCGTACGGGGCGCAGCAGGGGCACGGGGTCCACGCGGCGTCGCCTCGGTCGCAGGGGAGACATGGCGCGCCGCAGGCGGGGGGAGGGGCCCAGCAGATATCTTCCGCGGGGGCCGCCCAGCCGTTGCCGCCCGCCGCAGGCGCCTCGCAGGGCATGCCGTTGCCGCCCGCCGCCGCGCCGGGAGCGCCTTCTGACAGCGACGCCACCCAATACATCCCTCCCGTGCCCGCGAACCCGGGCGGGGACGAGGGAGCGACGCAGTACATACCTCCGGTGGGGCCCGGAGCCCTGCCGCCCGAGGCTCCCGCCGCCGATGCCACTCAGTTCCTGGGCCGCACGCCCGCGCCGACGTCCGACAGTGATCCCACCCAGTTCATCGCGCCCATTCCGGCAGGCCCCGTCACGCCGCCCGAACCGGCCGCCGCCCCCTACGGCATCCGCCCCGGCGCCCCCGGCGACCGGCAGCCGCCCGCTGAGTTCGACAGTCTCTTCCGCACCGAGCCGGAGGCCGAAGGCCCCGCCTCGACCCAGCAGATGCCCCTCGTGCAGGAGCAGGGCCCGGTGCCCGCACCCGCTCCCGCCCCCGAGCCCGTCGGTGGCGGGCACGGCGGGGGCCGCCGCAGCCGCACCGGCTCGAAGGTGCCGCTGATCGCCGCCGTCGGCGTCGGCATCGCCCTGCTCGGCATCGGCGCGGGCGCCCTCCTCAGCTCCGGCGGCGGTGACGACGACGAGAAGGACGACGGCAAGCCCGTCTCCGCCTCATCCGACCCCGACGAGCGGCCCTCGCCGACCGCCGACCCCGTCAAGGACCAGGCCGTCGCCCTGGACAAGCTGCTCGCCGACAGCAACAACAGCCGTGACGCGGTCATCGCCGCCGTACGCAACGTGGGCAAGTGCCAGAACCTGAGCCAGTCGGCGAAGGACCTGCGCGGCGCCGCCAAGCAGCGCAACGACCTCGTCACCCGGCTCGCCGGTCTGAAGGTCGACAAGCTGCCAGCCAACGACCAGCTGACGGCCTCCCTCAACAAGGCATGGAAGGCCTCCGCGGCGGCCGACAACCACTACGCCGCGTGGGCGGACCAGGTGGCGGGCAAGAAGGGCTGCAGGAAGGGCCATGCCCGCAACACCCCGCAGGCCGCGGCGGGCAACAAGCAGAGCAACGTGGCGACCACCGCCAAGGAGCAGGCCGCGAACCACTGGAACGCGATCGCCCGGAAGTACGGCCTGACCGAGCGCAACAGGACCCAGCTCTGACGGACTAGGTCGTCTGCTCCAGGGTCTTCTCGACGTTCACGAAGCCCTCGCGCGCCGGGACGAGCCGCCCGTCGCGCACCGTCTGGAACGTGACGCCCGAGTTGATCAGGCGCGGGAACTCGCTGGCCGCGAGCAGGTCCTCGAAGCGCCAGCTCAGCGTCGGCGTGAGGCCGCCGGTCCCGACCCGCAGGCCGCCGTCGAGGGCGCGGCGCAGGGTGCGGGACGACACCTCGCCGCCGTCGAGCGACTCGACGGCCTGCTTCAGGACGGTGTACGCGATCCACGTCGTCTGCACGCCCGCGTCCGCGGGGTCGACCCGGTTGTCGCCGAACGCCTGCTCGCGGATGACGTCCCGCATCCGGTCCCACCGGGCGTCGCCCGCCGCCGGGTACCAGCCGGTGACGTACGCGCCTTCGTAGGGGCCGTTCGCGCCGCCGGTGCGGTCTATCAGGGACTGGTCGACGCTGCCGAGCACCGAGGAGATGCGGACCGGCGGATAGTCGGCCCTGGTGCGCCGGAACGAGTCGTAGAACGTGTCCGTGCGCGCCCCGAGCGCGGCCGTCACACAGCCGTTCCCGGCGCCCGCGTCCTTCAGCGCCCGCTCCGCCTGCGGGGTGAGGTCGGTGCCGTCCTCGGGGGCGCGGATGTCGGAGACGGGCTTGTGGTGGCCGTCGGCGAGGCCCTGGTTGAGCAGCTTGGGCAGCTCGTCCCCGGCGAGGGTGTCGGGGCGGACGAGGGAGACCCGGTCGCAGCGGGCGGCGAGCTGGCGGCCGTTGCCCGCGAGGAGGGCGGGCTCGCCGCCGTTGACGGGGTAGGAGAGCGGGCTGCTGAACTCGTCGTCGGTGATGCCGTAGCCGCCGATGTAGGGGATGCCCGCGACTTCGAGCGGGCCGAGGAAGGAGCGGCCGTGCTGGCTGTACGCGCCGACGACCGCCACCACGTCGTTGTCGACCGCCTGCTGCGCGCACTCGGCGGCGCCCACCGGGTCGTTGTGGTCGTTGCAGGTGAGGACCTTCAGCTCGCGGCCGCCGAGGCCGCCGTGGGCGTTGACCCAGCGGGCGTAGGCCTGCGCCATGGCGGGGACGCCGGGCTTGTTGGTGGCCTTGGTCTTCTCGGGGGCCCAGGTCATGACGGTGATGGGGTCGTCCCCGGAACCCCCCGTGGTTCCAGGGATGACCCCGCAACCGGATATCAGCGACGCACACGCCGCCACGGCGGCCGCCGAGAGCGCTGCGGATCGGGAGGGGCGGGGGAGGAAGGTGCGTCGCCAGCCGGTCATGTCCCTGCACGATTCCGTTGCGGGGCCAACCGTGGAGTGACTCGTACTCAACGGACAGTGACATGAAGGTGAACGGGCGGGGTCCGGTTCGCGTGCGCCGGGTGGGAACGTACGATCGATGACCGTGCAAGGTTCGGAGAACTCTTCCCGTCGCGGCCGTCGCTCCAGCACCATGGGTGGCATGCCGACCAACGACATGCCGTGGTGGCGCTGGCGCAGCAACGTGCGCTCGGCGCTGCACATGCTCTCCGACCCGCACTTCCAGCGTGAGTGCTGGCTCGCGGGCCGTGAGGAGTACGGGGACGTGACCGACGCCGTGTACCGGCTCGTCGAGGACACGTGGCTGGACAACTGGTCCGCGGAGAAGTACGTGGGGACGATCTTCCGGGACCCGCAGGAGGCGGCCCTCGTCGACTCGGCCGTGCTGAGGGTGCTGCGGATCATGCACGAGGTCGGGCCCGACGCGCTGGTCTCCGTCTATCTGGAGCACCCGGGGTGGCCCGAGGCGGTCCACGCGGCGCGCGACGCGCACGTGCGGCTGGCCGCGGGCGACGGGGAGGACCCGGACGTGGAGCCGCAGACGCTGGAAGTGCTGCGGATCCTGACACGGTCCGCCTGACGGGACGATTGCCGTCGGCGGTGTCCGCTGTGGGAACCTTGGCCGCATGAACGAGCAGTCCACCGCGCCCGCCGCCCCCGCTGAGCAGTACGTCCTCACCCTCTCGTGCCCCGACAAGCAGGGCATCGTGCACGCCGTGTCGAGCTACCTCTTCATGACCGGCTGCAACATCGAGGACAGCCAGCAGTTCGGCGATCACGACACCGGGCTGTTCTTCATGCGCGTCCACTTCTCGGCCGAGTCCCCGGTGACCGTCGACAAGCTGCGGGCGAGCTTCGCCGCGATCGGCGACTCCTTCCACATGGACTGGCAGATCAACCGCGCCGAGGACCGGATGCGCGTCGTCCTGCTGGTGTCGAAGTTCGGGCACTGCCTTAACGACCTGCTGTTCCGTTCCCGGATCGGCGCGCTGCCCGTGGAGATCGCCGCGGTCGTCTCCAACCACACGGACTTCGCCGAGCTCGTCGCCTCGTACGACATCCCCTTCCACCACATCCCGGTGACCAAGGAGAACAAGCCCGAGGCCGAGGCCCGGATGCTTGAGGTCGTGCGCTCGCTCGACGTGGAGCTCGTCGTCCTCGCCCGCTACATGCAGGTCCTCTCGGACGACCTGTGCAAGGAGCTCAGCGGGCGGATCATCAACATCCACCACTCCTTCCTGCCGAGCTTCAAGGGCGCGAAGCCGTACCACCAGGCGCACGCCCGCGGTGTGAAGCTGATCGGCGCGACCGCGCACTACGTGACGGCCGACCTCGACGAGGGCCCGATCATCGAGCAGGAGGTCGAGCGCGTCGGGCACGGCGTCACCCCCGACCAGCTGGTCGCGATCGGCCGGGACGTGGAGTGCCAGGCGCTGGCGCGGGCCGTGAAGTGGCACGCGGAGCGCCGGATCCTGCTGAACGGCAGCCGCACGGTCGTCTTCCCCTGACCTGAGGGCCCCTGAAGCGGCTACATCCGGCTGAGCGAGGCCGCCGCGAACAGCACGTCGCGGATCGCCTCGCGGTCGCCGTCCTGGCCCGCGGCCGCCTCCTCCGGTGAGACGTGCCCGGCGGCGAGGCGGCAGAACTCCACGCCGTCCAGCGCCACATGGGCCACCTCGTGCTCCCGCGAACCGGTCGCCGCGGGGGAGTCGAGCGGGATGAGCCACTCGCCGCCGCCGAGCCCCTCGATCTCCAGGCGCAGGCTGCGGCCCGGCGCGCCCGCCGCGACCAGGCGGCGGGATGGGGCGGCGAGCCCGGAGCGGCGGCGCGCGGCGAGCGTGCCGGGGAGCATCCTGGCGGCGAGGTCGATCATGCGGTGGAGGTGCCGGGGCGACGGCGGCGCGTACGGATAGTCGACCGCGTCGGCGATGTCGCCCGCGTGGATCCAGCACTCGAAGGCGCGGTCCAGCATCGAGTCCCGCAGCGGCAGCTCGATGGTCTGCCGCTGTCCGGGGTCGCCGGGGACGGCCACCGTGCCGTACGACACCGGGAGGCGGCCGGAGCCTCCGCCGGAGCCCGCGGCCCCTGAGGTGTCCCCGGCCGTGAACGACACCGTGCGGATCAGCTCGTGCGTCTGCTCGCGCCAGGGGGCGCGCACCGCGCGCGTGGGCGGGAAGTGGGAGGCGCGCCAGTACGCCTCGGTGCGGTGGGCCGGGTCCTGGGGGACCCGGACGTCCGGGCCGAGCGGGTCGTCGAGGCCGAGGGCGAGCCCGACCATCCCGTCGACCGCGAGGAGGTGGGAGATGACCCCGGCCACCGTCGTCTTCCTGCTGACCTGTCCCTCGTCGTCGAACCAGCGCAGCCGCACCGGGGCGTGCCACTCCGCGTCGCCGATGTCCTGGAGGAGGGCGTCGAGGCGGGCGGTCTCCGCGTCGTAGGGCACGGCCCACTCGGGCACCGGGATGCGCGGCGGGCGGCGGCCGAGGCAGCTCTCCAGGACGCGGGTGCGCAGACCGGGGTCGAGGTCGAGGCTCTCCTCGGGGTGCAGCAGGCCGACGGCGTCGCGCAGCCTGAGGGCTTCCTCCGCGCACGGGCCGCAGTCGCCGAGGTGTTCCTCGACGGCCATGGCCTCCTCCGCGGAGCAGGCGGCGAGCGCCCAGGCGCCGAGCAGGGACTTGAGGACGCGGTGCTCCAGGACGAGGGGCGCGGGCGCCGGCGGCGGGTCGGGCAGGGACTGTCCGGTGTCCTCGACGGAGGAGCGCGGCAGCGGTATGCGCGGCGCGGTGCCGCCCGGGTGGTCGGGGTGCTCCGGCTCGTCGTGCGGCTCGGGGCGGTCGGCGCCGGTCACAGCGCCGCTCCGGGGCCGGGCGACGTGTCGTGGGCGTGGCCCGGGGACGGGGTGCCGGTGTCGTTGGCCGTGGACAGGAGCTGCAGGCCGAGGCGGAGTCTGCGGCGGGCCTCGTCCTCGGTGACGCCGAGGTCGGCGGCCGTCTGGCGGTAGTCGCGCCGCTGGAAGTAGGCCAGCTCCAGGGCGGCGCGCAGCGGGGTGGGCATGGCCGTGACGATGTAGTCCGCGCGGGCGGCGGCGGAGGCGCGGCGGACCTTGCGCTCCAGGTCCTCCGTGGTGCCCTCGCCGCCGAGGGCGAGGGCGGCGGACTCGGTCTGGCGGAGCCTGCGGACGGCCCGCTGGTGGGTGAGGGTGGCGATCCAGGAGCGGAGCGGGCCCTGCCGTGGGTCGTACGCGTCGGGGTTCTCCCAGACGTGGCTGAAGACCTCGCGGGTGATGCGGTCGGCGGCGCTCTCGTCGCCCAGGACGCGGTGGGCCAGGCCGTGCACGAGTGAGGCGAAGCGGTCGTACAGCTCTCCCAGCGCGGCGGCCTCTCCGTGCGCGAGGCGCTGTTGCATGCGGCGGTCCCAGCGCCGCGGTGCGTCCTTCGGCATGCGGCCCCCTCGTGCGCTTGCCTTGTCCTGCTTCTGCCCGTGCTGCCTACTCGAACGGTACTTCGGGTTCCCTCCCTCCCTCGAATGTAGTCGGCGCCGCTGATGGAGCACTCCTGTTTGGGGCAAACCCCGCTCTTCGGCGGAGGCCGGATGATATTGACGGTGGCCTGCTGGTGTTTCATGGGAGACAGGTGGGGCAGCCGAAGCTGAACGAAACGTAAGGACTGCTTCCGGATCACCCCGCAGGCGCGGGGCAGGCAACGGCGAGCGAGAGGCGTGACGCGTGACGCTCAAGGTGACCGTGGGTGAGCAGGAAGGCTGGGCCGTCCTGTGCGTCTCGGGAGAGATGGATCTGCTGACCTCACCCGTGCTGCGCCAGCGCGTGCACGACGCCGTCGCCGACGGCCGCCGCCGCATCGTGCTCGACCTCTCCGAAGTTCTGTTCTGCGACTCCAGCGGTGTCGGCGTGCTGATCGCCACGCGCCGCCTCATCCGCTCCTTCCAGGGCCGTTTGCGGCTGATACTGCCCGCCAAGGGCGCCGAGGACGGCTCGCACGTGAACCGGGTCCTCGCGGCGCTCGGCGTGCGCCGCCTCTTCGAGGTCTTCCCGGACGTGCATGCGGCGCTGGACGACGAGGCGGTACCGCTCTCCGCCTAGAGACCGCTCCGGCTCGCTGCTCTCTAGCCCACATGACGCTTCGCCGTGGCCACGAAGGAGTTGATGGCCTCGCGCGAGACGCGGCGCCGCTCGGCGAGCTCGTCGCGGTCGTCGGCCCTGCGCAGATCGGCGACGTGGTCGAGGGTCTCCCACGCGAGCCGCACCAGTTCCTCGTCGTTCGAGAGCAACTGCACGCGGAACAGCGCCTCCTGGGCCTCGGACCGCATCTCGTACGAACGGAAGCGCGACTCCTCGCTCTCCTCGTGCCGGTTCGCCGCGCTGCTGAACCAGCGGTCGACCAGTATCCGCCGGTAGTTGACCAGCGCCCCGGCATACGTGATGTACGCGTCGATCCGCTCCTGCCGCAGCTTCTCGCCGCGCGTGAACCGCTCCGCGCGCTCGATCGCCCTCCGCTGGAAGGAGTGGGTGAGCCCCGCACCCAGGAGAGTTCCCAGCACCGCTATGACGCTCGCCGCTACCGCTTCCACGCAGCACAGTGGAGCACATCACACCTGTGGAACACCCTCGTCCCGGAATTCCGGCGGTCTTGACACAAGCGCCGCTTTCCCGCCTCCGGGAGGCCATCACCACGTACGCTCGCAGCTGGGGAAACACCCCCGGAGCATGCACCCAACCGCGGAAGTGAGGCGGCCCGAAGATCATGGACAGTGCCGAGTACGAGCGTAGGATCGCGGCCCGGTTCGCCACCTTCGACCAGGACGGCAACGGCTACATCTCCCGTGAGGACTTCAGCACGGCGGCGGCCGCCCTGTGCACGGAGTTCGGCGCCACGGCGCGGTCCGAGAAGGGCCAGGCCCTCTACATCGGGGCCGAGGCGTTCTGGCAGGGCATGGCGGGGATCGCGGACCGGGACGGGGACCAGCGGATCACCCGCGACGAGTTCGTGGGCGGCGCGGTGAAGCGGCTGCGGGACAACCCCGAGCGGTTCGCCGAGATCGCGCGGCCGTTCCTGCACGCGGTGATCGGCGTCGCCGGTGCCGACGCCACGGTGTCCCCGGCCGACGCCGGGCGCGCGCTCAAGGCGCTCGGCGTGCCCGAGGACATCGCGGCAGGGGTGGCCGCCGCGCTGGACGCGGACGGCGACGGCCGCGTCTCGGAGCAGGAGATCGTGACGGCCTTCGCGCAGTACTTCACCGTTCCCGAGTAGCGGCAGGCGCTCGCGCGCGGTCCCGGGTGCGGCGGGTCAGCTTCCTGAGAAGCGCTCCCGCAGCTTGTACTTGAGGACCTTGCGCAGTGTCTCGTTGCGGGGAAGCGCCTCGACCAGTTCGAGCTGTTCCGGCAGCTTGTAGGTGGCGAGGCCTTCCCCGCGCAGGTACGAGGTGACCGCCGCCAGCGTCAACTCGCCGGTTCCCGCCCGCTGTTCGACGACCGCGCAGACGCGTTCGCCGCGTTCGGGGTCGGGCAGGCCGACGACCGCCGCCTCGCCCACGGCCGGGTGCTGGTGGAGCAGGTCCTCGATCTCCTTGGCGGAGATGTTCTCGCCCTTGCGGATGATGATGTCCTTCGCGCGCCCGGTGAGGACCAGATGGCCGGTCTTCCTGAGGTGGCCGAGGTCCCCGGTGATCAGGAACCCGTCGGCGTCGAAGACGTCCGCGCTCTGCGCCGGGTCCAGATAGCCCCGGCAGACGGCCTCCCCGCGCAGCCGCACCTCGCCGTCCGTGTCGGGCGGCAGCTCGTTGCCGTCCGCGTCCGTGATGCGGATCTCCATGCCCTCCGGAGGCAGGCCCTCCGTCGTCGCGAGGTTCTCCGCGGTGTCGTCGGGGGCGCCCATGGTGATCATCGGCACCTCGGTCATGCCGTACCCGTGGGTGAGCTGGCAGCCCATCTCGCGCACCACCGCGTGGTAGACCTCCGGCGGCTTGGGCGCCCCGCCGCCCGCGAGGAGGCGCAGGGTCGGGATGACCCGCTGTCCCTCGGGCAGCTGGCGCTGCTCGGTGAGGAACATCGAGTAGAAGGCCGTCGACCCGCCCGCCACGGTCACGCCGTGCCGCCGGTAGCCGTCGAGCGAGGCGGGCAGCGCGAAGTGCTCGAACAGCACGGCGGGGAAGCCGTAGAGCAGCAGCATCACGGTGTAGTCGGGCCCGGCGATGTGGGCGAAGGGGAACGCCATCGAGCCGACGTCCGACTCCTTCAGGTGCAGGGCGTGGGCCAGGCAGGAGCCGCCCGCGATCAGTGAACGGTCCGTGTGCAGGACGCCCTTGGGGTCGGAGGTGGTGCCCGAGGTCCAGTAGATCCACCGCACCGCCGTGCCGTCGGTGGGCGGCGGGGGCAGCACGGCCGGGTCGGCCTCGGGCAGCGCCGCGTACGCCTCGAAGACCTCGACCGGAGCGCCCTCGCGCTCCGTGCCCAGCCGCTGTGCCATCTCCGTGTGGTCGAAGCCGCGCCAGACGCCCGGCACGGCGAAGAACTCCGCCTTCGACTCCCGCAGCGCGAAGCCGACTTCGCGGTCGCGGTGGAAGGGGATCAGGGGCGACTGGACGGCGCCGATGCGGGCGAGCGCGAAGGAGAGCAGGGCCGTCTCGATGCGGGTGGGCAGCTGCCAGGCGACGACCGTGCCGGGCCGCACCCCGCGCTCGTACAGCCCGGCGGCGACCCGCTCGGCGCGGTCCCGCAGCTGGCCGAAGGTGAGCGTGCGGTCGGCGGAGGGTTCGGGGGCGGCCTGGACGAGGACGGGCCTGTCGGGGGTGAGGTCGGCGCGGCGCGCGATCAGTTCCCAGAGGGTGCGGGACTCGCCCAGTTCGTACGCGGTCTCGTTCACCGAGGTCCTCATGCGATCCCCTCCCGGCCCCGAAGGCTGAACTGACGGTCAGTCAGATCGTGCCGAGAGCGTAAGCCCCGGCGCCTTGTCGGTCCAGGGGTGCGGGGCTAGCCTGCCGCCTGACGGGTCATCAGATATGACGACCGAGGCCGGAGGGGACGCACCGCATGGACCTCACGTACACCGACGAGGAGGAAGCCTTCCGGGCCGGGCTGCGCGACTGGCTCTCGGACGTGCTCCCGAAGCTCCCCGCCAAGCCCTCGCCCCGGGACTGGCCCGGACGGCGCGCCTACGACACCGCGTGGCAGCGCCTGCTGTACGACGCGGGCTACGGCGAGGTGCACTGGGACGCCTCCCCGACGCAGCGGCTCATCTTCCTGGAGGAGACCGAGAAGGCGGGTGCGCCCTACGTAGGGGCCAACTTCGTGGGTCTGCTGCACGCGGGCCCGACCATCGCCTCCGAAGGCACACCGGAGCAGCGGGAGCGGTGGCTGCCGCCCGTCCTGCGCGGCGACGAGGTGTGGTGCCAGGGGTTCAGCGAGCCCGACGCCGGATCCGACCTCGCGTCGCTGCGCACGCGCGCGTGGCGGGACGGCGACGACTACGTGGTGAGCGGTTCCAAGATCTGGACGTCCCACGCGGAGGTCGCCGACTGGTGCGAGCTCCTGGTGCGCACGACACCGGTCAGCGAGGCCGTGCCCAAGCACCGGGGCATCACCTGGCTCGCGATGCCGATGGACGCCCCCGGGATCACCGTGCGTCCGCTGCGCACGCTCGCGGGGTCCACGGAGTTCGCGGAGATGTTCCTGGACGAGGTGCGCATCCCGGTCGCGAACCGGGTCGGCGAGGAGAACGACGGCTGGCGCGTGACGATGGTGACCCTGTCGTACGAGCGGGGCACCGCCTTCGTGGGGGAGGTGGTGGCCTGCCGCCGGGTCCTCGGCGAGCTGGCCCGCGAGGCCCGCGGGAACGGCCGCTGGGGCGACCCGGCGCTGCGGCGCAGGCTCGGGCGGCTGAGCGCCGAGTTCTCCGCGCTGTGGCGGCTCACGCAGTGGAACGTGAGCGAGGCGCAGCGCACGGGCGGCGTCCCCGGAGTGGGCGGCTCGGTCTTCAAGCTGCGCTACTCGCACGCGCGGCAGGAGCTGTACGACGCCGCCGCCGATGTCCTCGGCGCGGGCTCCCTCGACCTCGCCCACGAGTGGACCCTCGACCGCCTCTCCTCGCTCTCGTACACGATCGCCGCGGGGACCTCGCAGATCCAGCAGAACATCGTGGCCGAGCGCATCCTCGGCCTCCCGAAGGGGCGGTGAGGGGTCCGATGGATTTCCAACTCGACGAGGACCAGGTGGCTTTGAAGGCCGCGATGCGGCAACTCCTGGAGGGTCGTTTCACGCTGAGTGACGCCACGGACCGCGTCGACAGGGCCCTGTGGCGGGAATTGGGGGACGCGGGGTTCTTCTCGCTCGTGCTGCCCGAGGCGGCGGGCGGGGTCGGGCTGGGGCTGCCGGAGGCCGTGTTGGTCTTCGAGGAGGCGGGGCGCGTGCTGCTGCCGGGGCCCGCCGTGGCGTCGTTCCTCGCGGCGGGCGTGGTCCCGGGCGCCGCGACCGGGGAGACCGTGGTGACCGCCGTGGACGGCTCCCTGGTGCCCTGGCTGGCGGAGGCGGACGTGGTGCAGGGCGACGTGTCCGGCGCGGTCCCCCTGCGCTCCGTGGACCCGCTGACGCCGCTGCACCGGGTGCCGGACGCCGGCAGCCTCGACCGGGGCGCCCTCCTCTACGCCGCGGAACAGCTCGGCAGCGCCGCGCGCACCTGCGAGTCGGCCGTCCAATACGCACACCGCCGCGAGCAGTTCGGGCAGCCGATCGGCGCGTTCCAGGCGGTGAAGCACCTCTGCGCACAGATGCTCGTCCGTGCCGAGCTGGCCCGCAGTGCCGTGTACGCGGCGGCCGTCACCGGGGACCGGCTCGACGCCTCGGCCGCGAAGCTGCTGGCCGACGACGCGGCCGTGCGCAACGCCAGGGACTGCCTCCAGGTGCACGGCGGCATGGGGTTCACCTGGGAGTCCGATGTGCATCTGCACCTCAAACGGGCCTGGGTGCGGGCCGAGCTCGGGCGGTCGCCGCGGGCCGCGGAGGACGAGCTCGCCGAGGCGCTCTGAAAAATTGGTCTGTCCGATATCGTGCGCTTTGCCCCTTGTTTCGTGGGCCTCACCCCACCCAGGTGGAGACTACTCAGCGTCGATATCGGGTTGTGTCCTACGCGTGACTCGTCACGGCACGGAGTCGGTGTCCGGCTCGGGTACCTTGTGTGAGATGCGAGTGGTTCTGAGGCCGAGCCATGCCGGTGTTGCCCATGTGGTGGCGCCGGGCGCGGCGATGCGTGCCGCTGGCAGCGCAGGGCGGGGCTCCGCCGCCGCCTGTTCGACCCCCCACAGTGTGCGTCGCACAGTATGCAGCACGCGTACTCCTTCGCGCTGGAATATGCCCGAAGCGCTTGTTGGGGTGACTGAACGTCAATCATGCTGTCTCCCAAGGGGATCACGTTCGGTGACCCTGTGGAGTCGCGAGGCGATGTGTCCGCCGGTTCGGATGGTGTGAGCGGTGCAGGTGCTTCAAGTTCAGCTGGAGGTCGGGGCCGACCCCGCAGAGGTGGGGCGGGCCAGGCGATGGGCTCGTTCCAGGCTCGCGGGCTCGGGGATAGAGGCCGATGAGCCGGTGGCCGAGACGCTGATCCTGCTGATCTCGGAACTCGTCACCAACGCCGTTGTGCACACGGGCTGTCCGGCCGTGCTGCGCATGCTGCTCCCCGGCGTCCCAGCCGACGCCCCGGGGCCGGGGACGGTCCGGGTCGAGGTGGCAGACCGCAGCGCCCGCCCGCCCGCGCAGCGGCACGCCGACGGTGACGACACCAACGGCCGCGGCCTGGAGCTCGTCGACGGCCTCGCGGACCGCTGGGGCTGGCAGCCCGAGGGTGCGGGCAAGAGCATCTGGTGCGAGGTCGACCGATGCGAGTCCGGCGTCGCGGCGGTGGAGTTCGAGGGCACGACCCACGACGGGAAGACCTTCGACGCGGCCTGCGCCCCGATGCGCCACAGTCCGGGCTACGGGGCGGCACACGACTTCACGTACGGGCCGACGGCCTGCGACGCGACGCCCCACGGCGTGACGGCGTGCGACGGGGCCGCGTACGACAGGGCGGTCCGCAACCGGGCGGCCTTCGGCGACGTCGACCGCGCCTACGAAACGGTGTGACCGCACATACCGTACGACGTTCCCTGAGCCCGCGTGCGCCGTCTCGTGCCGCGGTGCGCGCACCCGTGCGCGGGTGAGGCAAAAGGGGTGTACTTCGCTTATCTCCGACGCGGTGTTGACGTGACGTGTCCGAATGATCACGCTTGTGTGCAGCGATTCGCCGCGAGGGGACGCCGAGGGCTCGTTGTTGTCAGGACGGAATGGTCGTCATGACGTCAGGACGGAATGACGGAGTCCTTGACGAAGTGTGGGTCGTGCTCACGGCAGCACCCCCTTCGTGGCGGCATGGCGCGGGGCGGGGTGGGTGCCGGGCCGGATGGCGGCGTGTGCGGTGGCGCGCTCGGGGCGGAAGCCGACGCGCCGCCTTCCGCGTGGGGGTCACGTCATCGCAGTGTCACGGCGTCACAGCACGGCGACCGGCGCCACAGGGGTGCCCGTCCCGCCGATGAACGGTTCCGGCATGGCGGACAGCAGGAACGCGTGGCGGGAAACTTCTGCACAGGCTGTGGACAACTCTTCCAGATTCCAGTTCTGGCCCTGGATCATCCCCATTTCGACCAGATGCAGCGCGTGCACGGGCAGCCACAGGTTCTCGATCTCCGGCGGGAAGATCTCGAAGGTCAGGGTGTCGTTCGCGACCGCCGCGACGTCCCGCGCGTGGAACCACTCGGGCGTACGCACCGAGAGGCCGGGCGACGGATAGCCGTACGCGTGCTTGTCGCCCGCGAGATAGACCTGGATCTGCCCCGTGCGCACCAGCACGATGTCGCCCGCGCGCACCGTGACACGCCCGAACTCCGCCGCCTCGTCCAGGTCTTCGGGCGTGACGGCGTGGTCGCCCGGCAGCCGGTCGAGCCCCTTGGCGCGCGCCACGTCCAGGAGGACGCCGCGCGAGATGACGTGCCGCGCCTTGTCGATGCCGCTGAACCGTGCGCCCGTGTGGGCCGTGATGCTGTCCGCGGGGCGGCCGTTGTAGATCATTCCCGAGTGTGACGCGTGCGTGAGGGCGTCCCAGTGGGTCGCCGTCTGCAGTCCCATCGTCACCGCGTCGTCGCTGGTGGCGACCGTGCCGGGGCCGAAAAGCTCCTGGTTGATCTGCACCATCGTGTGCAGCGGGTTGATGCGGCCCGGGATCATCCCCGTCTGGACGCCGTCCTCCTTGAGGGGCAGCGCGAGCGGGATGCGGTGGCCGGAGCGGATCTCGGTGGCGGCGGCGCGGACGGTCGCGTCGGTGATGAGGTTGAGGGTGCCGGTTTCGTCGTCCGGTCCCCAACGGCCCCAGTTTCGGACGCGTTTGGCTATGTCGTGGAACTCGGGGGGGAGGGGCGGGGGTGAGGTCGGTGTGGGGTTCGGGGGCGGGATCGAGGGGGTTGCGTCGGAGAGTGACATGGGTCTGGGGCCTCCGCGGGGGTTGTCTTCCGGTATCTGACGGGTCATAGAATCTAACGGTCCGTCAGAAACCGCGGGAAGGGGCCGGACGTGGGGAACTTCTTGGCAGGCAAGGTGGTGGCCGTGACCGGCGCCGGGCGCGGCATCGGCAGGGCCGTCGCGCTCGCCGCGGCGGCCGAGGGGGCGAAGGTCGTCGTCAACGACTACGGCGTCTCCATGGAGGGCGGTGAGCCCGCCAGCGAGATAGCCGACGCCGTGGTGAAGGAGATCCGGGCCGCGGGCGGCGAGGCCGTCGCCGTCGCGGACGACATCTCGACCATGGCGGGCGGCCAGCGCATCGTCGACGTCGCGCTCGCCGAGTACGGGCGGGTGGACGGGGTGGTGTGCGTCGCCGGGATCCTGCGCGAGCGGATGCTGTTCAACATGTCCGAGGAGGAGTGGGACCCGGTGGTCGCCACCCATCTGAAGGGCACCTTCACCGTCTTCCGTGCCGCGTCGGCGGTGATGCGGAAGCAGGGGTCGGGCACCCTGATCGGGTTCACCAGCGGCAACCACCAGGGGTCCGTGGCGCAGGCCAACTACAGCGCGGCGAAGGGCGGGATCATCTCGCTGGTGCGGAGCGCGGCGCTGGGCCTGAACAAGTACGGGGTGACCGCCAACGCGGTGGCGCCCGTCGCGCGGACGAGGATGTCGGCGAACGTGCCCATGGAGCTGAAGGAGATCGGGGAGCCGGAGGACGTCGCCGCGCTCGTCGTCTATCTGCTGAGCGACCGGGCCCGCGAGGAGAAGATCACCGGGCAGGTCTACACGATCGCCGGGCCCAAGATCGCCGTCTGGGCCCAGCCGCGCGAGCTGCGTGCGGGGTACGCGGACGGGGCCTGGACCCCCGAGAAGATCGCCGACTTCCTGCCGGGGACGGTGGGGACCGATCCGATGCCGTTGCTGGCGCAGCTGGAGGCGATGGCCAAGGCGGCGGCCGACAAAGAACGTCCGAACGCGTAGGCGGGGGCGGGGCGGTGGAGTTCGGCTTCGGACCCGAGGACGAGGAGTTCCGCGCCGAGGCGCGGGGCTGGCTCGCCGAGCACCGCACCGGTGAGTTCGCCGGTGCGGTGGGGCGGGGTGGGCCCGGCAGTGAGCATGAGGGCGGGGCTCAGCGGCGGGCCTGGGAGCGGGAGTTGGGGCGGGGGGGATGGATTGGGCTTGGGTGGGGTGCGGGTGCGGGTGCGGGTGCGGGTGCGGGGCCGGGGTCGGGGTCGGGGTCGGGCTTGGGCTTGGGCTTGGGCTTGGGTGTGTATGGCAATCGGCAGGCCACGTTGACCCAGCAGGTTGTCTGGGCCGAGGAGTACGCGCGCGTGCGGGCGCCCGGGCGCTATGGGCACATCGGGGAGAACCTGCTCGCGCCGACCCTCCTCGCATACGGGAGTCAGGAGCAGCGGGACGAGTTCCTGCCCGCGATCGCCCGCGGGGAGGCCCTGTGGTGCCAGGGATACAGCGAGCCCGGGGCCGGGTCCGATCTGGCGGGGGTGCGGACGCGGGCCGAGCGGGACGGTCGGGACGGCGCGGGGGACTTCCGTGTGACCGGGCAGAAGATCTGGACCTCGTTGGCACATGAAGCCGATTGGTGTTTCGTGCTGGCGCGTACGGGGGGTGGGACGCGGCCGCATGAGGGATTGTCGTTCCTGCTCGTGGACATGGATCAGCCGGGGTGCATCGAGGTCAGGCCCATTCGGCAGCTGACCGGGACCAGCGAGTTCAACGAGGTCTTCTTCGACGGTGCACGCGCGCGTGCGGCCCATGTCGTGGGTGGCGTCGGGAACGGGTGGCGGGTCGCCATGGGGCTCCTCGGCTTCGAGCGGGGCGTGTCCACGCTGGTGCAGCAGATCGGCTTCGCGGAGGAGCTGGGCGAGGTCGTACGGGAGGCCGTGGCGGGTGGGGCGGTCGATGACCCTGTGGTGCGGGAGCGGTTGGTGCGGCAGTGGAGTGAGTTGCGGGTGATGCGGTGGAACGCGTTGCGGACGTTGGGGGGAGGGGGTGGGAGTGGGGGTGCGTCTGCTGGGGGTGGGGAGCCCAGCGTGGCCAAGTTGCTTTGGGGGCGGTGGCATCAGCGGCTTGGGGAGTTGGCGATGGCGGTGCGGGGGGCTTCTGCCGCCGTGGGGCCGGGGGACTGGCGTGCCGATGCGCCGTATGAACTCGATGCTTTCCAGCGGCTGTTCCTGTTCAGCCGTGCCGACACGATCTACGGCGGTTCGGACGAAGTGCAGCGGAACATCATCGCCGAGCGGGTGCTCGGTCTGCCTAGAGAGGCCAAGGGGTCTCGGTGAGGGGTGTGCGTGATGAGGGGCGTTGTCTTCGACGGGGCGCGGGTCGAGGTCGTCGACGATCTGGAGATACGTGATCCGGGGCCAGGGGAGGTCCTCGTCGCGGTGGCGGCGGCGGGTCTGTGTCACAGCGACCTGTCGGTGATCGACGGGACCATTCCGTTTCCGCCGCCGGTGGTGCTCGGGCACGAGGGGGCGGGGGTCGTCGAGGCGGTGGGGGCCGGGGTGGTGCATGTGGCGCCCGGGGATCATGTGGCGCTCTCCACCATTGCCAACTGCGGTGCCTGCGGTGAGTGTCACCGGGGGCGGCCGACCATGTGCCGGAAGGCGATCGGGACGCCGGACCAGCCGTTCTCGCGGGGCGGCAAGCCGGTGTACCAGTTCGCGGCGAACTCTTCCTTCGCGGAGCGCACGATCGTCAAGGGCGTGCAGGCCGTGCGGATCCCGGACGACATTCCGCTGACGTCCGCGGCGCTGATCGGGTGCGCGGTGGTGACGGGGGTGGGTGCCGCTCTCAACCGGGCCAAGGTCGACCGGGGCGACTCGGTGGTGGTGATCGGTACGGGTGGGATCGGGCTCAACGTGCTGCAGGGGGCGCGGATCGCGGGGGCGGGGGTGGTGGTCGCGGTCGACGCGAATCCGGAGAAGGAGGCGGTGGCGCGGCGGTTCGGGGCGACGCACTTCTTCCGGTCCACGGAGGGGGTGCGGGACGTGCTGCCCCAGGGGGCGGACCACGCCTTCGAGTGTGTGGGGCGGGTCGAGCTGGTGCGGGAGGCGGTGGAGCTGCTTGACCGGCATGGGCAGGCCGTGCTGCTGGGGATGCCGGGGGCTTCGGCGGAGGCGTCGTTCGTGGTCGCGTCGATGTTCCTGGACAAGTCGATTCTCGGTTGCAGGTACGGGAGTTCGCGGCCTCAGCGGGATTTCGCGCTGTACGCGGAGCTGTACCGGAGCGGGCGCCTGCTGCTGGACGAGCTGGTGACGGCTACGTATCCGGTGGAGGACTTCGGGGTGGCGGTGGCGGACGCGGAGGCGGGGAGGGTGGCGCGGGGGGTTCTGACGTTCTGAGGGGTCTGGCGGGGGCGCCTTGGGCGGTGTGCGCTGGGGGTTCGGCTGGGGGCGCGGGGCGGTGGGGCTCGGTGCGCTTGGGGTTCGTCTGTGGGTGCGGGGCCGCGGGGGTATGTGCGTACTCGCTATCCCTGCGCCGCGCCCGATGTGTCCGCAGGGCAGCGTGTGCTCGGTGCTCCGTGCGCACATACCCCCACGTCCCCTCCCGTCTCGTACGCGGCTGCGGCCCGGCGGGGGTGATCCCCTCGGCTGAGGGGGCGCGCTCAGGCCGTGGTGACGTTGCGGAACGTGCGGCGGTAGGCCGTGGGGGTGACGCCGAGCGCGGCCTGTAGGTGCTGTCGCATCGACTGGGCCGTGCCGAAGCCCGCGTCCCCGGCCACCTGGTCGACGGAGAGGTCGGTGGATTCGAGGAGGTGGCGTGCCCGTTCCACGCGCTGCTGCGTCAGCCACTGGCCTGGGCTGATGCCGACCTCCTCGCGGAACCGCCGGGTGAAGGTGCGGACCGACATCGACTCCTGCGCGGCCATGTCGCGCAGTTGCAGCGGCTGGTCCAGGCGGCCCAGGGCCCAGGCGCGGGCCGTCCTCGTGGTCGCAAGTTGCGGTTCGGGCAGGGGGCGTTGGATGTACTGGGCCTGGCCGCCGTCGCGGTGGGGCGGTACGACGGTGCGGCGGGCCACCTCGTTGGCGACGGCGGTGCCGTGGTCGCGACGTACGACATGGAGGCAGAGGTCGATGCCCGCGGCCACGCCCGCCGACGTGAGGACGTCGCCGTCGTCGATGAACAGCACGTCCGCGTCCACCTCGACCCGGGGGAAGAGCTGCTGGAAGTGCTCGGCGGACGACCAGTGCGTGGTGGCGGGGCGGCCGTCCAAGAGGCCCGCGGCGGCCAGGACGTAACCGCCCGTGCAGATGGCCACGAGTCGCGTGCCCGGCTTGATGTGGGCCAGGGCGGCGGCCAGTTCGCCGGTGAGGCGGCCCTCCTCGTACACCGGGCCCAGTTCGTACGACGCCGGGATCACGACCGTGTCCGCGGTGGCCAGCACCTCGGGGCCGTGCTCGACCAGGATCGCGAAGTCGGCGTCCGTGCGGACGGGGCCCGGCGGGCGGATCGAGCAGGTCACCACCTCGTACAGGTGCCGCATCTCCGGTGTGCGGGCGCCCTTGAAGATGCGTTGCGGGATGCCCAGCTCGAAGGGGATCACGCCGTCCAGGGCCAGGACGACGATGCGGTGGCGTCGGGTGGGTGCAGTGGCGGTGGCGGAGGGCTTGGCCGGAGTGGGCATGGCCCGATCCTAGCGAATGCTGTCCCTCGGGCCACTCGTCCGGGGCGGACCATTTTTCGATCCTTTATGACGTGACCCAGACAACCGAGACGCCCACGCGGAGCTCCTCCCCGCCGGGCGCGACCAGGCGCCGTACTCCTCGTATCCACCGCGCGTGGTTCGTCGCCGCCGTCACCTTCGTGACGATCATCGGCGCGGCCGCGTTCCGCTCTCTCCCCGGTCTGCTCTTCGACCCGCTGAAGGAGGACTTCGGCTGGTCGCGCGGCACCGTCGGGCTCGCGGTCTCCGTCAATCTCGCGTTGTACGGCCTGACCGCGCCGTTCGCCGCCGCGCTCATGGACCGCTTCGGCATCCGCAGGATCGTCGCGGTCGCGCTGGTCGTGATCGCCTGCGGCTCCGGTCTGACCGTGTTCATGAACTCGGCGTGGCAGTTGTTGCTGTGCTGGGGGCTGCTCGTCGGGCTCGGGTCGGGGTCGATGGCCCTTGCCTTCGCCGCCACCGTCACCAATCGGTGGTTCACCGAGCGGCGCGGGCTCGTCAGCGGCATCCTCACCGCGGCCTCCGCGTCGGGGCAGTTGGTCTTCCTGCCGCTGCTCTCCTGGATCGTCGAGACGTACAAGTGGCGGCCCGCCGCCGTCACGGTCGCCCTCGCGGCCCTCGCCGTCGTCCCCTTCGTGTGGCTGCTGCTGCGGGACCACCCGGCCGACGTCGGTCTGAAGCCCTACGGGTCGAAGGAGTTCGTGCCGAAGCCGCCGCCCGTCCCTGGCGCGGCACGGCGTGCGATCACCGTGCTCCTGAAGGCCGTACGCACCGGTCCCTTCTGGCTGCTCGCGGGGTCCTTCGCCATCTGCGGCGCCTCGACGAACGGGCTCATCCAGACCCACTTCGTGCCCGCCGCGCACGATCACGGCATGGGCGTGCGGGCCGCCGCCTCGCTGCTCGCCGTCATCGGGATCTTCGACATCGTCGGGACCGTCGCGTCGGGCTGGTTCACGGACCGCTTCGACTCGCGCCGCCTGCTCGCCGTGTACTACGCGCTGCGCGGCGTCTCGCTGCTCTTCCTGCCGATGCTGCTCGCGCCGGACGTCCGGCCACCGATGATCTTCTTCATCGTCTTCTACGGTCTGGACTGGGTGGCGACCGTCCCGCCCACCCTGGCCCTCTGCCGCGAGCAGTACGGCGACGACAGCGCCATCGTCTTCGGCTGGGTGCTGGCCTCGCACCAGGTGGGCGCCGGGCTGGTCGCGTTCCTCGGCGGTGTGGTGCGGGACGCCTTCGGGTCGTACGACGTGATCTGGTACGCCTCGGGCGCGCTCTGCGCGGCGGCCGCGCTGATGGTGCTGGTGATCCGGCGGAGCGGCCAGGCGCCAGCGGCGGTCGCCGTCAGCGGGTGAAGCGGCCGAACGTGCCCCGGTGGAACAGGAGCGGATCGGCGTCGTCCGCGGTCGCGCCGAGGGCGTCCACCCGGCCGACCACGATGAGGTGGTCGCCGCCGGTGTGCACGGCCTGGACCGTGCAGTCGACCCAGGCCGGGGCCCCGGCCAGGCGCGGTGATCCGGACACCGGCGCCGCGTCGTACACCACCCCGGCGAACTTGTCGGCGCCGCTCACCGCGAAGCCGCGGCACAGCTCGCCCTGGTCGGCGCCCAGAATGTTGACGCAGAAGACGCCCGCGCGCGCGATGCGCGGCCACGTCGTCGACGTACGCGCGACCATGAACGACACCAGGGGCGGGTCCAGGGAGAGCGACGCGAAGGACTGGCAGGCGAAGCCCGCGGGGCCGCCGTCCTCGTCGGGCGGGGAAGTGATCACGGTGACGCCCGTCGCGAAGTTGCCGAGCACGCGCCGGAACTCGCCCCGGTCGAGCGGCGCCCGCTCGTCGTCGCCGACGGCCCGCAACTGAGGGCGCGGTAGAGCTACGACGGGTGCCGTGGTGGTGCGGGCCCCGACCGACCTGAGGTATCGAACGGCGGTGGCCGCCATCCCTGCGTGTCCCATCACATCGACCATTGAAGCTGACGGGGCGTCAGATGTGAAGGGCGTGGCCGAAACGCTACTGACTCACACGGATCTGCAGCCCCATGAGGTACGGGGAGACGCAGCGGACCTGGGGTGATGGGACGGCACGGGCCGCGGCATCGGCCTGCGCCGCGCAGGTGCCGGTGGCCGGGCTCTTGGCGTTTCTGCTGACGGGTGGCCACGCCGACGGTGGCTCGGGCGGGGGGGGCTTCGCCGTGTGGGGCGTTCCGTTCGGCGGGGCCGCGCCGTGGTGTGCGGCGAGCGGCGTCGTGCCCGTGCTGAACGTCGCGTACGGCCGACGGCGTGAGCAGCGCCTCGCCAGGCCCCTGCGCAAGGTGTGGCTCGTGTCGGGGCTCGTGTCGTTCGGTCTGTGTGTGGCGGTCGGCCTCGGTGCGGTGGTCTCAGCGGCCGCGGTACGAGGGTGAGCGGCGCTCGACGAAACTGGCGACGCCCTCGTTCGCGTCCGCCGTGGTCATGTTGATCTCCTGCGCCGCGGCCTCGGCTGCGAAGGCCGTCGCACGGTCCGACTCCAGGGACGCGTTGACCAGTTGCTTCGTCATGGCGAGGGCGCGGGTCGGCCCGGCCGCGAGGCGTTCCGCCCACTCGCGTGCCGTCTTCTCCAGCTCGTCGGCCGGTACGACACGGTTGACGAGCCCCATGTTCGCGGCATCGGCGGCGGGCACGGAGTCGCCGAAGAACATCAGCTCCTTGGCCCGTTGCGGCCCGATGAGACGGGGCAGCAGATAGGCGCCGCCGCCGTCCGGCACGAGGCCGCGACGTACGAACACCTCGATGAACCTGGCCTGTTCGGCGGCGATGACCAGGTCGCAGGCGAACGCGAGATGGGCGCCGATACCCGCCGCGGTGCCGTTCACCGCGGCGATCACCGGCTTCTCGCAGTCGAGGACCGCCGCGACGAGCCGCTGCGCGCCCTGCCTGATGGTGCGGGCGACGTCGCCCGGCACGCGCTCGGCCGTGGTGGTGGCGCCGCGCAGGTCGGCGCCCGCGCAGAACCCCTTGCCGGTCGCGGTGATCACGACGGCCCGTACGGCGGGGTCGGCCGAGGCCTCGCCGAGCAGCGTGATGACGCGCTCTCGCTGGTCCCAGGTGAGGGCGTTCATGGCCTCGGGCCGGTTGAGGGTGATCCACGAGACGGCGTTGTCAGTGGTGTGCAGTATCAATGAGGTGAGGGGGGCTTGCTGGCTTTCGGGGGCGGGGGAGGCGGTCATGGGGGAGTGGCTCCGATTCGTACGGGGGTGGAAGTGGGCTCGGGTGCGGGGGCGGGCTCGGGTGCGGGGGCGTGGCGGGGCCCGGTCCCGGGGGTTCTGCGCGGCGTGGCGCCGCGCGTTGTGGTTCCGGGGCCGGGCGTGGATCGCCGGGGGCGGGCTAGGGCCCTTCTGACGGATCTCCGTGGGAGGAGGAGCGGCGTCCGGTGCGTGCGATCGGCGTGCGGTGGAAAGGGTCATGTGGCGGAGCCACCTGTCCCTTTCCACCGTGCGGCATGGGGGTCCCCCCTGCTCGAGCGCAGCCGAGAGCTAGGGGGAGTGCGTGCCGGGCGTCGCGACCCCGCGGAGATCCATCAGAAGGGCCCTAGCGGCAGACGGCGAACGCGTCGAGTGCGACGGCCCCCTGCCCCCGCGGCAGCACCATCAGCGGGTTGATGTCCAACTCCGCGAGCTCGTCCCCGAGTTCCAGCGCCATCCGCTGCACCCGGAGGACGACTTCGACGAGCGCGTCGATGTCGGCGGGCGCCGCACCCCTGACCCCGTCAAGTAGGGCGCGCCCGCGCAGCTCGGACAGCATCGTCTTCGCCTGGTCCTCCCCGAAGGGCGGCACCCGCACGGCCGCGTCCCGCAGGACCTCCACGAGTACGCCGCCGAGACCGACCGTCACCGTCGGTCCGAACAGCGAGTCGTGCGTGACGCCGACGACCATCTCGACGCCCCGCTCGACCATCTGGCAGACCAGGATGCCGTCCAGCGCGACGCCCTCGTAGCGGGCGATGTCCGTGAGCTCCCGATAGGCGTCCCGCACCTGGCTCGCCGAGGTCAGCCCGATCTTCACCAGGCCCAGCTCGGTCTTGTGCGCGAGCTGCGCCCCCGAGGCCTTCATCACGACCGGGTAGCCGACGAGCCCGGCCGCCCGGACGGCCGCCGCCGCGCTGGTCACCAACTGCTCCCGCGGCACCCGGATCCCGTACGCGCGCAGCAGCTGCTTCGCCGCGTGCTCGCTGAGCTGCTGGCCGGGCCGCATCAGGGCCTGGGCCTTGCGGAAGGACGGGGAAGGGGTGCGCGGCGCCTCGTCGAAGGGGGAGCGGTAGCCGGTCGTGAAGCGGTGGTGGTCCAGATAGGCGCGCACCGCCGTGATGCAGTTGGCGAAGGTGCGGAAGGTCGCGACGCGCGAGGAGCCGAGGAGCGTCTCGCGGTAGGCGTCCTCGGTGCCGACCGGCGAGCCCCACACCACGCACACCAGCTTGTCCGTCTGCTCCGCCGCGTCCACCAGGTCCTGCGCGAGCTTGTCGCTCATCGGCGGGAAGGGGCCGGTGATCGGACAGATCAGCACCCCCACCTCAGGGTCGTCGAGGATCGCGTCGATGATCTTGCGGCCGCGCCAGTCGCCGACGGGGTGCCCGCCGTTGTCGACGGGGTTGGCGACGTTCAGGTACTCGGGTATCCACTGGTGCAGCTCCGCCTGCTTGGCGTCGGAGAGCGTGGGCAGACCGAGCCCGGCCTCGGTCGCCAGGTCCGAGAAGTGCGCGCCCGTGCCGCCCGAGATCGAATAGACGACGACGCCGTCGGCCTGCGGCGGACGGGCCCGCGCCAACAGCGCGGAGGTGTCCTGGAGTTCGTCGAGCCCGTCGACGCGGATCACGCCGAACTGCCGCATCGCGGCGTCCACCACCGTGTCCGCTCCGGTCAGCTTGCCGGTGTGTGAGGCGGCCATGCGGGCGCCGGTCTCGGTGCGGCCGACCTTCACGGCGACGACGGGCACCCCGCGGCGGGCCGCCCGGTCGGCGGCGAGCAGGAAGGCGCGGCCGTCCTTGAGGCCCTCGACGTAGCAGGCGATGGCGCCGACCTCGGGACGCTCGGCGAAGTAGGAGATGAAGTCGGAGGTCTCCAGGTCGGCCTCGTTGCCGGTGGGTGCCCAGTGGGAGAGGCGGACGCCCAGTTCCTGCATGGTGAAGACGGGGCGGCCCTGGTGGCCGGACTGGGTGATCAGCGCGATGGCGGGTCCTTCGAGGTCCTCGCGGAACTCCTCGAAGGCGTTGAGGTTGGTGTTCGGCCCGAGCAGCCTGAGGCCGGAGCGCCGGACGGCGGCGGCGAGGCGTTCCTGGGCGGCCGCGCCCTCCTCGCCGGTCTCGGCGAACCCGGAGGCGAAGGCGACGGCGAACCGCACCTTCTCCTCGGCGAGCTGCTCGATGACGGGCAGCGGGTCGCCGACCAGGAGCACGGCCAGATCGACCTGTTCGGGCAGGTCGGCGACGGAAGGGAAGCAGGGGATGCCGAAGACCGACTGACGGGTGGGGTGCACGGGGTGCAGACGTGCGCCGACGCGTTCGGCCCAGGCGATGAGCTGTCGGGTGATGCCGGTGTTGGGGCGCCCCTCGGCGTCCGAAGCGCCGATGACGGCGACGGAGGCGGGGCGGAAGAAGCGGTCGAGGTCGGGTACGCCGGCGTACAACGGCCGACCGCTGACGTCGAGGTCGTCCGCCGTGACGGCCCTGCCGTGGACGGCGTTGGGAGGGAGTTCGCCGCAGGCCACAACATGGGCGCGGCGGGGGTCGGTGGTGAAGGTGCCGTGAGTCGATCCAAGCATCGGTCCGCCCGCTCCTGTGTGACAGCACTTAACTGACGCATAGTCAGATTACTGAACTGACGCTGTGTCAGGAATGGGGCTGCACGCAAAGCCTTGCGCCGCGGGCGGCGTCGTGGAGTGGGAACGGGTGTGGATCGATCGTCCTGCCTCTCCACGGAAGCGCAGAATCCGCTCGCTGCCTAGGTGGGAATCGGCCGGGGTTGATCGGTAGAAGGGGGTTGGTAGAGGGGGTGGTCGGGAGGGGGCGGTTCTGTTCGTCGACGGCTGTCAGTGCGTGGCTATGGCCTTGGCGATCTTCTCGGCGTCCCGGGCCAGTTCGCGGAGCATGCCGCTGATCGGGTTCGTGTAGCCGGTGAAGTACAGGCCGGGGGCCCGCTTCGGGGCGCGGGGGCCGTGGGAGGTCGGGCGGCCGCGGGCGTCGAGGACGTCGAGGTCGCCGACGAGTCCTTCGAGGGCGCGCCGGTAGCCGGTCGCCGCGATGACGACGTCCGGGCCGATCCTGGTGCCGTCGGCGAGGGCGACCTTCCCGTCCTCGAACGACTCCACGGCCGCGACCGGCTCGACCTGCCCCTTGCGCACGGCGTCGATCAGTCCGACGTCCTGCACCGGGATCGCGCCCTGCCTGGCGCGCGAGTACAGGCCGGTGTCGGGGCGCGGCAGCCCCTGCGCCGTGAGGTCGGGGACGCCGACCTTCGCGATCGGCCGCGCGAGCCGGTCCACCAGGGCGACGGGCAGCCTCCGGCACAGGATGCCGGTGCGCTGCGCGGGCCAGCCCGCCGTGGAGCGGCGCACGATGTGCGGGGTGGTGCGGACCGCGAGGCGGACCCGGGCTGCGCCGCCCTCGGCGAGGTCGACGGCGATCTCGGCGCCGGTGTTGCCGACGCCGACGACCAGGATGTCCTTGCCGGTGTAGGGGGCGGGGTTGCGGTAGTCGGCGGCGTGCAGGAGCTCGCCGGTGTAGGTGTCGCGGCCGGGCCAGTCCGGGAGGTGGGGCGTGTGGTTGTAGCCGGTGGCGATCACCACCGCGCTGCCCGTGAGCTCGCGCCCGCCGGTGGCGCGCAGCAGCCAGCCGGTGCCGTCGTCGGTGCGTTCAAGGCCGGTCACCTCGACCCCGGTGACGACGTCGAGCTGGTGGTGCTCGGCGTACTTCTCCAGGTAGCGGACCACGTTGTCGCGCGACACCCAGCGGCCGAACGACCGCGGGATGGACAGCCCCGGCAGGGCGGAGAGGCGGCGGGTCGTGTGCAGGTGGAGGCGGTCGTAGTGGCCGCGCCAGGAGGCGCCGACGTGGTCGGCCTTCTCCAGGACGACCGCGCGGACACCGCGTGCGCGCAGGGCCGCCGCGGCGGCGAGACCGCCGGGGCCGCCGCCGATGACGTACACGGGGCGGTCCTGCACGAGCGTAAGCGGAGGGGTCGAGTCGGCAGCCATGCCTGGAGAGTAATCGCGCGATTACTTGATGGGTGACGGTCAAGTCCGAAAGCGATTGCGAATTGATCACGGGTGTACGGGATGTACGGGGCGTACGACTCTTGCGCATCCGGCGCCCCATGAGTTGAACTGACGTACCGTCAGGAGTGTGTCACCGCCGGAAACGTGTGATCCCCGGTCCGGGGCGGAGGGGCTGCGGGAAGGGTCTCCCGGGTCCGTAGGCCGCGGGCGGGGCGGTCGTTGCGTGGAGGGAGTCGGTGGCGGGAGGGCCGATGGCGGACGGGGGCGCGGGGCGGCTTTGGCCGGTTCTCTTTCCCTCCCTTCCCCTTGCTCCCGCTGTCTTGTCTGCTCTGCCTTCCCTTCCCTCCTCCCCTCCCTGGCCCCGGTCGCTTCTGTTCCTGCGTCCCGGCCCCCGACAACGCGATCGGACTCCTCTTATGAGCACGGAACAGCGCACCGAGCCGCGCTTCGACCTTCCCGAGGCCGATGCCTTCACCCGGCCCTACTGGGACGCGGCCGCCGAAGGGCGGTTGCTGGTGCGCCGCTGCGGGGCGTGCGGGGTCGCCCATCACTACCCGCGCGAGTTCTGCCCGCGCTGCTGGAGCGAGGACGTCACCTGGGAGCAGGCGAGCGGCAGGGCCACGCTCTACACGTGGTCGGTCGTGCACCGCAACGACCTGCCGCCGTTCGGCAGCCGCGTCCCCTACGTCGCCGCGGTCGTCGACCTCGCCGAGGGCCCGCGCATGATGACGGAGGTCGTCGACTGCGAGGAAGGCGCACTGCGGGTCGGGATGCCGGTGGAGGTGACGTTCCGGGAGGCGGCGGAAGGGGTGGCGGTCGCGGTGTTCCGGCCCGGGGGATGATGGTCCATGCCCAACGCGCCCACGGAACACCCCGCCTGGCAGCTGACCGCCGACCTCGACGGGTTCCTCGCCCGCGCCGAGGAGTTCCTGCGCTCCGAGCCCGCCCCGCACACCGTTCTGCTCAGCGTCCTGGAGAACCTGCGGGTGCGCGGGCTTCAGACGTACGGCGACGGGGTGCCCCTCTTCGGGACGTACGACGGCGCCGACGGCGCCGACGGCGCCGTACGGGGAATCTTCGTCCAGACCCCTCCGCGCCGGGTCGTCGTCGGCCCCGTCGCGCCCGAGGCCGCCGAAGCCCTCGCCCGGCAGCTCGCCGAGGTCGCCCCGGACCTGCCCGGGGTCGTCTCCGAGCGCGCCACCGCGGAAGCGTTCGCCCGCGCTTGGGGGGAGCGCACCGGAGCCGGTGCCACCCTCGGCACCCGCCAACGCCTGTACCGGCTCGGCACCCTCACCCCGCCGGGGCCCGCACCGGCCGGTCGCGCCCGCGTGGCCACCGCGGCGGACCGGGGCCTGTTGGCCCGCTGGCACGACGAGTTCGGCGAGGCCGTCGGTGAGCGCTCCGGGATGGAGCCGGGCGCGTGGGCCGACTCCCGTATCGCCTACGGAGGGGTCACCCTGTGGGAGGCCCCCGACGGCACGCCGGTCGCGATGGCGGGCGTCACCCGCCGCATCGCGGGCCAGGTCCGCGTCACCCCCGTCTACACCCCTGCCGCCTACCGCGGCCGCGGATACGGAGGCGCCGCCACCGCCGCGGTCACCCGCGCCGCGCTCGACGCGGGCGCGTCGGAGGTCCTGCTCTTCACGGACCTGGCCAACCCGACGAGCAACGGGCTCTACCAGCGCATCGGGTACCGGCCTGTCGGGGACTACGCGCAGTGGGAGTTCGGGCAGTAGGGCTTCAGCTTCAGGTAGGAGGGCTCCACGGTCGTCCGTCCCGTGACCGTCACGGCCACAGCAGCTCCCTGGTCCAGTTGCCGTCGTCCGCCCTGCGGTATCGCAGCCGTACGTGGCGGCGCAGGGCGTCGCCCTGGAAGAACTCCACCTCCGCCGGGTCCAGGACGTACAGCGTCCACGTCGGGGAGTCCGCGTCCGGCTCCGCCTGCGCGCGCTCCCAGGCCGCCGCGGACGAGCGCTCCAACTCCTCGTACGTGTCGAGGACTTCGCTCTGGCGGCCGACCAGCGCCGCGGCCAGGGCGCCGGTCGAGCGGGCGTGCAGGTCGGCGAGGCTCTCGGTGTGCGGTGCCGTGGTGACCCGGCCCTTGAGCCGGATCTGGCGGCCCTGTGTCGGCCAGTAGAAGTGCAGGGCGGCTTCCGGGCGGGCCGCGAGCTGGCGGCCCTTCCTGCTGCTCGCGTGCGAGGCGAAGTGCCAGCCGTGGCCGTCCGCGTCGTGCAGCATCACGGTCCGCACGTCGGGCCCGCCGTCCTCCGCGACCGTCGCCAGGCCCATGGTGTGCGGCTCGGGCTGCCCGGCCGCCACCGCCGACGCGAACCATTCGTGGAACAGGGGGAGCGGTGCGGAGGGCGCGTCGGCCGTCGGGTCGAAGGCGGGCAGGTCGACGTCCCAGACCCGCTGGGCCCTCAGCAGTTTCTGGAACTCGGTCGGAGTGGAGGACGCTGAGGACGCTGAGGACGTGGAGGACGCCGTGGCGGGGCGCGGGTCTGGTGTCGTCATGCGGTGATTGTCGCTGGTCCGCCTGCGGTGATTGTCGCCGGTCCGCGGTGCCGGGGCCCTTACCCCCGCCCCAGCACCACCGTCCCCGAAGAGCAGAACCAGCCGCCCGTCCCTGAAGCCACCGCCAGCTCCGGCAGCGTGCCGTCGGGGCGTCTGACCTGGCCCTCGCCCGCCGCGCCCCGCAGCTGTCGTACCGCCTCCACCAGCAGGAACAGGCCCCGCATCCCGGGGTGCTGGGCCGACAGGCCGCCGCCGTCCGTGTTGGTCGGCAGTTCGCCGTCCCGCAGCAGGCGGCCCTTCTCCACGAAGGCACCGCCCTCCCCCTTCGCGCAGAAGCCGAGGTCCTCCAGGGTCACCAGGGTCATGTAAGTGAAGGCGTCGTAGATCTCCGCGATGTCGATGTCCGCGGGCCGCACCCCCGCGCGCTCGAAGGCCAGGCGGCCGCTGACCGCCGCCGGGGAGACCGTGAAGTCGTCCCACTCGGACATCGTCGTGTGCGAGACGTGCTCGCCCGCGCCGAGCACCCAGACCGGGGCGGAGGCGCAGTCCTGCACGTACTCCTCCGCGGCGAGCAGGACCGCGCAGCCGCCGTCGGAACGTATGCAGCAGTGCAGCTTGGTGAAGGGGTCCGCGATCATCGGTCCTTCGAGCACCTCGTCGACCGTGATCGGGTCGCGGAACATCGCGTCGGGATTGGTCGCGGCGTTGGCCCGCGCCTGCACGGCGACGGAGGCGAGCTGCTCCAGCGTCGTGCCGTACTCGTGCATGTGGCGGCGCGCGGCCATCGCGTACTTGGCGATCAGGGAGTGCCCGTACGGGACCTCGAACTGCAGTGGGCCCCGCGCGCCGAACGAGAGGTTCGAGGTGCGGCGCCTGGCCTTGATGTCGGCGCGGGCGGTGGAGCCGTAGACCAGGAGCACGGCGTTCGCCCGCCCCGCGGCTATCGCGTCCGCCGCGTGCGCGGCCATGACCTCCCAGGTGGCGCCGCCGACCGAGGTCGAGTCCACCCAGCGGGGCTTGAGGCCGAGGTACTCGGCGACCTCCACCGGCGCCAGCGTGCCGAGGCCCGCCGACGCGATGCCGTCGATGACGTCGCGGCCGAGCCCGGAGTCGGCGAGCGCGCGGCGCGCGGCCTGGGCGTGCAGCGCGTGGGGCGTGGCCTCGTCGACCCGGCCGCAGTCCGAGAGCGCCACACCGACGACGGCGACCTTGCGGGGCGCGGCGGGCACGGTGGGCGTGGCGGTTCGGGTACGGATCGTGTTGCTGGGGACGGCAGTTGGCATGAATCTGACGGTACATCAGATGCCGGTTCCCGGGAGAGGGTGTGCGCCGCCTTCGCGTGACGTCGCTGCGTGAGGTCGTCGCGTCACGTCACCGCTCTGTGCATATCGCCGCCGCCGCCCTAGCATGACGGCCCGTCAGATTTGGGCCGGGTCTCCGTGCCCGGGGGAGGAGCCTGCCGATGGACGCCGCCTTCAGCGCGGAGCAGGGCGAGATCCGCCGCACTCTTCGCGAAGTGATCACCAAGCGGTGCGGGCCCGACGAGGTCAAGGCGGCCGTGCGCACGCCGGACGGCCACGACACCGCCCTGTGGACCGCCCTCGCCGAACAGCTCGGGCTGCCCGGACTCGCACTTCCGGAGAGCTACGGCGGCGCGGGCTGCACGGCCGCGGAACTCGCCCTCGGCGTGGAGGAGCTGGGCCGCGCCCTCGCGCCCACCCCGCTCCTCGCCACCGCCGTGCTCGCCGCCCCGCTCATCCTCGCCCTCGGCACCGAGGAACAGCGCGCCGCCCATCTGCCCCGCATCGCCGCGGGTGAGCTGAGCGCCGCCCTCGCCGTCCCCGGCACCGGGCTCGCCACGGCGCTCGGGCTCGTCGGGGACAACCGGGGCGACTGGGCGGGCGGCGGCCGCGCGGGCGGTGTGCAGGCGCGGCTCTCCGACGGGGTGTGGCGGCTGTACGGGCAGGCCGAGCAGGTCATCGACGGGCACAGCGCGGGGCTGCTCGTGGTCGCCGCGCACGCGGGCGGGTTCGCCCGGTCCCGCACGCTCCTCTTCCTCGTACGGGAGGGGGCGCCCGGCATGGTGCGGGCCCGGCAGACCGCCCTGGACGAGACCCGCACACAGGCCCGCGTCGAGCTGCGCGACGTGGCGGCGGAGCTGCTGGGCGCCGACGACGCCGATGTGCCCGCCGCGCTCGGCGCCGTGGGGGACGTCGTGGCCACCGTCGTCGCCGCGGAGGCGGTCGGTGCCGCGGAGCGCGCTCTGGAGCGGACGGTCGAGTACGTGCAGCAGCGCGAGCAGTTCGGCCGCGCGATCGGCTCCTTCCAGGCGGTGAAGCACCGCCTGGCCGACGTGTACGTACAGGTGCAGGCGGCGCGGTCGGCCGCCTACTACGCGGCGTGGGCCGCGGGCGCGAAGGCCGCCGGGTTCGGCGGGCAGGGCGCCGAGCGGGCCGGTGGGCTCGCGCTCGCGCAGGGGCTCGACGCGCTGCGGACCGCCGCGTCCGAAGCGGTGCAGCTGCACGGCGGCATCGGCTTCACCTGGGAGCACGAGGCGCACCTGTACTTCAAGCGGGCGTCCGGCGACGACCTCCTGTTCGGTCCTGTGCACCGGCTGCGGGCGCGGGCGGCGGAGCGGGCGGGGCTGTTCGAGGAGGCGCCGGTCGAGGAAACACCGCCCGAGAAGGAGTCCGAGAAGGAGGCCGAGACGGAGTCCGAGGCGGCGTCGGTCGGGAAGGTCCGCTGATGGCGGTCGGGCTGCGGCTGGTGCAGAAGGTGTCGTCCACCCGCGCCTTCGCCAGGGTCGCGCCGCACTTCATCCCCGCCATGGACCGGACCGTGCACCGGCTGACCCGGGGCAAGGTGCTGCCCAGCGCGCGGATGCTGCCCGGCGTCATCCTGACCGTGCGGGGCGCGAAGAGCGGGGTGCCGAGGCGGACGCCGCTGGCCTGCATGCCGGAGGAGGGTGGCGAGAGCTGGGTGCTCGTCGGGTCGAACTTCGGGCGTCCCGGCCACCCCGCGTGGACCGCCAACCTGATCGCGGGGCCCGAGGCCGAGGTGAACTGGCGGGGCGCCGACATCCCGGTGCGGGCACGGCTCCTGTCGGGGGCCGAGCGGGCCGAGGTCTGGGCGGCGGCGCTGAGGTTCTGGCCGCCGTATGCCGCGTACCAGGCCCGTGTGGAGCGGGAGATACGGTTGTTCCGCCTGGAGCGCAGGCGCTGAGTGTCCGGACCGCGCTGAGTGTCCGGACCGCGCCGGGTGTCCGGACCGCGCCGGGTGTCCCACCGGGCCGGGTGTCCCGACCACAACGGCGGATCACCGAGGTGATCCGCCGTCGGGCTGACAGGACCGGGAGAAAAGAGCCGGAAACTACTTTGTCGGCTTCTTTCCGGTTACTCCCAGATGTACCAACATCGCCAGGTTCGGCTTCAGTTCGGCCTGCTTCACGCCCCACGTCTGGAAGCCCCGCTGGTGGGAGGCGACCGCCGCGAGCATCGCGACCAGGGAGCCCGCCATCGCCGCCGGGCTGACGTCCTTGTCGACCTTGCCCTTGGCCTGGAGCTCCTTGACGGTGTCCGTAAGGGAGTTGTTGACCGAGTTGAGGATCTTCATCCTGATTTTGTAGAAGCGCTTGTCGCCCTCCGCGGCGCCCAGATCGACGACCCGGAGGATCGCGTCGTTCTTGCGCCAGAAGTCGAGGAAGCCGTCCACCAGGTCCTGGGAGGTCTGCCACCCCGCCTTGCCGACCCACGAGCGCCCGTCGAGCAGCTGGGTCAACTCGGCGCCCTCTGCGGCCATTTGCTCCGCGATTTCCAGGACGGCGCCTTCGACATCCGGGAAGTACTGGTAGAAGGTCGCGGGTGAAGTCCCCGCCTTCCGGGCGACGTCGATGACTTTGACGTCCCGGTAGGGCGAGGAGCTGAGCATCTCGCTGAGGCAGTCGAGCAGCTTCTGACGCGTCGCCTGACCGCGCCGACCGGCCACGCGGCCGTCGACGGTACGTACCTGTCCTGTCATGCCGTCAGCTTACCGAGGGGTGATCGGAGCGCGATTCGGCCGAGTGCAAATGGGGTTGAGGCGCATGAGAGCGGCGGACGGCGCACCCCGTCGCACACCCCATGAAAATCAGCCAGACGTTCGAATCTTTGCGCTGCGGGGACCGGGGCGGGCGGCTAGCTTGACTGGCATGGACTACGCGCAGCGGGACTCAGGGGGCGGATACGCGGAGGGCGTGCCCTGCTGGGTCGACGCCATGCTGCCCGACGTCGAGGGCGGCAAGCGGTTCTACGGTGAGCTCTTCGGGTGGACTTTCGACGCCGGTACGGGCACTGGCGTCGGCTCGGAGTACGGGCGCTACGCCCAGGCCTACAGCGACGGCCTCCCCGTCGCCGCGCTCGCCCCCAAGGCCGACGGCCGCATGCCCACCGTATGGACGGTGTATCTGGCGAGTCCGGACGCCGCCGCGCTGGCCGAGCGCGTCAGGGGCGCGGGCGGCTCCATGATCACGGAGGTCATGCCGGTGGGGCCCTTCGGGTCGATGGGGCTCGCCGCCGACCCCGAGGGCGCCGTCTTCGGGCTCTGGCAGGGCGGCACGCACCGGGGCTTCGGGAAGCAGCGGAAGCCAGGGTCGTACTGCTGGACCGAGGTGTACTCACGGGACAAGGCGCTGGTCGACCCGTTCTACGAGCGCGTCTTCGGATACGGCGGCCTCGACCTCGACCTCGACGGCGAGGACTTCCGGATCTGGTCCCCCGCGGGCACCGAGCCGGGACCGGACACGGCGATCGGCGGCCGCAGCCTGCTGCCGGGGCCCGACCCGGCCGCCCCCGCCTCGGCCGCCCCCCTCTCCGGCCGGTACGTTCCCGCGCGCATGCCCGCGCACTTCCTCGTCTACTTCAACGTCACCGACACCGACGCGAGCGCCGCCACGGTGACCCGGCTCGGCGGCCGCGTACAGGCCCCGCCGACCGACACCCCGTACGGCCGGATCGCGGTGTTCACGGACAATCAAGGGGCTACGTTCGCGGTCCTCCAGGGCTGAGCGGCCCAGGGGGCGGTGTTTTGTCCGTAGACACCCCGATCCCGCCCCGGGTTCGCAACCGTCGCCTCGGACAGGAAGAATCAGGGTGCGTGCCGCCGTAGCGGCTCGGTGGTGAGACGCTGCACGGGGCTGTCTTCTTCGGCGGCCGCGTACGGGGAGGTGGCAGGGCAAGTGGTGGATCAGCTGACGCAGCACGATCCGAGGCGGATCGGCCCGTTCGAGGTCCTCGGCAGGCTGGGCGCCGGTGGCATGGGCCTGGTCTATCTCGCGCGCTCCGCGTCGGGACGGCGCGTGGCGATCAAGACGGTGCGGACCGAGCTCGCCGAGGACCAGCTGTTCCGTGTCCGCTTCACGCGCGAGGTCGAGGCGGCCCGCGCCGTGTCCGGTTTCTACACGGCCGCTGTGGTGGACGCCGATCCGCGGGCCGCCGTGCCCTGGCTCGCCACGGCGTACGTCCCCGCGCCCTCCCTCGAAGAAATAGTGAATGAACACGGGCCGCTGCCCACCCAGGCGGTGCGCTGGCTGGCGGCAGGCGTGGCCGAGGCCCTGGAGTCCATCCACGGCGCGGGCCTGGTCCACCGTGACCTCAAGCCGTCCAACGTCCTCGTCGTCGAGGACGGGCCGCGCGTGATCGACTTCGGCATCGCGTCCGGCGTCTCCAACACCCGGCTGACCATGACGAACGTCGCCGTGGGCACGCCCGCGTACATGTCGCCCGAGCAGGCCAAGGACTCGCGCAGCGTGACCGGCGCGAGCGACGTCTTCTCGCTCGGCTCCACCCTCGTCTTCGCCGCCACCGGGCACGCGCCGTTCCACGGCGCCAACCCCGTCGAGACGGTCTTCATGCTGCTCAGGGAGGGCCCCGACCTCGAAGGGCTGCCTGCCGAGCTGCGCCCGCTCATCGAGTCCTGCATGCAGATGGACGCCACCATGCGGCCCACCCCCGGCGACCTCCAGGCCCAGCTCGCCCCGCACCTCTTCGCCTCCGAGAGCGCCGACAACGACGACAGCGGCACGGCGTCCGCCTGGCTGCCGGAGCGCGCCGTCGCGCTCATCGAGGCCCGCAGGGGCGGCCGCCCGCCCGCCAGGGTCCCCGCCGCAGCGGGCCGCAGCGGCGGCCGGGCCGCCGCCCCCGCCGCGCCCGTCACCGCGCCGCCGCCCCCGCCGCAGCCGCCGCACCAGCCGTCCCAGCCCTTCTCGGTCACGCCCGACGCCGGGCCCGTGCGGCTCGCCGGAGCGAAGGTGCCGATCGGTCCCGGGCCGCGGGTGGCAGGACAGCGCTCCGCCGCCGTGCCCGCCGATCCCGGGCTCGCCGGTTCCTGGTCCCGGTCGTCGGCCCACCGCGCCGCGGGCAACGGAGTCGACCCGGCCGCCGCCGCGGTGCCCGCGCCCGCCCCGGCACCCGACGCGGGAGCCTCCTCCTGGCGGCCCTGGCGGTTCCGCATGTCCAACGACGTCTGGGGCACCCCCGCCGTCGCGGGAAACCTGGTCTACGTCACGTCCTTCGAGGTCCACGCCCTGGACGTCGGCACGGGCCGCCGCAGCTTCAAGACCCGGGACGTCGCCTGGTCCATGGCGGTGGCCGACGGCCGCATCCACGCCTCCGACGGGCCCACGATCTACGCCCTGGACGGCGCCGAGGGCTCCGACCTCTGGCGGCTGCCGACGGACGCCTGGGTGTACTCCCTCCAGGCCGACCGGGGCACGGTCGTCACGGGCACCCGTGGCGGTGGCGTCCAGGCGTGGGAGGCCGCCAACGGCGAGAAGCTCTGGGAGATCACCGGCGCGCAGACCGACTTCGAGACGCCGGAGGCCGGGCCCGCCGTGTTCGACGGCACGGTCTACGTCTGGAAGGACGCCAGGCTGCGCGCCCTGGAGGCCCGCACCGGCGAGGAACGCTGGTCGTACCCCGTGGGCGACGCGGCCTCCTGCGGGGGCGTGCCGGTCCGGCTCACCCAGGCGCAGGACGGGTACGTGTACGTGGCCGCGGGCAGCCGGGTCCTCGCGATCGACGTGGCGGGCGGGCACGTCCGCTGGCACTTCGAGGCGCCCGCCGCCTTCCTCTGCCCGCCCGCCTTCGCCCCCGGGCCCGCGGTGACGGGCGGCGGCGTGTACCTCGCCGACTACCTCGGCACGGTGTACGCCCTCGACGCGACCGACGGCCGCGACCGCTGGCGCATCGCCACCGAGTCCCGCTCTTCCATCGAGCCGGTCCTCGTCGCCGACGGCCACGTCCACGTGGGCAGTGGCAAGGGCCTCTACACCCTGGACGCGGTCACGGGCACGCCGAAGTGGCGGTTCCAGGCGGGCGGCGAGGTCGTCGGCGCACCCGTCGTCGCCGACCGGCGCATCCACTTCGGCTCCACGGACCACCTCCTGTACACCCTGAAGGCGGACGACGGCCGCCTCCGCTGGAAGCTCGCGACGGGCGGCGAGATCACGGGGGCGCCCGTGGTGCGCGACGGCGTCGTGTACGCGTGCAGCAAGGACCGCTGTGTGTACGCGCTGGACGCGGAGCGGGGTACGGGGACGTCGCCGAGGCCGTAGCCGGGGGCTGCGGGCTGTGGGGGGCTTCAGCGCTCCGGTGGCTGCTGCCAGGCCGGGGGGTCGGAGGTGTCCGCCGGGTGTGCGCCGCCGTAGGCGGGGTCTGCGTCGTAGGGTGCGGGGTCTGCCGGAGCCGGATTCCGTTCTGCCGCCGCACGGCGTCCGCGCGCCCGTCCCGTCATGAGCGCCGCGCCGAGCAGCAGCGCCACCCCGCCCCCGAGGCTGCTCAGCAGCCCCTGGCCGAGTCCCGAGCCGTCGCCTGCGACGGCGAGGCTGCCCTCCGCCTGGCCCTGGCGGACCATCCACAGCACCGTGAAGCCGAGCACGAGTACGCCCGCGAACGCCACGAGCAGGCGCGATCTCAGGGCCACGGCGACCAGTGTCAGGAGCGCCGCGAAGACGAAGGGCAGGAAGAGCGAGCCGAAGAGTTCCGCCTCGGTGTCGGTGACCCCGGCGCCGGAGAACAGCTCGCCGATGCGGAAGTCACGCCCGAGACGGCCGTCGTACCAGGCTTGGAAGGGGCTCCGGACGGCGGCCGTCGCTCCGGCGAGAGCGAGGATCGACCCGAGGACGTTGCGGACCATCCAGAGGCCTCCTCGTGTGCGCGCGACTCGCTGAGCGCATCCGTACGCGTCTCTCAAGATCGACGCTACGCCGAGTGCGTGACGCCCGCCATGCGACCGCCTCCTGCCCCCCCGGGCCCCGTTCACCTCGTACGGAAGTCGCCGCTCCTGCGGTGCATGAACAGCTCCGCCTGCCGGTCCGGCGGCAGGTTGCCCAGGGCGATCAGATGGGGCGCGTGTGCCAGGGCCTGCGTGCGGGCCGCCTCCTTCGCCGACCAGACCGCCCGCACCGTGCCCTGCACCGCCTCCGTGGGGTACGAGGCGATGGTCTCGGCGGCGCGCACGGCCGCCGCCAACGCGCCGCCGGGCTCGGTCAGTTCGGACACCAGGCCCGTCTCGTACGCGCGCCGGGCGGAGACCCGCTCGGCCGTGCCCATCAGCGCCATCCTCGCGACCTCGCCGAACGGCATGCGCTGCGCCATGTGGATGGTTTCGTACGCGCTGACCATCCCGTACGTGGTGTGCGGGTCGAAGAACGTGGCGTGCTCGTCCGCCACGACGAACTCGGCCTCCCCGAGAAGATAGAAGGCCCCGCCGCACGCCATGCCGTTGACCGCGGCGATCACCGGCTTCCAGAGGTCGTTGGCCTTCGGGCCGATCGCGATCAGCGGATCGTCGATCATGTACGGGGAGCCGGGCTGGGGGACGTCCGCGTCCCGGTCGATGCCGGTGCAGAACGCCCGCTCGCCCGCGCCCGTCACCACCACGGCCCGGACCGTGTCGTCGAAGCGGAACTGCCGCCAGGTCTCCGCGAGCCGCTCGGCCGTCCGCACGTCGATCGCGTTGTGCCGCTCGGGCCGGTCCAGGGTCAGGACCGCGACGCCCGTGTCCTTGTCGACCGCCGTGCGCAGGGCGGCCGCGGACGTCACGGGCGCTCCAGGATCCACCGCGGGACCACGACACCGCCGACGTCCGCGAAGACGACCTGCACCTTCGCGCCGATGCGCAGCCGCTCGGGGGCGACGGAGTTCAGCGGGGCGTCGGGCGCCGCGACGAGGTTGCCGACGAGACGGATCCGCGGGGCGTCGGCCAGCTCGACGACGATCGCGTTGTACGGGGCCTGCTCGGCGTAGGCGGGCAGGAGCGGGGGGTGCGGGAAGACGTAGGACCAGATGCGGCCTCGTCCGCTCATCTTGCGCCAGGTGCTGTCGAAGGACTGGCAGTGGGGGCAGCAGGGCCTCGGCGGAAAGCGGAGCTCTGCGCAGTTTGGCCGCGCGCATGCCTGTATGCGGAGTTCGCCCTCCGCGGTGTACTTCCAGAAGGGGGCGCCGTCTTCGTCCGGGGTGGGGGTCAGGAGGGGTTCTGAATGTGCCGTCGCGTCTGCCATGTGGGTGTCCTTTGGCGGGTGCGGGTCGGATGTGGTTGCTCGCGCTCACGCGGCGGAGCCGCATATCGACACAGCCCCGCGCCCCTTACGGAGCGCTGCCCCCGTTGAAGGGGCGCGGGCCGTCATGACCTCAGCAGGATCGCTGACGTCGGGACTCCCTCTCCCGCCGTCACCAGGCACGTCCCCGCGTCCGGGACCTGGGCCGTGCTGGTGCCCCGGAGTTGCTTCACGCCCTCGTTGATGAGGTTGAAGCCGTGGACGTATGCCTCGCTGAGGCCGCCGCCGCCCGTGTTGATGGGGAGGCGACCGCCGCTCTCCAGGGCGCCGCCCTCCGTGAACGCGCCGCCCTCGCCGCGGCCGCAGAAGCCGTAGCCCTCCAGGGAGAGCGGGATGAGCGGGGTGAACGCGTCGTAGATCTGGGCGACGTCCACGTCCTGCGGGCCGAAGTCCGCCTGCTTCCACAGGTGTCGGGCCGCCGTCCAGGCGGGGCCCGAGAGCGGGTCGTCGTTCCAGTAGTTGACCATGCCGTGGTGCTGGGAGGGCAGGCCCTGCGCGACGGAGTGGACGTACACCGGCTTCTGTCGGCAGTCGCGTGCCCGCTCGGCGGAGACGATCACGCACGCCAACGCGCCGTCCGTCTCCAGGCAGTTGTCGAAGAGGCAGAGGGGTTCGCTGATCCAGCGCGACGTCATATACATGTCGCGGGTCAGCGGGCGCTCGTACATCATCGCGGCCGGGTTCTGGTTGGCGCGGTTGCGGCAGGCGAGGGCGACGTTGAAGAGGTGGTCGCGGGTCGTGCCGTACTCGTGCATGTGGCGGCGCGCGAGCATCGCGATCTCGTCGGCGGGGCGGAGCAGGCCGTAGGGGCGCGTCCACTGGGCGGGCGTGGGGAGTTGGACCGCGGTGTTCTTCCAGGGGCGGGGGCCGCTGCCGCGTTTGCGGGAGCGCCAGGCGATGCCGACGCTCGCCTGGCCGGTCGCGATGGCCGAGGCGAGGTGCGCGACGGTGGCGCAGGAGCCTCCGCCGCCGTAGCCGACCTTGCTGAAGAAGGTCACGTCGCCCGCGCCGACGGCCTTGGCGACCTCGACCTCGTCGGTCTCCTCCATCGTGTACGAGGCGAAGGCGTCGACCTCGGACGGCGCGATGCCTGCGTCGTCGAGGGCGGCGACGATCGCCCTGCACGCCAACTCCTTCTCGCTCTTGGGGAGTTGTTTGGCGAACGGGGTCTGGCCGATCCCGACTATCGCTGTAGCGTCCTTGAGTGAAGCCATGGGCAACGGCACCTCCGCCTGTCGCGAGCGTGTCACCACTGCTGACAGCGCGTCAGGCTACAGCTAATCTGACGGATAGTCAGCTAGTGGGAAGGGCTTGCGATGCGCGGCGACCTGGAGTGGGGCAGCATCCCGGGACTGGTGCGGGCGGCCGCCGGGCGGTACGGCTCGCGGGAGGCGGTCGTCGAGGGCCGCACCCGCATCACGTATGCGGAACTGGGCGAGCGCGTGGAGCACGCCGCGGCCGCCTGTGTGGCCAACGGAGTCGAGCCGGGCGACCGCGTCGCCGTCTGGGCGCCGAACACCCTCGACTGGATCGTCTCCGCGCTCGGCGCCGTCAGCGCCGGAGCGGTCCTCGTCCCCCTCAACACCCGTTTCAAGGGCACGGAGGCGGCGTACGTCCTGGCCCGCAGCCGCGCCAGGATCCTCTTCGTCACGGGGACGTTCCTCGGCACCTCGTACGTCGCCTCGCTGCGCCGCGCCGCGGCCGAGGGGCCGGGGGACGGGCCGCTGCCGGGGCTGCCGCACCTGGACCAGGTGGTCGTGCTCGCCGACGACGCCCCGCAGGACTTCCGCACCTGGAAGGACTTCCTGGCCAGCGGCGACACGGTGGACCCGGCCGTGGTCCGCACGCGCGCGGCCTCCGTCGACGGCTCCGCGCCCTCCGACATCATCTACACCTCGGGCACGACGGGCCGCCCCAAGGGCGCCGTCATCACCCACGCGCAGACCCTGCGCTGCTACGACGTGTGGTCCGACCTGGCCGGGCTGCGCGAGGGCGACCGCTATCTGATCGTGAACCCGTTCTTCCACACCTTCGGCTACAAGGCCGGGATCATCGCGTGCCTGATGCGGGGCGCGACGATGGTGCCGCAGCCCGTCTTCAACGTGGACACGGTCCTCGCCAACGTCGCGTCGGAGCGCATCTCGGTCCTGCCGGGCCCGCCCACCCTGCACCAGTCGCTCCTGGACCACCCCTCCCGCGACCAGTACGACCTCTCCGCGCTGCGCCTGGTGGTGACCGGCGCCGCGGTGGTGCCGCTGCAACTGGTGGAGCGGCTGCGGGCGGAGCTGCGCATCGCCACCGTCCTCACGGCGTACGGACTTTCGGAGGCGAGCGGCATCGTCACGATGTGCCGCCGCGGCGACCCGGCCGACGTGATCGCGTCGACGTCGGGCCGCGCCATCCCCGACACGGAGGTGCGGGTGGTGACCCCCGCCGGTGAGCCGCTCGCGCCGGGCCACCCGGGCGAGGTGCTCGTCCGCGGCCATCACGTCATGCAGGGCTACTTCGAGGATCCGGCGGGAACGAAGCGGTGCGTGACCCCGGACGGCTGGCTGCGGACGGGTGACGTCGGCGTCCTCGACACGGAGGGCAACCTCCGCATCACGGACCGGATCAAGGACATGTTCATCGTCGGCGGCTTCAACGCCTACCCCGCCGAGATAGAGCAGCTCCTCGGCGTCCATCCCGACGTGGCCGACGTCGCGGTGATCGGCGTACCCGATCCGCGGCTCGGCGAGGTCGGCAGGGCGTACGTGGTGCGGCGCCGCGGGGCCGTGGTCACCGCGGACGACCTGATCGCGTGGGCGCGGCGGGAGATGGCGAACTACAAGGTGCCGAGGAGCGTCGAGTTCGTGGCGGAGCTGCCGCGGAACGCGAGCGGGAAGGTGGTCAAGGGGGAGCTGCGGGGCCGCGGTTAGCAGCCCCCGGCCAGGTCCCTCTTCCGTGCTTCCCTGCCGGGCTCCGCTCCCTGCTGGGGGCCGCTCCCTGCTGGGGGCCGCTCCCTGCCGGGCTCAGGTCTGCTGGGTCAGGGCGGTCCGCTCGGCTCCGCTGAGCTCCACGCAGAACTCGTTGCCCTCCAGGTCGGTGAGGGTGACCCAGCCCCGGCCGTTCGGCCGCCGGTGGTCCTCGTGCAGCTTCGCGCCGACGCCGAGGAGCCGCTCGACCTCCTCGTCGCGGGTGCGGTCCTGCGGCTGGAGGTCGATGTGCAGCCGGTTCTTGACGGACTTGGCGTCCGGCACGGTCACGAAGAGCAGGGCGATGCCGTCGGCCGTCACCAGGGCCTCCGGGTCACCGGGGAAGTCGTCGTCGGCGAGCTTCCCGTCGAGGACCTCGGCCCAGAAGGTGGCCTGGCGGTAGGCGTCGTGGGCGTCGAACGTGAGATGGCGTACGAGAGAAGTCATGGGCGGCACTATTCGCTGCGCGGTGCGTCGTTGTCCACGGAAATACGCCTGGGGCCCGGGCAGTTCGGTGCGGCTCAGTGTCCGGTGGGCGGGCGGATGCAGCCGGTCTCCGGGAAGCGGCCGTTCGCCTCGGCGCCGTATCCGGCCCGGTCGACGTGGCCGGTCACGCAGGCGTCCTCGCCCACGTGGAGCCCGATCATCGCCCCTTCCGGCGTGCGGCCCTCGCTGACGTCCTCGGCGGTCGAGTACATCTCCTGGACCCTCAGCTTCAGGTCCTCGTACCCGAGCTTGCCGGTGAGCTCGGCGCGCACGCTCTCCGGGTCCCACTTCTTCGCCTTCCAGAGCCGCTTCAGGACCGGCTCCATGCGGGCGACCTCGCTGTGCGCGTCCCTCTCGCCGGACACGGACATCTCGCCGGGGCGGCGGTAGGCGTTGTTCTCGCGGTTGTGGGGCGCGCCGTCGATCACTCCGGGCTCCACGTAGGGGGAGGCGCCGGGGGCCGGGGACTCGGATGCGGATGTAGACGCAGATGCGGACGCGGACGTGGACACGGAGGGCGGCGCGGAGGGCGGCGCGGAGGTGGGCGCGGACGCCGATGCCGTGCCGGGGCGTTCGTCGCCGCAGCCGGTCAGGGCGGTGGCGGCGCACAGGAGGACGGCGGCGGCGAGGGGCCTTCGGTACTTCCAATGCGTTCCGTACGTCGACGTGTTCGTCGGCATGTGCGGCGGCGTGTTCGTCGATATGTCCGTCGGGCTGGCCATGCGCATGACTCTGCCACGACTGCGTGATGTGTACCGCATGGTCCGCGGGGCCTGTCCGGGGAGCCTCGTGCCGAACGTCCGGGGGAGCCTCGTCCCGAACGTCCGTTCGCCCTACGGGGTCTGCCCCAGGACCGCTGGTGCAGCACCCAGGGTTCCGCCGGGCGCGTGTCGGGCCTAGCCTCACAAGGGAGGAGAGCCCGTGACGGCACTCCTCCCGAGCGCCAACCGCTCTCCGGTCCCAGGACCCCGGACCCCGGATCCGCAGTTCACCCCTTCTCGACAGGGGAGTGATACCGATTCGGGCTCCCACCCCGGTCCATGGTGGCGCCCCGATCCACTCGACATCCCGGGTCGTCCCAGCGGCCCGTGGGTGGCCGGAGCCGTAGCGCCGACCTCGCACAGCTCCGGCCCATGCCCTTTCGGCCCGTCCAACCGGGGTGCACTCCCGCGTGCCCCGGTGCCGTGAGGGCGCGTGTGCGCCGGTACGTGGAGGGGAGCCGCTGCGCCGGCGCGCACACGCGGCCGCCGCCGATACCGGCGCCCCACGCCTCGGCGGCGGCCGCCCGTCGCGCGGACCGCGGGCGGCCCGGACGCGTCAGTCCGTGGGCGGAGCCGGGATGTGGCTGTCACCCAGGATGGAGGCGGTGTGGCCGTCCTGCGGCGGAGCCGGTATATGGCTGTCGGCAAGTGCCGGTGACGCCGTGGCGCCTGCGGTCGCGGCTGCTATGGCCAAGGCGACGAAGATCTTCTTGGTGCGTGTCATTCCAGCTCCTCTGAAGAGGCGGACATCCAACGCCGTATGACCCTAGCGAGGGGTGCGGTTGAATGTTCGATTCCGCTGATCGCTCGGGCGCGGCACCATATGCTGCACCTTTTGCCCTTTTCCAGCCCGGACATGCGTCGGCCGCGACGGCTCCCCCTCCGCGCCGCCGCGGCCGACCCCCGTCGGGAAGAAAGTTCTTAGGCGTCCTTGGCCGGCGGCGCGGGGATGTGCCCATCGCTCTGGGTGGTGGCGCCGCCGTCCTTCGGAGGGGCGGGAATGTGCCCGTCGTGCTTGGGGGCGACCTTTCCGTCCTTCGGCGGGGCGGGAATGTGGCCGTCGCCCATGGTGGTGATGTTCTCGTTCGACGTGGCGTCGCTCATGGCGGACAACCTCCTGAGGTTGACGGTTCGCTGGGGCAGAACGCCCGTTCGGCAACTCCCCCGAGGGTCGCCGAACGGGCGTTCCAGGGCCGCTCACCCTATCTGTGGGGCCCAGTGCGACCCGTCTGCCCCCCGACGCGACGGATCGTTGAGTAGAGAGTGGCAGTCGGCCATAAACGTTCGATGAACGCCTCGGGCGGGCGCGGAAGCCTCAGGCGGCGGCCACCGGCGACAGGAGTGCCCTGACTTCTTCGGCTTCGGGCGCACGGGCACTGTCGTGAATGGTCAGGGCCTCGCGCCAGCAGGCTCGTGCCCGGTCGACCTGCCCGATGGTGTCGAGAGACCTGCCCAAAAGTGTCAGAACATTGGCACGCATCCAGTCCCCGCCGACACAGCCGGTGCTGAGCGCTTGCTCCGCGTGCTGGGCAGCCTGGGCCGGGCGCCGGGCCGAGAGATGGACCTGGGCGATCCGGAAGTGCGTCGTCCCCTCCCACAGGCGCTGACGGACTTCGGCGAACACCCGCAAGGCTTCGTTGAGCTCCACGAGTGCTTCGGTGTGATGCCCGGCGTCACTGAGGGCGATACCCAGCGCGCTCCGCGCGTTGGCGAGCCGGAAGTTGTAGCCCAGGTCGTCGTAGATCGACATGCCCTGACGGGCGAGCTCGATGGCCTTCGACGTCCGGCCGTTCGCGGCGAGCACGCGCGACAGATTGCACAGGGCACTGGCTTCGCCGGCCCGGTTGGCGTCCGCGCGGAACTCTTCGATGGCCTTGAGCAGATAGGCCTCGCTCGCGGCCTGCTGGTTGACGCAGTACGCGATGATCCCCTGCTCGTTCAACGCGTTGCCCGTGGTCCACGGGTCCTTGGAGACGGAGCCGAGCTCCACACCGCGAGCCAGTTCCTCCGACGCCTTCTCGAAGTGACCCACCTTGCTGAGCACTTGGGCGAGCGCGACCCTGGACTGGCCCTCGGCGAGGGAGTCCCCCAGCGCGGCGGCCGCGTCGCGCGCGGCGCAGGTGGCCAACTCGTACCGCAGCGAGCTGGCGCCGGACTCGGCCAGGTCTTTGGAGGCCAGCAGCAGCGAGACGGCCCGCCGCAACATCCCCGCCCCCAAAGACTGCTGCACGCACGCCAAGATGCACGCCGCCTCGGAGTGCAGCCAGTCCAGCGCCTTCGTGTCGTCGCTGAAGTCCTGGCCCGCGTGTTCCGTGCGCTCCAGGTGGTCCACCGTGCGGTCGCCGGGGCGTTCGATCGCGTAGACCCGGGCCGCGGAGGCCAGGTAGAAGTCCAGGAGGCGGGAGAGCGCCGCGTCCCGTTCGCCGGGGGGCTGCTCGTCGCGTTCGGCGCAGGCACGCGCGTAGAGGCGGACGAGGTCGTGGTAGCGGTAGCGGCCGGGGGCCGCGGATTCGACCAGGGACGTGTCGACCAGGGACTCCAGGACGTCTTCCGTCTCGTCCAGGGAGAGGTCGAGGACCGCCGCGGCTGCCGCGAGGGACAGGTCGGGGCCGTCCGCGAGGCCGAGGAGGCGGAACGCGCGGGCCTGGGCGGGCTCCAACTGGCCGTACCCCAGCTCGAACGTCGCCTTGACCGCGAGGTCGCCCGCCTGGAGCTCGTCGAGGCGGCGCCGCTCGTCCGCCAGCTTCGCCGCGAGCGTGGAGACCGTCCAGGTGCGGCGGGCCGCCAGCCGGGAGGCCGCGATGCGGATGGCGAGCGGCAGGAAACCGCACGCCGCCACCACGTCGAGGGCGGCCTCGCGCTCCGAGGTGACCCGCTCCTCGCCGACGATGCGGGTGAAGAGGAGAAGGGCCTCCTCGGGGGACATCACGTCCAGGTCCACCAGGTGCGCGCCCGCCAGGTCGACCATGCGGACGCGGCTGGTGACCAGGGCCGCGCAGCCCTCCATGCCGGGCAGCAGCGGACGGACCTGGGCCGCGTCGCGCGCGTTGTCCAGGAGGACGAGGACCCGCCGCCCGTCGAGGACCGAGCGGTACAGGGCCGCCCGCTCCTCCAGGGAGTCCGGGATCGCCGAGTCGGCCGTGCCGAGGGCACGCAGGAAGGCGCCGAGGACCGTCTCCGGCTCGGCCACCCGCGCGCCAGCGCCTTGCAGGTCCACGTACAGCTGGCCGTCAGGGAAGTGGGCGCGCGCGACATGGGCGACGTGGACGGCCAGGGTCGTCTTGCCGACGCCGCCGATGCCTGCCAGCGCCGAGACCGCCATCACGCGGCCTTCAGCGGTCGACAGGATGTCGCCCAGCTCGTCCACGAAGGACGCGCGGCCCGTGAAGTCGGGGACCGTCGCGGGGAGCTGCGCCGGGCGCACCACCGTCGTGGCCGGTTCCTGCGAGGGCACCGAGGGCTCCGCGAGGCCGGGGTCGGCCTGGAGGATGCGCTGCTGGAGCTCCTTGAGGCCGGGCCTCGGGTCGACGCCGAGCTCGTCGGCGAGCAGGCGGCGGGTGTCCGCGTAGACGGCCAGGGCCTCCGCCTGGCGTCCGCTGCGGTACAGCGCCAGCATCAGCAGCTCCCGCAGGCGCTCCCGCAGCGGGTGCGCCGCGGTCAGCGCGGTCAGCTCGGAGACCGCCTCCGCGTGGCAGCCCTGCTCCAGGTCCATGTCGAGGCGGGTCTCGACGAGCTGCAGGCGCCATTCGCCGAGGCGGGTGCGCTGCGTGTCCGCGTAGGGCCCCGGGACGTTGGCGAGGGGTTCGCCGTCCCACAGGCCGAGCGCCTTGTTCACCAGCGTCCGCGCCTGGCAGAGGTCGCCCGTGCTGCGGGCCTTCTCCGCCGCCGACCAGAGATCCTCCGCCAGGGCCAGGTCCAGCGCGCCGTCCGCGACCTGGACCGCATAGCCCCCGGACTCGCTGACCAGGACACCGGGCGGCAGCACCTTGCGGAGCCGGGACGCGTACGTACGTACCGCTGCCAGTGCCTGGGACGGCGGCTCTTCGCCCCAGAGGGCGTCGATCAGCTCCGAGGCCGTGGCCGTGCGGCCGTCGCGCAGCAGGAGGGCCGCGAGCAGCGCCCTCTGCTGCGGGGAGCCGGTGTTGAGCTGATCCGGGCCGTGCCACGCGCGCACCGGTCCGAGCACGCTGAAGCGCGACGTCGGGACCTCGGGGGGGTGCCCCTCGGTCCGCTCCCCGGGGGTGTTCCCCGAGGCCGGACGCCGCTGCTCCGGTACTCGCGGTACATCGACCATCGCTCCCCCTGCCGCCCTGCCGTTCCCAATCCTGCCGGTCGCGGGTCTGCCCGCCCGCGGTGGTGCGTAAGCCGCCGTGCGGCCCCTTCGGTCCTGCCGGGTTCTTGCTCCCCGCCAGTTTGCCTTGTTGATGGGGGATGCGTCAGCCGTGCGAGACGGCTCTCACAGGGTCCTCGCACGACCTTCCGCATCGCTTTCCCGCCACGACCGGCGCACGCAGCCCCCGCGTCACACCTCCGGCCGCCCCTCCGCCGCCCGGCATTCGCCCGCCATTCGTCCGCGCACGACTAGCTGACGGGTCGTCAGATCGGCGCTACCGTGGGCTCCATGGAGACCATGGAGAGCCCGGAGACCTTCCCGAAGATCATCTCGGTGGACGACCACACGGTCGAACCCCCCAACGTCTGGACGGACCGGCTCCCGTCCAAGTACCAGGACCGCGGCCCCAGGATCGTCCGCGCACCCCTGAGGGAAATGTCCTTCCTGGGGGGCAAGTTCGCCCCGGTAATGGGGGAAAAGGGCGAAGACGGACCCATTGGGGACTGGTGGATCTACGAGGATCTGCACCGCCCGCTCACCCGCCTCGACACGTCAGTCGGCTACGACAGGGACGAGATCAAACTGGAGGTGATCACGTACGAGCAGATGCGGCCGGGATCGTTCAGCGTGCCCGACCGGCTCGCCGACATGGACGTGAACCACGTCCAGTCCGCCCTCTGCTTCCCCACCTTCCCGCGCTTCTGCGGGCAGACGTTCACGGAGGCCAAGGACCGGGACCTCGGGCTCCTCTCGGTACGTGCGTACAACGACTGGATGGTGGAGGAATGGTGTGGGCCCGAGGCGGGCGGCCGCCTCATACCGCTCACCCTCATCCCGCTCTGGGATCCCGAGCTCGCCGCCGCGGAGGTGCGGCGCAATGCCGCGCGCGGGGTGCGCGCGGTCGCCTTCTCGGAGATTCCGCCCCACCTCGGCCTGCCGTCCGTCCACACCGACGCGTGGGACCCCTTCCTGCGCGCCTGCGACGAGACCGGCACGGTCGTCGCCATGCACATCGGCTCGTCCAGCAAGATGCCGTCGACCTCGGCGGACGCGCCGCCCGCCGTCGGCTCCACCATCACCTTCGCCAACTGCTGCTTCTCGATGGTCGACTGGCTGATGAGCGGCAAGTTCGAGCGCTTCCCGAATCTGAAGGTCATGTACGCGGAGGGCCAGATCGGCTGGATCCCGTACATCCTGGAGCGCGCGGACGTCGTGTGGGAGGAGAACCGCGGCTGGGGCGGCGTCGCCGACAAGGTCACGCGCCCGCCGTCCGAGCTCTTCGCCGAGCACGTCTTCGGCTGCTTCTTCGACGACGCGTTCGGCCTGCGGAACCTCGAATCCATCGGGGTCGGGAACGTCCTGTACGAGACGGACTACCCGCACTCCGACTCCACGTGGCCCAAGTCGCGGGAGGTCGGCGAGGCGCAGATGGGGCATCTGGCACCCGATGTCGTGGACCGCATCGTGCGGGGCAATGCGATTGAGCTGCTGGGTCTGACGAAGGCTGGCCTCTGGCCCGGCGTGTAGCCCGCCCGGCGCCCGGGCGTGGGCGGGGGCTTCTCCCTGTCGCCCTCCTTCGGCTCGAACAGGGCCGCCGCTTCGCGGCGGATGTCTCCCACCCGCCCGCCCGTTTGCCCCGCGACGTCCAGCGCAGGCAGGGGCGGGCGGTTTCCCCGGGCTCTCCTCCCTCCCTGCCCCTTGTCTGACGGGGCGTCAGCTACGACTATGTGTCCGTCCGTAGATGTGACGTTCCGTCAGATGTAGATGTACGTCGGAGAGAGGTGGGTGGGCCGTGAGTGGTGGTCCGGGGGTGGCGTTTCCCATAGGGCGGGTCGTCTATGGGATGCAGCTGCCCGTTCAGTCTCAGAGTTCCCTCTACGCCGAGCCCTGGGAGGCGGCCGCGGGCCCCGACGACCTCGTCGAGATCGCCCGCACCGCCGACCGCACCGGCTTCGCCTACATCGCGAGCTGCGACCACGTCGCCATCCCGCGCCGCCTCGCCGACGCCATGAGCACGGTCTGGTACGACCCCGTGGCCACTCTCGCCCACCTCGCCGCCGTCACCGAGAACGTCCGGCTGATGAGCCACGTCGCCATCGTGGGCCTGCGCCACCCTCTCCTCTCTGCCAAGCAGTACGCGACCCTCGACCGGCTCAGCGGCGGCCGGTTGATCCTCGGGGTCGGGGCGGGGCACGTGGAGGAGGAGTTCGAGGTGCTCGGCGTGGACTTCGCGCGGCGCGGGCCGATCCTCGACGAGACCGTCGACGCGCTGAAGGCGGCCCTCGGCCCCGAGGAGTATCCCGAACACCGGGGCGAGCGCTTCGACTTCAAGGACCTGGGGCAGCTGCCCCGCCCGGCCCAGCGTCACGTCCCCCTCTGGGTCGGCGGCTCCTCGCCCGCCGCCGTGCGCCGCGCCGCGACCCGCGCCGACGGCTGGCTGCCGCAGGGCGACCCGCGCCACAAGCTGCCCGCGCAGATCGCGCGGCTGGGGCGGTTGCGGGAGGAGGCGGGGATCGAGGAGCGCCTCGTCGTCGGCGCGATCACCGAGGCGCTGTACGTCGGTCAGCCCGGCTGGTCCGTGGGGCGCCGCACGATCACCGGGAAGCCGGACGCCGTCGCCGAGTCCCTGCGCGCGTACGGGGCGATGGGCGTCGACCAGATCCAGGTGCGCTTCCGCAGCCGGAGCCGCAGCGAACTCACCGACCAGATGGCGGCGTTCGCGGCGGACGTGGCCCCGCACCTCAACGAGTAGCGAGTAGCGAGCAGCGAGCAGAGGTCAGAGGTCAGTGACCAGATACCAGTGCCGATCGTGCCGAGAGCAGGGAGTACGCCATGGGCAAGCTGGACGGCCGCGTCGTCATCGTGACCGGCGGCGCACGCGGACAGGGCGAGCAGGAGGCGCGCCTCTTCGTGGCGGAGGGCGCCCGCGTCGTCGTCGCCGACGTGCTCGACGAGCAGGGCGAGGCGCTCGCCGCGGAGCTGGGGGAGGAGTCGGCGAAGTACGTCCACCTCGACGTCGGCGTGGAAGCCGACTGGCAGGTCGCGACGGCCGCCGCCAAGGACGCCTTCGGGAAGGTCGACGGGCTCGTCAACAATGCGGGGATCCTGCGGTTCAACGAGCTGTGCAGCACGCCGTTGGAGGAGTTCGAGCAGATCATCCGGGTCAACCAGATCGGCTGCTTCCTGGGTATCCGCACCGTCGCCCCCGAGATAGGCGCGGCTGGCGGCGGCACGATCGTGAACACCGCCTCCTACACGGCCCTGACGGGCATGGCGTACGTGGGTGCGTACGCCGCGACCAAGCACGCCATCCTCGGCCTCACCCGGGTCGCCGCCCTGGAGCTCGCGGGGCGGAACGTCCGCGTGAACGCCGTGTGCCCGGGGGCGGTCGACACCCCGATGACCAACCCCGCGCTGCTCGACCCGGACGCCGACCCGGTGGCGGCGAAGGAGGCGGTCGCGGAGCTGTACAAGAAGCTCGTGCCGCTCGGGCGGATCGGGCAGCCGCAGGAGGTGGCGGCCCTGGCGCTGTTCCTGACCGGGGACGACTCGGCGTACATCACGGGGCAGCCGTTCGTCATCGACGGGGGATGGCTCGCGGGGGTGAGCGTGGTCTGAGTGCCGTCCGAGCGCGCTCCGGATCACCTGACGTTGCGTCAGCTATTGACGCTCCGGCGACCCGGTGGAACAGTTCGACGCATCACGATCTGACGGGTCGTCAGAAACCGTCAGAACCTCACGAGGACGGTGAACCTCCCTTGGAATTCGGTCTCTTTGTACAGGGATACGTGCCCGCCGCGCGGGCCAAGGTCGACCCCGAAGCGGAGCACAAGGCGCTCATCGAGGAGACCGAGTACGTCATCCAGGCGGACAAGTCCGGCTTCAAGTACGCCTGGGCCTCCGAGCACCACTTCCTGGAGGAGTACTCGCACCTCTCCGCGAACGACGTCTTCCTCGGATACCTCGCACACGCCACCGACCGCATCCACCTCGGCTCGGGCATCTTCAACCCGCTCGCGCCCGTCAACCACCCGGTGAAGGTGGCGGAGAAGGTCGCGATGCTCGACCATCTCTCCGAAGGGCGCTTCGAGTTCGGCACGGGGCGCGGCGCCGGTTCGCACGAGATCCTCGGCTTCATGCCGGGCATCACGGACATGAACCACACCAAGGAACTCTGGGAAGAGACCATCGCCGAGTTCCCCAAGATGTGGCTGCAGGACGAGTACGTCGGCTTCCAGGGCAAGCACTGGTCGCTGCCGCCCCGCAAGATCCTGCCCAAGCCGTACGGGACGTCGCACCCGGCCATGTGGTACGCCGCCGGGTCCCCCTCCTCGTACGCCATGGCGGGCAAGAAGGGGCTCGGGGTCCTCGGCTTCAGCGTGCAGAAGGTCTCCGACATGGAGTGGGTCGTCGAGTCGTACAAGACGGCCGTCAAGGAGGCACAGGCGATCGGCGACTTCGTCAACGACAACGTCATGGTGACGTCCACGGCGATCTGCGCGGAGACGCACAAGAAGGCGGTCGAGATCGCGGTCAGCGGTGGCCTCAACTACCTCCAGTCGCTGCTCTTCCGCTACCACGACACGTTCCCGCGGCCCGAGGGCATCCCCGAGTGGCCCGAGCTGCTCCCCGAGTACACCGAGGAGCTCATCGAGCTGCTCATCGCCGAGGAACTGATGATCTGCGGCGACCCGGACGAGGTGCTCACGCAGTGCAAGCGGTGGGAGCAGGCCGGGGCGGACCAGCTCAGCTTCGGGCTGCCGATCGGGATCTCGCCCGAGGACACGAAGAACACGATCAAGCTGATCGGTGAGCATGTGATTCCGAAGATCGACACGGATCCCGTGCATCGCACGACGCGTTTCCGGCAGGCGGCCGGGGCGTGAACCTCTGAGCCACCCCGGCTTCCCCCTCCCGGACGGGAAGCCGGGGTCCTGCCGGACGGTGGGCGGTGTTTGGTTGCTGTCGCGGGGGCCTGCCCCCGGACCCCCATCCATCGCCCTTCGGGCTCGTCCTCAAGCGCCGGACGGGCTGGAACACATCTTCTGTCTGCCTCGGAAGGGGAACTCGTCGTCATGCTCGACCACCTCATCAAAGGCGCGACCGTCGTCGACGGGACCGGTGGGCCCGCTCGGGTCGCCGATGTCGGGCTGCGGGACGGGCGCATTGCCGTCGTCGCCGAGCCGGGTACCGTCGGCGAGGAGAGCCGGAGCAGCGAGGATGCCCGGGGGCGGGTTCTCACGCCCGGGTTCGTCGATCCGCATACGCACTACGACGCCCAGCTCTTCTGGGATCCGTACGCGACGCCCTCCCTCAACCACGGCGTGACCACCGTCGCGGGCGGCAACTGCGGGTTCACGCTCGCCCCGCTCCACCCCGACCGGCCCGGCGACGCCGACTACACGCGGCGGATGATGTCGAAGGTCGAGGGCATGTCGCTGGTGGCGTTGGAAGAGGGCGCGCCCTGGTCCTGGAGTTCGTTCGGGGAGTATCTGGACGCCCTGGAGGGGCGGGTCGCCGTCAACGCGGGGTTCATGGTGGGGCACTGTGCGCTGCGGCGGTATGTGATGGGTGAGGACGCCGTGGGCGGGCAGCCGTCCACTGAGCAGTTGGACGCGATGTTGCGCCTCTTCCACGAGGCGATGGACGCGGGGGCCTGGGGGCTCTCCACCACCCAGTCCTCCACCCACTCGGACGGCGACGGGCAGCCCGTCGCGTCACGGCACGCGCGGCCCGCGGAGCTGCTCGCGCTCAGCCGTGCCGTCGCCGAGCACGAGGGGACGCAGATCGAGGCGATCGTCGCAGGGTGTCTCGATCAGTTCAGTGACGACGAAATCGATCTGTTCGTGGAGATGAGCGCGGCGGCCGGGCGGCCCCTCAACTGGAACGTCCTCACCATCGACGCCGCCGTCCCCGAGCGCGTGCCGCGCCAGCTCGTGGCCAGTGAGCGCGCCCGCAAGGCCGGTGGCCGCATCGTCGCGCTCACGATGCCGATCCTCACGCCGATGAACATGTCGCTCGGCACGTTCTGCGCCCTCAACCTCATCCCGGGCTGGGGCGACGTCCTCGGCCTGCCCGTGCCCGAGCGGATCGCGAAGCTGCGCGACCCGGCGGTGCGGGAGGAGATGCTGCGGCGGGCCGGGAGCAAGGAAGCGGGGGTCTTTCGGCGGCTTGCTCGCTTTGATCGGTATGTCATTGGCGATACCTATTCCGTCGCCAACGAAGGGCTTACCGGGCGGGTGGTCGGGGACATCGCCGCCGAGCGGGGGCAGGAGCCGTTCCACTGCATCGTCGAGATCTGCGCCAACGACGAGATGCGGACCGTGCTGTGGCCGATGCCCACCGACAACGACCCGGACTCGTGGGCCCTGCGCGCCGAGACCTGGCAGCACGAGGACGTCATGCTGGGCGGCTCGGACGCCGGGGCGCATCTGGACCGGATGTGCGGGGCCCCGTACACGACCCGGTTCATCGGGGACTGTCTGCGCGGGCGGAAGCTGGTGGGTCTGGAGCAGGCCGTGAAGATGCTGACCGATGATCCGGCCCGGCTGTTCGGGCTGCGCGAGCGGGGGCGGATCGCCGAGGGGTACCACGCCGACCTCGTCCTCTTCGACCCCGAGCGCATCGACGCGGGCAAGGCCACCCTCGTACACGACCTGCCGGGCGACAGCCCGCGTCTGGACTCCAAGGCGATCGGCATCGACGCGGTCTGGGTCAACGGCGTCGAGGCGATCCGCGAGGACGTGGTGACGGGCGCCGTGCCGGGGAAGATCCTGCGGTCGGGGCGCGACACCAGGACGGTGAGCACCAAGTGAGCGCGGCCCGGCGGCTGTTCATCGGCGGTGAGTGGGTCGAGCCGGACGGTGGGCACTACGAGGTGGTGAACCCGGCCACCGAGGACGTCGTCGGGCTCGCGCCCGAGGCGAGCGGCGAGCAGGTCCACGCGGCGGCGTCGGCGGCCCGTGCCGCCTTCGCGGGCTGGTCGCGCACGACGCCTGAGGAGCGTGCCGGGATCCTGTCCCGTGCCGCCTCGATCCTGCGGCGCGACTTCGCGGCGCACGCCGAACTCGCGCGGGCCGAGAGCGGCGCCACGACGGCGACGGCGCGCGGGATGCAGGTGGCGGTGGCCGTGGCGCGCTTCGAGCGGTACGCGAAGGGGGCGCTGGAGCCGGTGGAGGCGGCGCTCCCGCCGCAGATCCACGAGGCGGGCCCCATGGGGAGGGCGGGCGTCGTGGGGGCGCTCGCCGTGCGCAGACCGGTCGGTGTCGTCACCTGCATCACCTCGTACAACAACCCCTGGGCGAACCCCGCGGGCAAGGTCGCGCCCGCTCTCGCCATGGGCAACACGGTGGTCGTGAAGCCCGCACCGCAGGACCCGCTGTCGGTGTACGGGATGGCGGCGGCGCTGGAGGAGGCGGGCGTCCCGCCCGGCGTGGTCAACGTCGTCTCCGGCACGGACTCGGCGGTCGGCGAGGCGGCCGTCGCCTCCCCCGACGTCGACATGGTGAGCTTCACCGGATCGACGGCCGTCGGGCAGCGCATCGGCGAGGTGTGCGGCCGCGACATGAAGCGGCAGCTGATGGAGCTGGGCGGGAAGGGCGCGGCGATCGTCCTGGACGACGCCGACCTGGATGCGGCGGTGGCGGGCATCGGCACCACGTTCTCCTTCTACAGCGGGCAGATCTGTACGGCGCCGACCCGCGTCATCGTCCAACGGGGCGTGTACGAGGCGCTGGTGGAGAAGCTCGCCGGGTACGCCGGACACTTGAAGGTCGGCGATCCGGCCGAGCGGGGCACGGTCGTCGGCCCGGTGATCTCGGCGGCGCACCGCGACCGCATCGAGGCGTTCGTGGAGGAGGGGCGCAAGGAGGGGGCGCGGGTCGTGGTGGGCGGCGAACGCCCGGCGTCGGACAAGGGCTTCTACGTCGCTCCGACCCTCCTCGCCGACTGCACGCACGACATGCGGGTGGTCCGCGAGGAGATCTTCGGCCCGGTGGTGGTCGTGGTCCCCTTCGACGCGGACAGCCCCGAGGAGGCCGAGGACACGGCGGTCGCCCTCGCCGACGACAGCGACTACGGCCTGATCGACTACGTGTGGTCGGGCGACGTCGCCCGCGCCTTCCGGGTGGCCCGCAGGCTCCGGTCGGGCGGCGTCGGCGTGAACACGATCGCCCGGAACATGGAGGCGCCGTTCGGCGGCTTCAAGAAGAGCGGAGTGGGCCGGGACGTCGGCTCGTACGCCTTGCACGCGTACAGCGAACTGCAGTCCCTCGTCTGGCCGGGGTGAGGGAGTGCCGCGGGGCCGCTTCCCCGCCCCGGGCGGGGAAGCGGCTGTCCGTCGGCTCAGCTCATCGGCGGCCCAGGAAGATGGGGTTGGTGAAGGCGGTGAGCGGGCCCGGCAGGCCGGTCACCACGGGGGCGTGGCGTACCTCCGCCCGTACGTAGGCGGCGTACGAAGCCGTCGTGCGCCACTCCAGCGTGCCCTCGCCGGACTCCGGCAGGGCGGGGCCGGTGTGCAGGACGCCCTGGTCGGTGACGAAGCGGGCCGTGCAGCCCGGTGCGCCCTTGACGTCGAGGCGGACCGTGACGGGGTCGTCGCGGTCGACGTCGAGGCGGCCGCCGATGCCCGCGTGTTTGCCCCTGCCGCCCGCCGCCGAGAAGGCGAGCTCCACGGACTTGGACTCGGCGACGTAGGAGCGGCCGCGCCGGATGCCGTCCTGGATGGCCTCGCGGGTCAGGTCGTCGGCGAGGACGACGGTCTGCGGGCCGCCGATGCGGTCGGGGTCGCGGTGCGCGTCGCTGTTGCCCATGGCGGGGATCCACGGCCGGTCGCCGCGGACCGAGGCGACGAGCTGGCTGTCCCAGTCGGCGAGGGCGATCTCGTCGTCCGGCGTGTAGGCGCCGTTCCACGCCTCGATGACGTCCGCGTCGCCGAAGCCGAACTTCCAGTTGCAGCCGACGCAGGTCGCGTGCGGGTGGGCGGGGACGACCAGGCCGCCCGCGTCCCTGACCTTCCGCGCGTACCTGCCGAAGCGGTTGTCGCGTGCGCGGTAGCGCCAGTCGATGAACGTGCCGGGGTCCACGCCGAGGGCGACGACGTGTCCGTTCCTGGTCGTCACCTCCTCGCCGAGCATGATCAGGAGGTCGCCGCCCGCGTGCTCGGCCCAGTGGGGGTGCGCGGAGTGCGTGTTGTGCTCCGAGCTGTTGATGAAGTCGAGGCCCGCCTCACGGGCAAGGGCGGCGATCTCGGCGAGGGTGCGCTTGCCGTCGGAGTGCACGGAGTGGAGGTGGCAGTCGCCGCGGTACCAGGCGCGGCCGCGGCCCTTCGCGCGCTCGGGCGGGTAGGTCGGCTTGGGGGTCTTGCCGGGCGCCCCGTAGGTGAGGGTGATCGTCACCTCGTAGGGGAGGCCCTCGGGGGCGACCGTGTACGGGCCGAGGGCGATGTGCCAGGTGCCCTCGCGGACCCGGCCCGGGATGTAGCCGGGCGTCGCCTCGTCGGCGCGGATGAAGAACTCGGTGCGGGCGCCGCCGGACCAGCCGCGGAAGCCCTTGCCGCCGAGCTCCGTGCCGCGCTCGTCGAAGACGCCGATGTCGAGGGCGTTGCCCTGGGTGCCGGGCGGCACGGTCGGCTTCTGGTAGCTGTAGACGGCGCGGAACTCGCTCACCCCGTCGGGGACTTCGACCGGCAGGTACACGAAGTCGGGCGACCCGGTGGGCAGCGTCCCGCGCACCGTTCTCGTCTCCGTGCTCCCCGGCGCCCGATCCCGGGCGGGAGCGCGCCGCTCGGCGCCGCTGGCGAAGCTCACGCTGCCCAACGTAATCGCGGCGGCGGCCCCCGTCACGAACAGTCCGCGCCGGTTCGGGCCGTTCGGGTGGTGTACGTCCTCGCACATGCTGCGGCTCCCCAGGGTGTCGTGTCGACGGTGACATGGGTGGTGCGTGCAACCCTGGTATTGAGTCGTGAACTGTGCGGCAAGGGAAGAAGATTGACGGACTTACGCGCGGTGGCCGCGCGGTGGGGCGGGTCAGTGGTTCTTGCGTGCCTTGCGGGCGCGGCGCACCGCGAGGAGCACGAGGAGCACGACGACCACCAGGATGAGGACGACGATCAGCCCGATGACGCCGCCCTTCGACTTCTTGTGCTTCTTTTTCTTCTTGCCGGACTGTGCGGACTGCGCGTCCTGTGCCGTCTGCGCGGCCTGCCCGGTCTGCCCCTTCTGCGCGGTCTGCCCGGCCCCGGCGAGCGCCGACGCACCGGGCCCGTGGTGCTGCGCGACGGCGGACGGTGGTGCGGCCGCGTACGACGCGGCGGGCGCGGCCCCGCCGAACAGGGCGGCGACGAGAAGGAGAGCGGTCGCGAGTCGCAGGCGCATGGCGAAACCCCCAAATGTCCCGGAAGTGTCCGGATCTGGCGCGCATGCTAGGACAACCGAAGGGTTACGTCACCCCTGCGCGCCCGCCGCCAGCAGCGCGGCCTCCGTCTCCTGGTGCGGTCCCGGCGCTCCGTTGCGCGCCCACCACAGCGGTGTGTGTCCCTCGCCGAGGTCCTCGCGCAGGTCCGGGTCGGCGCCGTGGGCGAGGAGCACGCGGACCGTGTCGACGTGGCCCCAGGCCGCGGCTCCGCACAGGGGGGTGCCCTCGGTGACGAAGCGGCTCTCGGTGTTCGGCAGCGCTCCCGCGCGCAGCAGGACCCGCACCGTGTCGGCCGCTCCGTGCACCGATGCGGCATACAGGGCGGTGGTGCCGTCGGCGTCCGGCAGCTCCGGGTCGAGCCCGGACCGCAGCAGCGCCCTGACGGCGGCCGTCTCGCCCTGCGAGGCGGCGAACACCAGGCGCGGGGTCAGCTTCTTCTGCCGTCGTCTGTTCACGCGCGTCACGCTAATCGGCGCACGGGCATGGACCAACCGACTTTCCAGGGATAGGAAGAGTGTCCCGCGCCGACAACCGGCCCGCACCGAACACGCTCGGAGGGACCCGTGCGCATCTCCGCGACGCTCTACATGACCGACAGGACGATCACTCCGGTACGCCTGGCCCAGGAACTGGAGCGGCGCGGCTTCGCCGGTCTCTATCTCCCCGAGCACACCCACATCCCGGTGCCCCGCGAAACCCCCTATCCGGGCGGTGAACTGCCGCCCGAGTGCGCCCGCATGCTCAGCCCGTTCATCGCCCTGGCCCAGGCCGCCGCCGTCACCGAACGCATCGCCCTCGGCACGAACATCGCGCTGATCGCCCAGCACGACCCCATCGACCTCGCCAAGCAGATCGCGACCCTCGACCACCTCTCCGGCGGCCGCGTCACCCTCGGCATCGGCTATGGCTGGAACCGCGAGGAGGCCGAGGACCACGGCGTCCCGTGGCCGCGGCGCCGGGCGGTCGTGCGGGACAGGATGGCGGTCATGCGGGCGCTGTGGGCGGACCATCCGAAGGCGTACGAGGGGGAGTTCGGCGGGGTACGGACGAGCGAGGTCCATCCGAAGCCGTGGCGGGCGCCCCGGAAACGGCTGGCGAAGGGGCCGCTGTTCGGGCCGCGCACGCTCATCGGCGGCGCGGCGGGGCCAGGCCTCTTCGCGCATGTCGCGGAGTACGCGGACGGCTGGATGCCGGTCGGCGGCAGCGGTCTGAGCGAGGCGCTGCCGGTGCTCAGGTCGGCGTGGGCGGACGCGGGGCGCGGGGCGGACGAGCTGTATGTGGCGGTGACGGCCGTCGAGCCGGATCCGGGCAAGCTCGCGCACTACGGGGAGCTGGGGGTGGACGAGGTGATCGTGCAGCTGCCGCCGGCCGGGGATGCGGAGGTGTGCGCGGCGCTCGACGGGCTCGGGCGGTACGTGACTTCGTGACGCCATGACGTGCGCCCGCTTTTGCACAGGCGGAAGGGGCGGAAGTATCTGTAAGAGGCAGGTGTTCTCGCTCGTATGCTCGGAGACATGACCAACAGCGCGCAGCCCCCAGAGGCCGGACGACCCACCGCGAACGCCATGCGGCGCGCGCTCAGGAGGGCCAGGGACGGCGTCGCGCTCGACGTGGCCGAGGCCGCGGTCCTGCTGCAGGCGCGCGGCGACGACCTCGACGACCTCACCACCTCCGCGGCCCGGGTGCGTGACGCGGGGCTGGAGGCCGCGGGGCGGCCGGGCGTCATCACGTACTCGAAGAGCGTGTTCATCCCGCTCACCCGGCTCTGCCGTGACAAGTGCCACTACTGCACCTTCGTGACCGTGCCCGGCAAGCTGCGCCGGGACGGCCACGGCATGTTCATGTCCCCGGACGAGGTCCTCGACATCGCCCGGCGCGGCGCGGAACTCGGCTGCAAGGAAGCCCTGATCACGCTCGGCGACAAGCCGGAGGACCGGTGGCCCGAGGCACGGGAGTGGCTGGAGGCGGAGGGGTACGACGACACCATCGCGTACGTCCGCGCCATCTCCATCCGGATCCTGGAGGAGACGGGCCTCCTGCCGCACCTCAACCCGGGCGTCCTGACGTGGACGGACTTCCAGCGGCTCAAGCCCGTCGCGCCCTCCATGGGCATGATGCTGGAGACCACCTCCGAGCGGCTGTGGAGCGAGCCGGGCATGCCGCACTACGGCTCGCCCGACAAGGAGCCCGCCGTCCGGCTGCGGGTCCTGGAGGACGCGGGGCGTTCCTCGGTGCCGTTCACCAGCGGGCTGCTCATCGGGATCGGCGAGACGTACGAGGAGCGGGCCGACGCGCTGTTCGCGCTGCGCCGGGTGGCGCGTTCGTACCACGGCGTCCAGGAGCTGATCATCCAGAACTTCCGCGCCAAGCCGGACACGGCGATGCGCGGCATGCCCGACGCCGAGATCGACGACCTGGTCGCCACGATCGCCGTCGCCCGGCACATCATGGGCCCCTCGGGCAACATCCAGGCGCCGCCGAACCTCATCGCGGGGGAGTACGAGCGGCTCATCGGCGCGGGCATCGACGACTGGGGCGGCGTATCCCCGGTGACGATCGACCACGTCAACCCCGAGAAGCCCTGGCCGCAGCTGGACGAGCTCGCCGGGCGGTCGGCGGACGCGGGCTTCCGGCTCGCCGAACGGCTCTGCGTCTATCCGGAGTTCGTGCGGCGCGGCGAGCCCTGGCTCGACCCGCGCCTCCTGCCGCACCTGCGGGCCCTCGCCGACCCCGACACCGGCCTCGCCCGCCCCGACGCGGTGGTCGAGGGCCACCCCTGGCAGGAGCCCGACGAGGGGTACGTGGCCTCCTCCGGCCGCACGGACCTGCACGCCACCATCGACACCACCGGCCGCACATCGGACCGGCGCGACGACTTCGACGAGGTGTACGGCGACTGGGAGGCGCTGCGCGAGCAAGCAGCGCCCGGCATGGTGCCGTCCCGCATCGACGGCGACGTGCGCGCCGCCCTCAAGCAGGCCGCCGACGACCCGACGAAGCTCACCGACGACGAGGCGCTCGCCCTGCTGCACGCCGACGGGCCCGCGCTCGACGCGCTCTGCTCGGTCGCCGACGACATCCGCAAGACGGTCAACGGCGACGACGTCACGTACATCGTGACGCGCAACATCAACTTCACCAACGTCTGTTACACCGGCTGCCGCTTCTGCGCCTTCGCACAGCGCAGGACCGACGCCGACGCCTACACCCTCTCGCTGGACCAGGTCGCCGACCGGGCCGCGCAGGCCTGGGACGTCGGCGCCGTCGAGGTGTGCATGCAGGGCGGCATCCACCCCGACCTGCCGGGCACCGCCTACTTCGACATCGCGCGGGCCGTGAAGGAGCGCGTGCCGGGCATGCACGTGCACGCGTTCTCGCCGATGGAGGTCGTCAACGGCGCGACCAGGACCGGGCTCTCCATCCGCGAGTGGCTCACCGCCGCCAAGGAGGCGGGGCTCGACTCCATCCCCGGGACGGCCGCCGAGATCCTCGACGACGAGGTGCGCTGGATCCTCACCAAGGGGAAGCTGCCGACGGCCACCTGGACCGAGGTGATCACGACCGCGCACGAGCTCGGCATCCGGTCGAGCTCCACGATGATGTACGGGCACGTGGACCAGCCCAGGCACTGGCTCGGCCACTTCCGCACGCTGGCCGGGATACAGCGGGAAGCGGTGGCCAAGGGTGTCGAGGGCTTCACGGAGTTCGTGACGCTGCCGTTCATCCACACCAACGCGCCCGTCTACCTCGCGGGCATCGCCCGGCCGGGCCCGACCACCCGCGACAACCGGGCCGTCACGGCCATGGCGCGCGTGCTGCTCCACCCGCACATCCCCAACATCCAGACCAGTTGGGTGAAGCTGGGCCAGGAGGGCGCCGCCGAGATGCTCAGGTCCGGTGCGAACGACCTGGGCGGGACGCTGATGGAGGAGACCATCTCCCGCATGGCGGGCTCCAGTTACGGCTCCTACCGGTCCATCGAGGACCTGATCGCCATCGCGGACGCGGCGGGGCGGCCCGCGAGGCCGCGCACGACGCTGTACGGCGAGGTGCCGCGGGAGCGGCAGCGGGCGGCGGCGGCCTCGGACGGGCACCTGCCGGAGCTGCTGCCGGTGCTGGACAGCTAGGGCAGCCGGGACGGCCGGGACGGCCGGGACACGACGAAGGGGCCGGGCAGTACGCCCGGCCCCCCTTGGCGGAACTACTTCGCCAGGAAGTCGCCGAAGCGCGCGTCCTTCTCCGGGGCGCCGACCGCGGCCGGGCCGAACGAGGTGATGCCGGTGGTGGTCAGGCCGCTCGCGGAGCCGCGCAGGTGCCAGACGGCGCCGGAGTCGGCGTAGGTGCCGTCCTCGCCGGGCGCGCCCACCGTCAGGTCGGCCTTGCCGTCCTTGTTGGTGTCCGAGAGCAGGACCGTGCCGCCGAACTTGTCGCCCTTCTCCGAGGCGCCGGGGACACCGGCCGTGGACTGGTCGAACGCCTGGGCGCCGGTGCCGGTCAGGCCGGAGCGGGAGCCCTTGAGGAGGACGACGCTGCCCGCGTCGGCGGTGGAGCCGATGTCCTCGCCGGGGACGCCGACGGCCACGTCCGCGAAGCCGTCGCCGTTCACGTCGCCCGCGCTGATGGCGGAGCCGAACTCGTCGCCGTCCTCACCGACGCCGGGCACGCCCGCGGTGTCCGCGGTGATCTTCGTGGAGCGGTCCGAGAGGCCGGACGCCGAGCCGTAGCGGACGAGGACGGTGCCCTTCTGGTAGGGCATGTCCTCGAAGCTGGTGCCGATGTCGCGGGTGACGAAGTCGCCGTAGCCGTCGCCGTCGATGTCCGCGACCGCGCCGCCGAGGGAGGGCGCGAGCTTCTGCGAGGTGGTGGCCACCCCGTTCTTGCCGCCCTTCCAGAGCTGGCTCTTGTGGGCCATCTCCTCGAAGCCGTGGCTGGTGACGATGTCGTCGACGCCGTCGCCGGTCACGTCGCCCACGACGAAGTCGCCGGGGCCGAAGGTCTGGCTGGTGACGACCTGCTGGGTGCTCGCGGCCTTGCCGTCGCGCTTGAACGGGCCGTACGAGATGGTCATGCCCGCGTCGTCGTTGTCCATCGGGTCCTCGGGCTCCGGGTACTCGGCCGTGACCAGGTCCCGCTTGCCGTCGCCGTTGAAGTCACCGGCGGTGACGCGCGCGCCGTTCGAGGCCAGCTCGGTGCTGCCCTCGCCGGAGAGGCCCTGGGCGGAGCCCCAGAGGACGACGGCCTTCGGGCCGCCGTTGACGACGAGGTCGGTGTAGCCGTCGCCGTCGAGGTCGGCCGCGGCCGTGGTGTTGCCGAAGTGGCCGCCGTCCTCGGCGGAGCCGGGTACGCCGGGCGTGGCGCGGCTGATGGTGACGGCGTGCGTCTGGTCGGGGCCGTTCGCCGAGCCGTACACGATCGAGACGCTGCCGGGGGCGTTGCCGCCGGAGCCGCCCGGGGCCGATATGGCGAGGTCCGCGTAACCGTCGTGGTTGAAGTCGGTGACGGGGGCCTTCGGCGGGGTGGGCGCGGCCGCCGCGGAACCGGCGGTCGCCAGGGCGATCGGTGCCGTGAGCGAGGCGACTGCCACGGCGGTGATGAGACTGCGGCGCACTGTTCCTCCTGTGGGGGAATTTGTGTGGTCATGTAGGAAGACGATCGTTCCGCGGAGAAGGTTGTACACCGCAGAGACTTCTGTGGTGCACACGCACTTATGTCCCAACTCGGTTCCCGTTCACCTGATATCGGCCTCGATCTGGCTCATCCCTTGCGCCAGACTGGAGGTCCACGGGATGCGGGAGGGGCCGATGGCGCGGCTGAAGGTGTCCATGCAGGAGCTCATCCGGCGCAGGCGGCGGGCGGCCTTCGTGGGCCGTCGTGAGGAACTCCGTTTGTTCAGGGAGAACTTTGCGGTGTCGCCCGAGGACGACCGGCACCGCTTCCTCTTCCACGTGCACGGCCCGGCAGGGGTCGGCAAGACCTCGCTCGTGCGCGAAATGGGACAACTCGCCGCGGAGTGCGGGGCTTTCGTCGCCTATGTGGACGACGGGGTCCCGGACCTCCCCGGGGCGCTCGGCGAGATCGCCGCGCAGTACGCGCAACAGGGCAGGGCGATGAAGCCGCTGGACCGCGCACTCGCCGCGCACCGGCAACGCATCCACGAGGCCGTCGCGGCCGCCGCCCGCGCCCCCGAGCCGGAGGTGCCGTCGGCGGGCAGCGTGGCGGTGGCCCGCGCCGGTGTCGTCGGGCTCGGCCTGGTGCCGGTCGTCGGCGCCCTCTCCGGCGTCGTCGACACGGACCGGGTCGCCCTGGGCGCGGACCGGCTGCGGGCCCGCTTCCGCAGCCCCGAGGACGCCCGCCTCGCCCTGGAACCCGAGCGCGCGCTGACCCCCGTGCTCCTGGACGAGCTGGGCGGGGCCGCCGACGCCGCGCCGTGGCTGGTGCTGCTCTTCGACACGTACGAGCGGACGGCACCGTTCCTGGACCGCTGGCTGCACGACGTGATGACGACGGACCGGTACGGCGAACTGCCCGCCAACACCGTGGTGGTGACCGCCGGACAGCGCCCCCTCGACCCCGTCCGCTGGGACGGCGCCGCGGACTTCGCCGCCGAACTGCCGCTGCGCCCCTTCACGGAGACCGAGGCGCGCGGCCTGCTCGCGGCCAAGGGCGTCGTCGACGAGCCGGTGATCGCGGAGGTCCTGCGGCTCTCCGGGCGGCTGCCCGTGCTCGTCTCCACCCTCGCCGAGACCGGCCCCACGGCCCCGGACGACGTCGGCGACCCGAGCGCCACCGCCGTGGAGCGGTTCCTGAAGGCCGAGCAGGACCCGGCGCGGCGCGCGGCCGCCCTGGACTGCGCGCTGCCCAGGCGCCTCGACGAGGAGATCGTGGGAGCCGCCCTGGGCCGAGGCGTCGATGTGGAGAGCGGTGGCGACGGCCCGGCGGAGCTGTACGCATGGCTGCGCACCATGCCGTTCGTCCGGCCCGACCGCCGAGGCACCGCCCGCTACCACGACGTCGTACGCGCCCCGATGCTGCGCCTGCGCCGCAACACCGCGCCCGCCCTGTGGAGCGCGGGCCACACCCGCCTCGCCGAGCTGTACGGGCGGCGGCGCGAGGCGCTGGAGGAGGAGCTCAGGGGCGCGCCGGGCCGCCCCTGGATGCACGCGGAGTGGCGCGCCCTGTGTGTCGACGAGCTGTACCACTCCCTCTGCGCCGGACCGCGTGCCGCACTCCCCGGCGTGCTGCGTGCGGGAATCGATGCGTGCCGTTTCGACACGGCGGTGGCCCGCGAGTGGGCGCGGGCGGTGGCGGACGCCGCCGATGACACGGAGGCGGACCACCTGCGGGCCTGGTCCGACGACCTCCGCGACACGCTTGCCGACGAGGCGCTCGGCGCCCTGCGGGTGCTTGAGCTCCTCCTCTCCCGCGCCGGGCTCGACGACGCCGACCGGGTGGCCGCGCACAACGCGCACGGCCTGCGGCTCTTCCACCTCGGCAGGCTGCGCGAGGCCCTCACCGACCACGAGCGCGCCATCGCCATCGACCCCGGCGACTCGTGGGGCCACCACGGCCTCGCCGTCACCCACCGGGCCCTCGGCGAGTTCGAGACGGCGCTGCGTCACCTGGCGGCGGCCGACGAGGTGGCGCCCGGCGCGGAGTGGGTGGCGCGGGACCGCGGCGAGACGTACCGGCGCATGGGCCGCCCGGAGGAGGCCCTGCCCTGGCTGGACCGCGCACACGCCCTCGACCCGCGGGAACCGCTGACGCTGGGCAGCCGCGGCCAGGCCAAGTTCGTGCTCGGCCGCCCCCGCGAGGCCCTGGACGACCTGGACCGGGCGATCGACCTGTGGCCCGACTACCCCTGGGCGCTGCTGCGCAGGGCGCGCGTCAGGCAGGCGCTCGGCGACCTGCGGGGCGCCCTCGACGACCTCGACCGCGCCCACGAAGCGGCCCCGGACGCGCCGGGCGCCCTCAGCGACCGGGGCGACATCCTGCGCTTCGCGTGCCACCACGAGGAGGCCGTCGCGGCCTACGACGCCGCCCTCGCCCTGGATCCCGGCCACACCTGGGCGTGGGGCAGCAGGTCCCTGTCCCTGGAGGCCCTGGGCCGCGAGGAGGAGGCCGTGGCATCGCTGGACGAGGCGCTGCGCCTCGACCCGGAGTACGGGTGGGCGCGGGAGCAGCGGCAGCGGATGGTGGGGGCGGACACGGTCTGACCGGGGCCGTGGGCCGCCGGGAACGCCCTCCCGGGCCCGCAGGAACCGGTGATTTCGTAGCGACTGCGAAGCTCCCGTGAACGTCGTTCAAAAGCGACCTCAGGGACGACTCTTCGCATACCACTTGGTGCCTGAACCGATCGTTCCCAGTCGATTACAGTGCTGCAAAGTCGCAATCGGCCGAGGCGCGTCGAGGCAAGTCACTGCACGGAGGGGGGCCCGCATGGGCACCGCAGCAGCCACCGGCGTCTGGGGCCGCGCCGAGCAGCAGGACTTCCGCAGCCGCGTGCGCGGCACGCTCCTCGGGGCCGCCGTCGGCGACGCCCTGGGGGCGCCCGTCGACGGGTTGTCGCTCGAAGAGATACGCGGGGAGCACGGAGCCGAGGGCCTCGCCGAGCCCGCCCCCGCGCACGGCAGACGCGGCGCCGTGACCGCGGTCACCCAGCTCACCCTCTTCACCGTCGACGGACTCATACGCGCCCAGGTGCGCCGCGACACCGGCGCCTGGCACCCGCCGACCGACCTGCACCGCGCCTACCGCCGCTGGGCCGCGACCCAGAGCGACTGGGGCCCGGACGAGCGGCGCAAGGAGGACGGCTGGCTGGCCCGCGAGGAGTGGCTGTACTCGCGGCGCAACCCGTCCCGCGCCTGCCTGGTGGGGCTCGGCGACGACGTGATGGGCACCCTCGACGCCCCGAAGAACCCCGCCGAGCGCGGCGCGGAGGCCGCCGTCAGGTCCGCGCCCTTCGGCCTTCTCGTCGGCTGGGAGCCGCAGCTCGTGCTGCAGCTCGCCGTCGAGTGCGCCACCCAGACGCACGGCCACCCCACCGCCTACCTCGCGGCGGGCGCCCACACGGTGATCGTGCACGGGCTCGCCCGCGGGGAGTCCCTGGACGGCGCGATCCAGCGGTGCCTCGCCCTCCTCGCCGCCCGCCCGGGGCACCAGCCCGTCACGGACGCGCTCCGGCACGCGCTGGGCGCCGTGCGGCAGGGCATGCCCACCCCGGCGCGTGTGGAGGAGCTCGTCGCGGACGGGACGGCCGAGGGCGTGCTGGCCGCCGCCGTGTACTCCGCGCTGGTGTGCGAGGACATCCGGCACGGGCTGCGGCTCGCCGTGAACCACGGCGGGGCTTCGGCGGCCTGCGGTGCGCTGTGCGGGGCGCTGCTCGGCGCGCTGCACGGGGAGACCGCGCTGCCGCCGGGGTGGCTCACGGAGCTGGAGGGCCGCCCCACCGTCCTGGAGATCGCGGACGACTTCGCCATGGAGATGACCCAGGGGCCCGCGCTGCACGGTCCCGCGCTCTCCTCGCCGGGCTGGCTGGCCCGCTACCCGCGGGCGTGACCGGCGGCTAAGGGGTCCTAGCTCTCGGCGGTCGCCGCCTCGAAGGTGCGGCTCAGCAGGTCGTGGAGGGTGGCGCGCTCGGTGGCGTCCAGTGCGTCGAGGCCCGCCAGCGTGGCGTGCATGTTCGCGCGGATCGCGTCGACGGCCCGCTCGCCCTCGGGGGTGAGGACGACGTTCTTGACGCGGCGGTCGGTGGGGCTCGGCTCCCGGTGGACCAGGCCGCGCTTCTCCAGGCGGTCGATGATCCCGGTCATGTTCGATGCGTCGCAGGACAGCGTCCTGGCGAGGACCCGCATCGCGGCGGGCCCCTGGCGCAGCACGCTCAGCGTCTTGCCCTGGCTCGCGGTGAGGTTCTCGCTCGCCGCCGCCTCCGTGAAGTCCCCGTAGTAGGCACGGAGCGACACCGCGAGCAGCTCCATGAGCCGGGCCTTGTCGACGCTCGGTGTTCCAGGCATGTGAGCCACCTTACGCCATAAAACTTGACGATCTCAAATATTGAGGCTTACCTTCTTAGAAGTTACTTGACGTACTCAAGTATCGAGGTCTTCAAGTATCGAGGTCCTCAAGCAGTTGAGCAGCTGGAGAAGAAGCCACCGTGTCCCACGCACAGCAGCACGCGGCCCCGCCGAAACCCACCGGACAGACCGCCGTCGTCCTGGTGCTCGGGCTCGCGGCCATGGTCGTCTCGATGATGCAGACCCTGGTCGTCCCGATCCTGTCGATCATCCAGAACGAACTGGACGCCACCACGGCAGGCGTCAGCTGGGTGACCACCGCCACCCTGCTCTCGGCCGCCGTCTTCACCCCGCTGCTCGGCCGCTTCGGTGACCAGCACGGCAAGAAGCCCACCCTCATCGGTGTGCTGCTCGTGATGATCGCGGGCTCCGTGCTCGCCGCCACCACGACCTCCCTGACCTGGCTGATCATCGGCCGGATCATGCAGGGCGCGGCCACCGCGATCTTCCCGCTCGCGCTCTCCGTGCTCCGCGAGGAGATCAGGCCCGCCAAGCTGCCCGGCGCGATGGCGCTGGTCAGCGGCACCCTGGCGTTCGGCAGCGGCCTCGCCCTGGTCGGCGCTGGCCTGCTGACCCAGGGCTCCGACCCCGACTACCACCGGGTGTTCTGGCTCGCGGTCGTCCTCGCCGTGCTGGCGCTCGTCGGCGTCGTGCTCGCCGTCCCCGCCTCGCGCTCGAAGACCGGCGGCCGCACCGACTGGCTGGGCGCGGGCACGCTCGCGCTGCTCCTCGTCCTGCTGCTCCTGCCGATCTCGCAGGGCCACGAGTGGGGCTGGACCTCCGGCCGCACCATCGGCTCCTTCGCGGGCGCCGTCGTCATGGCGGGCGTGTGGGTCCTGACCGAACTGCGGGTCAAGGAGCCGATGGTGGACATGAAGATGTTCGCCCACCGCCCGGTCCTCTTCACCAACCTGGCCGGACTGCTGCTCGGCTTCGCGATGTTCGCCCAGTTCATCGGCGTCTCTTACCTCGTGCAGATGCCCGAGGACGTCGCCGGGTACGGCTTCGGCGCCTCGGTGCTCGGCGCCTCCGTCGTCTACCTGCTGCCGACCACGATCGTCTCGCTCCTCGGCGCCCAGTTCGGCGGCATCCTGGTCCGCAGGATCGGCGCGCGCGTCACGCTCGCGGCCGGTGCGGCCTTCGGCGTGGTCGGCTTCGCCTGGCTGACCCTGGCGCACGACACCAGCGCCTCCGTCATCGGCGCGAGCATGATCATCGGCCTCGCGATCAGCTTCGGCTACGCCTCGATGCCCGCGCTCATCGTCGCCAGCGTCCCGGCCCACCAGACCGGCATCGCCAACGGCATCAACTCCATCTCCCGCTCGGTCGGCAGCGCCATCGCGAGCGCGATGATCACCTCGCTGCTCGCGTCGAAGACCATTCCGCTGCCCGCGGGCATGCCCGCGCTGCCGCAGGAGGGCCAGTTCACGCTGAGCTTCGCCATCGCGGGGGCGGCCTTCGTCCTGGTCGTCGCGGTCGCCCTGGTCGGCCTCAAGGCCCACCACGCCCCGCGCACGCCCCAGCTCTCGGTGACCCCGCCCGTACCGGAGCGCGCAGGAGTCTGAGCGCCCCGTAAGGGGCGCGGGGAACTGCGCGAGCAACCAGAGAGAAGCCGCAGTCGCATGTGCCGGGATCCCGGCAGACGCGACTGCGGCTCTTCGCGCGCTGAGCGCGCAGCTCCCCGCGCCCGTGACGGGGTCAGTCCTTCACCGGCGACGCCGCCGCGCCGCCCCGCGGCCGCGAAGGCGCGGGCACGACGGCCGCGGCAGAGCCGTCGTCGTCCGTATTGATCCGCTCGATGAGCGCATCCCGCTCGGGGGTGTCCTCCGGCTTCACAAAGCCGACGACGATGTAGAGGACGAGCGATACCGCCAGCGGTATCGACACCTGGTACTGCAGCGCGACACCGCCGTCGATCGCCTCGTCGATCGGGTAGTTGACCAGATAGAAGGCGAAGAGCCCGGCCGCCCAGCTGGTCAGCGCCGCGGTCGGCCCGGACTTCCGGAACGTACGCAGCAGGCCCAGCATCATCGGGATCGCGATCGGCCCCATCAGACCGGCCACCCACTTGATGACGACCGTGATGATGTCCTTGAAGGCGGGGGAGTTGACCTGCGTCGCCACCGCCATGGACAGGCCGAGGAAGACCACCGTGGTCAGGCGCGCCGCGATCAGGCCCTTGCGCTCGTTCCAGGCCCGGGCCTTCGCGGAGAACGCCGGTGCCACGTCCCGGGTGAAGACCGCGGCGATCGCGTTGGCGTCGGAGGAGCACATGGCCATGGTGTGCGAGAAGAAGCCGACGATGACCAGGCCCAACAGGCCGTGCGGCAGCAGTTGTTCGGTCATCAGGGCGTACGCGTCCGAGCCGTCGGGCTTCTTGGCGTCGACCAGGAGCGGCGACATCCACATCGGGAAGAAGAGGACGACCGGCCAGACCAGCCACAGGATCGCGGAGAGCTTCGCGGAGCGCGCGGCCTCCTTCGCGTTGGCGGTCGCCATGTAGCGCTGCGCCTGGTTGAGCATGCCGCCGTTGTACTCGAAGAGCTTGATGAACAGGAACGCGAGCAGGAAGACCGTGCCGTAGGGGCCGACCAGCGGCTTGCCGTGGCCCGCGAGTTCCGGCTCGTCCCAGACGCCGAAGAAGCCGCCGTGCGGGCCGAGCTTGGAGACGACAGCCACGAACATGGCGACGCCCGCGAGGAGTTGGATGATGAACTGGCCGAGCTCGGTCAGCGCGTCGGCCCAGAGTCCGCCGATGGTGCAGTAGATCGCCGTGATCACGCCGGTGATGAGGATGCCCTGGTTGAGGGAGACGCCGGTGAAGACGGACAACAGGGTGGCGATCGCCGCCCACTTGGCGCCGACGTCCACGATCTTGAGGAGCATGCCGGACCAGGCGAGGGCCTGCTGGGTGCCGAGGTTGTAGCGGTTCTTCAGGTACTCCAGCGGCGAGGCCACGTGCAGACGCGAGCGCAGCCGGTTGATGCGGGGAGCGAAGAGCCGGGCGCCGATGGCGATGCCGAGCGCGATGGGGAAGGACCAGGTGACGAAGGACGTCACGCCGTAGGTGTACGCGATGCCCGCGTACCCGGTGAACATCACCGCGCTGTAGCCGGACATGTGGTGCGAGATGCCCGACAGCCACCACGGCATCTTTCCGCCCGCGGTGAAGAAGTCGCTGACGTTGTCGACCCGCTTGTGGGACCACAGGCCGATCGCGACCATCACGCCGAAGTAGCCGATGAGCACGGCCCAGTCGAGACTGTTCATATGGCCCTCCAGGGGTCCGCCTGGTGAACGGGCCGATGGGGACGAGAGTGGCCCAGAAGTGCCCGCTCATCGTGGGTTCGGGCACCCACCGGGGACAACCGGTCGCTAGGTCAAGAGCAAGTAAAATCGTTCTGTTTACTGACCTGTGTTCATGTATCTGACCCACGGGAAGGTGGGGCCGAACGCACGGAAGCCGTACGGGAGTTGTCTCCCGTACGGCTTCCGAGCGCCTCCGCACGCCTCCGCGGCTGTGCCTAGCGCATGATCTCCCCCGCGTTGACCAGCAGCGACTGCCCCGTGATCGAGCGCGCCCGGTCCGAGGCGAGGAACACCGCGGCGTCCGCCACGTCCCCGTCCGTCGCCAGGTCGGGCAGTGCCATGCGTTCCGTGAGGCGGTCCCGCACCGCCGCCTCCGGCACGCCCTCGGTGTGCGCGGTGAACTGGACGTACGCCTCGACCGGCGGGCCCCACATCCAGCCGGGCAGCACGGTGTTGACCCGGATCCGGTCCGGGCCCAGCTCGTGCGCCAGCGAGTACATCGCCGAGGTCAGCGCGCCCTTCGACGCCCCGTACGCCGCCTGGCGCACCTGCGAGGGCGACGCGATCGCCGACTGGGTGCCGATGAAGACCACCGAACCGCCGCGCCGCTCCCTGAGCGCGGGCAGACAGGCGCGCGTCATGCGCAGGGTGCCCAGCAGATTGACGTCGATGACCTGCTGCCAGGTGGCGAAGTCCGCGTCCTCCAGGCCGCCGAAGTAGCTGTCCCAGGCCGCGACATGGACGACCGCGTCGATCCCGCCGAAGCGTTCGCGGGCCAGGGCCGCCAGCGCCCCGCACTGCCGCTCGTCGGTGATGTCGGTGGCCAGGTGGGCGGTGCGGGCGCCCTCGGGGTCGATCTCGGCGGCCGTCTTGGCGAGGTTCGCCGCCGTGCGCGCCCCGAGCACGGCGTTGCCGCCGTCGCGCACGACGGCCGCCGCGACCTGATGGCCGAGCCCGGCGCCGACGCCCGAGACGACGACGGTCTTTCCCTCGAGGAGCGACGACTGCATGGGGCGCCTCCCGGCTCTGGCAGTTTTGCTGACGGGGCGTCAGAGTATGGGCGTGCATCGGAGGAAGGAAGGGGAGAGACGTGAGTGATGACCCCCGCGCGGGCGCCCGCGAGGACACCCGGAGCGACGTCTACGCCGAGCTGGCCGCCGTCGGTCCCTACGGCGTGCGCCCGGGGCACGCCCTGATCACCATGGTCGAGCCGCACCCGGGGCACGAGTTCGCGTACAACCGCTGGTACGAGGACGACCACTACTACGCGGGCGCGATGGCCATGCCCTGGATGTACGCGGGGCGCCGCTGGGTGGCCACGCGCGAGCTCCAGCTCCTGCGCTACCCCGACAAGTCCGCGATCGCCGAGCCGGTCACGTCAGGGTGCTACCTCTCCACGTACTGGGTGACGGAAGGGCGCTACGACGACCACATGAAGTGGACCGTCGGCATCAACAAGCGGCTCAACCGCGACGGCCGGGTCCACCAGGCCCGCACGCACGTCTTCACCTCCTTCCAGGACCACGAGGCGACCGTCTACCGGGACGGCGCGGCGGGCCCGCGCGACTTCCACGCGCTCGACCACCCGTACAAAGGCCTGGTCCTTGAGGTCATCGACGCCGAAGGGCCGCAGCAGCGCGGCGAACTGCTCGAATGGCTGCGCGCCCGGCACCTGCCGCGGGCGCTCGCCGGGTCGCCCGCCGCCATGGTCACGCTGTTCCGGCCGACGCCGCTGCCGGGGGACCGGATGACGTACGTGAAACAGGTCGAGGGCGTGGACACCCGGCTGACGCTGCTCTGGTTCCTCCAGGAGGACCCGCGGGACTGCTGGGAGGCGCACTTCACCGGGCGGGACGAGGCGGTCGCGGAGTCGGGGCTCGGGCGGGTGGAGCTGGTGGCGCCGTTCATCCCCACGGTGCCGGGCACGGACCTGTACGTCGACGCCCTGCGCTGATCCGCCCGGCCCCCGGAAAGGGCCGAGCCCCCTCGGCCGGGACGGCGGGCCAGTCGAGAGGGCTCAAACGGTGCTGCCTATGCGGTTGTTCCTCTGTCGGTGTGCGCTGCAGTCTCACGCGAGGTCAGCAGCCCCCCTGCTCACCTCGCCGACGAACGCGTTCCACGACTCGGCGGGGAAGGCGAGGACCGGACCCTCCGCTACCTTCGAGTCGCGCACGGAAATTCCGTGCCGCACCGGTGATTTGACCTCGACACACGCGCCGTTTCCGGTGGAATAGGAAGACTTGACCCATGTGTGCGAAGTACCTTGCTGAATCGCCATGTCCGCTCCGGTCTATCCAGTCGTTGAGTTGCTGTCGCCGCATCCCTGCGGTGGGCGCCAACGGTGCTGCTCGATGGCGTGAATGACGCTACTCGCCAACATCGTGGCGTGAAGGGATCGTTCACTCAACCGGATGGCATATTCCAGTGGGGACTTACGCATCCGCGTGACAAGGGTGTACCGTGCGGCGCTTTCGTGCGGATTGGGCCGGAGGGGCCGTGAATCAGCGGGCGTAGTCCTTCGCGATGTCCGCGATGAGCTGCCTCGACTGCTCGACGTTCAGCGCCTGGGCCCGCAGGTGTTCGTACATGACGCTGTACTGCTGGACGTCGTTCGCCTTCTCCAGGTACAGGTCGCTGGTGACGCCCTCGATGTAGACCACGCTGGAGTCGGCCGCGTCCGGGAACTCCAGGATCGCGTACTGCCCGTTGAGGCCCGGGTGCGCGCCCATCTCGAAGGGGATCACCTGGACCGTCACGTGCGGCTGCTGGGACTGCTCGACGAGGTGCTCCAGCTGGTCGCGCATCAGATGCCGGGAGCCGACGACGCGGCGCAGCGCGGATTCGTCGAGCACGGTCCACAGGCGCAGCGGCAGCTCAGGCGCCGAGATGCGGTCCTGGCGGCGCATGCGCACCTGGACGCGCTTCTCGATGTCCGTCGGGGTGGTCTCCGGGAGCGCGCCGGTGATCAGCGCCTCCGCGTACGCCCGGGTCTGCAGCAGGCCGGGGACGACCTGTGGGTCGTAGACGCGCAACGACGCGGCGTCCGTCTCCAGGCCGATGTACACGCTGTAGGGAATGTCGCCGAAGGAGTGCCACCAGCCCTGCTGGCGGGAGTCCTTGGCCATCTGCATGAGGGAGTCGACGACGCGGTGGTCCTCGACCTCATAGACACCGCACAGGTCGCGGACGTCGCGCTGACTGATCGAGCGGCGGCCGTTCTCCAGGCGGCTGATCTTCGACTGCGAGACGAGCAGCCGCTCGGCGACCTCCTCGGCCGTCATGCCTTTGAGCTCACGGAGCCGGCGGAGCTCCTGGCCCAACCGGCGCCGCCTGACGGTGGGATTGACATTGGACGCCACGGGACGTGCACCTCCGGCTTGCATTCCTCTACTTTGCGTATCTACTGCTCAGCAGAGTGCCACCAACGAGGTCGGCACCGCTGGGAAACAGCGGATGTGCGAACGTGAGGGCGGCCGCGCGGGGCGGTGGAACCGGGGTGTCGTCGTCCGGACGGTCCGGTCCCACTCCCCGCGCGGCCCAGCGGCTCCCGAACCGGGTCTGGGGACTGCGGCGCGGCGCTGGTGCGGTGGTGCTGAGCGGTTGCGCGATGGTGGTGCGCGGTTACGTGATGCGGTGCGCGATGACGCGGTGGTGCTGGGCCGTGCTCGGTTTGCTGCTCAGCGTGCTGCTCAGCATGGCGCTGGCTGTGCTGCTTGCTGTGCTGCTCAGTGAGCGACGGCGCGTGCCATGGATCCGCGGCGCGGTTGCAGTGGCACCCCGCCGGGGTCCGCTGTCGCCCTTGCCGGCTGCCGACCACCGCCCGGTCCTGTGGGACCCGCGGGTGCGGCGCTGCGTCGCGGCTGGGCCGCCACGCCGTTCTGAACGTCCATCACGGCATGCGCCACGAGGCCGCCCATGGGGTCGTGCCTGATCAGGTCCCGGAGCCGGGAGCGCGATGAACGCCCCTCGTTCCCGGGGTACAGATGCTTGCCGAGACCGACCGCGTGGGCCAGGGCGGCGAGCGCGGCGGTCCGCGGGTCCGGCGGTACGCCGGTGCGGATCGCCGAATCGAGCCGGGACCTGATTTCCCGGCTGATGGCCGTGTCCGTCGCTTGGTAGCGAGTTGTCGGCAGCACCCCGCACATCTGGCCCGCCACGGCATGAACCATGCCGCACCGCTCCAGGTGCGAGAGGTACGTCTGACGGAGCCCCAGTCGGGGCCCGCCGATCCAGTGGACGGCCCGAACCGGGCTGCCGCGCCTGCGCAGCAGTTCCAGTGCGGAGTCCAGAGTTGGATCTCCGGTCGGCCGTGGCATCACCACGGCGATACGATCCCCGTCTGGGGCTATCCGTCCGGCCAGCGCCAGCTCCACTAGCTGTGCTCCGGCCAGACCGAGGTCGAGCGACTGCGGCTGCGCTGTGGTACCCGTGGTCGGGTCCAAAGCGAGCAGCAGAAGCTCCTCCGGAATTGTTCTGCGGCTCCTGCCCATCCATGCCTCCCCGCGTGGATGAATGACAGGGTGACCCCTCTCACATTGGTCTGTCGAGAGCGCGTGGTCGGGTTGTACGGGAACCAGTAGGTATGTCGTTCTCGTCTACCACGGGGGTTAAGCCCTCACACAGGACACTGGTACACGGTTCGGACAGTGGCGTCCGGCCGGATTTGGCGCACGGTCCAGCACACGGCAAGCATCAGCATCGGCAAACGGCATGGCGTACGAGGAGGCATCGGTGGCGGGCGAGACCCCCGACAGATCGAAGCAGCGGAAGTCGTCGGGGAACCCGACCCCGGAGGAGACCTCCGGGCCGGCGCCGGAGGAACGCGACCCGCGTCTCGCGATGAGTCGCGAGACGCCGCAGGTGCGGGAGGACCGGGCGACCGCCGTCTTCTCGACGAAGGACGTCCCCGAGGCGGCGGCCGGTTCCGACGGTTCCGACGAGCCGGACCCCGAGACGGCGTCCGAGCCGGAGCCGGAGCCGGGCCCCGAGCCCGAGACCGAGCCCGAGGCCGCGTCAGAGTCTGAGTCAGGGGACTCTGCCGAGGGCGAGGCTGAGGCCGAGACGGCGGACGCTCCCAAGCAGGAAACTCCCAAGCAGGAAGCTCCCGAGGAGGACGCGCCCAAGGCGGACGCGCCCAAGGCGGAGGCGAACGGCGACGCGCGGCTGCGGGACGCGGTGGCGGCGTGGGTCGCCACCTCCGACGACCCGGAGCCCGAGCCGGAAGCGGCAGACAAGCCGGAAGTGGCGGACGAGCCCGAAGCGGCCGATGAGCCGGAAGCGGCCGACGAGCCCGAGGCGGCCGCCGAGCCGACCCCGAAGCCGGAGCCTTCCGCCAAGGACGACTCGGACGAAGCCGAAGCCGACGACACCCCGGCCGACGACACCCCGGAAGACGACACCCCGGCCGGGGACGACGACGCCCCCAAGTCCACCGGCGTCGACCAGGCCACCGCCGTCTTCAAGGCCTTGCCCCCGAAGGGCACGGGCAAGGCCGTCGACCAGCCCACCACCATGCTCAAGCTGGGGGATCACAAGGACCCCAAGGGCGAGGGTGCAAAGGGAACTGCAAAGGCAAAGCCCGAGGGTGATGCAGAGCGGACCAGTAAGTTCGTCGCGCTGAAGCCGCTCGACGAGCCGTCCACGCGCACCGCGCCCAAGACGGCCCCCAAGGGCGAACCGGCCGCAGCGCCGGAGTCGAAGGCGCCGTCCAAGGCGGAGCCCAAGGCCGCCCCCAAGGCCGCCCCCAAGGACCCCAAGGCCACGGCGACCCCCGCGGCCCCGGTCGCGCCCGCGGGCCCCGCCGTGCCCCCGCCGGTGGAGCGCACCACCCAGCAGCCGCTGCCGCCCAAGCCGCCGATCGACCTGCTCGCCGAGCTGACCAACACCCCGCCGCCGCCGGAGACCCCGGTCCGGACCGCCGTGCGCCGGGTCAAGATCTGGACGCCGCTGGTCCTGCTCCTGATCGTCGTCTTTGCAGTCGTACAGGCCGTGCGGCCGCTGCCGACGCCCACCCTGCAGCTCACCGCGCAGGAGAGCGTGTCGTTCGAGGGCGCCAAGCCGGACGTGCCGTGGCCGAGCGACGGCCAGGCCGCGATGGACGTCAACGGCATCGGCACGTTCGGTACGTCTGGTGAGCAGAAGCCCGTGCCGATCGCGAGCATCGCGAAGGTCATGACGGTCTACCTGATCCTGCGGGACCACCCGCTGGAGAAGGGCAAGGACGGCCCGAAGATCCCCGTCGACGCCGCCGCGCAGAAGCACTACGAGACCGGCAAGCCCGCCAACGAGTCGGTCGTCAAGGTCACCGAGGGCCAGAAGATCTCCGAGTACGAGGCGCTGCAGGCGGTCATGCTCCCGTCGGCGAACAACGTCGCCAAGCTGCTCGCCCGCTGGGACACCAAGAGCAGCTCCGAGGACGAGTTCGTCGCCAAGATGAACAAGACCGCCAAGGAGCTGGGGATGAAGAACACCCACTACACGGACCCCAGCGGCCTCGACAAGACGACCGTCTCCACCGCCGAGGACCTGGTGAAGCTGGGCCGGGCGGCCATGGAGAACCCCGTCTTCAACGAGATCTCCCGCCAGCCGAGCTACACGGACCTCAACAACGACAAGCAGACGAACTTCTTCAAGCTCGTCCCGACCGTCGCCATCGGCATCAAGACCGGCACCACCACCGCGGCCGGGGGCAACATCCTCTTCGCCGCGGAGAAGGTGATCGACGGCAAGAGGCAGACGATCATCGGCGCCGCCCTCGGTCAGTACGGGTCCGACGGCGTCGCCAACATCGACAAGGTCACCAACGTCACCAAGGACCTGATCGCGGCCGGGCAGGATGCCCTCAAGGCCAAGACGATCGTGAAGAAGGGCGACGTCGTCGGCAACGTGGACGACGGCCTCGGCGGCACGACTCCGGTCGTCGCCACCAAGGACGTCTCCGCGGTCGGCTGGTCGGGCCTGACCGTCAAGCTGCAGCTCGACGACATCAAGGGCAAGACCATTCCGAACACGGCGAAGGCGGGCACCAAGGTCGGTGTGCTGCACGTCGGCGACGGCAAGGGTGACGCCGTCGAGGTGCCGGTCGCCCTGCAGAAGGACCTCAGCGAACCGGGCTTCGGCGCCAAGCTGACCCGGGTCGGCTGAGCCCCGCGAGGGGAGGCCCGCCGCGGGCCTCCCCTCGCGCGTGCGTGCTAGCGTCACAATCTCGGGGACCCGGGGTACTCCGGAAACATGGACGACACGGGGAGAGCCTCCAGTGGCCACAGCGGAGCCGACGCGCGCCGACGAAGCCGCCGCACCTGACCAGGGCGACGGCCCCCGCACCGGTGGGCGGATCAAGCTGCCGGCCCAGCGCAGCGAGCCCGGGGACGGGCCCGCGGAGCCGTGGCGGAAGCGCTTCCTGCGCCACCCGGTGACCATCACGACGGCGGTCGCCGCCGTGCTGCACGTCGTCTGGTTCCTCGTCTTCGCCAACAGCGGCGGCGACCTCGCGGCGCAGGACGCCTGGGCCGAGTTCGTCGGGCGGCATCCCGCGTCGGCGTACAACCTCGGCTGGTACGGCGGCATGCACCCGGTGTCGTACAGCGTGATCTCGCCGTACCTGATGTCGGTGCTCGGCGTGCGGACCACGATGATGATCGCGGGCACCGTCTCCGCGGCGCTGCTCACGATGATCCTCATGCGCAGCCGTGCGGTGAAGGGCAGGCTGCTGTGGCCGGTCGCCGCGGGCGTCTTCGCACTGCTCGCCAACGCGGTGTCCGGCCGCGTGACCTACGGCCTCGGCCAGATGTTCGCGCTCGCGGCCGTCGCCGCCGTCTTCTGCTGGCCGCACCGCTGGCGCTACAAGCGGTGGGCGAAGGCCCTGGTCGCCGCCCCGTTCGCGGCGCTCGCGACGATGGGCAGCCCGGTGGCGGGCCTCTTCGTAGGGCTCGTCGCCGTCGCGCTGTTCCTCAGCAAGCGCTACCCGGGCGCCTACGCGCTGGGCGTCGCGCCCGCCATCGTCGTGGGCCTGTCCGCGTGGCTCTTCCCGTTCTCCGGCACGCAGCCGATGTCGTTCGGCTCGGCCTCGCTGCCGCTGATCAGCTCGGTCATCGTCTACTTCGTGGTGCCGAAGCAGTGGAAGACCGTACGGATCACCATCGCCGTGTACGCGGCGTTCGTGCTCGGCGTCTGGCTCATCAGCTCGCAGATCGGCTCCAACATCTCGCGCCTCGCGATGTCCTTCGTGGGCGTCGCGCTGATCGCCGCGCTGCCGTACGCGGTGCCGAAGTCCCGTACCTGGTACGTGATCATCGTGGCCTTCGTCGGCTTCACCGGCTGGATCGGGTACAAGGCCGTCGACGACATCGTGCACACCCGCTCGGACGCCTCCTGGACGCGTGAGGTCGCGCCCCTGGTGAACGAGTTGAAGGAGAAGGGCGCCGCGAAGGGCCGCCTGGAAGTGGTGCCGGCCCGCAGTCACCGCGAGGCGTCCGCGCTCCCCACGTACGTCCAGCTCGCCCGGGGCTGGAACCGGCAGGCCGACATGGAGCGCAACCCGCTCTTCTACGACGACACCCTCAACTCCGCGAACTACCACGAGTGGCTGCAGCGCTGGTCCGTGCATTACGTGGCGCTCCCCAAGGGCGAGCCCGACGGCGACGGCGGCAAGCGCGAGGCGCAGCTCATCACGGACGGACTCCCGTACCTGAAGAAGGTGTGGGTCGACTCCAACTGGCAGCTGTACGAGGTCACCGACCCGCGGCCGCTCGCCGAGCCGAACGCCGTCGTGACGCGTGCCGAGCAGGGCGAGATGACCCTGCGCGTGGACAAGCCGGGCCGCATCCTGATCCGCATCCCGTACTCGCCGTGGCTGAGCATCGTCGACGCCCACGGCAAGGGCGTGAAGGCGCCGCAGGAGACCGACGCGTCCAAGCGGCAGCGGGAGCTGAACGAGAAGCGCCCCAAGAAGTACGACAACGCCAACGGCTGTCTGACGGAGGCGCGGGAGGACCAGGCGGGCGACAAGTGGGTCGAGCTGCTCGCCCCGAAGGCCGGGACCTACCGGCTCGGCTCGCCCTACCAGCTGCCCCGCGGCACGCCCTGCCCGGAGGAACTGAGCCCCTGACGGGGGCGGGGGCGTTCAGCCGCCCGGCGGGGCGCAGACCCCCGACTCGGGCAGGCGCCCGGGCGCCGCGTCCTTCGCGGCTTCCGTGCGTACGGTGTCCAGCTGGCGCAGGAGCTCGTCGAGGCGGTCGCCCTTCGGGTCTCCGAAGTACTCCAGGACGGCCCGGTGGAACGCGTCGCGCACGCCCGGCGGCATCACGTCCGATGCGTCGAAGCAGAGCGTCCGCGCCCTGCCGGTGAGGATGCCCGCGATGCGCCGTCCCGTCGCGTCGGTCGGCTGGGGGTCGGTCGCGTCGGGGAAGAACGGCTGCAGCCCGTCCGTGGCCCGGTCCCGCCAGAGCGTGCGGGCCCGCTGGCCCGACAGGCGGTCGACGAGGGCGCGGGCCGCCGGGTCGGCGCTGAACACGGCGGCCATGTCGCCCGCCACCTCGTACGCGCCGTCGTGCTCGGCGCCGCCGCCCAGATAGCCCGCCGCCGGGTCGACGCGGACCCGCTCGTGCGCGTACACGTAGCGGATGAAGGCGCTCTGGTGCTCGTGCGTGCAGCGGGGGCCGAGGGAGTCCAGGAGGCCGCGCGGGCCCACGTACGACGTGGTCAGGGACTGGTTGATCGACTTCTTGGTGCGGTCGCCGAGGAGCTCGGCCCAGGTCGTCCACGCCCGGCGGACCCGCGGATCCTGCCAGCGCAGCCGCCCGGTGGCCCACTGCGTGTACGTGGCGGGGCCCTCCTGGTGGAGCAGGATGTCCTCGATCCAGTCGGTGCCCGGCCAGCCGGACGTGGCCTGCGAGGCCAGGCCCACGCACCACTTCGGATCCTTGGCGGGACGGCTCTCCTTGGTCCACACCAGGCTCTTCAGGTCGACCTTCAGCGGCACCCAGTAGGTGCGGCGCCCGCCGTCCACGTCGAGGCGCGGCGCCCAGGGCGGATAGGCGCGGGCAGTGGCGGCGCGGCCGAGCGGGACGAGGTGGCCCGCGCGGGCGTGCTCCACGAGTTCCCCGATGCTGTTGAGGATCGCCACGTCCGGCGGGCCGCCCGCCTCCAGCTGCGCGCCGAGCGTCTCCCGCAGGGAACGCGTGCCCTTGTACGTGTACGACTTTCCCGTGCCGTCGTCGAGGCGGTGCAGCATCGCCTCGAAGGCCTTGCCCTCCGGGCCCGTCCAGGGGCCGAGGACCACGAGCGTCCGGGGCCTCGCGTCTCCGCAGGCGCCCGCGGTGACGGCCAGCAGACAGGTCGCGAGGAAGGCGCGGAACACGGTGCGCGACCGGCCGGTGCGGCGGCGCGTGCGGCGGTTCATGGGGTGGCTCCTGAGCGGGAGATGAGGACGTACTCGCGGCGGTAGGCGTGGAGCGTGGCGCCGGTCAGGGCCGCGCAGAGCAGGCCTGCGGGCGTCACCCACGGCGCGACCCCGTCCAGTGAGGAGAGGCGGCCCGCGGACAGGTCGTGGCGGACGTCTTCGTCCAGGTGGGAGATCAGGAGGGGATCGGGGGCGCCGAACGGCTTCTCGTCACGGGCCGACTCGATCGCCGGTGTCGTCCGCTCGGCGAGGTCCGCCGCCGTCGACACCACGCGCTGCTGCGCCCGGTGGGCGAGCACGGCGTCGGTCGTCAGGAACGGCACGGCGAGCAGCGGCAGGGCGGCCACGAGCAGCGGGAGGCTGACGTACAGGTGCAGCCGGTGGTGCAGGAACAGCTGGGTGCGCCACAGGCCGAACGCGAGGAGCACGAGGGCGACGGCGGAGACGGCCCCCGCGGCGATCACGCGGCCGCCCGGCGCCGCCCGGTCCGCGAGCCTGTCGCGCAGCCGGTCCTCCAGGGCGGCGATGCGGTCGACGACGGACGTCGCGTCGGCACCCGCGCCGCTGTCGGGACGGCAGCGCGGATAGCCGTCCGCGTCGGTCTTCTTCGCGGTCCCCGGAGGCGGGCAGAGCATGCTGCGCGCGTACGAGAGTCCGGCGGCGCGCAGCGTGGGGTCGCCGACGTTGTTCTGCGCGAAGGTGATCCAGGTGCCGTAGTCGGCGACGAGCCCGGAGACCACGTCGAGCTCCTGGCGTTCGACGGTGGTCAGGGCGCCGCTGCGGGCCACCTGGTTGAGGCGCTGCACGGCCCGCGTGGTGCGCGTGGTGTAGCGCCTGCTCATCCCGCTGAGCTGCACGGCCTCCCCGGCCGCCAGGCTCTGAGCCGCCTCGCGGTCGGCGATGCGCAGGGACGTCTCGGCCTCGGCGAGCCCGACGAGCGCGGGCACGAAGCTGTCCCGCAGGACCGCCGAGTCCTCGCGGACGTCCGCGTACGCCCATCCGAACGCGACGGCCACGACGACGGTGAGCAGCGGCAGCGCGACGAGCCGGTCCCGCAAGTACCCACGGTTGCGGGGGTGTTCGGCGAGCGGCACCGGCCAGGCGTACCGGCGCAGGGCGCGCACCGCGTCGGCGGCGATCAGCGGGGCGGCGCGCCACGGGGCCGTCACCGGGCGGCGCCCGGCGGGCGGGGTCCCGGCAGGACGGTCGTGCTGGACTGGATGCGGGCGGCCTCCACGTCGAACTTCGCGATGCGGTACCGGAGTTCGACGGCGCCCCCGGCCGATTCGCGGACGCGGACCAGGCGGCGCAGATGGTCCTGCATGGCGGTGTCGCCCGCCTCGGAGGCGAGCCGCCACGCCGTGCCGAGCAGCGCCTCGGCGGCCGCGCGTCTGCCGAGCTTCAGCTCCGCGCAGGCCTCCTCGAAGGTGCGGTGCAGCTCCTCCTCCTGCCGGTAGTGGGCGACCTGGGGGTCGAGGCGGCTGTAGAGGTCCGCGTCGTCGGTCCAGCGCATCAGCACCGGCTGGGGAGCGGGCAGCCGCGGCGCCGCCGGACCCTCCGCGTCCAGCTCGACCTCCGTGAGCAGGAGCTCCTTCCCGAGTTGGGCGGGGTCGTAGGGGGCACCGACGCAGAGCAGATAGGCGCGGGTCTCCTCGCCGCACGGGCCGAGGTCGTACTCCTGGACCGGGCCGCCCGCGCCCGTCCCGACGCCGGACAGGTCGACGCGGTCGGGGCGGAGCGCGATCCGCGTGGGGTGGACCTGCTCGAAGGAGTGCGGGCGCACCCCGGCGCGGTGGTAGAGGCGCAGCCGCAGCCCCGTGACGTCCCGGTCGGCGGCCCGCCCGGCGAGCGAGGCCAGCTCGTCGGGCAGCCGCGTCAGATCCGCGACGGCGCGGGTGCGACCGCCCAACGTCCTTGCGATCAGCAGGAGTTCATCGGTCTCCCAGGCGTCCCCGATGCCCACGACGTCGCACGCGAAGGCCCGCGCGCACCGCTCGACGCGCTCGTGGAGCTCCGCGCGCGTCTCGTACCCGGGCTCATTCTTGCCGTCGGTGAGCAGCAGCGCATGGCGCACCCAGCCGCCGTCGCCCGCGGCGGGCAGCTCACGGAAGAGCTGCCGGGCACGCTCGAGCCAGGTGCCCATCGCGGTGCCGCCGCCCGGTGTGGTGTCGTGCAGGGCGGCCTCGGCGGCGGCCCGCGACTCGGCGTGCGCGACGGCGAGTCCTGGCCGCCTTGGATAGATCATCGCGGTTCTGTCGCCCCCGGCGACCAGGGCGAAGAGTGCGCCGTCCGGGATGCGGGCCAGTGCGCTGACGGCGGCGGTACGGGCGGCCGCGAGGCGGCTCGGCGGCATCACCATCGAGGAGGAGTGGTCGATGAGCAGGACCTCAGCGAGCCGGGGCCCGGCCGCCCCGGCCGCGCCCGTGGCCGCGGGGTCCCGCGCGGTGGCGGCGGGCGGGGTGTGTGCGGCGCCCGGTCTGCGGACCGTCACCGTGAGGACGGCGTACATCCGCGCCGTCTCCTGCCCGCCCGGTGTGCGGGGGCGGGGCAGCTCGACGACCTGGCTCACCTCCAGGCCGACCGAGGCGGCCAGTTCCTGATCTTCTTGCCCAGCCATGGGAAGTCCTTGCCGAATCGTGTGTGCCGGAGGCCGAAGGGGCGTACCGCGTAGGCGCGGTCCAGGAGGATCTCGGCGAGCGGTATGCAGGGGCCGACGCCGGAATCGGCATCGGTGTACGGCGCGTCCCTGGCCGCCTGATGGGCCAGGACCCGGTAGAAGCGGGAGAGGTCGGTGCGCAACGCCCGTCCGTCGGCGGGGAATTCGAGCAGCGGGTCGGCGTGCGCGGCGACGGCACGCAGCTGGGCGGCGGTCATGCGGGGGCCGTCCGTGTCGCCGCCGGACACCGGCCCCGGCGCCGCCTCCTCGCCGAGCAGCCGGTGCGCCGCGCCCCACACCTCCGCCTTCATCCGTACGCGCGACGCCTCGTCGGTCAGGCCGTGCGCGGAGAAGAGCTGGGCCAGCGCACGCACCGCCGCGCCGAGCCCTTCGGCGTCCCGCGCGTGGTCGACGCGGATGCGCACGGCGGCCGTGCGGGCCGCGGTGCGGTGCCGGGAGTGCTGCGGGACCGCGTCCAGCGCGGCGATGGCGTCGGTGAGGGCGGCGGGGCCGCCGAGGGCGAGCCGGGCCCGGACGGCGCCGAACGCGGCGCTGCCCAGCGAGGGGTTCCGCAGCCTGACCGCCTCGTAGAAGGTCAGGGCCTCGTGGCGGCGCCCGAGCTGCTCCGCGCAGTAGCCGAGGGCCAGCTTCGGCGCGTACTCGCCGGGGATCGCGGCGTACACCCGGTCGAAGTGGCCGCGGGCCTCCGGCACCCGGGAGCGGGCAAGGGCGAGCAGCCCCCGGTGCCAGTCGAGCCGCCAGTCGTGCGGTCCGTACGCGGGCCCTATGGCGTCCTCGGCCAGGGCGAGCGCGGTTTCGGCGCCGGTCAGCTCCCCGTCGTCCCGGCGCAGCGCCACCCGGATCCGCAGCCTGCACCGCAGCAGGTGCACCTCGGGGGAGTCCCGCCAGTCGCCGGTGTGCTGGAGCAGCGCCTCGGGGTCGTCGTCGCCGAGCCTGCTGAGCTCGCCGTGGTGGTCGTCGTCCGGATCGGGGCGCGGCACCGGGAGGCGCCGGGCGACCTCGGCCGGGTCGGGGGCGGGGTGGCCCGGCGCCGACGGCGGGGCGGCCCAGCGCGACACCTCGGGGGCGGCGCCGAGCCCGCCGTCGAGGGCGTGCGCGGACTGCAGGAAGAGCGGCGACGGCTCGAACGTCTCCACGCCCGTCCGCAGGGACCGCAACTCGCGGAAGACACCGCGGAGTTGGTCGTCCATCTCCCGTGCGGTGGCGAAGCGTCCGGCGCGCGCGGTGCGGGTGGCGCGGCGCAGCGCCCTGGCGAGGGAGACCAGGCCGAGCCCGCAGTGGTCCCCGGTGGCGTCGTTCAGCGGGGCGAGCGCCGCCAGGTCCGCCAGGTCGTGGCGGGTCGCCCCGATCCCGCACAGGGTGCGCAGTGTCTCGCCGAGGCTGAACAGGTCGTCCTGCGGGGCGGATTCGCCGTGGGCGCCGACGCTGGGGGCGCGGTAGAGGGCGGTGGTGAGGCCGGGCGCGCCCGCGCGGCGCACGCTGCCGACGTCGACGAGCTTGGTGGTGGAGCCGTCGTGCATGACGTTCGGCGGCTTCAGGTCGCCGTATACCTTGCCGCGCTCGGGGGCGTGCAGATGCGCGAGCGCGGCAAGGATCCGTACTCCGTACGCGAGGACGAACTCCAGGAAGCGGGTGCCGCCGAACTCCTCGGGGTGCTCGTGGGCGCGGGCCCGCACCTCTTCGAGGTTGAGCCCGTCGACGTACTGGAGGACCAGGAAGTCCCCGACCCCCGCGTGGTGCCCGTAGTTGAACACCCGGATGAACCCGTCGTGGTTGAGCTCCACCAGCTCCTTGCGCTCGCCTTCGAGGAGGCTGTACGAGTCCGCGGCGAGCTCGGCGTGCAGCATCTTCACGGCGACCGCGCGGTCGTCGACCTTGGTGTCGTGGGCGAGGCAGACCTCGCCCATCCCTCCGTAGCCGAGCGGCCGCACCAGCCGGTACTGCCCGGCGAGCAGCGTGCCGGGCGGCAGCGGCAGCCCGCTGAGGGCGGCGGGGGCGGCGGGATCGCCGTCGTCGCTGTCCGCGCGGTCCAGGAGGGTGATCTCGGGCAGGACCGTGGGGTCGGGGTGCTCCGGGGGGAGGGCGACGCGGGCGGGGCGGGGCGGGTTGGCGGTGATGCCGGGGCCGACGATCCATTGCTGGGAGGACGGCTCCTGGACCGACGGGGGCGTGGGTGCGGGGGCGGGTGCCGGTGTGGGTGCTGATGACGGCCGCGACTCCGGATCCGATCCCGTTCCGGGTGCCGGGAACACGGCCCCCTCGGGAACGGCGGAGTGCAGCCCGGTCTCGGGATCGAGGCGCTCGCCGCTGGCCAGGCAGTACCCCGTCGGCGTCACCGTGCCCGAACAGCCCGGGTGCGGGCAGGTCTTGACCGGCGTCACGCGTCACCGTCCGCCTCTGCGAGCCGCCGCACGACGCGCGCGAACGCCGTCACCGCCCGCTCGGCGTCGGCCAGCGGGCAGGGCCCCGCGAGCAGGAGCTGCTGTGCCGCGCGGTAGGGCCCGACCGCGTCTGGGTGCTCGGCGAGACCGCGCCGGGCCAGCCGCGCCAGGTGGTCGCGGAGCAGCCCGCGCAGCCGCAGGTGCTCGTCGAGCACCCCGCGCAGCTCGCTCTCGGCCCGCTCGGCCCGCAACAGATAGGTGTCCACGGCCTGTTCGGCGTACGAGAGCTTCTCCAGGAAGCGCGGTCCGCCCCGGCCCGTCAGCGGGCGCAGCTCATTGCTGAGCTGGACCCTCCACAGGGCGGCCCGTGCCGCGTACCCGGTGGCGACCGGCGGGTCGACGACGTGCGGTTCGACGCGGCGGAAGAGGCGCCGGGCGCTGCGTTCGGCGTCGGCGAGCGCGTCGACGCGGGTGCCGATCCGCTGGAGCCACTGCGCGGCACGCTCGACGGGCAGCAGCTTCTCCGCGAGGGCGTAGGTGAAGCCGTGCGTGCTGGAGCGCACCACGAGCAGCAGTCTGGCACCGGAGTCGGCCAGTTCGCCGAGTGCCTTGGCCGCGGCGGCCGGTTCGGTGGCGGACCGGTCGGCGTAGAGCACGGCGACGGCGGGGCGCCGCCGCGGGGCCGTGTGCCGTCTGCCCGCGTGGCGCAGCTCGTGCCGCAGGACGGCGAGGGCCTCGCGGAGCTCCGGCCGTCCGGGGTCGTCGAGGGCGGCGCCCTCCAGGTCGAGGACGAGGCCGATGCTGCCGACGCGGGGTGCGATACCGGCGCGGGACAGGAGCGAGTCGTTGCCGTCGAAGGGGTCGCCGCCGTCGTGCGGGCCGTCGCCCGGCTCGACGGGCCGGACCGCCAGCTGCGGGGACTGCTCGCGGTCGGCCATGTTCAGGACGACGTACAGCGCCTGCCGTGCCCGGTCGTCGTCCTCGGCGATGAAGAGGACCTCGGTGTCCCAGGCGTCCGCGTCCCCGTTCAGCCAGCGCGTGACGGTGCGCTGCAGCCCGTGCGGGCGGGCCGTGCGGGCGGCGTCGGCCGAGACGACGCGGTGGCCGGGGATGGCGTGCGGCCCGGTCACGTGCCGCTCGGCGAACCGCCGGAAGTACTTGGCGACGGTGGCCGCCGGGATCATGTACCCGTGCTCGCCCCGCTCGTCGGCCTGCGCCAGGATGCCGAGCAGCCGGTCGGTGCCCTCCTCCCGCACGCCCGCCCCGCTGAACCCGCCCCGCAGCCCCTGCCCGGAGCCCGCCCCCGTCAGGTCGATCTGCACCCGCTCGTCGCCCTCCCCGCCGGGCCCCCTGCAGACCCCGGTGAGCCACTGCCCGCCCGACTGGTGCTCGGGGAACCCGTCGATGAGGACCGTGGCGCCCCGGTAGTCGAGCGTGCGGTGCAGCGCGACCGGCGAGGGCAGGGGCGCCGCGTCGTCCAGGACGAGGACCGCGAGGTCGCCCTGTGCCTTGCCGAAGGCGGGCACCCAGTGGCCCGCCTCCACGGTCGCGGTGCGGTGCGGGGTCCTGGTCAGGCCCTGGAGCAGCGGGAACTCGACCTGCACGCGGTCGGGCCGAAGCCCGGTCGCCGGATCGCGGATCACATGGGCGCAGGTGAGCACCCGGCCGGTGCCGAACAGCACCCCGGCGCCCAGCACGTCACCGCTGCCCGAGGCTGCCCAGTGCCGCAGCCGGACCCGCCAACTCGAATGATCCATCGGAGAGTTGACGCCCCCGTCCGCGGTTCCCGCATCCCCCTCCATGTCTCCTCAGAATAGGTGCGGGGACGGCCAAAGGCTCCTGGGCTGCAAGGGGATGCAGGGGGAGTCCGGGGGGAGCCAGGAGCAGCACCGCGCACGCTCGGAGCACGGAGAGCGCGCGTGGAGAGCACGGAGAGAGCGCGGCCGGAGCGCGCGCTACCCCGCGTACTCCTGCCAGATCCGCGGCGGCAGCACGTTGCCGCGCTCCGACTTCTTCCCGCCCACGCCCGACAGTGGAAGGAGCTGCGGCTCGCCGGGCCGCAGCCGGAACAGCGTCACCGCCGTCGACAGGTCCTTCGTGAAGCCCGTGAACCAGGCCGACTTGAGGCGGTCCTGGTCGCCCGTGCGGCCCGCGGCGACGTCCACGCCGAGGTGTTTGCCCGCCGAGCGCAGCGCGTCGGAGACCTCCTGGGCCACCTGCGGGTCCAGCGCGCGCCGGGACGACGGAGGGGCCAGGCCGGGCAGGGGCTCGCCGTCCTTGAGGACCTTCGTCACCGAGTAGGGGTCGCGCTGCACCCCGTCGCTCGCGAACGTCCCGTACGCGGTGGCCATGCGGATCGCGCTCGGTGTGGAGGTGCCGATGGAGAACGTCGGCTCCAGGCGGCCCATGCTCTGGCGCAGCAGACCGGCGGCGACCGCGGTCCGGCGCACCATGTCCTGGCCGACGTCCTTGCCCAGGCGTACGTACGTCGCGTTGCCGCCGGACACCAGTGCCTCACGCAGCGTCGGGCGGTCGGGGTCGGGGGAGCCGTCGGACCGTTGCAGGGAACCGTCGGCCGCGTAGTGGCTGTCGGCCAGGACGCTCCGCCGCACTCCGGCCACAGGGCTCCTGGCGGGCGCGATCTCGGCGACCGGCAGGTCACGTGCCGTCACCCCGTGCTGCAGCGCGGCGGCCAGCACGAACGGCTTGAACGCCGAGCCCACCGGGACCCCGGACGTGTCGGCGTTGTTGGTGAAGTGCTCGGTGGCGTCGGGCCCGCCGTACAGCGCGACGAGCGCCCCGTCGGAGGGTCGCACGGAGGCCGCGCCGACCTGCACGTACCGGTCGGCCGGGCGCTTCTTCGGGTCGAGGTCGCGCGCGACGACGCGCCGCACGGCCCGCTCCAGGCGGCGCACCTTGACCTTGTCGAAGGTGGTGTGGATCTCGTAGCCGCCGCGGGCCAGCTCCTCGTCGGTGAGGCCGGTGTGCTGCTTGACGTACCGGTTCGCGACGTCGACGAGGTAGCCGGTCTGGCCGCCGAGGCTGGTGGAGCGCGACCGGCTGCGGGGCTCGGGGAAGGTGCGGTACTTCGCCCGCTCCTTCTTCGTCATCAGGCCGACCCCGACCTGCCGGTCCAGGATCCACGCCCAGCGCTGCCGCGCCCGCTCGTGGTTGGCGGCGCTCACCGCCGGGTCGTACAGGTCGGCGCCCTTCAGCATGGCGGCGAGCATCGCGCTCTGGCTGGGGTTCAGCTTCTTCGCGGGGATGCCGTAGTACGCGTGGGCGGCGGCCTCGATCCCGTTGGCGCCGCGCCCGAACCAGCTGGTGTTGAGGTAGCCCTTGAGGATCTCGTCCTTGCTCTTCTTGCGGTCCACCTTCAGCGCGATCACGAACTCCTTGACCTTCCGCGTGACCGTCTGGTCCTGCGAGAGGTAGGTGTTCTTCACGTACTGCTGGGTGATGGTGGAGCCGCCCTGGGTCTCCCGGCCGCGGACCATGTTCACGGTGGCGCGGGCCAGGCCCTTGGGGGAGACGCCGGAGTCGTCGTAGAAGGTCTCGTTCTCGGCGGCGATCACCGCGTGGACGGCGGACGGCGCGATCTGGTCCAGCTCCACGTTCTGCCGGTTGACCTCGCCGGTGCTCACCATCTGGGAGCCGTCCGACCAGTAGTAGACGTTGGCCTCGCGGCGGGCCGCCGCGTTCTCGTCGGGGATGTCGACGCTGACGTACACGCAGACGAAGAGCACGGCGACGGCGGTGACGAAGAGCCCCGTCGTGCCGAGGAGCAGGCGCCACGACGGGAGCCAGCGCCGGACGCCGCTCCTTCCGGCGCGCGGGTAGTCCACGATCCGTCGCCGGCCGCGGCGACGCGGCTTCTTCCCCTGAGCATGTGTACCCATGCCGGAGGAGAGCGCGCCGCACGCGGCCGGGTTGGCCCGGAGGCCGTTAGCGGTACGTAACAGTCCGCCTGTGCCAGGTCGCGGGGGAGGCCGCGCGGGTCAGCGGACCTTCGTCAGCGCGCCCTTGTCCTTGAGGGTGGCCAGGCCGTTGGCCCAGAGCTGGTTGACCCTCGACCGCTCCTGCGTGTTCGGGTACGCGTTGGTGCAGGACGTGCCGGGACCGCCACCGGACATCAGCTCGCTGCACGGACCCGAGTAGTGGTCGGGAAGACCGAGCACGTGGCCCGTCTCGTGCGCCGTCACACGCGTCGAGTTGTACTGCTGGTTCTGCCGGTAGTCCAGGAAGATGTACCCACGGCCGTGCCCGTCGGTGGAGGCGTACGAGCCACGCGAGTCATTGCCCTCGCGGTACTGGAAGTTACCGGTCGAGCTGGTCTCCTGCAGCTTCACGTTGCTGACCGAGGAGTTCCAGATCTGCGTGCTCTGGGCTATCTGGCTGCGGAAGCTGGGCGCCCGGCTGGTGTTGTAGGTGACGGTGACGACCTGGATGCCGGGCTTCGCGGCCTGCTTCTTCAGCGCCGACTTCATGACGGCGTCGAAGAACTGCCGGTTGGCGGCCTGATCCTCGGCCGATCCCACGTACGCCGACGTGGCGTACGTGGAGGTCGGCTTGACCGTCTCGGGCGCCGGGGCCGCGAGCGCCGAGGGCGCGGCGGCCAGCGAGGCCACGAGGGCGGCCGAGCCGAGGGCGGCGAGGAGGCTGACTCTGGATCTGTTCATGGGGGTGTCCCTTCCGGGAAGGCCGGGATAGCCGGTACGCCCGGGGTGTCCGGGCTGCCGGGACCCGAGGCCTGCGGGTGCGGCCTCCGGTCGGGACGAGTATCGGGAGGCCGGGGCGCATTCGGAACGATGTCATTCGGCGATAACGTCAAAGCATCAACTGGTTGGCGTACGAAGTGGGTTGCCCTATTCCGCCTGCCGCCCGCCCCTCGCTACCGCACCCGTCTGATGCGGTGGATGTCGCGCACGCACAGGTTGAGGAGGGTGGCGGCGACGATGATCCCCGTGCAGACGGCGAGTACGGACCGGTCGGCGAACACCGGCGAGACGAGCGCGACGACGAGATAGCCGAGCGGGATCGCGAGGCGCTCGCCGACCTGGTTGAAGGAACTCATGCGCCCCAACTCGCCTTCGGGAACGTTCTGTTGGAACGCCGTAACCCACGTGACGGCCGCGACGTCCAGCGTGACGCCCGCCAGGACGGCGGCGAGCAGCAGCCAGGGCAGCGGAAGCCCGAGCGCGAGTCCCGCCAGGGGCAGCGCGAGCCCCGAACTCGCGGCGACGGCCACGACGAGCAGCCGCTCCGGCTTCCACCGCAGACACACCACGGTCCCCGCGAGGAGCCCCAGGGCGAACGCGCCCTGGACGAGCCCCCAGGTGCGGGCCCCCTCGTACTCCTGCTCGGTGACGACGGGACCGAGCAGCTGATAGCCCGCGAGCCACGCGGCGACGAGCACGGTCCCCGCCGCCGTGTACGTCCACAGCCAGGTCCGCGACCAGAAGCCCGACCAGCCCTCCCGCAGATCGGCGAGGGCGCTGCCCTTCGACACCGGGGCGCCGAGCCGCAGCCCGAGCAGCAGCAGGGCCGCGACGGCGAACGTGAGCGCGTCGAAGCCCAGCGCCCAGGCGGGCCCGCTCGCCGCGACGACCAGCCCGCCGACCACGGGCCCGACCACCTTGACGGCGTTGGTGGGCAGTCGGAGCAGGGCGTTGGCCTGCTGCAACTGGTCCGGTGCGACGAGCTGGGTGACCACGCCCTGCGCGGCGGGCGTGGTGAACGCCACCGCCACCCCCGACACGAACCCGCAGGCCGCGATCGCCCCGGTGCTCGCGTGCCCGGTCGCCACCACCAGGGCGAGGGCGCCCTGCGCGGCCGCGGCGAGCAGATTGCCGAGGAACAGCAACCGGCTCCGGGACAGCCGGTCGGCGAGGACGCCGCCGACGAGCAGGAAGGCGACGGTCGGCACGGTGTTGGTGGCCAGCACGAGTCCGAGCGCCCCGGCGCCGCCGCCCGCGCCGATGACCGCGTAGGCGAGGGCGAGCGGTGCCATCGCGGACCCGGTCGCGGAGACGAGCTGGGCGAGGACGAAGCGGCGGAAGGCGGGGATGTGAAGGGGGGAGCGGGGGGAGGCGGGGGCGGCGGCGGAGGTGGGGGGTGGTGGGGGTCCCTGTCCGGCTGCGGTCTCGGTCTCGGTCATGGCTTCCCTGGTCCCCCGGCGATGTTGGTGTCGGCCCGGCGGGCAGCTTAGGTGGGGTGGGGCGGCTGGGTGGGGGAGGGGTGGTGCTGCGGTCGCTGTGTCGCTGCGTGCGGAGGTGACGCAACCTCAGAGTGGTGTGGTGGCACGGGAATTACGGGGGCCGGGGAGGAATTGCTGTTGAGGCAGGGTTCCTTCGAAGCCTTCACTTCGATGGCGCCGCCTCGCGTCCCGCCCCGTCAGCCCGTTCCGCCCCCTGAGAGGCCCTCCGTGTCCGACACCCCCGCCCCCGCCTTCGACCCCCGCGCACTCCTCGCCGCGTCCCGCCTCGGCATCCTCGCGACCATCAAGACGGACGGCCGCCCCCAGCTCTCGCCCGTCACGCCCTTCTACGACAGGGAGGCGGACGTCCTCCACGTATCGATGACCGAGGGCCGCGCCAAGACGGCGAACCTGCGCAGGGACCCGCGCGCCACGCTGGAGGTCACAAGTCCCGACGGCCGCTCGTGGGCCACCATCGAGGGCACGGCGACCCTCACGGGCCCGGGTACCGACCCCGAAGGCCCCGAGGTGGAGGCGCTCGTCCGCTACTACCGCCTGGCGGCCGGGGAGCACCCGGACTGGGACGAGTACCGCGCGGCGATGGTGGCCGACCGCCGCGTGCTGATGACGATGACGGTCGACCACGTGTACGGCGAGCGGCTCGGCTGAGACGTCAGCGGTTGGGGCCCCGGCCGCCCGCACGCGGAGTGACGGTCATGGGGATGTCCTCGGCGGCCCACAGCACGAACCGTTCGACGGGCGTCACCTCGTGCCCCTCGACGGCCCGGAACCGGAACCGCTTGAGCAGCACGGCCAGCATCAGCTGGGCCTCGACCATGGCGAGCCCGGCGCCCTCGCAGCTGCGCGACCCGATCCCGAAGGGGATGTGCGCGAGCCGCGGCCGCTCCGCCACGGCCTCCGGGGTGAAGCGCTCGGGCACGAACTTCTCCGGCTCGGGCCAGTGGTCGGGGTTCATGTGCACGGCCCAGAAGGGGTAGAAGACGGTGGTGCCGACGGGGATCTCGTACTCGCCGTCGGCGCCCAGCACCATGTCCTCGGTCGTCTCCCTGGCCCCGTAGGGGCCGGGCGGGTAGAGCCGCATCGACTCCTTCAGGACCATGTCCAGATACGTGAGCCTGCGCAGGTCGCCGTAGTCGGGCGCCGAGCGGTCACCGAGGACGCGGTCGAGCTCCTCGGTCACGCGCTCGGCGACTTCGGGGTGGCGGCCCAGCAGGTGCAGGGTCCAGGAGACGGCGACGCCGGTGGTGTGGTGGGCGGCCAGCATCGTCACCATGACGGTGTCGCGGATGCGGGCGGGGGACGTACCGGCGGCGAGGAGGGCCCCGATGAGATCGCTGCGGTCGCCCCGGCCGCTCTGGTCGCTCCAGCCACTCCAGTCGCCCCGGCCACTCCCGTCGCCGCGGTCGCTCTGCGGGGCGTCCCCGTGCGCGGCGACGACGCGGTCGACGGTGCCCCGCAGGTAGGACAGCGCGAGCTCCGCCCGCTTCATGCCCTCGTCCGCCTCGCCCTCCTCCGCCCGGTAGGTCCGCCCCAAGTACTCGGTGAGTACGACTTCGAACGCGTCGACGACCTTCTCCGGCTCGACGACCCCTCCATCGGCGCCCCCCAACGCATAGGCGCAGATCATCCGCAGCGAGAGCGCGGTCAGATCCTTCTGAAGAAAGACGGGGGAAACGGAAGAGACGGGGGAGCCGGGCTCGTCACCGCTCCGCTCCCAACGGTCCGCGAGCGCCTCCACCAGCGCGACGAACTCCCCGAAGTGCCGTTCGTGCGAAGGCCGTCCGGCGAACACCTCCAACAGCACGCGCCGCCAGGGCCCGTGCTCCTCGGCCCCGATGACCTGGAGGTTCCCGGCCTCGCAGAGGGGTTCGAGAAAAGCGAACAGCGGCGCGGGCCGCTCGTCGATCCGGGCGGTGTCCTCAAGCAGCAGAGGATCGGAGACGGACACGGCGACGCCCGCGCCCGGCAACTGGAACCGCACTACGGACCCGTACTCGGCATGCAGCCGCAGTTGATAGAGATGCAGCCCACCCGCGGCCGAGATCGCCCCGACCCCACCGTCCTCGCACAGCTCGGGCCCAGGAATCCGCAGGGCACTACCCATGGCACTACCTCCGTAACGACGACGATCACAGCTGCCCTCAGGCCAACGAATCGCGCAGGTACGGCGCCAGGACGTTTTCGGCCAGTAAACTGCGCGCGCTCAGAAGAGCCGAGAAGCGTCCAAGAAGCACCCAAGAAGCACCCGAGAAGCACCCAAGAAGTACTCAACAAGTGCTCAAGAAGCGTCGGCAAGAGCCGAGGAAGAGGCGGGGAAGACCCATGGCACACGGGGGATACCAGGGTTGGGGACCGGCGAACGGCCAGCCACAGGGAGGCGGCCCCCCGCCCCCGCACCCGGGCACGAACCACCCGCACGTCCCGGCCCCCTACGCACCCCCGAACCCCTACCCGAACCCTCACCCACACCCGTACCCGCCGCACCCTCACCCGCCACGGCCCGCCCGGCGTCGGCGCACCCTCTGGGGATTCCTGTTCGTCTCACCGCTGGTCCCGGTGATCCGTTCCGCCCGCCGCCGCGCCGAGGCGATCTTCAACCAGCCCGGTGCGGGCCGCGTCGAGGACCGTCTGGTGACGCAGGTCCAGCTGTGGCGCGCGATCGTGGGCGCGGCGGCGAGCCTCTTCCTGATCTACGCGTACGGCGCGGACGAGGGCTGGAGCGGAGTCGCCAACGACGGCGTGGTGAAGCTGATCCTGGCCCCGCTGCTGCTCATCTTCACCGGACCGCTGGTGGTGCTCGGCTTCATCCGTTACGCGCCCGCCGACCAGCGTCGCGTCCTGCGCTCCCGGCTGGGCGCGCCGCTCAAGGCGGTGGGCTGGTACGTGGGAATCCTGGTGGGGGTGGTCCTGGTCCTGGTGGGCAGCGCCCTGCTCCTCAAGCAGAACTACGGCACGCTCCTGAACGGCCTGGTGGCCCTCGCCCTGCTCATCGGCCTGATCTGGCTGCTCCCGTTCCTCGCCTTCGCCTCCGCGTACGCGGCCCGCTACGCCTTCAACACGTCCAACGTGCACGCCGCCCTCCCGGCCGCGCTCACCGTCGTACTCGTCTGGGAGCTGATGCTCTGCAGCGTCGCGCTGGACGGCGGCCTGCCGCACGGCCCCCCGGCGGCGCAGTGGGGCGCGATCCTGGGCGGCCCCGTCTCCGTGACGGCGGTGGCCCTGTGGGAGCTCCACCGCATGCGCACCCGCCACGGAGTCCGCATCCGCACCTGAGTACGGGAGCCGGAGGGCGGGAGGGGGGCGCTTTTTTCTCTGTTGCTGCTGATACTGCGGTCATGAACATAGTTACGGCCCGTGTGGTGACACACGGATTACGCACCCCGGTGTCGGTTTAGCGTGGATACCGACAGAGGGGGCCTCCGTCCATGCTGACCAACTCCGTGATCCTCGTCGTCGACGACCACAAGGACACCCTGTTCGCGCTGGAGAGCGCGCTCGCCCCTCTCGGCTACCCCCTGGTGAGTGCCTCCAGCGGCGACGACGCCCTCAGGGTGATCCTGCGGGGGAACGTCGGGCTGATCCTGCTCGACGTACGCATGCCGGGCGTGAGCGGCCTCGACGTCGTGCGCTACGTGCGCCGCCTGGAGCAGACCCGCGCCATACCCATCGTCCTGCTGACCGGCTTCGACGTCAGCCGGGAGATCTCCGCCACGGCGTTCCGGCTGGGCGTGGCGGACGTGGCCCTGAAGCCGATAGACCCCCTGACGCTCCGTACGAAGGCCCGCTACCTCTTCGAGACGTACGGGCAGATCAGGTCCATGCAGCGGGAGATCGACGAACTGCGGGCCCAGGTGAAGTCCGGAGTCATCACGCCGACGCGCGACGGCGCGCGGGACGAGTGACGCACAGAGCCCCGCGCGCGGTGCCCGGAGGGGGCGTGAGGGGCCAGGACCCTAATCGGGTTGACCACCCCCGGCAGCCACTGCTGGAGTCGGCGCGTGGACAGCATCCCCGCCAACCGGCGGCTCTGGAACCGGATCAGCAACGACTACCAGCACGAGCACGACCCGCAGATCGGCGCCGCACCCCGGCTGTGGGGCATGTACTCCATCCCCGACGCGCACCTGCAAGCCCTGGGCGACGTCACCGGCAAGCGAGTCCTCGAACTCGGCTGCGGCGCGGGTCAGTGGTCCAGGGCGCTCGTCGCCGAGGGCGCCACCGTGGTCGGGCTGGACCTGTCCGAAGCCCAACTCGCCGCAGCGGTAAGCGCGATGGGAGGATCCCGCTACCCGCTGGTGCAAGCCGCCGCCGAACAACTCCCCTTCGCCGACGACAGCTTCGACCTGGTGTTCTGCGACTTCGGCGGGCTCAGCTGGGCGCCCCCGCACCTGGCGGTCCCACAGGCCGCACGCGTCCTGCGCCGAGGCGGGCGCCTGGTGTTCAACGTCGCCAGCCCCTGGTTCGAAGCGTGCTACGACGAAGCCGCCAGCCGCGTGACCACGACGCTGCAGCAGAACTACTTCGGCCTGAACAGCATCGCCGAAGGCGACGACGCGACCAGCTATCAGCTCACCTACGGCGACTGGGTCAGGGTCCTGCGCGGCGCGGGCCTCATCATCGACGACCTCATCGAACCGCGCCCGGCCCCCGAAACACCCAACGGCTACAACAAAACCACCCCGCCCGACTGGGCACACCGCTGGCCAGCGGAACTGCTCTGGGCAACCCACAAACCGTAAGCTCCGCCGCGCCGAGACGTACCGCCCCCGGCGTACCGTGGCGGCGTGGCAGATGAAGACCTGGGACGGACCCTTCGCCGCTTGCGCCGCCTGGCTGGCCTGACGCAAGAGGAACTGGCGGAGCGCTCGAGCGTGTCCTTCGACGTCATCCGGCAGCTGGAGCAGCAACGGAAACACTCGGCGCGGTTGCCCACGCTGCACGCGCTGGCGAACGGCCTCGGCGTGGAGCTGACGACTCTCCTCGGCGACCCCCCTGCCGTCGCTTCGACCGGGGAGAACGACGGGCCGCGCTTCGTGGCGGTACGGCGCGCCATCATGCCGCTGCTCTGGGCGCCGGAGCCCGAGCCGCCGGGGCCCGGCTTCTCGCTGAGCGGCCTGCGTGAGCAGATCGCGGACAACTGGACGCAGTACCACTCCGCCGAGTTCGACACGGTGATGAAGGCTCTGCCCGGCATGATTTCCGACGCGCGCTCGGCCACGGTCTCAGACGACGGCGACGACCGCGGCGCCGGTTTCGCCGCGCTGGGCAAGGCCCTCCAGCTGGCCGGGCACGTCGCTGTGCGGATGGGAAAGACGGATCTCGCGCTCATCAGCCTGGAGCGGGCCATAGACGCTGCGGGCCGGTCCTCCGACGCCCTGCTGCGCCCGATGATCGTCAACTCCGTCGCATGGACGTACCAGCGGCAGGGGCGCCTTGGCGACGCCCTGAGCATCGCCCTGCGCGCAGCGGACGACACCAAGGACGGCGGGCACACGGCCACCGCCGACGGCCTGAAGGTCTGGGGAGCCCTGACCATGTCCGCCGCCACGTCGGCCGCGCGCAGCAACGACTACGAGCGGGCAGCCGAGTTGATGGCGAACGCGGAGACCGAGGCAGCCCGTGTGAGCAAGCTGCCGCAGGGCGGCGACAGCCGTATGGTCAGCGTCTTCAGCCCGTCATCCGTACGCATCGAGCGGGTCCGCCTGGCCGTTCAGTACGGACGTCCCGAGGAAGCGCTGAAGCTGGCCAAAGGCATGCGGCTGAGTGCGGACACGCCGCCCTCGTGGCGCACGTGGCTGCTGCTGGACGTGGCCCGGGCCCACACGGACCTCGGAAGCGCGGCAGAGGCCGTGAAGGCTCTGGAGTCACTTCGCCGTGTCGCGCCGACCTGGATGCAGCACCACACGCTGGCCGTAGCCATCGTGCGCGACCTCTGGGCACTCCCCAATCACCCCGTCGGCCTGCGCCCGTTGGCGGAGTTCCTGGGCGTCGCCGATTAGCGTCGGGAAAGTAGGACACTACGTCCCTGTGACGCTGTGTAGCGACCCGGTTTCATTGGCCGGACAGAGCCCCGGCGATCGTGCGAGCGGCCGCCGGGCATGGCCGACCGGGCAGGAGTCGACATGGCTGAGATGACGGGCGCCGCCCTCGGCGCGGGACGTGGCGATTCCCCGAGGCTGGTGAGCGCCGCGTTCGACTGGCTGGCACGCGCACAGGACGAGCCGCGCCGGGCCCGGTGGGAGTGGGCGGAGCACGGGATCGCGCTGTTGCCTCTCGGTACGAGGTTCAACGCGGTGTGTCTGCCCGCGCGGCTCGTGTACGCGGCGGCCGGAACCGATGACCTGGACATCGTGACCGCGACGCTGGCCGAGCTGCTCAACGGGCCGGTCATCCACAACCGCGTTCAGCACCAGTACTACGCGCTCGTCCAGCCAGCCCCCACGATGCGGTGGATGCAGGCGTACGGCGAGGCCCCGATGCTGGGCACCGGCCACTTCCTGTCCGTCCCGGCGTCCGACCTCCGCGGCCCGACCGGCCTGTACTGGGCGGTGCGCCCCCGCATCGTCGGCGACCTGTGCCCCGCCCAGTCCATCGCCGCCCTGGTACACATCGCCCGCAGCGAGTCCGACCGGAGGCGGCGGTGACCCTCACCGAGACGACTCCCGAGGAGCGGCAGGCGCAGCGGGCGTACGCGAACCTCCTCGCCCACTTCGACGGCTGCGCGCCCTGTCGGACCACGAACTACTGCGAGGCGGGTGAACGACTGCGCCGCGCACACCGGGCCACGCGCTGCGCTCTCCACCGGACCACAGCCAGTACCGGAGTGAGCGGCCCGCATTCGCCTGAGGCGGCAGCCCCACCCACCCCAGCCCCAGAACCCCGTCCCACCTGGAGCGGACAGCAACCCTGACGGCACGCGCATGATCGCCACCAGCGACGACAAGGACCCGGCCGCCCCGGTAGGGCCGATTCCTGCCGCGCGGAGCTCGGGAGATCGCCCCGGCCTCCTACCCGGTGTGCCGCCCTGAGCCGCCGACAACCCAGTCGGCCACGGCCGCAGCGACCTCCGCAGGGCTGCGGCCGGCGCTGGTGAACTCCCGGTCCACCGCGGCCCGGAGTTCTTCGGCGTCCTTGATCGCTTCCTCGACCTCGTCGGACTCCCAGCCGCGAGCGGCGAGGCGGGTGCGCCGGTCGGCGTCGGTGCAATCGAGCCGTGCCCAGTCAGTACGCGGCGGGTCCACGGCGCCCTCGGCCGCGCTCGCCCATTCCTCGGGCGTCAAAGGGCACAGGAGCAGCACCGGCCCGCCGGTCCGGAGCATCATCCCCGCGACCTTCACCCAGAGCCTGTTGTAGGCGGGCCACACGGCACTCGCGGTGGGCGAGGTGATGTCGATGCCCATCAGGCTGCCGTCGGGCTCCGGGAGCTCGTCGAAATCCGCGGTGGCGAACGGGTAGTCCTTCAAGTGGCTCAGGAGCGTGGACTTCCCGGCTCCGGGAGCGCCCGTGATGACGTGCAGCTTCGACAAACCCTCTTCGCTCCGGTTCGCAGTGATGTTCCTGTGGCTCTTCGCCTTTTGTACTCGTGTCCCACTCACCCGGCCAGCCCTGGGCCCGCACACCCCGTGTGAACGGAGTGCATTCGGGAGCCGCCCGCACACGCTTGTGGCGCCTCACGTTCCGAGGTGGGATGACATGCACCCCACCTCGGTACGGTGCCTGACCAGCCTGTGCCGAGCACCGCCCGGCCCTTCAACCTCCCAAGGGCCCGGCGGTGGTGTCCCGCGCGGGCGGGTCGCCCTCGGGAAGCGGTTCGAGCGGGTGCGTATCCTCGTCCCGCCGTCCGCGCCGATCGTGGCAGCTGACTTCCTGCCCGGCGACGTTTGCTGTCACTGCCTGATCGGGTGGAGTCACGTCGAGGTTGTGTTCGCGTGCTGACGCTCCGTCAGTACGTGGTGGCGCACGCTCCGCCTGAGCTGGTGGTTCCGTTTTCGCAAGCGTGTACCGCCCCGATGGGTGGGCGCATTCCGTGACCGATGACGTGAAGGGCCTCACGTGTCCCGGGCAAGTGTGGGAGCGTGCGTGGCTTGGCGCGGGGTGAGGGACGACCTGCCACGGAGGCACGCGATGCTCTCGGAGCGTGGATGGCTAGTACTGGCAACAGCGATTGAGACGGGGGTCGCGGTGAGTGCCGCGACCCAGCCCGCGGTGCCGGACCGTGCTCTGCTCATCGTCGGGCCGCTGCTCGTCGCCCACGGCGTGTGGACGGTTCTGATGGCGTGCGACCGCAGGCGCTGCAAGGCCTCCCTTGCCCGTATGACCCGCGTCGCCGAACTCACCCAACGTGCCCTCGCGCGCCCCTTGCCCGCCGATCTGGGCGGCTTGGCCACGGCCGTACGGACCCGCTCCGCGAGCGAGGGTGCTCTGGTCGGCGGGGACCTCCACGACGCCGTCCTGCTGCCGTCCGGGCCGCGTCTGATCGTCGGAGACGTGACGGGGCACGGCCTGGACGCGGTCCGGATCAGCGCGGCGGTGCTCTCCGCCTTCCGCCACACCGCGGCCACGGAGCCGGACCTGGTCCGTCTCGCGCACATCCTCGACGACCGCGTACGGGGCGACCTCGGAGACGAGGACTTCGTCACCTTGCTCCTCGTGGACTTCGTGCCCGGCGCGGTCCGCCTGGTCAATTGCGGGCACCCGCCGCCGCTGCTGGTGGGGCGGTGCCTGGAGGTCCTTGAAGCCCCTTGCCCGTCACCGCCGTTGGGGTTGTCGCCCACGCCGAGCGTGCAGGCCGTCCTGCTCACCCCCGAGCAGCGCATGCTGCTCTACACCGACGGTCTCACCGAGGCCCGGGACGCGCACGGCACCCCGCTGGCCCTCGACCGCCGGTTCCGGGCCGCGCTGAGCGCCCTCAGTCTCGACGAGGCCCTCACGAACCTGGTCGACCTCGTCGACCACCACGCTGCCGCCCCCGACGGCGACGGCCGTGGCGACGACCTCACCCTGCTGCTCGTCCAGCCCACCGCCGACCAGCTGACGGGACCGGTACTGCCCGTACCGAAGAACGAAGACACACCGAGCGCGCCACAGGGCAACCTCGGTCGGCCGTGATCGGGCGGCGACACTTCCGGTCACTTGCGTGCAGACCGTCCCGCGGCCCGAGCGCAGCCGCCATGCTGCCTCCCCACGGCGGTCTCCACGGCGGTCTCCACGGCGGGAGAGCAAGGAAGGGTGCGGCCATGCGGCGGCGAGGAGCGGGGAACCTCCCCCCAGAGACACGCGAGTTGTACGGCCGACAGCGGGAACTGGCAGAAGTCCGGCGGCTGTTCGACGACGGCGCCCGGCTCGTGACGCTGGTCGGGGTCGGCGGGGTGGGCAAGACGCGGCTCGCGCTGCGGGCCGCGCACGAGGTACAGCCGTACTTCCGGGACGGGGTGTGGTGGGTGGACCTCTCGTCGCTGCGCCGGGGCGCGCTGCTCGCACACGCCGTGTGCGAGGCGCTGTCGCTGGCGGATCAGACGACGCGGCCCATGATCGACGTACTGGCCGACTACCTGGCGGGGCGCGAGGCGCTGCTTGTCCTGGACACCTGCGAGCACCTGGTCCACGAGTGCGCGCTGGCCGCCGATGTGCTGCTGCGGGCCGCGCCGCGGCTGCGGATCGTGGTCACCAGCCGCCGCCCTCTGGGCACGCACGCGGAGCAGCCGCTGACGGTCGACCCGCTGCCCGTGCCCGAAGGCGAGGGCGCGGCATGCGGTGGTGCGGACGCGATGGCCCTGCTGGCCGACCGGGCCGCCGAGGCGGTGCCCGGCTTCGCGGTCACCGAAGCCAACCGGCCCGATCTCGTACGACTGTGCCGCCGCCTGGACGGTCTCCCGCTCGCCATCGAACTGGCCGCGGCCCGTCTGCGCGACCTCTCGATGGCCGAGCTGACCGAGAAGCTGGACGACCGCTTCACCGTCCTGGGCACCACCGACGAGTTGGTGGACGAGGCCGAGCCGCCCTGGCACCAGGCGCTGCGTACCGCGATCGGCTGGAGCCACGAACTGTGCACCCCGGCCGAACGGCTGCTCTGGGCCCGCCTTTCCGTCCTCGTCGGCGGCTTCGACGTCGAGGCCGCTCGGGCGGTGTGTGCCGACGCGCGCCTTCCCGAGGAGACGATCCCGGGGCTGCTCGCCTCCCTGACGGACAAGTCGGTCGTGATGTGGGATCCGACCGGCGGTGGCGAGCGCTACCGGATGCTCGACACCATCCGCGAGTTCGGCGCCGCCTGGCTGCGCGGTCTCGGCGAGGAGTCCACGCTGCGCCACCGGCACCGGGACTACTTCCGGGCGCTGGCCCAGGCCGCGGATGCCGCCTGGATGGGGCCGGACCAGGTCGCCTGGCACGACCGGACGACCGCCGAACACGCCAACCTCCGCGCCGCCATCGACTTCTGCCTCGCCGAGCAGGACGGGCACAGTGGGCTGCAGATGGCCGGGGCGCTGTGGTTCTTCTGGTACGCCTGCGGCTTCGCCCAGGAGGGTGAGTACTACCTCGACCGGGCCCTGGACCTGGATCCGGCCCCCGGACCGGACCGCGCCAAGGCCCTGTGGGCTCGCGGCATGGTCGGCCAGACCGTGGGTGACATGGAGACCGGCCTCCGCCTCGTCGACACCTTCCGGAAGGTCACGGCCGACGAGGCCGATGAGACCGTCCCGGTCGCCGCGGCCATTCTCGAGGGCGCCTGTCTCGCGCTGAGCGGTCGGCAGACGCAGGCGGCCGAGGCGCTCGACACGGCGCCGCGCACCCCGCCGTCCCCCGGGCGCTACGACGCGGCGTGGTCCCTCGTCCAGGTCGCCCGGTCCTTCGTCCACATCCAGCTCGGGGAGGTCGCCGAGGCGGCGGTCGTCGCGGACCGTCTCTGCGTCGTATGCGACGACCGCGGCGAGACGCATGCCCGCGCCTGGGGCGACCTCCTCCGCGCCCTCGCCGCGCTGGCCCTGGGAAGGGCGGGCGAGGCCGGAGCTCATGCACGCGACGCCCTCAACGGCAAACGCCGCGTCCACGACAGCCTTGGCATCGCCATGGCCCTCGACGTACTCGCCTCCGCGACGGTCGCGTCCGGTCACGCCGAGCGAGCCGCCCGGTTCCTCGGCACCGCCGACCGGGTATGGCAGACCCTCGGTTCCCCCCAGATGGGAGCACCCGAACTCCTCGCCGCCCGCCAGGCGTGCGAGGCGCAGGCCCGTCAGGCCATCGGCGACGACAGCTATGGGACCGCCTTCCGCGCCGGTTACGACAGCGGCCCCGACGTCGGCATCGCCCATGCCCTCCACACGCCCGGGACCGCCCCACTGCCGCCCGAGGCCGACTGACCGCAGCACCGTGGATTCTGGTGGCAGACGGCTTCAACTCATGTTCGTGGGGGTGGTGTTGGTGCCGAAGCCGGAACAGGAGCATGCCGCTGGCCAGGTATGTCTGCTATCGGCATCGGCATCGGCATCGGCATCGGCATCGGCATCGGCATCGGCGGGGGCGGGGGCGGGGGCTGTGGCGCGGGCGAGGGTGTGGTCAGGGCGAGCCAGGCTCCGCAGGCGCGGACGGCACCGACGGCCGTGATGGGCAGACCCGCCCGGACGGGTACAGCCTCCAGGCGCCGCCCGGCGACCCGGGCGCGTCGGTGTGCCGCCGTGACGAGGCCCCTGCGCCCGATCCCGAGTCCACCCCGCAGGCCGCGGCTCTCGACCCACAAAGACGCCAGTACGCGTGATCGTTGAAGGCGCTGTTGGCCGCTCCTGTCCGTGATGAAACTCCTCAACATTGCTTCTCTCGCGGCCAGGCCGTACGAGGCAGCAGCTCCGCAGGGCCCTCACCGCGCGCTCCTCCAGGCGTGACTCCTGCCACAACTCCCGGTAGTTGCAGGTAAATCCCTGTCCGAATAGCCGGGATCGAATTTGCGAACCGACGATCTCCTGTTGCAATGGAGCACAAAGAAGCCCGCCGGTTCGAGTCAGCCTGGACAGCCTCAACTCAATCCGACGGGCACCGAAGATCACCCATGGAGAGGTGATGCTCGTGTCCAACAACCGTACCGCGCTGCCGAAACCCCATCATCCTGAGACATCCAAGTGGGGTGTGGTATTCGCCGCAGTCTCAGCGGTCACGAATGCGTTCCGCTTGATCCATGATCTTGTTTCGCGCCACTGACATGATCATTCGTGCCCCCTCCCGCCTTCGGGCGGGAGGGGGCCCTTTCGTCATGCCTGCGGACGGCTACGCTCACCGACATGGCTGACTACGTGCAGGTATCCACCGCGACCGAAACCCGTGACCAGGCCGTGCAGTTGGCAGGCGGCGCGGTCCGCAACCGACTGGCAGCAGGCGCCCAGATCATCGGCCCCATCACCTCCGTGTTCTGGCACAACGGTGAGTACGGCACCGGCGAGGAATGGCAGCTGCTCCTCAAGACCACCACCGAGCGATACCCCGCGCTGGAGAAGCACCTCGTCGACCACCACCCGTGGAAGAACCCGGAGGTGTGCGCGACGCCGATCGTGGCCGGGGCTGCGGGTTGCCTGCAGTGGATCCAGTCGTCCACCACCCCCGAGGGCCACGCACCAGCGGCTGCCGATGCATAGCCGGGCATACGGCTGAAAGATGACTCTTCCATCAGCTCAAGCACCTCGGCGACGGAGGAAGGGGGGCTTTCGTCACGCCCCGATAGCGTCAAAGACCCGCTCGGTGTCTGCAAGCTCGTCGAGCACGACATCGGCGCCCGCGTCCTGAAGCTCGGCCCGCGACGTCTTGCCGGTGGCGACCGCCACTACCCGAACCCCGGCGGCGTGGCCGCCCGTCACATCGGCAGGGGTATCCCCGAAGAACACGGCGCGCTCGGCGGGAACATCCGCACGGGCCAGCGCCGCGCGCAGCAGCTCGTGCCGCTCCTCGCCGTCCTCTCCGTACGCGCCGTCGTCGAGACGCAGGTACGTGTCGAGGCCGAACGTCGCCAACTTCACCTCGGCCGCGCCGCGGACGTTGCCGGTCACCACGGACTGCCGGACTCCACGCGCGTCGAGCGCTGCCAGGACCGTGACGGCGCCGGGCAGCGCGTGTCCGCGCTCGCGTACCTCGGCTGCCCGCCGCAGGTGGACGGCGCCGAGTGTGTCGGCGAACCGCGTGAACAGGTCGTCGCTAATAGGGATGTCGTGCAGCTTCGCTGTTTCGCGGAGGATCACGCGCTCTGTCGACCCGGTCACGGACGCCTGCTCGCGTAGCGGCACGCCTGTCACCTCCTCGAACGCGGCGGCCCACAGTTCGCCGCCGAGTCCGCGCATGGCCATGAGCGTGTGGTCGATGTCCCACAGCACCAGCTTCGCCACGGTGTCCCCTCTCTCAGTGGATTCCCGTATCCCCACCGTGCGGGCACCCTACGCTCAGGGAACAGAGCGAGGAGTGGACGCATGGTTGCAGCGGACCTCCCCATCGGGGACCGAATCAGGCACTACCGCGGGGGGCGGCGGCAGGACGCGGTCGCCGGACTGGTCGGCATCGCACCGGACTACCTGTCACAGATTGAGCGTGGTCTCAAGGTTCCGTCGCTGCCCATCCTGTACGCCCTCGCCCAAGAGCTGGGCGTGCCTACAGCCGCCCTGCTGTCGGAGAAGCCACCTGCCGAGGAGGACGCGGTGGACACGGCGGAGTCCGCGGTGGGGCGGGCGCTCCTCGGCTACGGCCCAACCATCGGCACTGCGCGTGCCACGGCAGCCGAGCTCAGGGGCCGGGTGGAAGCCGCATGGCAGTCCTGGCAGACCGACGGCGACCGCTTCACGAAGGCGGCCGAGACGCTGCCTGACCTGGTGGCCGCTGTCGAGTACGCCGTGCGGGCCGTGCGGGCCGGACCGGATCCAGTGGAGCGCCGAGCTGTGCTGCGGACGGCCGCAGACCTCTACTGTCTGCTCCGGTCATACCTGCGTCGCACCGGCCGCGTTGACCTTGCCACCATCGCAGCGGACCGCGCGAAGCGCGCCGCCGAGGACGCCGACGACCCCCTCCGCATCGCCGCCGCACAGTGGAACTTGGGCCATGTCCTACTCGCTGTTGGGCGGCCCGGCGAGGCGGAGGAGCTTGCACTCCGGGCGGCCCGGCAGGTGGCCGTCGCGCAGATGCCGGAGGCTGAGCGCATGGCGATGGGCGGCGCCCTCCAACTCGTCGCCGTCCTCGGGGCCGCGCGTCGCCGCCAATGGTCGGAGGCCCGCGAGCGCTTGCGCGAGCACGCCGTACCCGCGGCCCGCAAGGTGCTCGACAGCAGCAACGTGAACTGGACGGTGTTCGGGCCGACCAACGTGGCACTGCACACCCTGTCCATCGATATGGAGGCGGGCGAGACCGGTGAGGCCTTGCACACGGCAGACGCCATCGACACCAGCGATCTGCCCAGCGTCGAGAGGGAGTTCACGTTCGGCTTGGAGGTCGCGGCCTGCCACAGCCAGCGGCGGGAGGACGCCGCCACGCTGCTGTCCCTGCTCGGCCTGGAGGCTGTCGCGCCGGAAGACCTGGCCCGTACTCCCCTCGCACGTCAGCTGGTGCTGACGGTGATCCGCCGGGCCCGAGCGATGCACGCACGGCAGGCTGAACAACTGGCTGTGAGGATCGGGCTGGTCTAGCTGGCGAGCCCGTAGCTCACCCGAACTGTCAGCTCGGGTGAGCGTGTTGGGGACGCCTACGGTCGCTGGTGTGAGACACATCGCCATGACAGTGAAGGCGCTCCCCATGACCATTCCCAGAGAACAGTCCGCGGTCTTCGACTGGCTCGCGCGCTCGCAGGCCGCGCCGCACCAGGCCCACCGGGAGTGGGCGGAGCGCGGGATCGCCCTCCTGCCTTTGGGCACGCGCTTTAACGCGGTCCTTCTGTCCGGTCCACTCGTCCATGCCGCGGCTGGGGCCAGCGACTTGGAGATCGTGACCCGGATGCTCGCCGAACTGCTCGGTGGGCCGGTCATCCACAACCGGCCGCAGCACCAGTACTACGTGCTCGTGGAGTGCGCCAACGCACCGAAGTGGACGCAGGCGTACCCCGAGGCCCCGATGCTGGGTACTGGCCAATTCCTGTCCGTCCCCGCCTCCGACCTCACCGGCCCGACCGGCCTGTACTGGGCGGTGCGCCCCCGCATCGTCGGCGACCTGTGTGCCACCCCGTCCGTCGCCGCGCTCATCCACATGGCCCGCGACCCTCAGCGACCGGGCGCGCGGTGAGCGGGCCAGCCGTCTGGGTGTTCAGCCCAGAGGTGGCCTCGCAGACCGTGGACGGGCTGCTCCGGACGCACCAGCTCGGTTGCCTCGTCTGCCGCACTGAAGAGTGCGAAGAGGGCGCACGGATGCGCCGGGCACTGCGTGCGGTGCACACCGTGCTGCGGGGACCCGAGCCTCCCATGCCCGGCGAGGAGGCACCGCGGTGACCGACACCCCGGCGGACCCGGTGGAGTCTCTGGCTGTGCCGTGCATGCCGTGCCTGCAGTACCTGCTGACGGGTACACCCGAGGGCCCGCACGACTGCGACCTCACGACGTGCGTCAGCATCCTCGGCGGGAACCTCCTCGTCGGCGAGGAACAAGCCTGCCCGTGCATCTGCCCGGTTCCGGCGGAGGGCGAGGCACTGGTCTCAGCTCGGGCCGAGGCCCGTGATCTGTCGGCGCCCGCCCATAAACTGACCGGGCCGCCACGAGAGGAATGATCACAAATGCGCCCCGCCGCTTTCCAGGACTTCGCCGTCGACCTGCTCAAGAACACCCCCGACGTACAGCGTGTACAGACGCTCGCCGAGGCCGGAGACGACACGCACCTCTACGGCCTGGCCGTGACCGTCGCGGGCCGCGAGGTCCGGTGGCAGATGATCGGTCAGCTCGCCGAGGGCGCCAAGCACGACACGCCCACGGCCCCCGTCGAAGGCACACCTGCCCCGGTCCAGGCGGCCGCGGTGACGGACGCCCCGGACGCGTGGCTGGCAGGCGTGATCGGCGCGGCCGAGTCCCCCGAGATCGCCTCTCTCGACGCCTGGTCGGCCCGCGAGAACGGCGGAGGCGGCCAGCACGGCCTGACGATCACCTGGCACAACGGCGAGCGAACCTTCGTCCGCAAGCTCTAGAACCTCCGCGCTTGGCCCGGACCCTGCCGAGTAGCGGAGTGCACCACACCAGTCAGCCCCATCCCCCCCACTCAAGGGAGAACTGATCATGTGTGAACACTGGAGTCACCGCTTCGACCCCGGGCAGTGCCCGGGCGTCTGCCAGCAGTGCGGCGCGTACTCCGGCGTCGAGCCGGGCCAACCCATGCCGCTGCACCAGCCGAACGGCGGGGGGCGCGAGACCTGCCCGGGCAGCGGCACACCTGCAGCCTGAGAGGCATGGGCGCGGCTCGGCCTGGCTGTCGGGCCGAGCCGCGCTCGCGGGCGTGGGAAGTCATCAGCGCTTCGCGCCCCGTGTGAACCGAGTGCAGTCGTGTGCCGTGCGCACACGCTCCCGGGGCCGCGAGTTCCGGTATGCGATGGCAGAGCCTCCCGCCTCGGCGTAGTGCCCAGACCCCGCGCACGCCGAGAGCTTCGTCGAACCGCCTGCCGCTGTGCACAGCGTGGGGGCGGTCTACGTTCGCCGCCGTCCCGACCAGCGCAGACGATGTGATCGTTTAGGGGACATTTAAGGTCCGCGCTCGCGTAGTGAGGGTGTAGTCAGCGTGCACGCAGGCGTAGTCAAACTGCACGCAGGCGGCATGCAAAAGGCCCCGGCGTCCGCCTCATCTGCGGATACCGGGGCCTTCGCCCTGATCAAACACGTGCCCCCGGCAGGATTCGAACCTGCGACACCCGCTTTAGGAGAGCGGTGCTCTATCCCCTGAGCTACGAAGGCGGGGTCCTGCGTGGAACGTGGGTGGACACTCTGTGTTGCTGGGCGAGTGCTCACTCGGTTCTTGCAAGATCTGTGACCGCCGCGGACGGCAGTCCAGGACAGGGTAGCGGATGAGGGTCCGGTGGTGGGGCGGGGTGTCCGTCGCCGTCCGCGTCGGGTCCGTCATGGCGTGGGCGCGGCCGTCGGCCCCATGCGGGTGGGGAGCCGACGGCCTTGGGCTCGGAGGTGTCGCGTCAGGACGTGGTCGCCGCGGCGACCGGCGGCTCGAACCGCATCGGCGTGATCTGCTTGACGTCGTAACGGCTGCGCATGCGCCTCACCGCTTCGGGGTCCACCGAGTCACCCGTCGACCAGATCCCCGCTATCTCCTCGAAGTACTGCTCGTGCTCGGGTGACGGATTGCTCTGGAACAGCATGCGCACCGGCTGGTCCGTGGCGTTGCGGAACGCGTGCGGAGTGTTGGGCGGTACGAACATGCTGCTGCCTGCCGGGGCGCGGACCACCCTGTCGCCGTCGACGGACTCCCAGTCCAGCCAGTCGCCCGTACGTTCCGTGGGCTCGAAGGCCAAGAGCTCCAACTCGCCTTCCAGGATGTAGAAGAACTCCTCCGCCTCCTCGTGGTAGTGGCCGCCGGTGTCGAACCCGGGCGGTACCACCACCTCGAAGATGGACGCGGAGGAGCCCTGCGCCCCGGTGGCCTTGAAGGTCACTTCCTGCGCTTTCGTGACCAGCTTGCGGCCCTCGCCCGGCAGGCGGATGAGGTCACTCATGCGATCGACTCCTTGCGTGGACAGTAGTGATCGCAGCCACGCTACGACCCTTACCTCAAGAGAAGCTCGGGTCGGGAGCTCGTTACGTCGAGGAGGGGAGGGTGCTACTCGATGACCAGTTCCACCGGGATGTTGCCGCGCGTCGCCTTCGAGTACGGGCAGAACGCGTGGGTCTTCTTCAGGAGGTCCTCGCCCGCGGGGCCCTGCAGGTGGTCGGGGAGCTCCGCGCGCATGACCACCGCGAGGCCGAAGCCGCCGTCCGCGTCGTCCTTGCCGATGCTGACCTCCGCCGTCACGGAGACCTCCGACACGTCGATCTTCTCCTGGCGCGCGATGTTGCCCATCGCGCTGGCGAAGCACGCGGCGTAACCGGCGGCGAAGAGTTGCTCGGGGTTGGTGCCCTGGTCGTTGCCGCCCAGCGCCTTGGGGAAGCCGAGCGGCAGGTCGATCTTGCCGTCGGAGCTGACGGCGCGGCCCTCGCGGCCGTTGGCGGTGGCTACTGCGGTGTACAGCGCGTCCATGGGAATCCCGTCCTCTTGTCTCGCTGGCGTACGACGCCTCGTCTGACGTGCGAGCACAAGTGAAGCACGCTATTTAGTTGTGCACAACTTAATGGTGCGTGCGAGGGGTCGCTGTAGCCTGTAGCCATGGATGACGAGGACCTTCTCCGGCTCGATCAGCAGATCTGCTTCTCGCTGCACGCTGCCGCCCGCGCTTTCAACGGGGTCTACCGCACCCTGCTCAAGGACCTCGGCCTGACCTACCCGCAGTACCTGGTCATGCTCGTCCTGTGGGAGCACGACGAGCTGCCCGTCAAGAAGATCGGCGAGCGGCTGCGGCTCGACTCGGGCACGCTTTCACCGCTGCTCAAGCGGCTCGAAGCGGCCGGGCACGTCGAGCGGCGGCGCAGCGCCGAGGATGAGCGCTCCGTCACTGTGCGGCTCACGGAGGAAGGGCGCGCCCTGCGCGAGAGGGCCCTTGCCGTGCCCCGCGCCCTCGCCGACTCCACCGAGCTGTCCCTCGACGACGTACGGGATCTGCGCGCCCGGCTCGACCGGCTCACGGCCGCCCTCGACCGGGGCCCGGGTAACAGCAGCCCGGCCGTGGAAGGGCGCCCTAGGAAACCCTAGGAAACCCTAGGAAACACCGTCGGCGAACACCGCCTCCGTCGTCGTCACCACCGCGCACTTCCCCGCCGCCCAGCGCAGCGCCATCGCGTGGTCGTCCGCCGAGAAGTCCGCCACCGCGTCGGCCACCACGAACGCCTGGATGTCCTGCATCCACGCGTCGCACGCCGTCATCAGCACGCCGATGTGCGCGTAGATGCCGGTGATGACCAGCTGGTCCCTGCCCTGTTCGCGCAGGCGTTCCAGGAGGTCCGTGCGGACGAATCCGCTGTACTTCCACTTGGTGAGGACCGTTCCCGCGGGCGCCGGGCCGATCTCCGGGGCGATCGCCGCCGCGTCCGCGTCGTCGGGCAGACCCGGGCCCCAGAAGTCCTGCTGGAGGCCGCGCTCGGCGGGGGACTGGCCGCCGGGCTGCGCGGTGTGCACGACCGGGATGCCGAGACGGTCCGCGGTCTTCTTCAACTCGGCCACGTGGGATAGGAGTTCCGGTACGGGGGAGGCCGTGCGGTCGTACGCCGAGAGGAAGTAGTTCTGCAGGTCGTGCACGAGCAGCACGGCGCGGGACGGGTCGACCTGCCAGTCGACGCGGTTCGCAGGCAGCTCGTCGCGCGACGGCATCGGATAGGGGGTGATGGCGGGGAGGGCCATGGTGGTGGGCAGTTCCGTTCGGGGCGGGAGCGTGGGGTGGAGTTGCTCGGTCGGATCGATCAGTCGGGTCAACGCGTGGGGCAGGGAGACGCGGGTTCGGACGACGTCGCCGCCCTCAGCGCCTTCTTCGAGATCTTTCCTACGCCCGTCTGCGGGAAGACCTCGACGAACTCGACGCGGTCGGGCACCTTGTACGAGGCGAGGCCCCGCTCCCGTACGAACTTCCTGATGGCGGCCGGTTTCATGGGCTCGGCGCCCGCGCGCAGGATCACGTACGCGCAGGTCCGCTCGCCCAGGTACGCGTCGGGCTCGGCGACCACGTTCGCGTCGTGCACGGACGGGTGGGCGAGGACGTGGTTCTCGACCTCCTCCGCCGCGATCTTCTCGCCGCCCCGGTTGATCTGGTCCTTCGCCCGGCCCTCCACGACGAGGTGGCCGGTTTCGGTGAGCCGCACCACGTCGCCCGTGCGGTAGAAGCCGTCGGGCGTGAAGGAACGGGCGTTGTGCTCGGGAGCCCGCCAGTAGCCGCGGATCGTGTACGGGCCGCGCGTCAGCAGGTGGCCCGTCTCGCCGACCGGCAGGTCGTTGTCCTCGTCGTCGACGACACGGATCTCGTCGTCCGGCGAGATCGGGCGGCCCTGCGTGGTGACGATCGTCTCCGGGTCGTCGTCCAGCCGCGTGTAGTTGACCAGGCCCTCCGCCATGCCGAAGACCTGCTGCAACGTGCAGTTGAGGGCGGGCTTCACCCGGCGCGCCGCCTCCTCGCTGAACTTCGCGCCGCCCACCAGGAGTACGTCCAGACTGCTCAGGTCGTACGCGGTCACCGGCGCCGCCTCCGTCCAGAGGAGGGCCAGCGGCGGGACGAGGCCCGTGATGGTGACGCCCTCGGACTCGATGAGGGGGAAGGCCGTCTCCGGGCTGGGCTGCGGGCAGAGCACGACGCGGGCGCCCGCGTGGAGCGCGCCGAGCGAACCCGGGGAGGAAAGCGGGAAGTTGTGGGCGGCTGGGAGGGCCACCAGATAGACGCTGTCCTCGTCGACGGCGCAGATCTCGTTCGAGCCTCGCAGGGAGTAGATGTAGTCGTCGTGGGTGCGCGGGATGAGCTTCGGTACGCCCGTACTGCCGCCGGAGAGCTGGAGGAACGCCAGGTCGGAGGGCGTGGGAGGGGAGGGGACAGGGCCGGTCGGGTCCGTGGCCACGTCCGACAGCGCCTCGAACGGGCCCGCGTCGCCCTCCGCCACGAACACGTGCCGCAGCGTCGGGATCTCGTCGACCAGCTTCGCCGCCAGGCCGCGGTAGTCGAAGCCGCCGAGTTCCTGCGGGATGACGTACGCGGCGGCCTCGGTGAACTCGCAGAAGTAGCGGATCTCCGTCTCGCGGTGCGCGGGCAGCGCGAAGACCGGGAGCGCGCCGATGCGGAACAGCGCGAAGACCGTCTCGAAGAACTCGGCGATGTTGGGCAGCTGGACGACCACCTTGTCGCCCTTGCCGATCCCGCGGGCCAGCAGGCCCGCCGCGAGGCGGTCCGATCTGCGGTCCAGCTCCCCGTACGTCCAGCGGCGGGCCGGTTGTCTGCCCGGGTCCACGATCGCGACGCGGTCCGGGTGCTCGGCGGCCCGGTCGCGCAGCATCTGGCCGAAGGTCTCGCCCCGCCACCAGCCCGCGGCACGGTAGCGCTCCGCGAACTCCTCCGGCCACAAGGGCGCATCCGGTCCGTCAAGGACATCAGGTACGCCGAGTGCGTCGAGTGCGCTCACAGCTCCGCCCCCACCGCGTCCAGGAACGTACGGAACTTCGCGCCCGTCTCCGCGGTCTCCGCCGCCGGGTCCGACGCGGCGACCACGCCCGCACCCGCGTACAGCCGCAGACTGCGTTCCTCCGCCTCGGCGCAGCGGATCGTCACGACCCACTCGCCGTCGCCGTGCGCGTCGCCCCAGCCGACCACGCCGGTGAAGAACCCGCGGTCGAACGGCTCCGTCTCGCGGATCACCTCGCGCGCGGTCGCCGTGGGCGTGCCGCACACCGCCGGGGTGGGGTGCAGCGCGCAGGCCAGTTCGAGGGCGGAGACGGCGGGGTCCGTGAGGGTGCCGGTCACCGTGGTGGACAGGTGCCACATGGTCGCGGTGCGGACGAGGGTGGGGCGGGCCGGGACGGTCAGGTCCGTGCAGAAGGACGCGAGCGCCTGGTGCACGCCGTCCACCACCACGGAGTGCTCGTGCAGGTCCTTGGCCGACTCCAGGAGCGCGGCGGCGCGGCGCACGTCCTCGGCGAGGTCGTCGCTGCGCGGCGTCGAACCGGCGAGGGGGTTCGCCACGACCTGGTTGCCGTGGCGCGAGACGAGCAGTTCGGGGCTCGCGCCGATGAGGGTGCGGCCGGGCGCCGTCGGCAGCGCGAAGGTGTAGCCGGAGGGGTCGCGGCGGGCCAGGCGCTGGAGCATCGCGGGGAGGTCCAGCGGCGCGGGCGCGGTGAGTTCGAGGGTCCGGGCGAGGACGACCTTGCTGAAGTCGCCGCGCCACATGCGGTCCACGGCGGCGGCCACGCCCGCGCCGTACTCCTCGGGGGAGGGGACCGGGCGCATCCGCCAGCCGGTGGCGTCCGCCGTCTCGACGGGCAGCGCGATCAGCGGGTCCGCGGCCAGCGGGGGCGCGGTGCGCAGGGTCGCGGGGATGGCGAGCGCGGCGGGGCCGGTGTGGTCGAAGGGGACCGCGCCGATGACGTGCGGCTCGGCGATCCCGGCGCGGCGCGCGTCGGCCAGGGTGGCGGCGACGCGTTGCGGCAACGGCCTTTCGTCGTGCGGCACTTCCGCGTGTACGCCGTGGTCGGCGAGCAGGGTGCGGGTGGGCGTCGCGAGGAAGTGCTCGCCCGGGGCGTAGGCGCCGAGGAGCGAAGTGGCCGCTCCTACCACGGGGTTGGCCTGCTCGGCGGTCGTGCCGGGCGGGGCGGTCGTGACCAGCGGGGCGGGCTTGTCGTGCGGGGCGGGCTTGTCGTGCGTGGCGACCTCGGGTGCCGTCGACACAGTGGCTCCAATTCTCGGGTGGGGCTCGGGTGTGTGTGCGGGGGAGGAGTGGGGTGGGGTGTGCGGAAGAGGGGAGGGCAGGGGAGGGCAGGGGAGGGGAGGGCAGGGGAGGGGAGGGCTCGGGGTGTGGCGGGAGGGGGCTGGGTGACTCCGCGCGCGCATGCGACCCGCCCGCCCGCATCGCCCCCCCCGGGGCACGCAGTCCTGCCTGCCGCCCCGCCCGCCACCCGCCGCCAGGCGAAACGCGTCAGCGCAGCGTCGCGCCGCCGTCCACGTACAGCTCCTGCAGCGTGATGTGGCGGGCGCGGTCCGAGGCGAGGAAGACCACCGCGTCGGCGATGTCGTGCGGTGTGGCGATGCGGCCGAGGGGGATGCCCGTGCGGTACGTCTCCAGGTTTCCGTCGAGCACCCCGGCCGGGGCCTGCGCCGCCGAGTCGTCGGGCCAGAGCGCCCGCTGCATGGCCGTGTCCGTGGTGCCGGGCGCCACGACGTTGCAGCGCACGCCGTTGCGCGCGATCTCCAGGCCGAGGCACTTGGTGAAGGCGGCGGCGGCCGCCTTGGACGCGGCGTACGCGGCCATGCCGGTACGGGGGATCCCGGCGGCGTTGGAGCCGACCGTGACGATGCAGCCGGAGCCGCGGGACGTCATGTGGGAGGCGGCGGCGCGGCAGGTGTGGAAGACGCCGGTGGTGTTCACGGCGAAGGTGTCGGCCCAGTCGGCGTCGGTCAGTTCGGCGACGGCCGAGCTGCGGAGGATGCCCGCGACGTTCACGAGGAGGTCGAGGCCGCCGTGGTCGCGCACGATGCCGTCGACGATCGACGTCACCGCGGTGACGTCGGTGACGTCCATGACGTGGGGAGCGATCGTGCCGGAGAGCCCCCTCGACGCGGCCGACAGTTCGTCGACGCCGTGCGCGTCGCGGTCCGTGGCGACGACGTGTGCGCCACGGGCGGCCAGCGCGGTGGCCACCGCGGCGCCGATGCCCTGGCCCGCGCCGGTCACCAGAGCCGTACGCCCGGCGAACTCGCCCTCGGCGTGCGGCTCGTTCGGTATGTCCTCAGGCATGGTGTGAGCGACCTCCCCCAACTCGTTAGGTAAGGCTAACCTAACGTACGAGCTCTGGGGAGAGGTTTCAGGGGGGTCTTTCGACCTGTCTCGGTCGGCGCATCGTGTGCTACCTTCCGAGAGGTACGTGTGTACGCCCCGTTCTGGGGTGCCCGTGCTTCTGTTCCTTCTCCCGGCCCGCCGGGATCTGTCAGGTCGCCTTCTGTGTGCGACCCACTTCGTTTTCGTACTGCTCGCGCATCTCGCATCTCGCAGCGGTTCTCCTGCCCGTCGTACGGGACGTGGTCATTGCCGTCCCGCCGGGCCCTCTTCTTCGCATGTCGCGAAAGGACCCACATCATGACTGCCACAACCATCGAACAACCTTCATCCATAGCTGCTACTGCAGCTTCAACTTCCACTTCGACTGACCACTCCTGCGCCGGAGTTCTCGACATCGGCCGGGAAGGCCGCGGGTTCCTCCGGGGCGCTTCCTGCCTCCCCGGGAACGGCGACGTACAGGTGCCCGCAGCCCTCGTCCGCCAATTCGGGCTCCGCGCGGGCGACTTCGTCGAAGGCGTCTGCGGGCGGCCCCGCGTGCTCGCCGGGGTCGAGCGGGTCAACGGGCACGCCACCCGCACCCTGCGCGGGCGGCGGCGGTTCCAGGACCTCACGCCGCTGCACCCCCGCGAGCGGCTCCGCCTGGAGACCGACGGCGGGCCCGTCGCCGGGCGGCTCGTCGACCTCGTCGCGCCCGTCGGCAAGGGGCAGCGCGGCCTGATCGTCGCCCCGCCCAAGACCGGCAAGACCGTGCTGCTCCAGCAGATCGCCGCCGCGGTCACCCGCAACCACCCCGAGTGCCATCTCATGGTCGTCCTCCTCGACGAGCGGCCCGAGGAGGTCACCGACATGCAGCGCTCGGTCCGCGGCGAGGTGCTCTCCTCGACCTTCGACCGGCCCGCGAAGGAGCACATCGCCCTCGCCGAACTCGCCGTGGAGCGCGCCAAGCGCATGGTCGAGGAGGGGCGGGACGTCGTCATGCTCTTCGACTCGCTGACGCGGCTGTGCCGTGCGTACAACAACGCGGCCTCCGGCAGCGGCCGCACCCTCAGCGGCGGTGTCGACGCGGCCGCCGTGCAGGGGCCGAAGCGGCTCTTCGGTGCCGCGCGCCTCGCCGAGGAGGGCGGCTCCCTGACGATGCTCGCGACCGTGCTCGTGGAGACCGGATCGCGCGCCGACGACTACTACTTCGAGGAGCTGAAGGGCACCGGGAACATGGAGCTGCGGCTCGACCGCGCGCTCTCCGACCGGCGCGTCTTCCCCGCGATCGACATCACCCCTTCCGGCACCCGGCGGGAGGAACTCATGGTCCCGGAAGTCGAGTTGAGCGCCGTGCGCGGGCTGCGGCGCGCCCTGAGCGGCCGGGGCGGACAGGGTGCCCCCCTGGAGGCGCTGCTCGACCGGATCCGCAAGACGCCGAGCAACGCCGCGTTCCTGCGGCAGGTGCGGCAGACCGTGCCGGGGGCGCAGCCCCGCGCCGACGAGGCCGTCACCGCAGCCACGATCACCGGTACGCCCACGGTCACCGCTACGGCCGCGTGACGTGCACGCGGTAGTCGCCGTCGCCGGTCACTCCCGCCACCGTGACCCGCACGCCCGTCTTGCGGTCGGTGAAGGTCTCGCCGATGCCGTAGGTCGCGTCGGAGAGCTCCGCGTGGACGTTGGGGCGGCGGGTGCAGCCACCGCTGTCGGGTGTCGCGTCGGAGACCGTGACCGGGCCGTGGCCCGTGTCGACCTCCGCGTCCACGCGGTAGATCAGGACGCCCGGCTTGCACACCGCCTCGTCGTTGCCGCCACGGGTGCGGACCTCGATCGCGTACCCCGTCTTCTCGGTCAGCGGGGCGAACGCCAGCTTCGTGCCGCCGGAACCGGCGAGCGGGGACAGCACGTGCTCGGTCGTGCCGGAGCTCGCGGCGCAGCTGATCTGGTCGTCGTCGAGCCAGCCCAGCTTCCACTTGTGCCAGGCCAGCAGGTCGTTGTTGGCGCCCCAGTCCTCGCTCATGATGTCCCAGTGGCCTACCGCGCCGCCGCCGTCCTGCGTGTACAGGTCGGGCAGGCCGAAGACGTGGCCGTTCTCGTGCGGCAGGACGCGGTAGCCCGTCTCCCGGTAGCTGCCCGAGCCGTCGTCCTGGCGGCTGTAGACGAAGGACGCGTTGGAGACCGGCACGCCGTCCGCGACCGGCGCCTCGTGGTTGCCCGCGAAGGTCACCGACAGGACGGTGTCGAGGGCCGAGGGACCCGCGTTCGGGGTGATCAGGATGTTCACGAGGTCGTACGTCCGGAAGTCCACGTCGGGGTCGGCGGCCGCCACGATGTCCTCGACGAGCGTGCGGTAGCCGGGGTCGAAGGGGGCGCCACGCTCTATCCCGTACTCCGCGAACGACTTGGGCATCCGCAGCCAGTGCGGCACGGGGGACTCGGGGCGGTAGTCGAGGCGTCCGTAGGAGCTGGTGCGGAACCAGTCGGCGGTCTGCGGGAAGAACTCCGAGAGGCGGTCCATCGCCTTGCCCTGACCGGGGGCGTCGGAGAAGTCGACCATGAGGTTCAGGGCCCGGACGGTGCCGGTGGAGCGCGAGTAGCCGGGCGGTGTGGGCACGCCCTCCGACATCTGTACGCCCATCGCGCCGCTGATCATGCAGGGGCCGAGGGTGGTGCTGCGGGCCAGGGACACCGGGCCCGCCGCGCTCTGCGAGCCCTCCATCAGGCGTCCGGTGCTCGCCGACGTGGTGATCACGAGGGCGATCGCGGCGACGGATCCGAGGGCGATGCCCCGGCGGGTGGGGCGTATCCGGCGCCAGGTCGGCTGCTGCATGCATGGGCCTTCCGCTCCGCGGCAGCCGCCGGTCATGGCTGCACCCTGTTCGATCACCCTCTGCCGGGGGGTGCGCGGGCGCTCGCTGGGTGCGACCGATCGTGGGTTTCTTGCCGGGAAGTGCTGTGACTCAGGTCACATGAATTTGGTTGAGGAGCGGGAAATATCCGGGGACTCCTTCCCCGTTTAGACCTGTGTCCGCGTGAAACGGGGAGTCACTCCCCGCATCGCGGGACCACGCCGGTCACGTACACCGACACCGACTCGACACCGAACACACGAGGAGCAGCCGTGGACACCGCCACCGCCCCGCAGCGCCGAGTCCCGCGACCGCGGGCCGACGCCCTGCGCAACCGGGAGCGGATCGTCGCCGCCGCGCGCGAGATGTTCGTGGAGCACGGGTCGGACGTACCCCTCGACGAGGTCGCGCGCCGGGCGGGCGTCGGCAACGCCACGGTCTACCGGCACTTCGCCGACCGCCCCGAGCTGGTGCGCCAGGTCGTCCTCTCGGTGACGGACCGCGTCGCGGCCCACGCCGAGCAGGGCATCGCCACGGCGGACGCCGACGAGGGCGCCGCCTTCGACGCCCTGCGCACCTTCGTGCACGCCGCGGCCGAGGAGCGCATCGGGGCCATGTGCCCGATGCTGTCGGCCGACTTCGACCCCTTCCACCCCGACCTGCTCGACGCCCGCGAGCGGCTCGAACGCTCCATCGAAGGCCTCATGGAGCGCGCCCGCGCGGCCGGTCAGCTGCGCACCGACATCGCCGTCGGTGACCTGATGGTCGCCCTGTCCCAGCTGACCAGGCCGCTGCCGGGCACGGCCTGCCCGGGCATGGACAGCTTCATCCACCGTCATCTGCAGCTGTTCCTGGACGGCCTGATGGCGCCCGCCCGGTCCGAGCTTCCGGGGGCGGCGGCGACGCTGGAGGACCTCCGACAGACCTGATCGCGCACCGCGCACGCCTCACCGCGCACCGCGCTCGCTTCATCTTTCTGCTTTTACCGGCTCGTACCTCTTTGACCACTCCGTACCGCTAGGTGGCTACTCCTATGTCCGACACAGCTCTCAAGCCCGCATCCGGGCCCGACGCCAAGCGCTGGAGAGCGCTCGTCTTCATCGCTCTCGCGCAGCTGATGGTCGTGCTCGACGCGACCATCGTGAACATCGCGCTGCCCTCCGCCCAGCAGGACCTCGGCATATCCGACGGCAACCGCCAGTGGGTCATCACGGCCTACGCGCTCGCCTTCGGCGGTCTGCTGCTCTTCGGCGGCCGCATCGCCGACCTGTGGGGCCGCAAGCGCACCTTCGTGACCGGCCTGATCGGTTTCGCCGGGGCCTCCGCGCTCGGCGGCGCCGCGACCGGCGAGGCCATGATGCTGGGCGCCCGCGCCCTCCAGGGTGTGTTCGGCGCGCTGCTCGCGCCCGCCGCCCTCTCGCTGCTCGCGGTGATGTTCACCGACGCCAAGGAGCGCGCCAAGGCCTTCGGCATCTACGGCGCGATCGCCGGTGGTGGCGGCGCCGTCGGCCTGATCCTCGGCGGCTTCCTCACCGAGTACCTGAACTGGCGCTGGACCTTCTTCGTGAACATCCCGTTCGCGGTGGTCGCCGCCCTGGGCGCGTACTTCGTCATCCGTGAGCCGGCCGGCGGCCGCAACCGCTCGCCGCTCGACATCCCCGGCGTGGTCCTCTCCACCCTCGGTCTGGTCTCGCTGGTCTACGGCTTCACCCGCGCCGAGTCCGCGGGCTGGTCGGACGCAGTGACGGTCACGATGTTCGTCGCCTCGGCCGTGCTGCTCGCCGCGTTCGTCCTCACCGAGGCCAAGGTCAAGTCGCCGCTGCTGCCGCTGCGCGTCCTGACCGAGCGCAACCGCGGCGGCGTCTACATGTCGCTCGGCCTCGCGGTCATCGCGATGTTCGGCCTGTTCCTGTTCCTCACGTACTACCTGCAGATCGTGCAGGGCTACTCGCCGGTCAAGACCGGCTTCGCGTTCCTGCCGATGATGGTCGGCATGATCACGGGCTCCACGCAGATCGGTGCCCGTCTGATGACCCGCGTCGCGCCGCGGCTGCTGATGGCCCCGGGCTTCCTGCTCGCCGCGGTCGGCATGCTGCTCCTGACGCAGCTGGAGATCGGCAGCTCCTACACCGGTCTGATCCTGCCCGCGCAGCTGATGCTGGGCCTCGGCATGGGTACGGCGTTCATGCCTGCCATGTCCCTGGCCACGCACGGCGTCGAGGCCCGTGACGCCGGTGTCGCCTCCGCGATGGTCAACACCTCGCAGCAGGTCGGCGGCGCCATCGGCACGGCCCTCCTGAACACCATCGCCGCCTCGGCGACCACCGCGTACCTCACGGACCACGCGGCCGGTGCCACCAACCCGAAGCTCCTCCAGGCGCAGGCCATGGTCGAGGGCTACACCAGCGCCATCTGGTGGGCGGTCGGCATCCTGGTCGTCTCCGCGCTGATCGCGGCGACGTTCGTCACCACCGGCCACCAGGGCGGCACGTCGGCTCCCGCCGACTCGTCGGACGGTGTCGAGGACGAGGTCAAGATCCCGGTGATGGCCCACTGACCCGGGACCGCGGCAAGCCGCTGCCCCGGGAGGGTTGCGGGCGGCGCACCTAGCGGAGCCAGGGGAGGTCTGCCCCGGCCTCCTTGGGCTGAAGTCCCTCGGCGACGATCTTCATGATCTCGCCGAGGGACTTCTGCTGTTCCGGGGTGAGCCGGTCGAAGAGGGCCTGGCGGACGGCGGTGACATGGCCGGGGGCGGTCCTGCGCAGCACCTCGAAGCCGTCGTCGGTCAGGATCGCGAGCTGCCCACGCTTGTCGGACGGGCAGTCCTCGCGGCGCACCCAGCCGCTCTTCTCCAGGCGCGCGATGGCGTGCGAGAGACGGGACCGGGTGATCTTCATGGTCTTGGCCAGCTCGGTCATCCGCAGCCGCCGCCGGGGGGCGTCGGACAACTGGACCAATAGGCCGTAATACATGTGGGGCATGCCCGCGTCGCGCTGCAGCTGACGGTCGAGGAAGTCGTCGAGAAGAGTGGTCGCCTGGAGGTACTCCCGCCAGACGCACTGCTCGTCGCCGTCCAGCCAGCGCGGCTCGCCGGTCGGGGGAGGGGTCGCTGCCGTATCCATGGACCCCACTGTACGAGGTTGTTCCTTGAACTTTGAACAAACCACCCGTACGATGGGCTCATAAAGCTTGAGGTTTCAAATACCTCATTCAAGCGCTTCGTACAAGTGCCTCGTTCGATCGCCTGGTCCCGCCCGCCGGAGGTGCGCGATGTCCCGCATGCCCGCCCTGTATCTCAGCCACGGCGCCCCGCCGCTCGCCGACGACCCGGTCTGGCCCGGCGAGCTGGCCGCCTGGTCCGCCGGGCTGCCGCGCCCGAAGGCGATCCTGATGGTCTCCGCCCACTGGGAGGAGGCCCCGCTGGCCCTCTCCGCCACCCAGACGCTGCCCCTCGTGTACGACTTCTGGGGCTTCCCCGAGCACTACTACCAAGTGACGTACGCCGCGCCCGGCGCCCCCGAACTCGCCGCGTCCGTACGGAAACTGCTGCACGCCCCCGGCACGCCCGTGCAGGACGTGCCGGACCGCGGGCTCGACCACGGGGCGTACGTGCCGCTCGTGGAGATGTACCCGGACGCGGACATCCCCGTGCTCCAGATCTCCCTGCCGACCCTCGATCCGCGCCGCCTCATGGACATCGGCCGCAAGCTGGCGCCGCTGCGCGACGAGGGCGTGCTGGTCGTCGGCAGCGGCTTCTTCACGCACAACCTGGCGGCGCTGCGGCAGGGCGGCGTCCCCGCCTGGTCGGCGGAGTTCGACGCGTGGGGCCACGAGGCCCTGGAGGCGGGCGACGTGGACGCGCTGCTCGACTTCGGGCGGAAGTCCCCGGCCGGGCAGCTCGCCCACCCGCGCACCGAGCACTTCGCGCCGCTCTTCGTGACGCTCGGCGCGGCCGAGGCGGCGGGGGACCTCGGTGCGCAGCGCAGCGTGATCGACGGGTTCTGGATGGGGCTCGCGAAGCGGTCGGTGCAGTTCGGGTGAGCGCGGGCCGTCCCGGCGTGCGCGGCGTCAGGCGAGCGGCTCGCTGAGCTCGATCGCGCGCAGGGCCGCCGCCAGCGCCTGTTCGTCGCCGACGTCGAGCGCCGTGTCCGTCAGCTTGATGACGTGCTCGTCGCCGTGGGCCAGGGCCCGCTCGAAGGCCTCCTCGGCGGTGAACGTGCCCGGCGGGGTGTACGCCACCGGCTCGTCCGGCGCGTACATGGCGGTCACCGCCGCCGACGCGGTCCACGCGGCGTGCAGGCTCGGCACCCACAGGGCGCGGGGGAGCGCGGGCAGGGCGCGCAGCACGGCGTTGGGCGCCGTCGCCGCGTGCACCAGCATCGTCTCGTCGCCGTGGCCGTGCGTGACGTACCGGTGCGTGGCCGCCCGCACCAGCTCGGTCAGCCTGCGCCGCGCCTCCTCCGGGGCGTCCACATCGGTGGCCCACGCGGGCAGCCCCTCGACCCGGGCGAGCCGGGTGGGGAAGCCGCCGTCCGCCCGGTTCGCGATGGGCGGCACCGCCTCCAGGGCGTCGGCCGCGCTATCGGCACCCGGCAGCATGGCCACGCCGGTCAGCGGGTGGTGGCGGGCCGCCCAGTAGCCGAGGCCGTGGGCGAGCTCGTCGAGCCGGGGCCCGGTCGCGCCGCCCTCCTCCAGCGTGCGCACGGCGTGGCCGACCCGGATCACCGGATGCGACGAACCGCCGTACAGACCGGGCAGCAGCCGCGGCCACCACAGGGCGAGCACCTCGCGCCAGGACTGCTCCCCGCTCTCCCTGATCTCCCGTTGGAAGTACGCGATCCAGTCCGCCGCGCGCCGCGTGTCACCCAGTGCCGAGGCCCAGTCCCCGTCGGTGAGCGGCTCTACCGCGGCGGGAAACTCCTCCAATCTGGGAGCGTAAAGATCGAGCCACCGGTGGACGGCGCGGGACTGCCCGCGCGCGGCGAGCGCCTCGACCGCCATCGGGGCGTGGTTGGTGAGCCGCCCGAGACGCTCGGGCCCCGAGGCGTGCAACCGCTGCAGGGCTTCGTCGAGGGTGCCTGTGGTGTCGTTCATGGAGGGAAGGTAGGCCGGAGACCTGCCGACGGGTAACGGTCTCGGGGCCTAGTCCCGGGGGCCTAGGGACCGCTCGTGCTGGGCGGTGGGCCGACTTCGATCAGACAGGACTACTCGTCCTGTAACCGAGCACACGACCAGGGTGGGGACCGGAATCCGCTCCTGAGCAACCAACGGGCGGTGCGGGTCGTCTTCAGGGTGGGAGGGCAGCCAAGGGCGGCGCTCTTCCCGCAGGAGGGCGACGGTGTCGACGGTGACGGCCGGTCTGACCTGCACCTCTACGCGGTCCGGCGGCATCCGGCCGCCCGTGTGGCGCCACAGGGTACTGCACCGTCAGGAAAAAAGATGTGCGGCTTGGGAATTCTGTCCGGATTCCAGTCGTTGTTTCCAACGGATGCAGGGCACCCGAGGGTGTGCCATCCACCACAGAGGCCCCATGAATGGGCCGACCAGGACAACCATCGCAAGGGAGCACGCATGGCAACCCGTGCCGTCGCCCGTCGTAAGTCCGCCGCCTCCGGCGAGACCGACGCGGCACGCAGTGTTCGCGCCGTAGGCGGGGAGATCGCCGACCGCGACCTGGTCGGCATGTACCTCGACGAGATAGCGCGCACGCCGCTGCTCGACGCCGCCAAGGAAGTGGAGCTCTCCCAGGTCATCGAGGCCGGGGTGTATGCCCGGAAGATCCTGGACGGCGAGGTCGAGGACAGCAAGGTCACCGCGGACCGCGAGGAGCTCGAAGCCCTCATCGCCGACGGTGAGCGCGCCAAGGACGTCTTCATCCGTTCGAACCTCCGCCTGGTCGTCGCGGTCGCCCGCCGTTATCCGCGCAGCGGCCTCCCCCTGCTCGACCTGATCCAGGAGGGGAACGCGGGCCTGGTCCGCGCAGTCGAGAAGTTCGACTACGCCAAGGGCTTCAAGTTCTCCACGTATGCCACCTGGTGGATCCGTCAGGCCATCACCCGCTCCATAGCCGACCAGTCCCGCACCATCCGCCTCCCCGTCCACCTGGTGGAGGAGCTGGGCCGGATCCGCCGCGTCCAGCGCGAGTTCAACCGCGAGAACGGCCGCGACCCCGAGCCCGCCGAGATCGCCACGGAGCTCGCCTCCACCCCGGCCCGCGTCACGGACGTCCTGGACTGGGCGCGCGACCCCGTCTCGCTGAACATGGGCGTGGACGACGACGGCGACACCCAGTTCGGTGACCTCCTGGAGGACACCTCGGCCGTCTCGCCCGAGCAGTCCGTCCTCTCGCTGCTCCGCAGCGAGGAGCTCGACGGCCTGATCGGCCGCCTCGACCAGCGCACGGCCTCCATCATCAAGATGCGGTACGGCATAGACGACGGCCGTGAGCGCACGCTGACGGAGGTCGGCAAGGAGCACGGGCTGACGCGTGAGCGGATCCGCCAGATCGAGAAGCACGCGCTTCTCGAGCTGAAGAAGCTGGCGCGGGACACGGGCTTCGACGCGGCGGCCTAGGCGGCAGCCGCTCTTGAGCCTTGAGCCTTGAGGCTTGAGGCTTGAGCCCTGAGCGGCCCACTGACCGGGTCCCGGTGCCATCCCCCCGGCGCCGGGACCCTATTTCCCCTGCCCCTTCCTCTTCCTCTTCCCCGCGCCGGTGATCGACCGGGACAGGCGGGCGCTGATCTCCCCGATGCAGTCGACCAGTTCCCGCGGACCGTGCACCGTGAAGTCGCAGTCCATGACCGCGAGGCGGACCGCCAGCCACTCGATCGAGTCCGACGCCTGGCAGCGCAGACGGCAGCTGTGGTCGTCCAGGGACTCCACGGGACCGAGCGTCGAGGCCAGCCGCGCGGTGACGAACTCCGCGGGCGCCGCGAAGGACACATCCAGGTCGTACGTGGGCCGCCCGCGCCACATCGAGTCGCGGATGAACGCCGCGGCATCCCCCTGCGGCAGCTCCCGCGGCACGAACCGCGCCCCCGTCGCGAACGGCTCGGACACCCGGTCCACCCGGAAGGTCCGCCAGTCCTCACGGTCGATGTCGTACGCCACGAGGTACCAGCGGCGCCCCGTCGAGACCAGCCGGTACGGCTCGGTGAGCCGCCGCGACGCCGTGCCGTCCCCCGAGCGATAGGCGAACCGCAGCCGCTCGTGCCCGGCCGCGGCCGACGCCATCACCGTCAGCGTCTCCGGCGCGATGCTCGCCCCGTCCCCGCTGGTCAGCGGCGTCGTCGCGATCTGCAGCGCGGAGACCCGGTGGCGCAGCCGCCCCGGCAGCACCTGCTCCAGCTTGGCGAGCGCCCGCACCGACGCCTCCTCCACGCCCTCCACCGCGTGCCCCGCCCCGGCCCGCAGCCCGACCGCGATGGCCACCGCCTCCTCGTCGTCCAGGACCAGCGGCGGCATGGCCTTGCCCGCGACCAGGCGGTAGCCGCCCGCCGCGCCCTGGGAGGCCCGCACCGGATAGCCGAGGTCCCGCAGCCGGTCGATGTCCCGCCGTACCGTCCGCCTGCTGACGCCGAGCCGTTCGGAGAGCTCGGCGCCCGGCCACTCGCGGGGCGTCTGCAGGAGGGAGAGGAGCTGGAAGAGCCTGGCCGGGGTGTCGGTGCCCGCCGCTGTCGTACCGTCCGTCGTCATGTCGTTCAGGATGCCGGAGAACTAGGACATGAGCTGACCTATATGGCCTCTAGCCTTACGGCATGACTTCACCCAGCACCACTTCCGCTCCCGTGTCGCCGGTGGCCGCCGGCGACCGGCGGCGTTGGTTCGCCCTGGCGATCGTGATGACCGCCGCCTTCATGGACCTCGTCGACGTCACGATCGTCAACATCGCCATCCCGTCCATCCAGCGTGACGCGGGCGCCACGTTCAGCCAGATCCAGTGGATCACCGCTGGCTACTCGCTCGCCTTCGCCGCGGGTCTCGTCACCGGCGGGCGCCTCGGCGACATCCACGGCCGCAAGCGGATCTTCCTCATAGGCATCACCGGGTTCACGGTCGCCTCCGCGCTCTGCGGTTTCGCGGCGAACCCGGAGATGCTGGTCGCCTCGCGCATCCTGCAGGGCGGCATGGCCGCGCTGATGGTGCCGCAGGTGCTGTCCATCGTGCACGCGACCTTCCCGGCCCACGAGCGCGGCAAGGTCTTCGGCCTCTTTGGCATGATCGTCGGCCTCGGCGCGGTCTCCGGGCCGCTGCTCGGCGCGCTGCTCACCGAGTGGAACATCTTCGGCCTTGAGTGGCGGCCGATCTTCCTCATCAACCTGCCGGTCGGCATCGCGGGCATCATCCTCGGCCGGAAGTTCATCTCCGAGTCCAAGGCGCCGCGCGCCCTCAAGCTTGACCTCGTCGGCGTCGTCCTGGTTACCGCCGGTCTGCTGATGCTGCTCTACCCGCTCACCCGCGGCCGCGAGCTGGACTGGCCGGTGTGGGGGTACGTGATGATGGCCGGTTCGCTGGTCGTCTTCGGCGCGCTCATCGCGTACGAGAAGTGGAAGACGGCGAAGGACGGTTCGCCGCTCGTGGAGCTGTCGCTGTTCAAGGTGAAGAGCTTCGCCGCGGGCATCGCGGTGCAGACGGTCTTCGGCGTCACGCTGGGCATCTTCTTCCTGGTCTGGACGCTCTACATGCAGGTCGGCCTCGGCTGGACCGCGCTGCGCGCCGGGCTGACCGGGGTGCCGTTCTCGATCGCCGTCTCGGCGGCGGCCGGTATCTCCGTGCAGAAGCTCGTGCCCCGCTTCGGCCGCAAGGTGCTGCAGGCCGGTGCCCTGGCGATGGCCGCGGGCGTCCTGATCTACATCTGGGAGGCCGGGCGGTACGGGGCGGACATCGCGCCCTGGCAGATGGCGCTCCCGCTGGTCGTGATGGGCGTCGGCATGGGGCTGATCGTGGCCCCGCTGACGGACGCGGTCCTCTCGGGCGTCCCGCAGGAGCACGCGGGTTCGGCCTCGGGGCTCATCAACACCGTGCAGCAGATGGGCACCGCGCTCGGCCTCGGCCTGGTGTCGGTGGTCTTCTTCGGGGTCATCGACGAGCGGGTCACGCCCGACCGGGTCCCCGCGGAGTTCGTGGACGGGTTCCAGAACGCGCTGTGGTGGGTGGCGGGCGTGCTCGCCGTCATCTTCCTGGTGATGTTCGCGCTCCCGGCGAAGCCGAAGCAGCACATCGAGGGCGGCGGGGACGAGGGTGTGCCGGACGCGGACCCGGTGGAGAAGGAGCCTGCGCTGACGCCGTGATCGGTGGCCGGTGGCCGGTGGCCGGTGGCCGTACGAGGTTCCCCGCGCCCGGTGCTTCCAAGGGGTGCGGGGAACTGCGCGACCAGCCACAGCGAGCCCGCAGGTACGAACCGCCCCACTAGCGGAGCTCTTAAAGTTCCGCCTGGGCCGCCATCGTGTCCAAGGACTCCAGGACCGCCTTCGGGCTGCCGCCCTTGGCCACCGCCTCGCCGATGTGACGGCGCACCGCGTTCCTGACCTCCGGCCACGAGCCGAGGTTCGTCGGCTGGAACTGGGCCTGCGGCATCTGGTCGATGAAGTCCCACATCGGGCGCTGCTTCGGGTCCTTGCGCAGGGCGTCCGACGCCGAGCTCGTCACGGGCAGCGCGGACTGGCCCCCGCCGTACGCAAGGGCGGACTTGCGTCCGTACAGATAGCTCAGGAACGTGCCGCACTGCTCGCGCCGCCCGTTCTGCTTGAACGCCATCAGCCAGTCGTTGAGCCCCACCGGCGGCGCCGCGCCGCCCAGCTTCCGGGGGAACGGGGCGTGCGCGTAGGGGAACTTGGCCTGGTCGGCGGCGCCCATCAGGACCGGGTGCGCGATCATCATGCCGATCTTGCCGCGCAGGAACTGGGCGTACGCGTCCGTCCTCGTCAGCGACTTGGGGTCGGCGCCCGCCAGGCCGCGCGCCACGAGGTTGTCGCGGAGCCAGGTGAGGGTGTCGATGTTGCTGGGGGTGGCGAAGTCGTAGCCGGTGAGGGCGGCATAGCCGCCGCCGTCGGCGAGCAGCCAGGCGAGCGCCTCGTCCTCGGCGGCCTCAGGCCCGAGCTGAAGGCCGTACGGGGTGGGCACGCCGATCGCCTTCAACGCCACGGCGGCGTCGCGCAGTTCGGCCCAGGAGCGGGGCGCCTTGATGCGGGCCTGCTTGAACAGCGCCTTGTTGTAGAAGAGTCGCGGGGTGCTGGCCAGGAACGGCAGGCCGTACTGGACGCGGTCGACCATGCCCGCCTCCGCGTAGGAGCGGATGAAGTCGCCCTCGGTACGGACGTCGAAGAGGTCGGACGCGCCGTACAGCTTGCCCTCCTCGGCGTAGGGCGCGAAGAGGTTGGACTGGGCGATGTCGGGGGCGTCGCCGTCCTTCACGCGCCGAGCCAGGGTGCGGTCGAGCTTGGCGAAGGGGACGCGTTCCAGGTCGACCTCGATGCCCGGGTGGGCCTTCTTGAAGGCGCCGATGAGGCTGCCCCACTGGTCGCCGATGGAGGAGCCCACGCTCTTGTCGTAGCTGGCCACGAGGAGCCTGAGCGGGGTGTCGGTCTCCGCGGAGCAGGCGCTGAGGCCGGCGGCGCCGAGCGCGGTGGCGCCGGTGAGACCGGCCGTGTGGAGAAGGAACTGCCGACGACGCACCGCTGTTTGCCACCTCTTGCTCGCACCGCGTGCCGTACGCGTGCCTTCCGCGCACTCTCCGGCGCGGCTTACGGTGGCAGATTGTGTCACACGGGCAGTAAGTGCCTCCGGACGGTTCCGAACCCCCGTACGGAAGCTGACATAACCTGCCTGACATGCCTGACACGCCTGCCGTTTCGCTGACGGAGCGACGCAAGAACGAGACCCGCCTGGACATCGCCCGCACCGCGGCCGCGCTCTTCGTCGCGGACGGACTGCGGGCCACCCGCGCCGAGGACATCGCGCGGTCGGCGGGCGTCGCGCCGCGCACGTTCTACCGCTACTTCCCGACCAAGGAGGAGTCGGTCGCACCGCTCTTCACGGCGGGCGCGCAGCAGTGGGCGGAGGCGGTGCGCCGGGCTCCCGCGGGCCTGTCGGTCCCGGACGCGCTGCGGCACGCGGTCACGGAGGCGCTCGCGGCCGACACCCCGAGGGCGGCGGAGTCCCTGGCCTGGGTGCGCTCGCTGCTGCGCATGTCGGCGGAGAGCCCGGCGCTGCGGGCGGTGTGGGCGGACGCGTGCCATGCGTCGGAGCAGACGCTGCTGGCGATCCTCGCGGAGCGGGCCGGGGGGACGCCCCCTGCCGGGCCGCCCCTGGAGCTGCGCCTCGCGGCGGGCGTCGCGAGTGTGGCGGTGCGGGTGGCGGTGGAGACGTGGGCGGCGGGGGACGTGAGTCCTGAGGGGGCGGCAGGGTCTGAGGGGGCAGCAGGGTCTGAGGGGTCGGCAGAGTCTGAGGGGCCCGCGGGGCTGGCGGAGCGGTGTCTTGCGGCGCTGGAGACGTTTCCCTGGCCGTAGGTCCGGCCGCAGGTCCGGCCGCAGGTTCACGGGTCCAAAGCAACGCCCCCGTAGAGGCAGAAGTCCGTTTGTGTCCGAGTCAGGCCCGAACCTGTTTACTTTCCGGAAATCCGGCCGTACTCTCCCAGTGAAACCACAGGCTCGGGCATGCGGCGGAGGCAAACGGACATGTACGCACCGGAGCGGCAGCAGGAGATCCTGCGCCTTGCACGCGACGGCGGCCGCGTCGACGTGCTGTCGCTGGCCGAGGAGTTCCAGGTCACCGCGGAGACCATCCGGCGCGACCTGAAGGCGCTCGACCGGGCCGGACTCGTGCGCCGCGTGCACGGCGGTGCCATACCGGCCGGACGGCTCGACTTCGAGCCGGACCTCGCCGAGCGCGAGGGCACCGCCGCCGACGAGAAGGACCGCATCGCCCGCGCCGCCCTCGCCGAACTGCCCGCCGAGGGCAGCATCGTCCTCGACGCGGGGTCGACCGTCGCGCGGCTCGCGGCGGCACTCCCGCTGGAGTCGACGCTCACCGTCGTCACGCACGGGCTGCCCACCGCCGCCCGCCTCGCCGACCACCCCGGCATCCAGCTCCACCTCATCGGCGGCCGGGTCAGGCAGCGTACGCGCGCGGCCGTCGACGCATGGGCGCTGCGGGCGTACGGCGAGATCCGCGCCGACGTCCTCTTCCTCGCCGCCAACGGCTTCTCCGCCGACGCCGGACTCACCACCCCCGACCTCGCCGAGGCGGCCGTGAAGCGCGCGGCCATCGCGGCGGCCCGCCGGGTCGTGCTGCTCGCGGACTCCGCCAAGCACGGCCAGGAGCACTTCGCGCGCTTCGGCGCCCTGGCCGACGTCGACCTCCTGATCACCGACACCGGCCTCACCGACCACGACGCCGCCGCCATCGAGCGCGCGGGCACGGAAGTAGTACGCGCATGATCCTCACCGTCACCCCCAACCCCTCCCTCGACCGCACCTACGAGGTGCCGTCGCTCGACCGCGGCGAGGTCGTCCGCGCCACCGGCGAGCGCGTGGACCCGGGCGGCAAGGGCGTCAACGTCTCGCGGGCCGTCGCGGCCGCGGGCGTGCGGACCGTCGCCGTACTGCCGCTGGGCGGAGCGCCCGGCGCGCTCGTCGCGCAGCTCCTCGACGAGCAGCGCATCGAGGTCGCCCCGGTCCCCGTCACCGGGCAGACCCGTTCCAACATCGCGGTCGCGGAGCCCGACGGCACGCTCACGAAGATCAACGCGCCCGGCCCCGAACTCTCCGACGCGGAGCGGGAGCTGCTGCTCGCCACCGTCGGTGACCGGTCGCAGGGCGCCGACTGGATCGCCTGCTGCGGCAGCCTGCCGCGCGGCCTGAAGCCCTCCTGGTACGCGGAGCTCGTGGCCCGCGCGCACGCGGCCGGTGCCCGGATCGCCCTGGACACCTCGGGGCCCGCCCTGCTCGCTGCGCTCGCGGAGCGCCCCGACGTCGTCAAGCCCAACGTCGAAGAGCTCGCCGAAGCCGTGGCCCGCCCCCTCAAGACGGTCGGCGACGCGGTCGAGGCCGCCGAGGAACTGCGGCAGGCGGGTGCCCGGGCCGTTCTCGCCAGCCTCGGCGCCGACGGCCAACTCCTGGTCGACGCGTCGGGCACGTACTTCGCGAGCGCTCCCGTCGACGCCGCCGCCGTGCGCAGCAATGTGGGGGCCGGTGACTCCTCCCTGGCCGGTTTCCTGATCGCGGGCGGCTCCGGGCCCCGCGCCCTCGCCTCCGCCGTGGCGCACGGCGCGGCCGCGGTCCAGCTCCCCGGCAGCGCGATGCCGACCCCGGCGGACCTGGCGCCGGACGCCGTCACGGTGACGGCCGAGGTCCCGCTGGAGCGCGTACTGACCGAGCCCGCCGCATGAACCCTCCTGCCGCCGTCCCCCCAACAGCCGCCGCCCGCCGGGCGATACGCGTGCAAAGGAGCCCGCGATGACCGACATGATCACCGCGGATCTGGTCGACCTCGAACTCGACCTGTCCGCCGACACCAAGGAAGCGGCGTCCCGCGCGCTCGCCGAACGGATGGTGGCCCTGGGCCGGGTGACCGACCTCGACGGCTTCCTTGCCGACGTGGCGGCCCGCGAGGCGCAGATGCCGACCGGCCTGGACGGCGGCATCGGCATCCCGCACTGCCGCAGCGCGCACGTCACCGAGCCGACCCTCGCCTTCGGGCGTTCGGCGCGCGGCATCGACTTCGGCGCGCCGGACGGCCCCGCCGACCTGATCTTCCTGATCGCGGCCCCGGCGGGCGCGGACGACGCCCACCTGACGATCCTGTCGTCGCTGGCACGGCAGTTGATGGACGCGGAGTTCACCGGAGCGCTGCGGTCCGCCTCGACGGCGGCGGAGGCGGCGGCGCTGATCAGCGGCGAGGACGCGGCAGCGGCTGCTGAGGAAGCGGCTGCCGAGGAAGCGACTGCCGAGGAAGCCGAACCTGCCGCTCCCGGTGCCCCGGTGGGCGGCGGCTCCGGCCCGGACGAGCCCTTCCGTATCGTCGCCGTCACCTCCTGCCCCACGGGCATCGCCCACACCTACATGGCCGCGGAGTCCCTGGAGAACGCGGCCCGCGAGGTGGGCGTGGAGATCACGGTCGAGACGCAGGGGTCGGCGGGCTTCACCCGTCTCGACCCCGAGGTCGTCGCCGCGGCGGACGCCGTCGTGTTCGCCCACGACGTCCCCGTGCGCGACAAGGACCGTTTCGCCGGAAAGCCCACCGTCGACGTGGGCGTGAAGGCAGGCATCAACCGCCCCGCCGAACTCATCGCCGAGGTGCGGGAGAAGGCGGCCCGGGGCGAGACCACCGCCGCCTCCACCGGCCCCACGCCCGTGGAGGGCGCCGGGGACGACGGCGACGGCTACGGCACCAAGCTGCGCAAGTGGCTGATGTCCGGCGTCAGTTACATGGTCCCGTTCGTGGCCGCGGGCGGCCTCCTCATCGCCCTCGGCTTCGCCATCGGCGGCTGGAAGATCGACAAGGCGCCGTCGGTCGCCGAGCACTTCATCTGGACGGACCACACCAGCTGGGCCGCGCTGCTCTTCCAGATCGGCGGGCTCGCCTTCGCCTTCCTCGTCCCGGTCCTCGCGGGCTACATCGCGTACGGCATGGCCGACCGGCCCGGCCTGGTCCCCGGCTTCGTCGGCGGTTCGGTCGCCGTCACCATCAACGCGGGCTTCCTCGGCGGTCTCGCCGCGGGCCTGCTCGCGGGCGCCGTCGTCATGGGCATCCAACGGGTCCGCATCCCGGCCGTGCTGCGCGGCATCATGCCGGTGGTGGTGATCCCGCTGATCTCGTCGGCGGTGGTCGGCTTCCTGATGTTCCTCGTCGTCGGCAAGCCCATCGCCTCGTTGCAGAGTGCGCTGACCGACTGGCTGGAGGGCCTCTCCGGGGCCAACGCGATCATCCTGGGCGTCATCCTCGGCCTGATGATGTGCTTCGACCTCGGCGGCCCGCTCAACAAGGTGGCCTACGCCTTCGCGATCGGCGGCCTCACCCACCCGACCGACGGCAGCCTCAAGGTCATGGCCGCGGCGATGGCCGCGGGCATGGTCCCGCCGCTCGCCATGGCCCTCGCCACGACGGTCCGCGGCCGTCTCTTCACCAAGACCGAGCGGGAGAACGGCAAGGCGGCCTGGTTCCTCGGCGCCTCCTTCATCACGGAGGGCGCAATTCCGTTCGCGGCGGCCGACCCCCTGCGCGTCATCCCCGCCTCGATGGCGGGCGGCGCGGTCACCGGCGCCCTGTCGATGGCCTTCGGCTGCACGCTGCGCGCCCCGCACGGCGGTGTCTTCGTGGTCCCGCTGATCGGCCAGCCCCTGCTGTACCTGGTCGCGATCGCCGCCGGTGTCTGTGTCTCGACGGCCGTGGTGGTGCTGCTCAAGGGCGCCAGGAAGACGACGCCTCCGGGCGCGGCCGACGAGACGGCGCCCGCGGCCGAGGAGCCGGTGGCGGCGAAGGCGACGGCGAGCGTCTGAACCCGGACGTTTCCCCTCCCGAACGTCCCTGAAGGGCAACCGGTCCCGGAGTGTGCGACTTGCGTCACTTCGGGACCTAAGTCCTATTACCCCCTGTCGAAAGCCCCCGCCCCTGTTGTCTACTGGGCCGCATGCTCCAGGATGTCTCGATCGTTCAGCAGATAGGCGTGGCCGTTCTCGCCGTGGCGACCGTCGTCTGGGCCGTCGGCCTGGTGCGGGTCATGCGCAAGGACCGCTTCGACATGGAGGCGTGGCGCCAGACCCCGTCGCTCCGTGCCCCGGCGCTCCGAGCGCTGCCGACCCAGCAGGGCCCGCCGCGCACGGAGACCGTGGAGCTCACCGCGGACGAGCGGGCCGCTTTCGCCGGTCTCGTACGGCAGTTCGGCGAGGGTCGCTCCTAGGCGCCCCTGAGGGCCCCTGAGGCCCCTGAGGACTTCCGGGGTTCTTCTGGCGGGCCCCTAGCCCCGCGTCCGGCCCTCCCGGGTCCAGGCACGGGCCCTGCGCTCCATCGCGGCGCGCGCCGCCTCCTCGGTGTCGTACACCTCGCACATGTGCCGCCCGTCGGGCGTGAGCGTGTGCTCGACCTCCCACAGGCTCGTCTCGCCGCCGTCGAAGAGCAGGAACGCGTGCTCGTAGAGCGAGAAGCACATGCGCACTTCACCGGCGAGGCGCGGACGGCCGAAGGCCTGGGTGATCTGGTGCGCGAACGCGGCGCGCAGCAGCCGCGCGACGCTCGTGCCCGGCCGGTCGCCGTCGGGGTTCTCCGCGCGGCGCAGCAGGCGGCGCGCGTGGTCCGCGGAATCGTCCGGAACATACGCATGGCGGGGCTCTGAGTCGGCCGGAAGCTGGAGCACGACCGGTCGGCCGCACGCGGGCGGGTCGGGCGGCAGCGGCAGGCGCGAGGTGGCGACGCCCGCCTCCTCCTCGTCGGCATAGAGCTCGTGCGTCGGGGCGCTGCCCGGCGCGGTGTTGTGGACGAGCTCCCAGAGCGTGAGCACGGACGCGTCGGCGAGCAGCCAGGTGTGTCTGAACGTCTCGCGGTGCAGCCCCGAGCTGTGGTGCGCGGAGTGCAGCGAGGTGTCGTGGGCGAGGGCGGAGCCCAGCCGGGCCATCACCTCGTCCGGCAGATCGAACGAGTTCAGGGCGCGGCCGAGGAGTCGCTCGAGATGCTCCTCCGGAGAGTGTGGCTCGGGCGACTCGGGTGGCTCGTACGCAGTGTCGTACGGAACGCTCAAGGCTTCTCCCGGCGTTGCTACATGTCACCTGGTGAGTGCATACCGTAGCCCCTCGGTCCGACATCATGCCCTGGAACCGGAAAACGCGCGGGTACGAAACCCGGGACTTGGAAAACGGGCGAGCCACGCGGGAAGTTCCCACGTGGCTCGCTCAGTTGTGAGGTGCGGCCGGGGCGGCCGCGGCAGCCGGGACGGCCGCCGAGGGGGCGTGCGTCAGCTCGCGCTGCCCGCGGTCCACTCGCTCCACGACATGTTCCAGCCGTTGAGGCCGTTGTCGGGTGCAACGGTCTTGTCGGGCGAGCCCTTGACCGTCACGACGTCGCCGATCAGGGAGTTGTTGTAGAACCAGGCGCCCTGGGTGCTCGGGTCGCCCGCGCCGCGCGCGTCCTGGAGGCCGACGCAGCCGTGGCTGGTGTTGGCGCTGCCGAAGATCGAGGGCGAGCCCCAGTAGTTGCCGTGGATGAAGGTGCCCGACGAGGACAGCCGCATGGCGTGCGGCACGTCCTTGATGTCGTACTCCCCGCCGAAGCCGACCGTGTCACCGTTCATCCGGGTCTGGGTGAACTTCTCCGAGATGACCATCTTGCCGTTGTACGTCGGGTTCGACGGGCTGCCCGCGGAGATCGGGACGGACTTGATGACCTTGCCGTCCCGCTCGACCGTCATCTTCTTGGCCTGCACGTCGACCGTGGAGACCTGCGCGCGGCCGATGTCGAAGGTGACCGTCTTGTTCTGCACGCCGGTGACGCCGTCCGCGCCCTTCACGCCCTCAAGGTTGATCTTCATCGTGACCTTGGAGCCGGCCTTCCAGTAGTCCTCAGGGCGGAAGTCCAGGCGTTGGTTGCCGAACCAGTGGCCGACGACCTTCTGGCCGCTGCTGGTCGTCACCGTGATGTGGGACTGGACGTCCTTCTTCTCCGTGATCGCCTTGTCGAAGTTGAAGGAGACCGGCATGCCGACGCCGACCTTGGCGCCGCCGTCGGGTGCGTAGGTGCCGATGAAGCTGTTGGCGGAGGAGATCGTGGTGAACGTCGCGTTCTCGGTCGCCGCGTTGCCCTTGGCGTCCTTGGCGTTCGCCGTCACCTTGTACTTCGTGCCGCGCTCCAGCTGGGCCTTGGGCTTCCAGGAGGAGCCGTCGCCGGAGATGGTGCCCTCGACCGCGGCGCCGGACGTCGCCGACGTCATCTTCACGTCGGTCAGCTTGCCGTTCTTGACCTTGACGCCGGTGGCGTTGATCGAGGCGTCGGTGGCGCCGTCCTTCGACGAGATGGTGATGTCGGCGCCCTTGGCTGCCGAGGAGCTGCCGCCGTTCTTCTCGTCCTTGGCATCGGCGTCGCCGCCGCAGGCCGTGAGGGTCAGCGCGCCCACGGCGGCGAGCGCGGTGGCGGCCATAAGGGCACGGCGCCGGGGGTTGACTATGACCGACCTTGTCACGGGCTGCTCCAAGTACGTGTTCTGACTCAGTACGAGTTAAGAGCGGCCTGTGCCCCGGATAGGTTCCGTGCGGACAGTGTGAGTGTGAGCACACTTGCCGTGCCCAACGCGCCTGCGAGCGCGGCGATTTGCTTGCTTTGTCCCCTCCTGTTCTCTCCTGTTCCCCCCGGTTCCCTCCTGATCCCGTGCTACTTGCCGTAGAGATCGAGGTACGAAGGGAAAGTTCCGCCCGGCGTCTCCACGGAGTCAGCCGCCAGCATCGCCCGCGTGATCGCCTCCGTCACCAGGTCCGCGCCCGCGGCGAGGATCTCGTTGAGGGCGAGCGGGTTCCCGGCCGCCAGGGCGTGCTCCCCGGTGGCGAGGGCGAAGACGGTGTCGCCGTCGTTGAGGAGATGGACGGGCCGCACCGCGCGCGCCATGCCGTCGTGCGAGGTGCCCGCCAGCTTCTGCGCCTGCGCCTTGGTGAGTTCGGCGTCGGTGGCGACCACGGCGAGGGTGGTGTTCAGCGGGGGCGGCCCGTTCTCGACGGCGGCCTCGGCGAGGCGCCGCGTCGCCTCCTCGTGGACCTCGGGCGCCGGATAACTCACCCGCTGCCCCCTGAAGTACTGCCCGTACAGCGCCCCTGTCTGCGGATCGACCGCCGAGCCCGCGGCGTTCGCCACGGCCAGCGCGGCGACCGTGATCCCCGAGCCGAGGCGGACACTGGCGCTGCCTACGCCGCCCTTGAACCTGCCGACCACCGCACCCGTCCCCGCCCCGACGTTCCCCTCCACGACCGGGGTGAACGGCTCGGTGCGTGCGGCGTCCTCGACGGCGGCCCGGCCGGTCGCCGCGTCGGGGCGGGCCCCGAAGTCGCCGCCCCGGCCCAGGTCGAAGACGCAGGCGGCGGGGACGACGGGCACGACGTGGGAGGGGTCGGCGCCGACCCGCACGCCCCGGCCCCGCTCCTCCAGCCATGCCATCACGCCCGACGCGGAGTCCAGCCCGTACGCACTGCCGCCCGTCAGGACCACGGCCTCGACGCGCTGCACCAGATTGCGCGGGTCCAGGGCGTCCGTCTCGCGGGTGCCGGGACCGCCGCCCCGCACGTCCACGGCCGCGACGGCGCCGCCCTCGGGGGCGAGGACCACGGTGGTGCCGGTCAGGCGGCCGTCACCGGCCCGCGTGGCATGGCCGACGCGGAGGCCCGCGACATCGGTCAGGGAGTCGGTCATCGGTCGGAACGCGGCTCCGGTGGAATCAGCGGAAACAGGTGTCATGAGGAAGGCGTACCACGCGGCCCGGTCACGGGCGCCGCGCCGTCCGGGTGGTGAGCGTCACCCCCGTCGCGACGGTCGCCGCGGCGACCAGCCCCGCCACCAGCACCGCCCAGCGGCCCGCGAACGTACTCGCAAGCACCGCCAACGCACTGACCGGCAACACCAGTTGCTGCGCCACCCCCACCTTGTAGTAACGGGAGTGCAGCGCCCACACCGTGATCAGATACAGCGCCGTCGGCACGGTCACCGCGGCGGACGCCGCCACCGTCGAGATGTGCGCCTTGCCGACGGCCTGCTCGACCGCCACCTCGATCCCGGCCCCGATCGCCGCGGCCGAACCCAGGATCACGTAGTGCCCGTAGCCCCACAGGAACGCCTGGCGGTTGCTCCTCAGCCGACCGTGGATGGGCACGACGAAGTAGATCCACCACGCGGCGAACACCACGAGGAGGCCGCCCGCGGCGATGGGCAGCAGCTCGTCCAGCGCGTCGTGCTCCTCGATGCCCGACTTCACCGCGACGGTCGCCGCCGCGAGGGTCTCGCCAAGCACGATGATCGTGAACAGGCCGTACCGCTCGGAGATGTGGTGCGGGTGCCACGCCGTCGTGTACGCGCGCTCCGCGATCACCGGCACGCACATCTCCGCGACCGCCATCACGAGGAAAAGCCAGGGCCTGGCGCCCTCCGGCAGGAACAGCAGCCCCGACCAGCCGACCTGGCAGAGCAGCACGCCCGCCGCGTACCGCAGGGCCGTCCCGCGCTCGGCGCCCGTCGCCGCCCTTGCGACGCGCAGCCACTGGGTGGTGAGGGCGACCCGCATGATCAGGTAGCCGAGCCAGACCAGGAGGAAGTCGTGCTCCTGGAAGCCCTTGGAGACCCCGGCGGCGAAGACGAGCACACCGGCGATCTGGATCAGCGTGACCACGCGGTACAGCGCGTCGTCGTTGTCGTACGCCGAGGCGAACCAGGAGAAGTTGACCCACGCCCAGAACATCGCGAAGAAGACCATCGCGTAGTTGAGGACGCCCTCGCCCGCATGCCCCTCGGCGACGGCATGCACCAGCTCGGCACCGGCCTGTGCGACCGCCACGACGAAACACAGGTCGAAGAAGAGCTCCAGCGGTGTCGCGGCGCGGTGCTCCTCGTCGCGGCCCCTGGCCAGGAGCGGCCGCAGCGGTTTGGTGAAGGGGGTGGTGGGTGAGGTCGACGAGGCAGATGAGGTCGATGCGTCCGATGAGGTGGGTGCGGTTGGTGGGATCGGTGAGTCGGGGGAGGTTGCCATGCCCTCCAGGACAGCAGAAGGCGTACGCCGAGTCAGGCTGCGGCGCCGACCGGCCGGGCAGGGCCACCCGGGCGACGCAAGGCGCTGTCGTACCGGCGCAGGACCAGCGCCGCGATGCCCGGGTGGTCGGCGATCGGGTCGGCCACCGCATCGGCCCCGGCCTCGGCGAGCGCCCCCGTGAACCGCCCCGGCGCGAGCAGATGCGCGGCCACGACCACCCTCCGGTACCCGGCGGCCCGCAGCCGCGCCACCGCCTCGGGGACGGTGGGCCCGGCCGACGAGCAGTACGCCCCGCACACCGGAACCCCGCGCACCGGACCTCCGCACAGCAGCAGTCGCAATTGCCGCACGGCCACCCGCGCCCCCTCATTGCCCCCGGGCCGCGACGATCCGGCGGCGGCGAGGACCACGGCGTCGGCCCGCACGCCCGAGCGCCGCTCCGCCTCATCCAGCCGGTCGCTCAGGGCGAGCGCCACGGCACGGTCGCCGCTGAGCCCGTCGGTGAGCACACATCCACGGCCGGAACTGCCGTGGCTCCGGACGACGGCGGGGATGTCGACCGTGCGGTGGTATCCGTCGCCGAGGAGGAGGGGCACGACGACGGCACCGTCCCGCAGCGCCTCGGCGAGGGAGGGGGCGGAGGGGGACCGGTGGTCGAGGTGACCGAGGGCGGGCCGCACCCCGCCGAGCTCCTCGACCCGGTCGCAGAGCCGCCGCAGGGTGCGGGCGGCACCGGGCAGGGCGCTGCCGTGCACGGCGAGCACGAGGGGCGGAGCTGCCGAACCCTCTTCCAGGGACCGCACTTCCAGGGACCGCACTTCCAGAGGTCGCCCCTCCAGAGGTCGCCCCTCCAGACGTCGCACTTCCAGAGGTCGCACTGTCCACCCCACCCGAAGCCGGAGAACCCACGCTCTTTGCGAGCGGGCCCGGGACGGGACAGTGGTGTCGCCGCACTCCCGCCCCGGAAACCGCATCGCACCGGGCTGCAGTCGTGGTCGGGGAGCAGCCCGTCGCCCACGACGCTACGCCCGCGCTCGCCGGGCGACGCCCGCCAAAAGGCCTGACCGCACGGGCCGTTGGGCCCTGGCGGACGGGTCCTTAGCGGTCCGGCACCGCGCCGCGCCCGGCCTACCGTCAGAGGGAAGGTCCCCCGCCCGCAGCGGCTCGGCGGGGGATTCCCCCGGCGCGACGGAGTGTGACTCCCATGACCCAGACCCTGGTGCTCATCGGCCACGGAATGGTGGGCCACCGTTTCCTGGAGACGCTCGCGGAACGTGGCGCCCTCGCCGACCCCGCGGCGCCGGACGGCCCCGGCTGGCGGGTGACCGTGCTCGCCGAGGAGGACAGGCCCGCGTACGACCGGGTCCACCTCTCCTCCGCGTTCACCGGCGCCACCGACGCCGAACTCGCCCTGTGCGAGCCCGGCTTCCTCGCCCGCCACGGCATCGACCTGCGCCTCGCCGACCCGGCCGAGCACATCGACACCGCAGCCCGCACGGTCACCACGACCTCCGGCGCCACCGTCCCCTACGACGCCCTGGTCATCGCCACCGGCTCCTACCCCTTCGTGCCGCCCGTCCCGGGCGCCGACGCCCCTGGCTGCTTCACCTACCGCACCCTGTACGACGTCGAGACCCTCTCCGCGTACGCCTCCGAAGAGGGCCGCACCACCGGCGTCGTCATCGGCGGCGGACTCCTCGGCCTGGAGGCCGCGGGCGCGCTGCGCACCCTGGGACTGCGCACCCACGTCGTCGAGTTCGCACCCCGGCTGATGCCGCTCCAGGTCGACGACGGGGGTGCCGCGGCCCTGCGGGCCACCATCGAGTCGATGGGCGTGTCCGTGCACACGGGGGTCGGGGCGAGCCGGGTCGACGCGGACGATGCGGGAGCCGTGCGCGCACTGGGCCTGAGCGACGGCCGCACCCTCGACGCCGATGTCGTGGTCTTCTCCGCCGGGATACGTCCCCGGGACCACCTCGCCCGTGAGGCGGGTCTTGTCGTGGGGGACCGGGGCGGCATCGTCGTCGACGAGCACTGCCGCACCACCGACCCCTACGTCTATGCGATCGGCGAGTGCGCCCAGGGCGCCAACGGCCGCGTCTACGGCCTGGTCGCCCCCGGCTACCAGATGGCCGAGGCGGCCGCCGACGCCCTGGCGGGGGACGGCACCTCCGTCTTCACCGGAGCCGACACCTCCACCAAACTGAAGCTGATGGGCGCCGACGTCGCCTCCTTCGGTGACCCGTTCGCACCCGAGGGCGCGGAGGGCGGTGCCGTCTCCGTCGTCTTCTCCGACAGCCGCGAACGGGTCTACAAGAAGCTGCTGCTCGGGCCGGAAGGGCAGTTGCTCGGCGGCATCCTCGTCGGCGATGCCGAGGCCTACGGCACCCTGGTGCCGCACGCAGGACGCCCCCTGCCCGCGCCTGCGCAGGCATACGTCGTGCCCGCCTCGGACATCGAACTCCCGGGCGCCGACGCCCTCCCCGACGACGCCGTCGTCTGCAGCTGCCACAACGTCACCAAGGGAGCCGTCCGCACCGCCGTCGCCGAGAACTCCCTCACCGACATCGGCGGCGTCAAGCGGTGCACCAAGGCGGGCTCGGGCTGCGGCGGCTGCCTCGCCACCCTGCGGTCCGTGCTCGACGCGGAGCTCGCCGCCGCCGGGATCGAGAAGCCCACGGGCCTGTGCGAGCACTTCGCGCTGACCCGCGCCGAGATCTACGAGACGGTCCGCACCGAACGCATCCGCTCCTTCAGCGAGCTGATGGCGAAGCACGGCCTGGGCGGCGAGGGCTGCACCGTCTGCAAGCCCGTCGTCGGCAACGTCTTCGGCACCCTCGCCCCCGAACTGGGCCTCGGCCACGTCCTGGACGGCGAGCAGGCCGCCCTCCAGGACTCCAACGACCTCTTCCTCGCCAACCTCCAGAAGGACGGCACCTACTCCGTCGTCCCGCGTGTCCCCGGCGGCGAGATCACCCCCGCCCAGCTCATCGCGATCGGCGAGGTCGCCCGCGACTTCGACCTCTATACGAAGATCACCGGTGGACAGCGCATCGACCTCTTCGGCGCCCGCGCCGACCAACTCCCCGCGATCTGGCGCCGTCTGGTCGCCGTCGGCCTGGAGTCCGGCCACGCCTACGGCAAGTCCCTGCGCACGGTGAAGTCCTGTGTCGGGGCGAAGTTCTGCCGGTTCGGGCAGGGAGACTCCGTGCGGCTCGCGATCGACATGGAGCTGCGCTACCGCGGCCTGCGCACCCCACACAAGATCAAGGGCGGCGTCTCCGGGTGTCTGCGCGAGTGCGCCGAGGCCCGCGGCAAGGACATCGGCGTCATCGCCACGGCCAACGGCTGGAACCTCTACGTCTGCGGCAACGGCGGCGCCCGGCCGCGCCACGCCGACCTCCTCGCCGCCGACCTGTCGACCACCGAACTCCGCCGCTTCGTCGACCGCTTCCTCATGTACTACCTGCGGACCGGCGAGCGCCTGGAGCGCACCGCCCCGTGGTTCGAGCGCATCGGCGGCCTCGACCACCTGAAGTCCGTCCTGATCGACGACTCGCTCGGCATTTGTGCCGACCTTGAGGCCCAGATGGACCGCCACGCGGCGGCCTACCGCGACGAATGGCAGGCGGTCCTGGCGGATCCGCAGGCCCTGGCGCGCTTCGAGCGGCACCTCGCGCAGCCGTCTCCCGAGTTCCTGGAGCCGGGCCGCGGCCGGGCAGCGGTCCTGCCCGACGGCACCGAGGCGGCCCTCTTCAAGGACGGCGAAGGACGGGTGTACGCCGTCGGCAACCGCGACCCGTTCTCCGGCACCGACGTGATCGCCCACGGCATCCTCGGTACCCGTGGCGGCCGCACCGTCGTGGCCTCGCCGATGCACAAGCAGGAGTTCGACCTGCGGACCGGCGAGTGCCTGGACGACCCGTCGGTCGCGCTGCCGGTGCACGAGGTCTGAAGTCCCCTCACATTCCCTGACTTCGGCCCGGCCGGGAGGTGTCCTCCGCCTCTGCTCCCGATCGTGCGCACGCCGGATGGTGGATACGTCAGGCCCCGTAGCAAGGTCGGGACCCTGAGCGAACTGGGAACCAACATGAGATCGCCTGCCGCTCAAGCAGCGCCAACCGCGCCCACGGGCACGTCGTACGACCCCGCGCAGTACCGGCCCGGCAAGACCATCACCGACTGGGAGCCGGAGAACGACCTCTTCTGGAAGTCCACCGGCAAGAAGGTCGCCGCCCGCAACCTGTGGATCGCGGTGCCCGCCCTGCTGGTCGCCTTCGTGGTCTGGCAGGTGTGGTCGGTCACGGCGACCAACCTCAAGGACGTCGGCTTCGGCTTCTCCACCTCTCAGCTGTTCTGGCTGACGGCGGTGCCGGGCCTGACGGGCGGCACGGCCCGGATCCTCTACACCTTCCTCGGCCCGATGATCGGCCAGCGCCGCTTCACCGCGCTCTCCACGGTCGTCCTGGTCATCCCGCTGATCTGGCTCGGCATCGCGGTCCAGAACCCCGACACCTCGTACGGCGTGATGATCGCCATCGCCGCCCTCTGCGGCATCGGCGGCGCCAACTTCGCCTCGTCCCTGGCCAACATCGGCTTCTTCTTCCCCAAGAAGGACAAGGGCAACGCGACCGGCATCAACGGCGGCCTCGGCAACCTGGGCGTCTCGGTCGTCCAGCTGCTCACCCCGATCGTCATCACCAGCTCGGTCATCGCGGTCGGCTCGGCCCAGCACAAGGCCGACGGCACACCGGTCTGGCTGCAGAACGCGGCGTTCCTGTGGGTGCCGGTCCTGGTGATCCTGGCGGTCGTCGCCTGGTTCGGCCAGAACGACCTGAAGGTCGCCTCGACCCCGTTCAGCCAGCAGAAGGTCATCTTCAAGCGCAAGCACAACTGGCTGATGACCTGGCTCTACGTCGGTACGTTCGGCTCCTTCATCGGCTTCGCCGCGGCCCTGCCGATGCTTATCAAGACCACGTTCACCCCGATCGACGCGGCCTACTCCGCGGCCACCTACGCCTGGATGGGCCCGGCCGTGGGCGCGCTCGCCCGTTGGGCGGGCGGCTGGATCGCCGACAAGATCGGCGGCGCGAGGGTCACCATCATCTCGTTCGTCGGCATGGCGCTCTCGATCATCGGCGTCATCAACTTCCTTCCCGCAGGCGGCGACAACGGCAACTTCTGGGGCTTCTTCGCCTGCTTCCTGCTCGCGTTCTTCTTCTCGGGCATCGGCAACGGCTCCACGTTCCGCCAGATCCCGGTGATCTTCCGCAACCAGCACCTGAAGGGCCTGACCGAGGGCACGCCCGAGTACACGAAGGCGCTGAAGCAGTCGGAGATGGAGGCGGGCGCCGTCACCGGCTTCACCTCCGCCATCGCGGCGTACGGCTTCTTCTTCATCCCGGCGATGTTCGCCAACTTCGCGGTCACCAGCGCGATGTGGGGCTTCGTGGCCTTCTACGTCAGCTGCATCGCGGTCGCCTGGTGGTTCTACGCCCGCAAGGGCGCGGAGTCGCCGAGCTGACGCCTCGGACCTTCCACGATTCCCGGCCGTTCCGTACCACGGGGCGGCCGGGAATTTCTTGTGAATGCATTCACAAGCGAACTTGGGTCCAAAGTCCCAAGAGAAGTTCCAGTTCAGGTGTGGTGTGGGGTGGTTTCCGCGCGAAGGAAGGGGACTTCCGGTCCGGGATCGGGGACCATTGCGGGCCCTTTGATCGATCGGAAAGGAGTGGAATGGAGACGTAGCGAAGAAGCGATACGGAAGGTGCGGGTCATGACTGCCACTCCTGCGGAAGCGACTGTGAACGGCGAGGCCTGGGACGGCTTCAGGGGCGGTCTGTGGCGGGACGCCATCGACGTCCGTGACTTCGTGCAGCAGAACTACACCCCGTACGAAGGAGACGACTCCTTCCTGGCGGGCCCGACCGAACGCACCACCGAGGTCTGGCAGAAGCTCCTCTCGATGTTCCCCACGGAGATCGAGCGCGGCATCCACGACGTGGACGTGCACACGCCCTCCCGCATCGACGCCTTCCGGCCCGGCTACATCGACGGCACCGCCGCCGACCACAAGGACCTGATCGTCGGCCTGCAGACCGACGCCCCGCTCCGGCGCGCCATCATGCCCAACGGCGGCTGGCGGATGGTCGAAGGCGCCCTCAACGCCTACGGCTACGAGGCCGACCCCGAGGTCCGGGACGTCTACACGCACCTGCGCAAGACCCACAACGAAGGCGTCTTCGACGCCTACACGCCCGAGATCCGCGCCTGCCGCTCCTCCGGCATCATCACCGGCCTGCCCGACGCCTACGGCCGCGGCCGCATCATCGGCGACTACCGCCGCGTCGCCCTCTACGGCGTCGACCGTCTCATCGCCGAGAAGGAGGCCGACAAGACCGCACTCGGCGAGGAGTGGGCGACCGAGGACGTCATCCGCGGCCGCGAGGAGATCTCCGAGCAGATCAAGGCCCTCAAGGAACTCAAGGCCATGGCGATGTCGTACGGCTACGACATCGCGCGGCCCGCCGCCACCGGCCGCGAGGCGGTCCAGTGGCTGTACTTCGCCTACCTCGCCGCGGTGAAGGAGCAGAACGGCGCGGCCATGTCGATCGGCCGCATCGACAACTTCCTCGACATCTACCTGCAGCGCGACATCGACGCGGGCCGCATCACCGAGGCCGAGGCCCAGGAGTTCATCGACGACTTCGTCATCAAGCTCCGCATCGTCCGCTTCCTGCGCACCCCCGAGTACAACGAGCTCTACTCCGGCGACCCGACCTGGGTCACCTGGTCGATGGCCGGCATCGGCGAGGACGGCCGCCCGCTGGTCTCGCGTACCACCTTCCGCGCCCTGCAGACCCTCTACAACCTCGGCCCCGCCCCCGAGCCGAACCTGACGGTCTTCTGGTCGCAGCAGCTGCCCCAGGGCTTCAAGGAGTTCGCCTCCAAGGTCGCCATCGACACCTCGGCCATCCAGTTCGAGTCCGACGAGCTGATGCGCCCCAAGTACGGCGACGACACCGCGATCGCCTGCTGCGTCTCCGCGATGGCCGTCGGCAAGCAGATGCAGTTCTTCGGCGCCCGCGTGAACGTCGCCAAGGCGCTCCTCTACGCGATCAACGGCGGCCGCGACGAGAAGTCCGGCAAGACCGTCGTGCAGGGCTTCACGCCCATCGAGGGCGACTACCTGGACTACGCGACCGTCGTGCGGCAGTACGACGCGATGCTCGACTGGCTCGCCAAGACGTACGTCCACGCGCTCAACGTCATCCACTACATGCACGACAAGTACGCCTACGAGCGCATCGAGATGGCGCTGCACGACCAGGAGATCCTGCGCACCATGGCGTGCGGCATCGCGGGCCTCTCGGTAGCCGCCGACTCGCTCTCGGCGATCAAGCACGCCAGGGTCAAGGTGATCCGCGACGAGACGGGCCTCGCCGTCGACTACGAGATCGAGGGCGACTACCCCGCCTACGGCAACAACGACGACCGCGCCGACGACATCGCGAAGCGCATCGTGCACGACTTCATGCAGAAGGTCCGCAAGCACCCCACCTACCGCGACGCGGTGCATACCCAGTCGGTGCTGACCATCACCTCGAACGTCGTCTACGGCAAGAAGACCGGCAACACCCCCGACGGCCGCCGCGCGGGCATGCCCTTCGCACCGGGCGCCAACCCGATGAACGGCCGTGACGAGCACGGCTACATCGCCTCGGCGATGTCGGTCGCCAAGCTGCCCTACGACGACGCCGAGGACGGCATCTCGCTGACCAACACCATCACTCCGGACGCGCTCGGCCGCACCCCCGAGGAGCGCGTCGCGAACCTCGCCGGAGTCCTGGACGGCTTCATGGCCAGCGACGGCTTCCACATGAACGTCAACGTGCTGGACAAGGCGACCCTGCAGGACGCCATGGAGCACCCGGAGAACTACCCGCAGCTGACCATCCGGGTCTCCGGATACGCGGTCAACTTCATCCGGCTCACCCGCGACCAGCAGCTCGACGTCATCAACCGCACCTTCCACGGCTCGCTCTGAGCCACCGGCTCCTTCCGAGCCACCGGCTCCCTCCGGGGAGCCGCCCCCGAACCGCGGCCCCGGGGCCGGGCCCTCACCCCGGCCCCGGGCGCCGCGCACACCGTGTCCTGCCAGTAGTCCGGGAGTTACACCATGGCTGTCCTGCTCGGTACCGACATTCCCGTGCGCCCCCGCGCGACCGATGAGGACGCGGCCACCCCCGCGGCGGCCGCCACCCACCGCCCCGTCACCGGCTCGATCCACTCCTGGGACCTGTCGACCGGCGTCGACGGGCCGGGGTCGCGCTTCGTCACGTTCCTCGCCGGGTGTCCTCTGAGCTGTCTGTACTGCCACAACCCCGACACCTGGAGGATGCGGGACGGCAAGCGGACCACGGCGGACGACGTGATCGCGGAGGCCGCCAAGTACACGCGGTTCATCTCCGCGGCCGGGGGCGGGGCCACCGTCAGCGGCGGCGAACCCCTCCTGCAGCCCGTCTTCACCGGCGAACTCCTGCACCGCCTCAAGCACGAGCTGGGTCTGCACACCGCGCTCGACACGTCGGGCTTCCTCGGCGCCCGCGCCACCGACGCCCTGCTCCGCGACGTCGACCTGGTCCTGCTCGACATCAAGTCCTGGGAGCCCGAGACATACCGGACGGTCACCGGCCGTCCCCTGCAGCCCACCCTCGACTTCGCCCGCCGCCTGGCCGCCCTCGGCCAGGAGACCTGGGTGCGCTTCGTCCTCGTCCCCGGCCTGACCGACGGCCCGGCGAACATCGAGGGCGTCGCCCGCTTCGCCGCCTCGCTCGGCAACATCTCGCGCGTCGACGTGCTGCCCTTCCACAAGCTGGGCGAGGCGAAGTGGGACGCGCTCGGTAAGGACTTCACGCTGCGCGGCACCCCCTCGCCCACCCCGGGCCAGGTGGCCGCGGCCAAGGAGATCTTTGCAGCTCAGGGCCTCAAGGCCGTGTGAATCGGGCCGTCGGGACCGCCCGACGTACCCTGGAGGCATGAGCACCGCCCCCGCCCCCGAACCGCGCGATCCGGACGAGCCGAAGCCCGACGAGCCGAAGCCCAAGGCGAAGAACGCGCTGGTCTTTGACGACCCGCTGGAGCAGCAGTCGTCGGACGACACGGACCGAGGGTGGGGCGAGCGGGCCGAGTCCCGCGGCGACAGCGCGGCCGATCTCGCGCGCTTCCTCGACGAGAAGCCGCCCCACCACATCTGAACCCGCGCTACTCCTCGCGTGGCCCCGAGCCAGAGCCCGAGCCGCGCTGCGCCACCAGGGCGTCGCGGATCTCCTTGAGGACCTCCAGCTCGGAGAGCTCGATGACCTCCTGTGTGCCCTCCTTCTCGGCCTTCTTGGCGGCCGCCCGCGCCAGGTACTTGGCCATGGGCAGCACCATCAGGAAGTACACGACGGCCGCGGTGATCACGAAGCTGAGGACCGCGCTGAGCACGGGGCCCCACATGATCGGGATGCCCTTGACGACTTCGCCTGCGTCGTTCGTCTCGCAGGGAGACTTCAGGCACGAGCTGTAGTGATCGAGGTCCTTCGTCCCGAAGGCGCCGACGAGCGGGTTGATGACGCCCTTCACCACCGAGTTCACGATGTTCGTGAAGGCGGCTCCGATGACCACCGCGACCGCCAGGTCGACGACATTGCCGCGCATCAGGAAGGCCTTGAAGCCCTCCCAGATGCCCGGTTCCTTCTTCTCGCTCACCACGAGGCCTTTCGTTGCATGTGCGGGTTGTGGAACAAACAACTTCGCAACCTACGTGAGCCCCGGGCCGCCCTGTCCAATTGACCCGCACGAACGAGCTACTTGACAGGCCTTCAGTGCGATCGTGAACGTTCCGCTTCATCGGAGGGTCACCGCAAGCCGCGCGCTCGCCCCGGCCCCTGCCAGCCGCGCCGCCGTGTCCCTCGGGACGGAGAGCACCACCAACGCACCGCTCTCGGTGGGTCCTTCCCCGGGTTCGGGCACCGCGGAAACCCTGGCCCCCGACGCCACCACACGCGGCCCTGCCCCGCCCGCGGGCGATCCGTCGGCAGCGATCACGTCGACCCGGTCGCCGGGGCGGAGCAGGCCCACCGTGTCCGCGTCCGCGATCCGCACGGGGGCGGACACCGCTGCCGTCGTGGTCGTGCCCGTCGTGGACCGCTGCGCCGCCGCCGCGACCCTGTGCGGCGGATCGGCCTCCCGCGAGACCGCCTCCCGCGGCGCCGTGCTCGCGAGGGCGGCGGCGGTCATCGCGAGGCCGACGGCCAGGGCCCGCCGCCGGTGCCGCAGCAGTCGGCCCAGCCGCGGATGTCCGCCGCGCACCCGCACGGGCGGGAAGTGAGGGACCCGGCAGCCTTCGGACGGGCGTGCCTGGTCTTCCGGTCGGGTCTGAGGAGGGACATGCGTCACGACAACCACCGCCTGCGATGCGAGGAGCTCGGCTTGCGCTCTCACGATGCAGGCCCGCGCCGATCCCCGCTGAGGCCCGTGGACTACCCGCCGGTTGTGGACAACTCCCTCATCCGAACGAGGACTTCCGCCCGCCTAAGGCGTCTCACGTAAAGACGCCTCGCGTAAAGACGCCTCGCGTAAAGACGTCTCACGTAAAGACGTCACGGCAGCCGGATCCCCGGATCCGCACCGCCCAGCGCCCTCGCGCACAGACACTCGCGGTCCCCGCCGCCCTCCGGCAGCCCCGCCACCGCGTCGAACAGCACGCCCCGCAGCCGGTCCACATTGGCGGCGAACACCCGCAGGACCTCGTCGTGCGAGACGCCCTCGCCGGTCTCCGCGCCCGCGTCCAGATCCGTGACCAGGTTCAATGACGTGTAGCAGAGCTCCAGTTCGCGGGCGAGCGCCGCCTCGGGGTGCCCGGTCATGCCCACCACCGACCAGCCCTGCGCCGTGTACCAGCGCGACTCCGCCCGGGTGGAGAAGCGCGGCCCTTCGATCACGACGAGCGTCCCGCCGTCGACCGGCTCCCAGTCACGGCCGCGGGCCGCCTTCAGGGCCGCGCCGCGGCCCACGGGGCAGTAGGGGTCGGCGAGCGAGACGTGGACGACGTTCGGCACGCCGCCGTCGGGGAGCGGAACCCCGTCGAAGTACGTCTGGGCGCGCTTCTGCGTGCGGTCCACGAGCTGGTCGGGCACCAGCAGCGTGCCCGGCCCGTACTCGGCCCGCAGCCCGCCGACCGCGCACGGTCCCAGCACCTGGCGCACACCCACGGAGCGCAACGCCCACAGGTTGGCGCGGTAGTTGATGCGGTGCGGCGGCAGATGGTGGCCGCGGCCGTGCCGGGGCAGGAAGGCGACCCGGCGCCCCGCGATCCTGCCGAGGAAGAGGGAGTCGCTCGGAGCTCCATAGGGGGTGTCGACCCGTATCTCGGTCACGTCGTCGAGGAAGGAGTAGAAGCCGGAGCCGCCTATGACGCCGATCTCGGCCCGCGCGGCGTTCGCCGTGTTCACCATGGCCCGACACAGTAGCCGGACAGCGGCGGGGGCGGCACCCGCGGACGACCCCGCCGTCACACGCCGACGACCCCGCCGTCACACGCCGACGACCCCGCCGTCACAGGACGGCGGGGTCGGTCGGAACAGCGTGTGTGAAGTCCTACGCGGCCGAGCTCGACGACGTGGACGTCGAGGAGGAGCCGGACGACTTGGAGTCCGAGGACGAGGAGGACGAAGCAGCCTTCGAGTCCGACGTGGACGAGGTGCCCGACGAGGAACCGGACGCCGACTTCGACGACGCGTTCGCGGGCGTGCTGCTCGACGACGAGCCGCGGCTGTCGTTGCGGTAGAAGCCCGAGCCCTTGAAGACGATGCCGACCGCCGAGAACACCTTCTTGAGGCGTCCGTCGCAGTTGGGGCACACGGTCAGGGCGTCATCGGTGAACTTCTGCACCGCCTCGAGGCCCTCGCCGCACTCGGTGCACTGGTACTGGTACGTCGGCACTTGCTTCCTCCTGGCACTCTCACTCGATGAGTGCTAACGACGGTCCATAGTGACGTATTCCGCGGGATCAGTCCACCGTCACCGGTACGCGGTGACCGACGCCACGTGCCACGGTGCGGCCCGAGGCCTTGGGAACGAGCCTCGAACGCAGCGTCGCGAGGACCACGAGAGCCAGTGCGGTGCCGCCCAGCGGGACCAGGAATCCGGCCCCGTCCCAGAAGCGGTCCTCCAGCTGTCCGGCGACCGTGACGGCCGCCGCCTGCCCGAGCGCGACCGCGCCGGTCAGCCACGTGAAGGCCTCCGTGCGGCCGGTCGGCGGGACCAGCTTGTCGACCAGCGTGTAGCCGGTGATCAGCGCGGGCGCGATGCAGACGCCGACCAGCAGGCCGAGCCCGGCGAGGAGAGGCACGGAGTGCGCCGCCCACAGGCCGGAGGCCATCAGGGTCAGTGCCGCGTAGCCGACCAGGAGCCGTCGCTGCGGGGAGACCTTCCAGGCGATGGCGCCGCAGATGACGCCGGAGAGCATGTTGCCCGCCGCGAAGGTGCCGTAGAGGACGCCGTTCAGGCCGGGCTCGCCGATCGACTCGGTGAACGCGGCCAGCGAGACCTGCATGCCGCCGAAGACGGCGCCGATGCCGAGGAACGTGACCATCAGGACCCGCACTCCGGGGATGCGCAGCGCGGAGACGTGCTCCACGCGCGCGTGCTCGTCGTGGTGCGCGGACGGCTTGGGCTGGGTGCTCTTCTGCGCGGCGAACAGGAGGCCGCCGACCAGCGTGAGTCCGGCCTCGGTGAGGAGTCCGGCGGAGGGGTCGATGGTGGTGCACAGCGCGGTGGCGAGCAGCGGGCCGAGGACGAAGGTCAGCTCGTCCGTGACCGACTCGAAGGCGGCCGCGGTGGTGGCCAGGGGGGAGTCCTGCAGCTTGGCGCCCCAGCGGGCGCGCACCATGGGGCCGATCTGGGGTGTGGAGGCGCCCGCGGGCACGGCGGCCACGAAGAGCGTCCACAAGGGGGCGTCGGAGAGCGCGAGCACCGTCAGGGTGACGACCGACGCGGAGTGGACCAGTACGCCGGGCAGCAGGACGGCGCGCTGTCCGAACCGGTCGGCGAGCTTGCCGCTGAAGGGGGCGAACAGCGCCATGGAGACGCCGGTGGCGGCCGAGACGGCGCCCGCGGCACCGTAGGAGCCGGTGGTGTGCTGGACCAGCAGGACGATGGAGATGGTCAGCATCGCGAAGGGCTGTCGCGCCGCGAAGCCGGGGAGCAGGAACGTCCAGGCGCGAGGGGTGCGCAGGAGCTGTCCGTAGCCCGGGCGGGATTCGGTGACCGTGGATGCCACGGCCCGTGCCTTTCTGCCGCCTGGTAGCGCCCGTGCGGGGGCGCCGAGAGCTGTCCTCTTGCGCGGAACTGCGGTAGATGCCGGGTGCCACTGCGAGGGCTCCTCGACCGCCATACGGTCGCGCCAGCTCTGCTTCAGACAGAGTTGGTTCGATCAGATGCCTTTATCGTACAGGGGAGAGTCCCATCAGCCCCTGTGATTGCAGCCGATGAGACCCCCGCCACCTACGATTGGTGCTTTTCTCCGTCGGTTCCCAGCCAACTGGCCAGCTTTCCGCCGTGGCCGACCGCGCGCAGCCGCTTCTCGGCGGCGTCCCGGACCGGATCGGTCGCCACCACCAGGAGCTCGTCCCCGCGCCGCAGGACCGTCGTCGGCATCGGCACGAACGATTCGCCGTCGCGGACGACCAGCGTGACGGCCGACCCCGGGGGCAGCCGCAGCTCGCCGACCTCGACGCCGTGCATACGGGATTCCTTGGGGATGGCCACCGACAGCAGATGGCCCTGCAGCCGCTCCAGGGGCGCGGACTCGATGCCGAGGTCGGCGGCCTCCGAGGAGTCGCCGAGGCGCAGCTTCCTGGCCAGCCAGGGCAGCGTGGGGCCCTGGATGAGGGTGTAGACGACGACCAGGACGAAGACGATGTTGAAGATCCGCTGGCTGTCCTCGACGCCGCTCACCATCGGGATCGTCGCCAGGATGATGGGCACGGCGCCGCGCAGTCCGGCCCAGGACAGCAGGGCCTTCTCCTGCCACGGCACGCGGAACGGCAGCAGGCTGACGACGACTTCGAGGGGCCGTGCCACCACGGTCAGGACCAGGCCGATGATGATCGCGGGCCAGGTGTCGTCGAGCAGGTCGTGCGGCGTGACCAGCAGGCCGAGCAGGACGAACATGCCGATCTGGGCGAGCCAGCCGAGGCCCTCGGCGAAGCCGCGGGTGGCGGGCCAGTGGGGCAGCCTGGCGTTGCCGAGCACCATCGAGGCGAGGTAGACGGCGAGGAATCCACTGCCGTGCGCCATGGCGCCCGCGGCGTACGCGGCGACGGCGATGGCCATGACGGCGATGGGGTAGAGGCCGGAGGCGGGCAGGGCCACGTGCCGCAGGCCGTAGGCGCCGAGCCAGCCGACCGCGAGGCCTATCGCCGCGCCGATCGCCAGCTCCAGGGCGATCTTGCCGAGCAGTACGTACCAGTCGTCCACCGGTCCCGCCGTGGAGAAGGCCACGACGAGGATCACCACAGGGGCGTCGTTGAACCCCGACTCCGCTTCCAGGACACCCGTCACGCGGGAGGGAAGCGGCACCTTCCGCAGCACCGAGAAGACCGCCGCCGCGTCCGTGGACGAGACCACCGCGCCGATGATCAGCGCCTGCCGCCATTCGAGGCCCACCAGGTAGTGGGCTCCCGCGGCGGTGACGCCGACGCTCACCGCGACGCCGAGGGTCGACAGCACCGCTGCCATGGGCAGGGCGGGTTTGACCTCTTTCCACTTCGTCCCGAGGCCGCCCTCGGCGAGGATCACGACCAGGGCGGCGTAGCCGATGACCTGCGTCAGTTCGGCGTTGTCGAAGTGGACGTCGCCGACGCCGTCCTGGCCCATGGCGATGCCGATGCCCAGGTACAGCAGCAGGCTGGGGAGCCCGCTGCGCGACGAGATCCGGACCGCCGCCACGGCGACGAGCAGAACGAGCGAGCAGACGAGCAGGAGCTGGTTGAGGTGGTGGACAGTCAGGGGCCGTTCCTTCCTTCGTGAAGCCAAGTACTACGTAGGAGTACTTCGTTACCTTACCTAATCGTTAACGTTTCCTTGACGCCTTCGAATGACTATTCGATCTCATGGGGGGGGCGGGTTCCTGACTCCGCGTCCGGAGCCGCAACGCCCTGCGCCTATGGTTGCTCCTGCGCTCCCAGAGCCGCCCAGTCGACAGCACAGCCCGCCCTGCCGCTCGCGTAAGGACAGCAAGGACAGCGATGCCCTCCAACACCAACGCCTCTTCCGGTCATAAGTCCGGCAAGAAGAAGGGGCGCCGAGCCCGACTCATCGTGATCGTCCTGGTCCTGGCCATCGTGGGAGGCATTGGCTACGGCGCGTACTGGAGCGTCAGCACCGTGCGCGCCTCGTTCCCGCAGACCAAGGGCACGATCAAGATCGACGGCCTGGCCGGTCCCGTCGACGTGAAGCGCGACGGCAACGGAATCCCGCAGATCTACGCCGAGTCCGACGCGGACCTCTTCATGGCCCAGGGCTTCGTCCAGGCGCAGGACCGCTTCTGGGAGATGGACGTACGCCGTCATATGACCTCCGGGCGGCTCTCCGAGATGTTCGGGAAGAGCCAGGTCAAGACCGATGAATTCCTGCGCACGCTCGGCTGGCACCGGGTGGCGAAGAAGGAGTACGACTCCAAGCTCTCGCCGGAGACGAAGAAGTACCTCCAGGCGTACGCCAAGGGAGTCAATGCCTACCTGGCCGGCAAGGACGGCAGGGACATCTCCGTCGAGTACGCGGCGCTGGGCTTCAAGAACGACTACAAGCCGCAGGAGTGGACCCCCGTCGACTCCGTGGCCTGGCTCAAGGCCATGGCCTGGGACCTGCGCGGCAACATGCAGGACGAGATCGACCGCTCCTTGATGACGAGCCGCCTCGGCCCGTCGCAGATCAAGGACCTGTACCCCGAGTACCCGTACAAGCGGAACAAGCCCGTCGTACGGGAGGGCGCCTACAACAGCGTCACCAAGGAGTACGACCCCGAGGCCAAGGCCACCGGCACGCAGTCCGGCTTGGGCGGCACAGGCACCGGCACCGGCGGTACAGGCACCGGCGGTACAGGTACAGGTACAGGCACAGGCACCGGTACAGGGACCGGCGGAACCGGCACCGGGACTGGCACCAACGGCGCGGCCGGTACGGGCCTCGCAGGCGGCACAGAGGCCCCCAACGGGCTCCAGTCGCAGCTCAACGGCCTCTCCGGAGCCCTGGACGAGGTTCCGTCCATCCTGGGCCCGAACGGCAACGGCATCGGCTCGAACTCCTGGGTCGTCTCCGGCAAGCACACGATCACCGGCAAGCCGCTCCTCGCGAACGACCCGCACCTGGCGCCGCAGCTGCCCTCCGTCTGGTACCAGATGGGCCTGCACTGCCGGTCGGTCTCCGACAAGTGCCAGTACGACGTCTCGGGCTACACCTTCTCCGGCATGCCGGGCGTGGTCATCGGCCACAACAAGGAGATCGCCTGGGGCATGACGAACCTCGGCGCCGACGTCACGGACCTGTACCTGGAGAAGTTCACCGGGGACGGCTACCAGTACGACGACAAGGTGCTGCCCTTCACCTCCCGTGAGGAGACCATCAAGGTCGCCGGCGGCAAGGAGAAGAAGATCACGGTCCGCGAGACCAACAACGGACCACTGATCTCCGACCGCGACGACGAGCTGGTGAAGGTCGGCAAGAAGGCCAACGTGGACACCGCGGCCCCCGACCGGGGCGACGGCTACGGAGTGGCCCTGCGCTGGACCGCGCTGAGTCCCGGCAAGTCCATGGACGCCGTCTTCGAGCTCAACCGGGCGAAGAACTTCACGGAGTTCCGCAAGGCGGCCGCTTCTTTTGAAGTGCCGTCCCAGAACCTGATCTACGCCGACAGGGAAGGCAACATCGGCTACCAGGCGCCCGGCAAGATCCCCACCCGCGGCAAGGGCGACGGCTCGCTCCCCGCGCCCGGCTGGGACCGCGCCTACCGCTGGACCGGCTACATCCCGCAGGACGCGCTGCCCTACGAGTACAACCCGAAGCGCGGCTACATCGTCACCGCCAACCAGGCCGTGATCGACGACAGCGACCAGGCCAAGTACCCGTACAAGCTCACCTCGGACTGGGGCTACGGAGCGCGCAGCCAGCGGATCGACGACCTCATCCAGTCGAAGATCAAGAACGGTGGCAAGATCTCCACCGAGGACATGCGCCTCATGCAGATGGACAACAGCAGCGAGATCGCCAAGCTGCTCGTGCCCAAGCTGCTGAAGATCGACGTCAAGGACAAGTACGTCCGCGAGGCCCAGAAGCTCCTCGAGGGCTGGGACTACACCCAGGACGCCGACTCGGCGGCCGCCGCGTACTTCAACTCGGTCTGGCGCAACATCCTCAAGCTGGCCATCGGCAACAAGCTCCCCAAGGAGCTGCGCGTCAAGGGCCAGTGCCTGAACGTGGAGCCGGCCGGCAACACCGGCCCCGCCGACGAGGGCAAGAAGGTCCGCGAGTGCGGTGAGCGCGACGCGGACTCGGCCCAGCCGGACGGCGGCGACCGCTACTACGAGGTGATCCGCAAGATCATCGACGACGAGAAGAACGACTGGTGGAAGTCGCCGGCGACCCGCACCGACGAGGAGACCAAGACCCGCGACCAGCTGTTCAAGCGGGCCCTGGAGGACGCGCGCTGGGACCTGACGGCCAAGCTCGGCAAGGACGTCGACACCTGGAGCTGGGGCCGTCTGCACCGGCTCACGCTGAAGAACCAGACCCTCGGCACCGACGGTCCCGGCTGGCTGCAGTTCGTGCTGAACCGCGGCCCGTGGAACCTCGGCGGCGGCGAGGCGGCGGTCAACGCGACCGGCTGGAACGCGGCGGGCGGCTACGGAGTGGTGTGGGTGCCTTCGATGCGGATGGTGGTGAACCTCAAGGACCTCGACAAGTCCAAGTGGATCAACCTCACCGGCGCTTCGGGGCACGCCTACAACGACCACTACACCGACCAGACGGGCAAGTGGGCCAAGGGCGAACTCCTGCCGTGGGCCTTCACGGACAAGGCGGTCGAGGGCAGCACGAGCGACAAGCTGGTGCTGCGCCCCTGACGGCCGCGCACATCACGGCCTGAAAGGGCATCAGCCTGGAAAGGGCCCTCCACGCACGCGTGGAGGGCCCTTTCGGTGTTCCCGGACCTCTCAGCGGAAGCGGCGCGCCCCCGAGGGCGCCACGACGGCGTGCACCGGCCGGTCATGCGCCTCTTCTGGGAGGTGCGCGACCACTTCGGAGTCGTACAGGAGCACCACGAGAGCGGGATCGGCGTCCGCGCGCTCCAGCCGGGCGAGGACCCGGTCGTACGATCCGCCGCCCCGCCCGAGCCGCATCCCGCGCGCGTCCACGGCGAGCCCGGGCAGCAGCACGGCGTCCGCAGCCAGGACGGCGTCGGGCCCGAGCCGTGCCCCCGACGGCTCCAAAAGGTCGATCTTTCCTGGGTGTTGTACGCGGACGAGGGAGCCAGGGCCGTCGTACACGCCCCAGTCCAGGTCGTTGTCCGCGAGCAGCACCGGGAGCAGGACACGGGTCCCGCGCGCGTGCAGGGCATCGAGCAGGGCATGCGTGCCGGGCTCGCTGTCCATGGAGACGTACGCGGCGACGGTCCGCGCGTCGGCGAGCTCCGGCAGGTCGAGCGCGCGGTCGGCGAGAACCGCCGCCGCCTTCCGTGCGTCATCCTCAGTCAACCCGCTTCTCACCGCGAGGAAGTCTCGCCGCAACATGCGCTTGGTTGGCTGGCCGTCGGGCTCGGTACCGCTGGTTCCGCTCATGGGGATCTCACAATTCCTTCCTGGTCGGCGCATATGCCGACGAATAATCCGGACCCACAGATTCCGCACATACGCACCCGATATGGTGGCGCCATGACTGAGTCTCACCCCCCCCACGCCCGGATCACCAAGGCGGTCATCCCGGCCGCAGGTCTCGGTACGCGCTTCCTGCCGGCCACCAAGGCCACCCCCAAGGAGATGCTGCCGGTCGTCGACAAGCCGGCGATCCAGTACGTGGTCGAGGAGGCCGCGTCCGCGGGTCTCGACGACGTCCTCATGATCACGGGTCGCAACAAGCGCCCCCTTGAGGACCACTTCGACCGCAACTACGAACTCGAATCGGCCCTCCTGAAGAAGGGCGACGAGGCCCGCCTCGCCAAGGTCCAGGAGTCCAGCGACCTCGCGACGATGCACTACGTCCGCCAGGGCGACCCCAAGGGACTCGGTCACGCCGTCCTGTGTGCCGCTCCGCACGTCGGCCACGAGCCGTTCGCCGTGCTCCTCGGCGACGACCTGATCGACCCGCGCGACCCGCTCCTCGCCCGCATGGTCGAGGTCCAGAAGAGGCACGGCGGCAGCGTCATCGCCCTCATGGAGGTGGCCCCCGAGCAGATCCACCTCTACGGCTGCGCGGCCGTCGACGCCACTAAGGACGGCGACGTCGTCAAGGTCACCGACCTGGTCGAGAAGCCCGACCGCGCCGACGCCCCGTCGAACTACGCGATCATCGGCCGCTATGTCCTCGACCCCCACATCTTCGACATACTGCGCAAGACCGAGCCGGGCCGCGGCGGCGAGATCCAGCTCACCGACGCCCTGCAGCAGCTCGCCGCGGACGAGAAGGTCGGCGGCCCGGTGCACGGCGTGGTCTTCAAGGGCCGCCGCTATGACACCGGCGACCGCGGCGACTATCTGCGTGCCATTGTCAGACTCGCGTGCGAACGTGAAGATCTGGGACCGGACTTCCAGGCCTGGCTTCGCAGTTACGTCACCGAGGAGATGTAGCACTTTGAGCAGCAGCACGACGACACCGACCACCGGCCAGAACCCCTTCTGGTCGGTGGAAGAGCATCTGGACGACATTCTCGAAGCCGTCCGCCCGCTCGAACCCATCGAGCTCCAACTCCTCGACGCCCAGGGCTGTGTCCTGGTCGAGGACGTCACGGTGCCCGTCTCGCTGCCGCCCTTCGACAACAGCTCCATGGACGGGTACGCGGTGCGGGTCGCCGATGTCGTGGGCGTGAGCGAGGAGTTCCCCGCCGTCCTCACGGTCGTCGGCGACGTGGCCGCGGGCGCGGGCGAGCAGCCCACCGTCGGCCCGGGCCAGGCCGCCCGCATCATGACCGGCGCCCCGCTGCCGCCCGGCGCCGAGGCCGTCGTCCCCGTGGAGTGGACCGACGGAGGCCTGGGCGAGGGCCCCGTCTCGGGAATGCGCGCCCACAGCGCCGCCCCTGAGGGCGCGTCGGGCGAGGTCCGCGTGCACCGCCCGGCCGCGGCCCGCGCGCACGTGAGGGCGCGGGGCAGCGACGTCCAGGCGGGCGACCGGGCCCTGGCCGCGGGCGCCGTCCTCGGGCCCCCGCAGATCGCCCTGCTCGCCGCGATCGGCCGCGGCACGGTGAAGGTGCGCCCCCGCCCGCGCGTGGTCGTCATGTCCACCGGCAGCGAACTGATCCAGCCGGGCGAGCAGTTGTCGGACGGCCAGATCTACGACTCCAACAGCTTCGCCCTCACCGCCGCGGCCCGCGACGCCGGAGCCATCGCCTACCGCGTGGGCGCCGTCGCCGACGACGCGGAGACGCTGCGCTCCACCATCGAGGACCAGCTGATCCGCGCCGACCTCGTGGTCACCACGGGCGGCGTGAGCGTGGGCGCGTACGACGTCGTGAAGGAGGCCCTGTCCACCATCGGCGACCCGGACGAAGAGGACGGCATCGGCGCGGGCGGCGGGGTGGAGTTCCGCAAGATCGCCATGCAGCCCGGCAAGCCCCAGGGCTTCGGCTCCATCGGCCCCGACCACACACCGCTGCTCGCACTGCCGGGCAACCCCGTCTCCTCATACGTCTCCTTCGAGCTCTTCGTGCGCCCCGCGATCCGCACCCTCATGGGCCTGCCCGAGGTGCACCGGCCCACCACGCGCGCGGAGCTGCTCTCGGACAAGGCGCTGAGCTCCCCGGAGGGGCGCCGTCAGTTCCTGCGCGGGCGGTACGACGCCGAGGCGGGCCGGGTGGTGCCCGTGGGCGGGTCCGGCTCGCATCTGATCGCCGCTCTCGCGCACGCGGACGCGCTGATCGTCATCCCCGAGGACACCACGTCGGTGGAGCCCGGCGCGGATGTCGAGGTGGTCCTCCTCGGCTGAGAGGGCCCCCCGCGCGGTACCGTGTCGCGCACAACAGGCCCGCGCGCCGCACCGCGCGGGGCCCGGACCGGGAGCGCCAAGCACATGACCGCGATTTCCCGGGGGGACACCCCCGGAGCCCCTGAGCAGCAGCGACTGACCCACATCGACGAGGCGGGCGCCGCCCGCATGGTCGACGTGTCGGCCAAGGACGTCACGGCGCGCACCGCCCGCGCCAGCGGCCGCGTACTGGTCTCGCCACGCGTGATCGAGCTGCTGCGCGGCGAGGGAGTGCCCAAGGGAGACGCCCTGGCGACCGCGCGGATCGCGGGGATCATGGGGGCCAAGCGCACCCCGGACCTGATCCCGCTCTGCCACCCGCTGGCCGTCTCCGGAGTGAAGCTCGACCTCTCCGTGGCGGACGACGCCGTGGAGATCCTCGCCACCGTGAAGACGACCGACCGCACGGGCGTCGAGATGGAGGCCCTCACCGCGGTGAGCGTCGCGGCCCTCACGGTCGTCGACATGGTCAAGGCCGTCGACAAGGGCGCCGTCATCACGGACGTACGCGTCGAGGAGAAGTCGGGCGGCAAGTCCGGGCACTGGCACCGCGAAGGGGAGCGGGCATGAGCCGGGAATCGGGCACGAGCCAGGAAGCGGGCATGAGCCAGGAAGCGGACGTGTCGGCCGGTGGCGCCCTGCCCGCGCCGTACCGCGCGCTCGTCGTGACCGCATCGAACCGCGCCGCCGCCGGGGTCTACGCCGACAAGGGCGGCCCGATCCTCGCCGAGGGACTGACCGCGCTCGGCTTCGCCGTCGACGGGCCCCAGGTCGTCCCCGACGGCGACCCCGTCGAGGCGGCCCTGCGCGCGGGCGCGGAGGCCGGTTACGACGTCATCCTCACCACCGGCGGCACCGGCATCTCGCCCACCGACCGCACCCCCGAGGCCACGCGCCGCGTCATCGGCCACGAAGTGCCCGGCATCGGGGAGGCGATCCGTGCCTACGGCAGGGACAAGGTCCCCACGGCCGCGCTCTCGCGAGGGCTCGCCGGAGTCGTGGGCGGGACGCTCATCGTGAACCTGCCGGGCTCCTCCGGAGGCGTACGGGACGGTCTCGCCGTGCTGGAGCCGCTGCTGAGGCACGCCGTCGACCAGTTGCGCGGCGGTGACCATCCCGGTCCGCCGGGGGGTGCGAGCTGAACGGCTCCTCCTGGCCCGTCGGGCTGACGGACGGTGACATCGCCCTCCGTCCCATAAAGATGCGCGACCAGCGGGCCTGGCGCGAGGTCAACCGGCGCAACCGGGACTGGCTGCGCCCCTGGGAGGCCACGATCCCGCCGCCCACCCCGAGCGGCCCGATCGTGCACCGCCCCACGTACCGGCAGATGGTCCGTCATCTGCGCGCGGAGGCCAACGCGGGCCGGATGCTGCCCTTCGTCATCGAGTACCAGGGCCGCCTCGTCGGACAGTTGACGGTCGCCGGGATCACCTGGGGCTCCATGTGCTCGGGCCACGTCGGCTACTGGGTCGACCGGTCCGTCGCGGGCCGCGGTGTCATGCCGACCGCCGTCGCGCTCGCCGTCGACCACTGCTTCCGTTCGGTCGGGCTGCACCGTATCGAGGTCTGTATTCGCCCCGAGAACACGCCGAGCCGACGGGTCGTGGAGAAACTCGGATTCCGCGAGGAGGGACTTCGCCCGCGGTATCTGCACATCGACGGAGCGTGGCGGGATCATCTCGTCTTCGCGCTCACGACCGAAGAGGTACCGGAAGGGTTGTTGCGCCGCTGGCACCAGGCCCGACCTCGGAACACTGCCTAGGCCGGTTCTCAACCCCCGGAAATGAAATACGTGTTCGAAATTGAGCGCCGAACGACCGTCTGAGGCGCGTATGAGACTTGTCTCAGGCATTAAATTCACGCTCTCGGCGGCCTGTTGATCGCACCAGTCACAAAAAAAGTTCGAGATATCAGCCAGATCGTGCGACACACCGGCTCAATTGGCAGATGGCCTCACGCAAACCCCTCTACCGTGTGAGCGTGAGCAGCAGCGGCCTCATCTACGCAGTCATCGTCGGGGCCTGGGCCGCCTACTTGGTGCCGATGTGGCTCCGTAGGCAGGACGAGCTGAACGAAGCCCGTCCGACGGAACGCTTCAGCACCGCCATCCGGCTGCTGTCCGGACGGGCGGGCATGGAGCGCCGATACGCCAAGGACCTGCAAGCGCGCTCGCCCGAGGAAGGGGAGTCGCTCGACGACCCGGACGGCACCACCGGCTCGGTGGACGTCCGGTCCTTCGTCGCGCCCCCGTCCGAGCGCGAGCCCGAACGCGAGCGGGAGCGTGAACCCGAAAGGGAGCGCGCCGCCGAGCGCGAGCGTGCGCCCGAACGCGAGCGGGAGCGTCCGCCCGCGCCCGCCCCCCGGGCCAAGGCGCCGGTCAAGGCAGCAGCCAAGGCGCAGGCCAAGGCGTCGGCCAAGGTGCCGGTCAAGCCTCCGTCGCATGCGACGCCCGCACAGCGCGCCGCGTCGGCCGAGGCCGCCGCGCGCGCCCGGCGCATCAAGGTGCTCGCCCGGCGCCGCCGTACGACGGTCCTTCTCTTCTTCGCCTTCACCGTCGGCGCGATCGTCGCCGCGGTCGGCGGGCTCGCCTTCCTGTGGGCGCCCGCCGCGCCCGCCCTGCTCCTGAGCGCGTACATCGTCTATCTGCGCGGCCAGGAACGACGCCGCTTCACCTACACGATGGACCGGCGCAGGGCCGAGGTCGCGGCGCAGCGGCTGCGTGAGCGGCAGCCGCGGCGCAGGCCCGCGGGCGCGGAGCAGATCGTCGACGAGCCGGTGGACGAGGGTCCCGCGCCCGAGACGGAGACCGGCCTCTCCGCGCTCGCCGCGGACCGCCGTGCCCTCGTCGAGCAGACCGACCACGCGGAGTGGGTCGACCAGCAGCGCGAGCGGCAGCACGGTCCCGGCCGCGGCGACAGCTGGGACCCGGTCCCGGTCCCGCTGCCGACGTACGTGACCGCGCCGGTCGCCCCGCGCGCCACCGGCAGCGTCGACCTGGGCGCACCCGACGCCTGGAGCGCGGCGCGGTCGAGCACCGCGGAGCCGAACGCCGACTCCCGGGCTGAACGCGCCGAGCGGGAACGCCCGGCCGAGGGCTCCGGCGACATCGACGGGGCCGAGGGTGCCGACGCCGATGGCGGCCGCAGCGACAAGCGCCGGGCGGCGTCCGCGCGACGTGCCCGTGAGCGCGGCCGCACGCCGCTCTTCGACCAGTACGAGGACGGCGGCCGACCGCGCGCGGCGAACGAGTGAGGGACCGTGAGGTCTCCCTGGCTGACCAGCCAGGACCGGATTTCCGAGCACCCCGATCGGGATGCTAGAGTTTCACTCGTTGCAAGGGCCTGTGGCGCAGTCTGGTAGCGCACCTCGTTCGCATCGAGGGGGTCTGGGGTTCAAATCCCCACAGGTCCACCGCAACCGTTCACGACTTAGGTCGGAGACGGATCATGAGATCCCGTCCAACTCATCGAGTTGGGCGGGATTTCTTGTTTTTGAGGCTCGGTTTGTTTTTGAGGCTCGGTTCGGCCGCGCGGCCTGTGGAAGGCGCGCTGCCGGGCGGCCCTGCCCCAGGGAAGGTCCTGGCGGAGCTGACTGCCGGCCACCAGAAGGGTGGCGCATCGCGCACCGCATCAACGCCACCGCACGTGGCCGCCCGCGCCCGGCTCCCGGGGCGCGAACGCTTTTGCCGGGCGGACACAAGAAGGGGGAGGGGGCCGCGGAAGGCGTGGCCCGTGGAAGGGGAGGTCCGTGGCGACGGACGAGGAACTGCTGGCGCGCTCGGAATCTGACGCGTCGGCCTTTGAACCGCTCGTGGAGCGCCATTCGAGGGCGTTGCACGGCTACTTCGCGCGCCGGGCACCCGGCGCGGCGGACGATCTGCTGGCCGAGGCGTGGCTGCAGGCCTACGCGGCACGCGGCACCTATGACGCGGCCCGTGGGCCGGTCCGGGCGTGGCTCTTCGGCGTGGCCCGCAATGTGCTGGCCGCGCACTGGCGCGGGCAGGAGCGGCCCGCGGTCGCCGCGCTCGCCGGTGAGGCGAGCAGCGACCCGTGGCACGCCGTCGACCGGAGGCTGGACGCGGCGGCGGTGGCGCCGCTGATGCGCCGGACCCTGGCCGAGCTGCCGGCCGTGGAGCGGGAGCTGCTGCTCCTGATCGCGTGGGAGCAGCTCAGCCCCACCGAGGCCGCCGCCGTCGTCGGTGTCCCTGCGGGCACGGCCAGGTCCCGGCTGCACCGGGCGCGCACCCGGCTGCGCGCGGCGCTCGGCCCCTCCGCCCCGCTTTCCCTGACAGGAGATCTCGCATGACCGGGCAACAGGACATGAACGACGGGGACCTTCTCGACTTCCCCGGCGCCGGGCGGTTGAGGGCCGCGGGCAAGGTCGCGCCGCCCTCGGCGGACGCCGTCGCCGCGGCACTGGCCGCGGTGCGGTCGGCGGCGGTCCGGGCGGAGGGGGACGGCCGGGCTGCGGGGGACGGGCCGGTCGTCGAGCTCGAATGGGAGTCGGCGGCCGCGGTCGTTCCGGCGCGGACGTGGCGGCGGCGCCTTCCCGTGCTCATCTCGGCGGCGGCGGTCGTGGTGATCGCGCTGGGTGTCGCGTTCCAGCCCTGGTCGGACTCCGGGGGCGTGCGGAGCTCTCCGGCGGCGGAACGGACGGGGGCGGCACCGTACTGGAAGGTGCGGACCCTTGAGTGGATGCGGAGTAGCAGCGACAAGACCCAGCGGCCGGACGGAACTCCCAAGACCGTCTGGCTGAGCCGGAGCGGCACGCGCGAGAAGCCCGCCAACGGTGTGGTCCAGGACTACTCCCGGGAGGACACGGGAGGGATGGCCTACGTGATCTGTGACAAACCGGTCCTGTGGGACGACCTCAAGAAGCTGCCCACCGACCCGGCGGCGCTGCGGGCCCGGCTCGTGGGGAAGGCCACCGGGGAGGGCGTCGCGGAGGATCTCTACGACGGCATCGAGGAGCTGCTCTCCCAGTCACCCGCCGAACCGCAGCTGCGGGCCGCACTCTTCAAGGTCCTCACCGGGATTCCCGGGGCGCGGGTGACGGAGCGGGTCAAGGACAGCACCGGGCGCTCCGGCACGGCCGTCGAGATGGACGCCGATACCTGGCGTCGGCGACTGGTCATCGACACCGGGACGTTCCATGTGCTGGAGTCCGTGGACACGGCGCGGAACGACGGCCTGTCCTGGGGAACGCAGAAGCTCCGGGCCGGGGACCTCATCCAGCGCACCACCTATCTCTCCGTCGGGCCCGCCTGGGAGGCACCGAAGCCGTCCAAGCGGACCTAGCCCCCACCGCCCTGTGGGTCCAGTTCACTGAACCCACAGGGCGGGATCTTTGCTGTGCCCGCGCCCGCACGGCGTTCGCCCCGCGTGGTTGCTCTCCACGCGTGATGTGCGCCGCTCTGTATACATTTGATCCATGCCATCCCCTTTGAGGGCTGCCGTGTGCTGCGGCGTCGCGCTGGCCACCGTGCTGGCGGGCGGGTGCGCCGCCGGGCCACGGGGGCTGCGGGTGGAGGGGCCCGCGCTGCGGCCTTCGCGGGCGGCCGGGCCCGTCTACCTCGCGGACGCGGCCGGGCTTCCGCTGCAGCAGCCGACGTCGGCGCAGCTCACCGAGGACGTCGTGCTCTCGGAGTTGAGCTGGCGGGACTGGGGCGGGCCGACCGCGCGGGCCACCGGGAAGCTCGGCGGCCCGTGGTGCCGCCCCAAGTGCTCCGGCAAGCCCTACGACGCCACGCTGACGCTCAGCGGCCTGGAGCAGCAGGAGCGCATGGCGTACTACCGGCGGGCCACCGTCGAGCCGAAGAAGGCGGAGGAGCTCCCCGCGGCGGCGGTGAACGTGCAGTTCCAGGGGATCCGGCTGTCGATCCCGGATCTCTGAGGGCGCGGGGGAGCGGCATGGGACTGCGTACCAAGATCGGTATCGCCATCGCGGGCACCGCGGCCCTGGTGTCCGTGGTGATGGGGCTGCTCGTCCACCACCGCACCGTCGAAGCGCAGTACGCGGGTGCGCGCAGCCAGATCGGGGACCGGCTGCGGACCGCCGTGCAGGACCACGCGGCCGGGCTCGACGGCGACCGCACCCTCATCGACCCCGTCGACCTGCCGGGGCCGCTCGCCGGGGCCGTGGCGAACGGGCGGTGGGGCGTCTATCTGGACCGGGGCGGGCGCGTTCCGCAGCTGTGGGCGGCCAGCAAGTACGGCGAGGAGGTCGTCGCGCTGAAGCGGCCGTACGACAGGGAGGCGGAGACCGTACGGGATCTGGACCGGGTGCTGTGGATCTCGGGCGGCTTCGGGACGGCGCTCGCCTGTGTGGCGGGGCTGCTCGTCGCCACCCGGCTCGGGCGGCGGCTCAAGAGGAAGGCCGGGGCGGCGCAGCGGATCGCGGACGGGGACCTGACAGCGCGGCTGCCGCTGCACGGCAAGGACGAGATCACCCAGCTCGCGGCCGCCGTGAACACTATGGCCGACGCGCTCGCCGCCCGGCTGCAGGCCGAGCGCGAGGTGACGGCGAACATCGCGCACGAGCTGCGCACCCCGGTGGCCGGGATGGTGACGGCGGCCGGGCTGCTGCCGCCGGGGCGCCCCTCCGAACTGGTGCAGGAGTCCGCGGGACGGCTGCGGGAGCTCGTCGACGACGTCATCGAGGTGGCGCGGCTCGACGGGGCCGGGGAGCAGGCCGTGGCCGAGGCGTGCGAGCTGGGGGCGCTGGTGCGCAGGTCGGCCGCCGCGGGGGCCGCGGGCGCGGGCGGTGTGACGGTCGACGTGGTGCGGGACGTGGCGGTGGTGACGGATCCGCGGCGGGTGGAGCGGGTGGTCGCCAACCTCGTCAGCAACGCGCTGCGGCACGGGGCGGCGCCGGTGACGGTCGTGGTCGACGGCGGGGTGGTGCGGGTGCGGGACTCCGGGGACGGTTTTCCGGAGTCCCTGGTGTCCGGCGGGCCGCAGCGGTTCCGGAGCGGGGCCGGGGAGAAGGGGGTGGGTCTCGGGCTCGGGCTGACGATCGCGCAGGGGCAGGCGCAGGTCCTGGGGGCCGGGCTGCGGTTCGGCAATCCGGCCGGGGGCGGGGCGGAGGCCGAGTTCGACCTGCGGTCGGCGGTGCGGGGGTAGGCCCCTTTGCCGGGGGCCGGGGGCCGGGGGCCGGGGGCCGGGGGCCGGGGGCCGGGGCGCCGCGGAGTCGGGGCGTAGGCCTACAGGAACTTCTCGTAGCAGCGGCTCAGGTCGTCGAAGCGGTAGTGGCCGAACTTCTCCTCGGCGAGGGTGTAGCCGCTGGAGATGTAGAGGGCTATCGCCTCCGGCTGCTTCGTGCCCGTCTCCAGGACCATGCGGACCCGGCCCGCCGCCTTCGCGTCGTCCTCCAGGGCCGCGAGTATCCGGCGGGCGAGGCCCAGGCCGCGGGCCTCCGGGGTGACGTACATCCGCTTCAGCTCGGCGTCGCCGTCCCGGTAGTTCTCGTCGTTCCCGGTGTTCCCGGTGTTCCCGGTGTTCCTGTCCATGCTGCGCCAGCCGCCCGTCGCCAGTGCGGTGCCGTGTTCGTCGTACGCGATGAAGTAGCGGCCGCGTGGCGGCTCGAACATGGTGGCGTCGAGATACGTGACGTCACCCTCGTCGCCGTAGCGCTCCGCGTATTCGAGCTGGACGCGGTCGCTGAGCCGGACCGCGTCGGGGTGCGCGAAGGTGACGGTGCGCAGGTGTATCCCGGCGGCGGTGGTGGCGGCATTTTGGATAGTCATGCGCTCCATCGTACTTCTATGCGTGACCAGTGGTGGGTGTGAGGACCGTGGTGCCGGACCAGTGTGCCGGTAAGGGCCGGTATCGTGCCGGGATGCTCACTGTGACCAGCGTGAATGTGAACGGGCTGCGCGCCGCCGCCAAGAAGGGCTTCGTGGAGTGGCTCGGCGAGACCTCGGCCGATGTGGTGTGCCTCCAGGAGGTGCGCGCCGAGGAGCACCAGCTGCCGGACGAGGTGCGGGCCCCCGAGGGCTGGCACGTCGTGCACGCGCCCGCCGCCGCCAAGGGGCGCGCCGGTGTCTCGCTGTACACGCGCCGTGAGCCGGACCGGGTGCGGGTCGGCTTCGGGTCGCAGGAGTTCGACGGCAGCGGCAGGTACGTCGAGGCGGATCTGCCCGGCGTGACCGTGGCCAGCCTGTATCTGCCCTCCGGCGAGGTCGGCACCGAGCGTCAGGACGAGAAGATCCGCTTCATGGGGGAGTTCCTCGCCTACCTGAAGGAGCTCAAGGTGCGGGCCGCCGCCGAGGGGCGCAACGTCGTCGTCTGCGGCGACTGGAACATCGCCCACCAGGAGGCCGACCTCAAGAACTGGAAGGGCAACAAGAAGAACTCCGGGTTCCTGCCCGAGGAGCGCGCCTGGCTGGACGAGGTCTTCGCGGAGTACGAGGACGTCGTGCGGGCGCAGCACCCGAACGTCGAGGGCCCCTACTCGTGGTGGTCCTACCGCGGGCGCGCCTTCGACAACGACACGGGCTGGCGCATCGACTACCACGTCGCGACGGCGGGGCTCGCCGAGCGCGCGCTGAAGGCGTACGTGGAGCGGGCCGCGAGCCACGCGGAGCGGTGGAGCGACCACGCGCCCGTCACGGTGGTCTACGACCTGTAGGCCCCCTCGCCCCCTCGCCTTGAGTCCCCCGTCGGGGTGGTCCCCGGCGGGACACGGGCGCAAAGTCCGGTAGAAGGCTGTCCCGGGGCCGGGCGGCATGGCAGATTTCGGTCGCGTACATGACCACGCGTACATGACCAACTGCCGAGCTGCCAGGGGGATTTCATGTCGGCCATGCCTTCGAGACGCGCCGTCGTGCTGGGCGCGGCGGGCGCCGGGATCGCGGCGACACTGCCCACCGCGCAGGCGTACGGAACCGAGGCGGCCCGCGGAACGGGCGGCGGTGGCGGGACTCCCGCCGGTACGCCGCCCGTGCTGCTGACCGAGCAGGCGAGCAGGCGCATCCTCGTGCTCGACCCGGGGTGCCGCGTCTGGGACCCGGCCGCCGACCCGTCCGTCGTGCGCTGGGAGTTCTCGCCGGTCGGCGACCCCCGCTACCGGGACCTGCTGCCGGACGTGAGCTGGGTGTACCCGTGCGAGGCGAAGGTACGGTTGCACCGGCGGCGCACGTACGTCCTGACGACGGCGTCGTTCGGCTTCGTGGCCGTCGTCGAGCACCCCACCGGCAGGCGGTACTGGGGCACGGCGATCGGCCCCGGCGACGATCTGTTCAACCCCCACAGCGCCGAGATCCTGCCCGACGGCAACGTGGCCGTCGCGTGCAGCACGGGCGCGCGGGTGCGGCTGTACGCGGCGTCGCAGGGGCCGCGCGCCACGCGGTACACCGAGGCGGAGCTCAAGGGTGCGCACGCGCTGCACTGGGACGAGGCGCGCGAGGTGCTCTGGGCCCTCGGGGACGACGAGTTGGTGACGTACGAGGTGGGCGGGACGGCCGCGCGGCCGACGCTGGAGCGGACGTACGGGATCGGGCTGCCGGTCGGCACGCCGGGGAAGACGCCCGGTGGGCACGACCTCTTCCCGGTCTGCGGGCGGCCGGGTCGGCTGTGGGTGACGACCAACGCGGCCGTCTTCCAGTACGAGAAGAAGGGCCGCGTCTTCGTGCAGGACTTCGCGGGGGCCACGGAGATCTCCCGCAAGTCGGTTAAGGCCGTCGGCAACGATCCGCGCACCGGGCAGGTCGTGACCACCGTCCCGGAGGCCGGTCTCGGGGAGACCTGGTGGACCACGACGGTGAGCGTGCACCGGCCCGAGTCGAGCTACAAGATGGTCAACGGCGGCATCTACAAGGCCCGTTGGTGGCTACCGGTCTGAGCGTGCGAACCCTGGACGTCAGGATTCCTTGAGGCGGCGGTCCAGGGCCATGGAGAGCTCCGCCTCCACCACGCTCTTGGCGACCGGGCGCAGCTGGTCGATGTCGACGTCGGCGGTGTCCGGCGTGTGGGTGCGCATGACGGTGATGAACAACTCCGCGAGTGCGTCGGCGTGTTCACGCACGCGCTGGCCCGCCTCCAGGACCGCGGCCAGCGGAACTCCCTTGCGCACCAGGGTGGATGAGGCGTCGAGCAGGCGGCGGCTGATGTGGACGAGTTCGTCGCCGTCCGTGCCGAGGTAGCCGAGGTCCAGGGCGGCGACGAGGTTCTCTGGGGTGACCTCGCCCGCGAAGTGGTCGGCGAGCTCCTCGGGGGTGAGGCGGACCGGCTGCTCCTCGGTCGGCTCGCCGAGGCCGAGGAGTTCGCCGACGTCACGGCCCTTGTCGAAGGCGTCGGAGAGCTCGGCGATGCCGTTCAGGGTGTGGCCGCGCTCCAGGAGGGCGGCGATCGTGCGGAGTCTGGCCAGGTGGTGCTCGTCGTACCAGGCGATGCGGCCCTCGCGGCGGGGCGGCGGGATCAGCCCGCGCTCGCGGTAGAAGCGCACGGTGCGCACGGTGATGCCCGCCTCCGCGGCCAGCGCCTCCATGCGGAATTCGCGTACGCCGCCGTCCGGTGCGCTCCCGCGTCCGCGTTCTCGTTCGTCTGCCACGTGGGAAGCCTATCCGGGCGGCGGTCGGCGGCAGCCTGATCGGTGGCGGGTGGTACCGCCGGTAACTTTCCCCCGCCCAACCCCTACCCATGAGTACGTGACTGGCTTACTCTCCCAATTGCGCCAGTAGTCACTGGCAGGGTTCAGGTACTTCCGGGAGGCGGCGGAATGACAGAGCACGAGCACGTACGGGTGGCGGTGATCGGATCCGGCTTCGGCGGCCTCGGTGCCGCCGTGCGGCTGCGCCGCGAGGGCATCACCGACTTCGTCGTCCTGGAGCGGGCCTCAGCCGTGGGCGGCACCTGGCGGGACAACAGCTACCCGGGCTGCGCCTGCGACGTGCCCTCGCACCTGTACTCGTTCTCCTTCGCGCCCAACCCGGACTGGCCGCGCACCTTCTCGGGACAGGAGCACATCCGGGAGTACCTGGAGCACGTCGCCGACACCTTCCGGCTGCGCCCGCACCTGCGCCTCGACACCGAGGTCAAGCTGATGACCTGGGACGCCGACCGGCTCCGCTGGGTGATCGAGACCAGCAACGGCACCTACAGCGCCGACGTCGTCGTCTCCGCGACCGGGCCGCTCTCCGACCCCAAGACCCCGGACATCCCCGGCATCGACACCTTCCCCGGCAAGGTCTTCCACTCGGCCCGCTGGGACCACGACTACGACCTGAGCGGCAAGCGCGTCGCGATGATCGGCACCGGCGCCTCCGCCATCCAGATCGTGCCCGAGATCCAGAAGAAGGTCGGCAAGCTCACCCTCTTCCAGCGCACGCCCCCCTGGGTGATGCCGCGCGCCGACCGCGCCATCACCGGCGCCGAGCGCTGGCTGCACAAGCAGCTCCCGTTCACCACCCAGGCCCGCCGCGGCCTCCTGTGGGGCATCAGGGAGCTGCAGGTCCAGGCGTTCACCAAGCGGCCCAACGAGCTCGGCATGGTCGAGCAGATCGCCAAGCGGAACATGTACCGGGCCATCAAGGACCCGGCGCTGCGGGCCAAGCTCACCCCGACGTACCGCATCGGCTGCAAGCGCATCCTGCTCTCCAACGCGTACTACCCGGCGCTCGCCAAGCCCAATGTCGACGTCGTCGCCAGCGGTCTGACCGAGGTGCGCGGCAACACCGTCGTCGCCGCGGACGGCACCGAGACCGAGGTCGACGCGATCATCTTCGGCACCGGGTTCCACGTGACGGACATGCCGATCGCCGACCGCGTCGTGGGTGACGAGGGGCTCACGCTCATGGAGACCTGGAAGGACGGCATGAACGCGCTGCGCGGCGCGACCGCGGCCGGGTTCCCCAACTGGATGACGATCATCGGCCCGAACACCGGGCTCGGGAACTCCTCCATGATCCTGATGATCGAGTCGCAGCTGAACTACATGGCCGACTACCTGCGGCAGCTGGACGTCCTCGGCGGCAGCGCCGCCCTCGCCGTCCGGCCCGACTCCGTCAGCGCCTGGAACCGCCGGGTGCAGGAGCGGATGAAGCGCACCGTGTGGAACACCGGCGGCTGCAACAGCTGGTACCTCGACGAGAACGGCGTCAACACGACGGTCTGGCCCGGCACGACCACCGAGTTCAGGGCGGCGACACGGCGGGTCGACCTCTCCGAGTACGAGGTGCTGCGGCCCCCGAAGGCGCAGGCCGCGGCTCCCACCTCCCGCAAGAAGAAGGTCGAGGCCGGGGCATGAGCCGACTGACCCATGTGACGAGCGGCCCCTACGCGCCACCGGTCGCCGCACGCGAAGTGACCGCGGTCTCCGCCGACGGGGCGCGCCTCCACGTCGAGGCGCACGGCCCCGAGGGAGCGCCCGCCGTGGTGCTCGCACACGGCTGGACCTGCTCGACGGCCTTCTGGGCCGCGCAGATACGCGACCTCTGTACCGACCACCGCGTCATCGCGTACGACCAGCGGGGGCACGGGCGCAGCGAAGCGCCCGCGGCCGCCGACGGGTACAGCACGCGGGCGCTCGCCGACGACCTCGAAGCGGTGCTCGCGGCGACGCTCGCGCCGGGCGAGAAGGCCGTGCTCGTGGGGCACTCCATGGGCGGCATGACGATCATGGCCGCGGGTGGCCGGGCCGGGGTGCGGGAGCGTGCCGGTGCCGTCCTGCTGTGCAGCACGGGGAGTTCGGACCTGGTCGCCGAGTCACTGGTCGTGCCGCTGCTGCGGGCCGGGCGGGCGCGGACCAGGATCACGCGGTCGGTGCTCGGCTCGCGCGCCCCGCTCGGTCCCGTCACGCCGCTGGCCAGACGCGTCCTCAAGTACGCCACGATGGGCCCCGGTTCGGCGCCCGAGCGGGTCGAGGCCTGCGCGCGGATCGTGCACGCCTGCCCCAGGGGCGTCCGCCACGGCTGGTCGCACGTCCTCGACGGCCTCCAACTGGACGCGGAACTGGGCGGGTTGAAGGTGCCCACGGCCATCATCGCCGGGACGGCCGACCGGCTCACGCCCGTCGTGCACGCACGGCGGATCGCGGCCGCCCTGCCTGAGTGCCTGGGGCTCACCGAGCTCGCCGGGATCGGACACATGACACCCATCGAGGCGCCGGAGGCCGTCACCGGACGGATCAGGGCGCTCGCCGGAACGTACGTACAGGTCAAGGAGGGCGCATGAGCAGGGTCAGCCTGGAGGGGCAGGTCGCCGTCGTCACGGGCGCGGCGCGCGGAGTCGGTGAGCTGCTCGCGCGCAAGCTGTCGGCGCGCGGCGCGAAGATCGCGCTCGTCGGCCTGGAGCCGGACGAGCTGAAGAAGGTCTCGGAGCGGCTGCACACGGAGTCCGCGCACTGGCACGCGGACGTCACCGACCACGTGGCGCTCGCGCAGGTCGCGCAGGAGGTCAAGCAGCACTTCGGCAAGGTCGACATCGTCGTCGCCAACGCGGGTGTGGCCAGCGGCGGACCGTTCCTGGAGTCCGACCCGGACGCGTGGCGCCGCGTCATCGAGGTCAACCTCATAGGCAGCGCGGTGACGGGCCGGGCCTTCCTGCCCGTGCTCATGGAGAGCCGCGGCTATCTGCTGCAGATAGCGTCGCTCGCCGCGATCACACCGGCGCCGATGATGACGGCGTACTGCGCGTCGAAGTCGGGCGTCGAGGCGTACGCGCACGCGCTGCGCGCCGAGGTCGGCTACAAGGGCGTCAAGGTCGGCGTCGGCTATCTGTCGTGGACCGACACGGACATGGTGCGGGGCGCCGACCAGGACGACGTGATGCGGGAGCTGCGCCAGCGGCTGCCCTGGCCGTCCAACAAGACGTACCCGCTGGGTCCCGCGGTGGACCGGATCGTGGCGGGCATCGAGCGCCGATCGAGCCATGTGTACGCGCAGTGGTGGCTGCGGGGCATGCAGGGCATCCGCGGCTATCTGCCCTCGGTCATCGGGGCGGTCGGCCAGCGGGAGATGAAGCGCTTCGAGCCGCGGCTCGGCACCGTCTCGACGGGTCTGGTCGGGGCGGGCGGCTCCGCGGACGAGCAGGCGCGCGCGGTGAGTTGACCGGCCGCGGGACCAGCTTGGGCATGACAGAGGCCCCCGGCGTCCCGGGGGCCTCTTCGCACGAGCTACACGTCAGGCGTCGTAGTCCCGGTCGAACTTGTCCTGCTGCTCCTGCGCGGCCTCCCGGGCCTGGTCCGGAGCCTGCGAGGACCGCTCACTCGCCTCGTCCCGGGCCTGCGAGGCGCGTTCGCTCGCCTCGTCCTTGGCGCTGCCCATGGAGTCCTTGGCCTTGTTGGCGAGGTCCTGAGCCTTGTCCTGGAACTGGTCCTTGATGCCCATGCGATTCACTCCCGGTTTTGGGTGAGGGGATTGGGCCTCGACCAGATTTACATGCTCGGACATTCCGCGCATTTCGATCATGCGGGGGTCCTGCCACAGGGGTTTCACGGGCGGGGTGGCAGCGGCGGCCTGCTGCGGTCCGGCACGTCCGAGTGGTCCGGCGGCTCGGACGCCGGTTTCCGGGCCAGCAGGTCGAGCGCGAGCCGCACCGCGTCGTCGAGCTGGGCGTGCCTGCCCTCCGCCCAGTCCAGCGGGGTGCGCAGGATGTCGAGGTCGGGGCTGACGCCGTGGTTCTCCACGCCCCAGCCGTACGCGTCGAACCAGGCCGCGTTCATCGGCACCGTGATCACCGTGCCGTCGCCCAGCGCGTGCCGCCCGGTCATGCCGACCACGCCGCCCCAGGTGCGCTGCCCCACGACGGGACCGAGCCCGAGCAGCTTGAAGGCCGCCGTGATCATGTCGCCGTCGGAGGAGGTCGCCTCGTCGGCGAGCGCCACCACGGGGCCCCGGGGCGCGTTCGACGCGTACGACACCGGCTGGGCGTTCCGCGTCAGGTCCCAGCCGAGGATCGTGCGCGTCAGCTTCTCGATGACCAGCTCGCTGATGTGCCCGCCCGCGTTGCCGCGCACGTCCACGATCAGGGCGGGCCGCGACACCTCCAGGCGCAGGTCCCGGTTGAACTGGGCCCACCCCGAACCGCCCATGTCCGGGATGTGCAGGTAGCCGCACTTGCCGCCGCTCAACTCCCGTACGACGCCCCGGCGTTTGGCCACCCAGTCCTGGTAGCGCAGGGGGCGTTCGTTGACGAGGGGGACGATCGCGACCCGGCGGGCCCGGCCCTCGCCCTCGGGCTCGAAGGTCAGCTCGACCGTCGTGCCGCCTGCCGCCGAGAGCAGCGGATAGGGGCCGGTCACCGGGTCGACCGGGCGGCCGTCGATGTGTGTGAGGACGGCGCCCTCCCGGATGCCCGCACCGGCCAGCGGTGAGCGCGCCTTCGAGTCGGAGGAGTCGCCGGGCAGGATCCGCTTGACCATCCAGCCGTCGTCCCTGCGCACGAGGTTGGCGCCGAGCAGGCCCATGGCGCGCTGGTAGTGCGGGGGGCCTTCGTTGCGGCGGGCGGGGGAGACGTACGCGTGGGAGGTGCCCAGTTCGCCGAGGACCTCGCGGAGCAGGTCCGCGAACTCATCTGGGGAGGCGACCCGTTCGACCAGCGGCCGGTACTGCGCGAGCACCCCGTCCCAGTCGATGCCGGACATCCCCGGGTCCCAGAAGTAGGCGCGGATGATCCGGCCCGCCTCTTCGTAGGCCTGGCGCCACTCGGCGGCCGGTTCGACCTCGTGCAGGATGCGGCGCAGGTCGATCCAGACGGTCGTGTCGCCGTCGCCCTGCTCGGTGGAGGGCACGGCGCTCAGGTCGCCCTCGTCGACGACCACGAGCCGTGAGCCGTCGCCGCTGAGCGCGAACCAGTCGAGGTGGTCGACGAGCTGGGACTTCTTGGCCTTGGTGATGTTGAAGTATTCGAGGGTGGGGCGGCCCGACATGTCGGCGGGGTTCACGAAGGTCTCGCCGAGCGCGCCCGAGATGGGCCAGCGCAGCCAGACCAGGCCGCCGCCGCTGACGGGGTGCAGCGCCGAGTACTTCGACGCGGCGACGGGGAAGGGCGTGACCCGTGCCTCCAGGCCCTCGATCTCCACGATGGTGGTGCCGTCGCCCCCGCCGCCGTCGGCCGGGTCGAGGCCGCCCGCCGCGGGCCGCCCGTCGGGCAGCAGGGCGAACGGGGACGGGGTCGCCGACGACAGCGGTACGAGGTAGGGGCGGCAGCCGAGGGGGAAGGACAGGTCGCCGGTGTGCACGTCGTAGACCGGGTCGAAGCCGCGCCAGGAGAGGAAGGCGAGATAGCGGCCGTCGCGGGTGAAGACGGGGTTCTCGTCCTCGAAGCGGCCGTTGGTGACGTCGGCGATCGCGCGCATGCCGGGTCCCGCGATGCGGGCCAGCTTGATCTGGCGCAGGGAGCGGCCGATGCCCGGGTGCGACCAGGTCAGCCAGCAGCCGTCGGGCGAGAAGGCCAGGTCGCGGACGGGCCCGTTGAGGGAGCGGATCAGCTCGGTGACCTCGCCGTCGGAGTCCTCCGTGACGTCGATGAGCAGGAGGCGGCCGTCGTTGGAGGCGATGGCGAGGCGCTCGCCGTCGCGGTCGGCCACCAGTTCCTGGACGCGGCCGAGCTGCCCGCTCGCCAGTCTGCGGGGCGTGCGGGCGCCGCTGGCCCGCGGCAGATAGGCGATCTCGACGGCGTCTTCGCCGTCGGCGTCGGTGACGTAGGCGACCTGCCCGCCGGTGCCGAGCATCTCGGGCAGCCGGACGCGCACGCCGGGGGTGTCGGTGATGGTGCGGGCGGGGCCGTCCCGGTGGGTGAGCCAGTAGAGGGAGCCGCGGACGACGACGGCGCTGGCCCGGCCCGTCGTGTCCACGGAGAGCGAGTCGATGTGCTGGGCGGCGGGCACCTGGTAGATCCGCCGCCCGGCGCGCGGCCCGCCGAGCCGCACGTCGAGCCTGCGGGGCACGGAGTCCGGCGCGAGACTGTCGACCAGCCAGACGTCGCCCGCGCACTGGTAGACGACACGGGTGCCGTCGCTGGACGCGTGGCGGGCGTAGAAGGTGTCGTGGTCGGTGTGGCGCCGCAGGTCGGAGCCGTCGGGCAGGCAGGAGTAGAGGTTGCCGACGCCCTCGTGGTCGGAGAGGAACGCGATGCGTCCCGCGACGAACATGGGGGAGTCGAGGTGCCCGTCGAGGTCGGCGAGGATCTGCTCGCCGTGCACCCACAGGCGGCCCGTCGCGCCGCCCCGGTACCGCTTCCAGGCGGCGGGCTCGTGCGGCGGCTTGCCCGTCAGGAGGAGGGTCTTGCGGTCGCTTTCGCCGTCGGCGATGGAGTCGGTGATCGCGATGTCCCAGACCGGGCCCCAGGGCAGCTTGCCGCCGGGGGAGCCGTCGGTGGGCACGCTGTACGCCCAGCAGAAGTAGGAGAACGGCTGGCCGTGCGAGGACACGGCGAGGATGTCGCCGTCGGGGGACCAGCCGCAGACCCGGGTGTCGGTGGAGCCCCAGTAGGTCAGGCGGCGTCCGGGTCCGCCGTCCACCGGTGCCAGGTGGATCTCCGGGTCGAGGCTGCGCCAGGTCGTGTACGCGATGTGGCGGCCGTCGGGCGAGAAGCGGGGGTGGCTCACCTTGGTCCGGTCGACGGTGAGCCGCCACGCCCGGTCGGCGGGGGAGCCCTCCGGGGTGAGGGGGGCCACCCAGAGATCGTCCTCGGCGGCGAAGCAGAGGCGGTCGCCGCTGAGGTGCGGGAACCGCAGGTAGGCGTGGTCGTCCGGGAGGTCTTCGCGCTCGTCGGTCACCTCACCATGCTTTTCCGCTCAGCAGGCGGCGGCAACTCGTGCCGGGGGTGAATGGCGGGGCGAATGGCGGGGGTGACACGCGGGGTGACGCGCGGGGTGACGCAGCACACGTACGAAACGGTTTCGTTTCGCTCGCCGAGGGGCGTACAGTCTCGGTGTACGAAACCGTTTCGTTCCGAGTGGCGAGCAGGAGGTGGCGATCGTGGCGGAGAGCGTGACAACGCGGCGCACCAGGATTACCCCCGAGCGCGAGGCCGAGCTGTACGAGGCCGTGCTCGACCTGCTCCGCGAGGTCGGTTACGACGCCCTCACCATGGACGCCGTCGCCGCCCGCACCCGGTCCAGCAAGGCCACCCTCTACCGCCAGTGGGGGAGCAAGCCGGAGCTGATCGCCAAGGCACTGCGGCACAACAAGCCCGTGTCCCTCGCGGACATCGACACCGGCTCCCTGCGCGGCGACCTGAACGAGATGGTGGCCCGCTCGGACGACTGTCAGATGGAGAAGGACGCCGCGCTGATGCGGGGCCTCTTCCATGCCATCCACGACAACCCCGAACTCCACCAGGCGCTGCGCAACCTGCTCATCGAGCCGGAGCTCACCGGCCTGAACGACCTGTTGCGCCGGGCGGTGGAGCGCGGCGAAGTCGCCGCGGACAATCCGGCGCTCGAGTACGTCGTCCACATGATGGTCGGCGGTTTCGTCGCCCGGGACCTCATCGAGGACCGTCCGGTCGACCGCGCGTTCCTCGCCTCGTACATCGATGCCGTGATCCTCCCCGCACTCGGCATCTGACCCGCCCGCCCCCTGTTCCTGACGCGCACCGCTCACGTCGTCGGGCTGATCTCCCCTGCCCATTCCGGACCACACGACCTGACCGGGAGTACGCCCCCGTGGCCACTTTCCTCTACAAACTCGGCAAACTCGCCTTCAGGCGACGCCATTTCGTCGCCCTCATATGGGTGGCGCTCCTGACGCTCGCCGGGGTCGGCGCCGCGTCCGCGCCCACCGCCGCCTCCAGCAGCTTCTCCATTCCCGGCACGGAGGCGCAGAAGGCCTTCGATCTCCTGGAGAAGCGGGCCCCCGAAGCCAGCGCCGACGGGGCGAGCGCCCGCGTCGTCTTCAAGGCACCGGACGGCGAGAAGGTCACCGACAAGGCCAACAAGGCCGAGATCGAGAAGACCGTCGCCGCCGTCAAGTCGGGCTCGGACCAGGTGGCCCGCGCGGACAGCCCGTTCGCGACCAAGACGGTCAGCAAGGACGGCTCCACGGCGTACGCCTCCGTCTCGTACAAGGTCACCTCGATGGAGCTGACCGACGACGACCGCGACGCGCTGGAGAAGACCACCGACAAGGCGCGCGATTCGGGGCTCACGGTCGAGGTCGGCGGCGACGCGCTGCAGGCCATGCCGGAGACCGGCTCCACCGAGATCATCGGCATCGCGATCGCGGCGGTCGTCCTCGTCATCACCTTCGGCTCGCTGATCGCGGCCGGACTGCCGCTGATCACCGCGCTGATCGGCGTGGGCATCGGCGTCTCGTCGATCACCGCGCTCGCCAACGCGCTGGACCTCGGCACCACCACGTCGACGCTGGCCATGATGATCGGCCTCGCGGTCGGCATCGACTACGCGCTCTTCATCGTCTCGCGCTACCGCGGCGAACTCGCCGAGGGCCGCGACCGCGAGGAGGCGGCCGGACGGGCCGTCGGCACCGCGGGCTCCGCGGTCGTCTTCGCCGGACTCACCGTGGTCATCGCGCTGGTCGGCCTCGCCGTGGTCAACATCCCGATGCTCACCAAGATGGGCTTCGCCGCGGCAGGCACGGTCGTCATCGCCGTCCTCATCGCGCTCACCCTCATCCCGGCGCTGCTCGGGTACGCGGGCAAGCGGGTGCTGCCCGCGGGCGAGAAGAGCAGGCTGTTCGGAGGCGGCAAGAAGAAGGCCGCCGACGCTGCTGTCGGGTCGGCCGGTGAGCCGAAGCAGAACATGGGCACCCGCTGGGCCCGCTTCGTGGTCCGCCGCCCCATCGCCGTGCTGCTCGTCGGCATCGTGGGCCTCGGCGCCGCGGCCATCCCGGTCTCGCAGCTGGAGCTCGGCCTGCCGGACGACGGCGCGCAGCCGACGTCCACGACCCAGCGCAAGGCGTACGACCTGGTCTCGGAGGGCTTCGGCCCCGGCTTCAACGGTCCGCTGATGGTGGTCGGCGACCTCAAGGGCGCCGACGACCCGAAGGCCGCGGCCGGTGAGATCACCAAGACGATCTCCAAGCTCGACGACGTCCTGACCGTCGCCCCGCCGATGCTCAACAAGGACAAGGACACCGCGATCATCAGCGTCGTCCCGTCCTCCAAGCCCAGCGGCATCGAGACCGAGGACCTGGTCCACTCGATCCGCGACACCGGGGCGCAGATCAAGTCCGACTCGGGCGCCGACATCATGGTCACCGGCACCACGGCCATGAACATCGACGTCTCGCAGAAGCTCAACGACGCCCTGCTGCCCTATCTGGCACTGGTCGTGGGCCTCGCGTTCCTGCTCCTGATCATCGTCTTCCGCTCGATCCTGGTCCCGCTCAAGGCGGCCCTCGGCTTCCTGCTCTCGGTCCTCGCGGCCCTCGGCGCGGTCGTCGCGGTCTTCCAGTGGGGCTGGCTCGGCTCGCTCTTCGGCGTCGAGCAGACCGGCCCGATCATGTCGATGATGCCGATCTTCATGGTGGGCGTCGTCTTCGGCCTCGCGATGGACTACGAGGTCTTCCTCGTGACCCGGATGCGGGAGGCGTACGTCCACGGGGAGCGGCCAGGGCAGGCGATCGTGACCGGCTTCCGGCACGGGGCCCGGGTGGTGTCGGCGGCGGCCGTCATCATGATCGCGGTCTTCGCGGGCTTCATCGGCTCGTCCGAGCAGATGGTGAAGATGATCGGCTTCGGCCTGGCCATCGCGGTCTTCTTCGACGCGTTCGTGGTCCGCATGGCGCTGGTGCCCGCGGTCCTCGCGCTGCTCGGCAAGAAGGCGTGGTGGCTGCCGAAGTGGCTGGACCGCGCGCTGCCGAACGTGGACGTCGAGGGAGAGGGCCTGCGCACGGCGGAGGAGAAGAAGGCAGGCCCCGACCGGGAGCTGGCGGGCGTCTGATACCCACTAGGGCCCGATTCCGTACCGGACTCGGGCCCTAGTGGGTGATCGGGGTGGCGGTCGTATGGGTGCGGCGCAGGAAGCGGATCAGGGCCGACGCGTCGAACTGCACGACCGTCACCCCGTCCGGTTCGTGGAACTCCACGACGGTCTGGACCCGTCCGCACGGCCATACGTGCACGTTGCCCGAGGTGACGGGCGCCCGCAGCCCCCGCTCCAGGAGCTGCCGGTCGAAGACCCGATGAGGAGCTCCGGGGAGGCCGATCCGCACCGCGTGCGGGTCGGCCTCCGCGTCGTAGTGGAGGATGACGGGGACGGCGCGGTGGCCCTCGGAGGAGTCCGTGACGAGGTGGGCGCGGGCGTACTGCTCGACTGCGGACATCGCTGGGCTCCTCATCCTTACGGGCACTTCCTCACTAATGTCCCATATGTACGGTGCTTCGCCGCGGCCGGTCGTGGCGGTCGGCGTAGTTGAATCGGGACCGACGCGCTCTTGCAAGCCGTTTGCAACAGAGCACTATCATTGAACGGTTCACGAGCCGTCCGCCCTGCCCAGGGCCCCTGCCCAGGAGCGCGCGCATGCATGTCCCCGACGGGTTCATCAACGTCCCGGTCTCCGCCGCCGCCGGGGTCGTCGCCGTCGGCGCCGTCGCCGTCAGCCTCAAGGGCGCCCGGCGCGAACTGGACGAGCGGACCGCCCCGCTCGCCGGTCTCGTCGCCGCCTTCATCTTCGCCGTGCAGATGCTGAACTTCCCCGTCGCGGCGGGCACCAGCGGGCACCTCCTCGGCGGCGCACTCGCGGCGATCCTCGTCGGGCCCTACACCGGGATCCTCTGCGTCTCCGTCGTCCTGCTCATGCAGGGCGTGCTCTTCGCGGACGGCGGCCTGACCGCGCTCGGCGTGAACATATCGGACATGGCGCTCGTCACGACCGTCGTCGCCTACCTCGTCTTCCGCGGCCTGGTGAAGGTGCTGCCCCGCGGCCGCCGCTCGATCACGGTGGCCTCCTTCGCCGCCGCCCTCCTCTCCGTGCCCGCCGCCGCGGTCGCCTTCACCTTCATCTACGCCCTCGGCGGCACCACCGACGTCTCCATCGGCAAGGTCGCCACCGCGATGGTCGGCGTCCACGTCCTCATCGGCGTCGGCGAGGCCGCCATCACCGCGCTCACCGTCGGCGCGGTCGTCGCCGTACGACCGGACCTGGTGTACGGGGCCCGGGGCCTGACCCAGCCGCTCAAGCTGCGCGTCGCCGGGGAACTGGTGGACGCGCCCGCCGCCGAACCCGTGCCCGTCGCCGCCCGGTCCACCCGCAAGGTGTGGATCGCGGGCATCGTCGCCTCCCTCGTCCTCGCGGGCTTCGTCAGCTTCTACGCCTCGGCCGACCCCGACGGCCTGGAGAAGGTCGCCCACGACAAGGGCATCGACAAGAAGGCCGAGGAGCACGCCTCCGCGGACTCCCCGCTCGCGGACTACGGCGTCAAGGACATCACCGACGCCCGCATCTCCGGCGGCCTCGCGGGCGTGATCGGCGTCGGCGTCACGGTCGTCGCGGGGTCCGCGGTCTTCTGGGGGCTGCGCCGCCGCCGTACGAGCGACTCCTCCCCGACCGCCGTGCCTGAATCGGAACAGGTCTGACATGGGCGCGGGTCACGCCCACCGGCTCTACCGGCACGGCCACTCGCCGGTGCACACCCTGCCCCCGCACACCAAGCTCGCCGCGGTCCTCTGCTTCGTCATCGTCGTGGTCTCCACGCCGCGCGAGGCGATGTGGGCCTTCGGGCTGTACGCGCTGCTGCTCGGCGTGGTCGCGTGCGCCGCCCGCGTCCCGGCCGGATTCGTGCTGAAGCGGCTGCTGATCGAGATCCCGTTCGTGACGTTCGCCGTGCTGCTGCCGTTCGTCGCCCAGGGCGAGCGCGTCGACGTGCTCGGGCTCTCCCTCAGCGTCAACGGACTCTGGGGCGCCTGGAACGTCCTGGCCAAGGGGACGCTGGGCGTCGCCGCTTCGGTGCTGCTCGCCGCCACGACGGAGCTGCGCGAGCTCCTGCTCGGACTCCAGCGGCTCAAGCTGCCGCCGCTGCTCGTCCAGATCGCCTCCTTCATGATCCGGTACGGCGACGTGATCACCGACGAGATGCGCCGCATGAAGATCGCCAGGGAGTCGCGCGGCTTCCGGGCGCGGGGCGTGCGGCAGTGGGGCGTCCTCGCCAAGTCCGCGGGGGCGCTCTTCATCCGCTCGTACGAGAGGGGGGAGCGGGTGCACCTGGCGATGGTCAGCCGGGGGTACGCGGGGTCGATGCCGGTCATCGACGACATCACGGCTTCCCGCGCCCAGTGGACGTACGCGCTGACTCTCCCCTTGACCGCTCTCGTCGTATGCCTGTTGGGATGGACCCTGTGACTGATGTGCCTGCTGTGACCGCCGCCGCGTCTCTTGAGGTCTCGGGGCTCGCCTTCGCCTACCCGGACGGTCACCAGGCCCTCTTCGGCGTCGACTTCACCGTCGGGCGCGGCGAACGCGTCGCCCTGCTCGGGCCGAACGGCGCGGGCAAGACGACGCTCGTCCTGCACCTGAACGGCATCCTGACCGGCGGCGCGGGCAGCGTGCGGGTCGCCGGTCTGCCCGTCGGCAAGACGCACATGGCGGAGATCAGGCGCCGGGTCGGCATCGTCTTCCAGGACCCGGACGACCAGCTGTTCATGCCGACCGTGCGCGAGGACGTGGCCTTCGGGCCCGCGGCGGCCGGGATGCGCGGGCCCGAGCTTGAGGCGCGGGTGCACAAGGCGCTGGGGCAGGTGGGCATGGCGGAGTTCGCGGGCCGCCCGCCGCACCACCTCTCCTTCGGGCAGCGGCGCAGGGTGGCGGTCGCGACGGTGCTCGCGATGGAGCCGGAGATCCTCGTCCTGGACGAGCCGTCCTCCAACCTCGACCCGGCCTCGCGCCGCGAACTCGCGGACATCCTGCGGTCGCTGGACGTGACGGTCCTGATGGTCACGCACGACCTGCCGTACGCGCTGGAGCTGTGTCCCCGCGCGCTGATCCTCAGCGAGGGAGTCATCGCGGCGGACGGTGCCACGGGGGAGCTGCTCTCCGACGAGGAGCTGATGGGGGCACACCGCTTGGAACTCCCCTTTGGCTTCGATCCGAAGTCGGTGAGGGTCGGGGGGTAGGGAATCGACGGCGAGAAGTCGCTGTTGGCCTTGTCATGGACGACGTTATGGGTGTCACGGGTGTCATAGGTGGGGTGCACGGCACGGTGGCCGCCGGGTACGAGCCGGTGCGGGACGCCTTCGTGCGCAACTTCGGCGAGCGCGGGGAGCGGGGCGCGGCGGTGACCGTGTACCGCGACGGGCGTCGGGTCGTGGATCTGTGGGGCGGTACGAAGGACGTCGACGGGGACCTCGCTTCCGCCGGGGACGCCCCTTGGGAGCGGGGCACCGCGCAGATCGTCCGCTCGGCGACCAAGGGCGTCGCGGCGGCCGCGCTGCTCCTGCTGCACCAGCGGGGCGAACTGGACCTGGACGCGCCGGTCGGCTCCTACTGGCCGGAGTTCAAGGCGCGCGGCAAGGAGCGTGTTCTCGTACGTCATGTCCTCGCGCACCGCGCCGGTGTCCCCGCCCTGGACCGTCCGCTGACGCCCGCCGAGGCGCTCGACCCGGACCTCGCGGCCGCGGTGGTCGCGGCGCAGGCCCCCTTCTGGGAGCCCGGCGAGGACCACGGCTACCACGCACAGACGTACAGCTGGCTCACCGGCGAACTGGTGCGGCGCGTGACGGGCAGGCCCGTCGGGGAGTGGATCGCGGCCGAGATCGCGCGGCCGCTCGGGCTCGACCTGTGGCTGGGGCTGCCGGAAGCGGAGGCGGGCCGGGCGGGTCGGCTGGGCCGCATCGAGGCTCCGGTGGGGCCGGGCGGGCTCCGGATGCGGCCCAAGCGGAACGTGGCGGAGGCGTACGCGGACGAGGCGTCGCTGACGAGTCGGGCGTTCGGGGCGATCGATCCCTCGCCGGACGAGAACGACCCGGCGTACCGGGCGGCGGCGCTGCCCGCGTCCAACGGTGTCGCTACGGCGGACGGGCTGGCCCGCTTCTACGCGGGGCTGATCGGTGACGTGGAGGGCGGTCCGGGCCTGTTCACCCCCGCCACGGTCGAGCTCGCGCGGGCGGAGGCGTCCGCGGGGCCGGACCGCGTCCTGGTCGTCGGCACGCGCTTCGGCCTCGGCTACATGCTCCACGGGGCGGCGTCCCCGCTCCTCGGCCCCGGCTCCTTCGGCCACCCCGGCCGTGGCGGCGCCCTCGGCTTCGCCGACCCGGAGTCGGGCCTGGCCTTCGGCTACGTCACGAACGGCATGAACAAGGGCGTGACGGCGGACCCCCGGGCCCAGTCCCTGGTCCGGGCCCTACGGGAGTCCCTGTAACGGGGGAGGGCTACCGCCCTCTGCCCGCCGACCTTCGCGAAGCCGTGCGCGGGGCCCCAGTCACCCCACTGCCCCCGTCGTCCCCTGGGCTCCACCTGCCCCTGAGGCCCCGCCTCCCTCGCGCGTTCCCGCCAGCCCCCCACCCACCCGCCCCACCGCGCCGGGCCCCCGTCCCGTCGGCCCGGCGCCCCGCACCGGACCGCACCCCATCCCTCGGCACCGCCGCCCAGCCGCCTCCTCCCGCCCACCACCCCCGCCACCGGCTGCCGACCGGAGCCACAGCGCCTGGCCCCCCGGTCCCGTCGCCCGGCGATCCCGTATCGGGCCGCACCCCATCCCTCGGCACCGCCGCCCAGCCGCCTCCTCCCGCCCACCACGGGCTGCCGGCCGGAGCCACCAGGCAAGCCCTCTCCTCCCCCCCCGGCCCGGCCGGAGCCCGGCCCGCCCCGCTCAGCCAGTCCTCTCCGCCCTCTCGACCCTCTCGACCCCGCGCAGGACCAACAGCCCCCCGACGCCCGGGACGACAGCGCGCCAACGCGTGCCCGGTGACGCCGTGGACGGCAGCATCCACGTGGCCGCGATGACCACCAAGTACGCCGTGCCGTGCAGCGGGCCGAGCAGTCCCGAGAGCGGTCGCGCGTGGACGGTGAGCAGGTTGGCGAAGAGGAGGACCAGGGACACGGCCTCGACGACCGCCGCGATGCGGAGCGTGCGCATGGCGCTCACGCCCCCGTCGTGGAGCCGGGGCGGACGATCATCAGGACGGTGACCGTCGCCCAGAGGACGTTGAAGATGCCGGTGAGCATGGTGAGTCGGGCCGCCGTCGGGCGCGCGGTGTCCGGCGCGGGCTGCCCGCCGTCGGCCAGGTCGGCCAGGGCGGCCAGGTCGGCAGGGTCGCCCGGCTCCGCCGGATCCGGCACGTCCGCCATGTCCAGCAGGCTTCGCTGGCCCGGCAGGATGGCCAGCGCGAGCAGCGCCGCGGCGATCGTCGTCAGGAGCAGCGACGCGATCAGCCAGGCATCGGTGAGGACGCCGAGCTGGGCGGCGGTGGCGATGCCGAACACGGGTACGGCGAGGCCTGCGACGGCGTAGGCGCGGCAGACGCGGTGCAGGAGCGCGGCGATTCCGGGTGCCCGGTCGCCGTCGCCCGGCTCCCCGTCGACCCCCAGCGCCCGCAGGGCATAGCGCGGAAACATCGACGCGGCGACGGTGATCGACCCGACGGCGAGGATCGCGGCGAGGACGTGCACGGACAGCAGGAACTTGGTCATGGCGGGACCCCAAGGCTCGGAGCGGAGCATATGTATTGGCAGCCAACGCAATTACGTTGGCTGCCAATACATACACTGCCAACGCACCCTTTGTGTAGGCTGCCTACTCATGAAGGCGGATGCGGTGCGAGGGCACCTCGACGGACTGCTGCTGGCCGTGCTGGAGCCGGGCCCGCTGCACGGGTACGCGATCATCACCGCGGTGCAGCGGCGCAGCGGCGGCGCGCTGGAGTTGCGTACGGGCACGATCTACCCGGCCCTGAACCGCCTGGAGCGGCTCGGCCTGCTGAGCAGCAGCTGGGAGTCGGCGGCGGGCGAGCGCCGCCGCAGGGCGTACGAGTTGACCGACGCGGGACGGGCCACCCTGGCCGGTGAGCGGGCGGCCTGGACGGAGTTCACCGCGGCGATCGGCGCCGTCCTGAACCCCGGCGCACAGCCCGGACTCGCCACATGAGCCCCATCGACGACCACGTCGCCGCACTGACAGCGGCCCTGCGCGGCCCGGAGCGCGCCAAGTCCCGCCTCATCGAGGAGATGCACGACGGTCTCATGGACACGGCGGCCGCCCACGCCGACGCGGGGGCGGACGAGGAGGAGGCGGCGCGCCTGGCGGTAAGGGAGTTCGGGACAGTGGAGGACCTCGCCCCCGCCTGCCAAAGCGAACTGACGATCACCCAGGCGAGGCACACGGCACGGACCATCGCGCTCACCGCCCCGTTCCTGATGGCCTGCTGGTACCTGGCGCGGGGCGACCTGCTCTGGCAGCAACTGGCGGCGCACCTGGCCCTGATCGCCACGCTGGCGGCCCTGTTGGCGGCGGCAACGCTGGCGGCAACGGGCGCCCTGGCCCGCCGCCTGCCCACCCCACATCGCCTGCCGCTGACGGTCGCCTGGGTCGGCACGACGGCCAGCGCGGCCATGGCGGTGGCGGCCCTCTCCCTGACCGTCGCGGCGGTCCTCGCCACGAACTGGCTTCTGCTGACAGCGGCGGGCGTCCTGGCGGCGGCGTCCCACGCGGTGGTGGCGACATCGGTGAGGGCGTGCCGCCGCTGTGTGGGTCTGAGCCCGGCACAACCGGCGGCGGGCTGACCCGGGGGTTACCCGCCGCGTATGGCGCGACCCCCGCTAGCTGTACTGACCGGAGACGTTGGTTGAGAGCAGGGCGTTCCGCTCGGCAGTCACGAGGCCGGGGTTGAGTGTCTTTCAACCAGGTCTCTGGCGAGCTGACTGATGCGTTCGCGGGCTGTCTCTGGGGTGAGTATCTCGATGTGGTCGCCGAACTGGAGGAGCTGACGCACTGACTCGATGTCGGGGTAGCGGACGACGACGGTGCACCAGCCGTTTTCCGCGTCGGAGACGTCGTGGATGCGGTTGCCGAGGATGCGCCGTGCCAGGTCGAGTCCGTTTTCCGGCAGGCGGACGGTCACGCTCACGCGACCTTGCCCCTCGGTGCGTTCCTTCAACGCGGCCCATCTGGTGCGGAGGGTTTCGCCTGGTCGGAGAGCAGCTGGCGCGTCGAGTTGTTCGTAGGACGAGAGTCGTTCCAGAGCGAACAGCCGACCGTTCCCCTGGTCATCGGCGATGAGATACCAGCGACCGGATTTCGCGACGATCCCGTACGGGTCGACCACCCGCGTTGAGGCCTGACCCTCGGCGCTGCGCCGGTATTGGATTCGCAGCCGGCGGCGGTGTCGCAGTGCCGAGGCCAGATCCGATACGTCGACCGCTGCCTCTGAGTCAGCAAACCACGCGGTGCTGTCTACCAGCACCAGGTCCGCCAGTTGCAGCAGGCTCGGCGCCCCAGGTGCTGCAGCCTGCCGAGCGGCGATCTTGCGCGCGGCCGACTCCCACACCGCAGACAGGCCCATACGCTCAAGTTGCGCGCTGTCCAAACCGGCTACGGAGAGTGCCTCCAGCTCTGATGGTTCCAGATGCGATGCGTTGAGCCGTGCACTGGGGAGCAAGACGATCCCGCCGTTCCGCCCGCGTTCGGCATAGACAGGCACACCTGCTGTCGAGAGCGCCTCGACATCCCGCAGCACGGTCCGCCGAGACACTTCCAGACGCCCGGCGAGCTCGGTGGTGGTGATGCGCTGACGGGTCTGCAGGAGCAGCAAGAGATGCAACAGCCTCGAAGCCTTCATACTGACCAGCCTTTGCGGAAAAGGTGACAGGTTCTGTCGCGATGCGGCGGTCAACTGGAGCAGTACCGAGAATTCAACGATGTGAGGAGCGCACTGTGCCCGCACCCAACCTGTTCCTGATCGGCGTCCGCGACGCCGAGACCGCTACTGCCTTCTACAGCGACCTGTTCGAGATCGAACCGACCTTCATCAGTCCCCACTACGTAGCTTTCGAGGTTGCCCCCGGCGTTCTGTTCGCGCTGTGGACGGGCTACAGCGAGCATGCGGTCCCGAGCACCCCTCGAACGAGCGAAGTCGGACTGATGGTCCCAGGAGGAGCGACCGCGATTGACGAGATCTTCACGAGCTGGGTCTCGAAGGGAGTCCATGTCGCGGAGGAGCCACACGACGCTGTCTTCGGTCGCACGTTCGTCATCACGGACCCCGACGGCAACCTCATCCGGGTCTCCCCGGTGGACTGATCTTCACGCCCCCTGCCCACACTTCTAGTAGTTGTCGAAGGGCCGGCCCGCACACGATGGTCGGCCCTTCAGGCTGTCCAGGAGCTCAAACATGCCACATCCGAACGCCGTCCTCACCTCGCGCCACCGTCTGAAAGTCGCTCGACTCGTCGTTGACGACGGCTGGCCGATCAGCGAAGTCGCGGCCCGATTCCAGGTGTCCTGGCCAACCGTAAAGCGCTGGGTCGATCGCTACCTTGTAGACGAGTCCATGCAGGACCGATCCTCATGAACCCGGAGATCACCCACCAAAACACCTAAGAACATGACGAAGAGCACCGGATCCTGCGATCGATCCGACTGAACCGACTCGCCTACGTCGATCGAGCGACAGGTGAACCCGTCCGCCGGTACGAGCATGACCACCCGGGATTGCTCGTGCACGTGGACGTGAAGAAGCTCGGGAACATCCCCGATGGAGGCGGTTGGCGGTACGTCGGTCGCCGCCAAGGTGAGAAGCACCGCGTCGCGACACCGGGCAAGTCACGCAACGCCTACGGCGGCCCGAAGCTCGGATACGCGTTCGTGCACACCGTCATCGACGACCACTCCCGCGTCGCCTACACCGAGGTCCACGATGGCGAGACGGCCGTGACCGCAGTCGGCGTGCTGCATCGCGTGGTGGAGTGGTTCGCCGAGCGCGGCGTCACCATCGAGAGGATTCTCTCCGACAACGGCGGCGCCTACCGGTCCTACCTGTGGCGCGACACGTGCGACACCCTCTCGATCACACCGAAGTACAGGCGACCTTACCGTCCGCAGACCAACGGCAAGGTCGAACGCTTCCACCGCACCATGGCCGACGGCTGGGCCTACGCCCGCTGCTACACCAGCGAGCAACAACGCCGAGACGCTCTGGCACCGTGGCTGCACCAGTACAACCAGCACCGTCCGCACAGCGCTTGCGGCAACCAGCCCCCGTTCTCACGGTTGATCAACCTCCCCGACCAGTACAGCTAGCGGTGTGCGCCATCTCCAGACAGTCGCCCTGCTGGTCCGAGTGAGATGACTTGAGGAACTCGGTGACGACGATGTCGGAGTTCACAGGTTCCGCCTTCTCGCGGTGGTCTCGGGCTACCTGCCCTGAGACGACGACTTGACCCGTGAGACGAATCCGCTCCACGCGGTGGACGAGAAGGAGAGCGCGGGTCCGCACGGATTCTTACTGTCACGGACGGCTGTGCGGTGCGGGAGGTCGGCGACCTCTATGCAATCGCCGCCGGAGGATCCGCCACCGCTGTAGCTGCTCTTGCGCCATATGGCGTTGCCGAGTTCGGGGGCAAGCATGTTACGCACCTCGTCTTCCCGATAGTTACAGCTCGTGCCGGACTTGCTGGATCAGATCGAGGCTGGCCGCAGGGCTCAACGCCGCCGAACGCAACGAATCGAAGGCGAGCGTATAACGCTTGGTCTCCTCCTCGGTCTCCATGTGCAGACTGCCCGTGACGTGCTCGACGCAGACCACGTCGGAGAAGGCCGGTGTCGGGAATCCGAAGACGACAAAGGCGCTCACCAGGCCCGCGTGAGCGCCCGAGTTGAGCGGAAGTACCTGTACCTCGATGTTGTGGCGGCCTGCCAGCGTGCACAGTTGGTCCAACTGCGGCTTCATGATGGCTGCGCCCCCGACTTGGGTGCGCAGTGCCGCCTCACCTTGGATGACGGCAAGTCTGGGGGCGTCGCTCTTCTCCAGGATCTCCTGGCGCTGCATGCGCGTGTTGACGAGGTCATTCACCTGGGAGCTGCTCATCATCTCGGGGTTGTTCCGGTACAGCTCGCGGGCGTAGTCCGCTGTTTGAGCGAGTCCGGCGATCAAGAGGGGCTGGTACGAGCGGATGTAGTCGGATGTCTGCTCGTAGTCGATGTGGTCGACGTACGAGGAGAAGGTCGCTCCCAGGTGGCGTGTCCACCCTCGCTCTCCGCTCCGCCGAGCCAGACCCACCAGCTCCTCGACGTACGCGGCGTCATCGATCCCGTAGAACGTGAGCAGATCTCGCAACTCGCCCAGTGAGATGCCGAGTCGGGCGTTCTCTATGCGGCTGATCTTCGTCTTGTGGCAACCGATCCGCTCTGCGGCCTCGTCCATTGACTTCCCTGCTGCCTCACGCAGTTCGATGAGGAGCGAGGCGAGTCGGCGACGACGGACAGTGGGTCGCGGCTGCGACATGTGAGCCCCCTTGCGCGGTGTGTTGCCGGGTCAAGGTTAAGGTCCCGCCCGAAGCTTGGAAATGTTTCCAAGAGGTTCGGTTGCGGTTCGAATTCATTCCGATGCAAGCTGATGCCAGTCGCTTGCTGTGACACTCCCGTCACGCGGCGGTGCTCAGGCGACCCTGTGTCGCAGCGAATCAGGTAACCCCCGCGACCGTTGCAGCGGTCCGGGGGCGTGGCCAACGCTTGGAGGAGCGCTGACATGACTGACTTTATCGCCCGGCTCTTCGAACTGCTGTTGCGGTTCCTGCTGCCGGCGACGGGGCGCCATCGAGGAAGGCTGCCCCATCTGCCCGCCGACCTCGTTCAACTACCGCTTTACGTCGAACTGGGCGTACTCCGCGGTGAGGACAACGCGCTCGTACGTCCCTATCTCGTGGCCGACGAACTGCGGTTGCAACGTCAGCGGAGGCGAGCACTGTGGTTGGCCGTGCACGGCGTCGACGCCGTGCCCCGGACCATCCATGGGCTGAAGGTGGCCTGATGGAGGACGAGGTATGTGACGGAGAGGCGGGAGGCGGCCCCGGCATCATCGTGCTGAGATGGCCCCGACACCCCCGGTCGGTGGGGCGGGCCAGGCAGGACCTGCGAAAGGCCCTGGCCGCTTGGGACTTGAGCTGCGCCGAGGACGCCGCGCTGATCGTCCTCTCGGAGCTGTTCACCAACGCCGTCGTCCATGGAACGGTGCCCAGAGGCCGAGAGGTCGAGACCCGCTACTCGCGCATGGCCGGGGGCGTGCGCATCGAAGTGCACGACACCGCCAGGGAGCTTCCAGTGCCGCAGCCCTTGCCGGACGGCGAGGCGAGTGGTGGGCGCGGCCTGTTCCTCGTCGCGGCCTTCGCCGACCGGTGGGACGTCGCCGAGCGGGCCGGGTCCGGGAAGGCGGTGTGGGCGGAGGTCTCGGCACCGAAGACTGTCGACGGGACCTAGGAGCGAGCGGTGGCAGCGCGTCACGGGCGGCGGCCTGGGGCGTTCTGTCTGCCTCGTATGCGAAGCAACATGCCTCTCATCGGGAGAGGCGACGGCGCACTCTAGTTACGTGTCCGCTTCTCGATCTTCCGCTGTACGCGGATGATCGCGATGCGTGCGGCTTCGAGCTGGATGCCCTGTCTGCGGGCGAGAGCGAGGTGGTCGTTCAGCAGGCTCTCGTCAGTGGTGAGCCTGTCCGCGTGGTCCTGCGGCAGTAGGTTCGCCCGGTAGCCCTCCAACTGCGCGACGATCACGCCGAACGGAAGGTCCGGGGAGCGACGTTCGGCGATCCTGAGCTTGCTGACCACGTCGACCAACTCGCGCAACTCGGTTGTGACGCCGTTGACGGCCGTCGTGAGTGCCAGGCGGTTCAGCACGAGGAGCGCATCTCTGGCCGTGTCGTAGTCGGGTTGGTGCCACTGGATGGTCCGGTCGCGGCGGCGGTGGTTGACGACGAGCCACGTACTGACGAGCAGGGTGACGAGGGCGATCAATGCCCCCCAGGTCCAGGAGGTGGAGAAAACACCGGCGCCGGAGGGAGAGTGGGAAGAAGCAAGAGGCAGCATGGTGTCTTCCTCAGGGTCTGATGAACGTCGTTGTTCGCCACACCGGTGCTTGGTGTGGCCCTGCTGCGGCCTCGGGCTCTCGCACTTCCCCGGAGCTGCGGTGTCCTAAGGGGCCCTTCGGCCGCGCACCATCGGCGGGTGCAGCAGATCCGCCGTGCCCCGGCGGAACAGGGCGGGCGGTTTCCCGGGCCCTGACCGGCGCACCTTGCCTGTCCTGACGACGAAGCCCGCGGTTTCCTCCACGACCTTGCGGTGGAAGTTCCCCGCGTTTAGTTCGTAGCCCCACACGGCCTCGTAGACCTTGCGCAGGTCAGTGATGGTGAAAAGGTCCTCGCAGAAGGCGGTGGCGGCGGTGGTGTGCTCCAGGTGGGTCCGGGTGCGTTCGAGTCCGTGCCGCAGGATCTCGCCGTGGTCGAAGGCGAGGCTGCTGTTGCGGCCCCACAGTGAGTCCTCGACCTCGACCCAGTCGGCCGCGCGGGCGTCACTTGCGCCGGTCACCTCCGGCGGATTCGGCATGACCGCCAAAAAGGCGGTCGAGATGATGCGACCCCGGGGATCGCGCTTGGGGCGCGAGTACGTGTGCAGTTGTTCCAGTCGAATCAGGGAGCCGCTCAGCCCGGTCTCCTCCCGGAGCTCTCGTTTCGCCGTGTCCTCCAGGGACTCTCCCGGCCGGACGAATCCGCCGGGCAGAGCGAGCATTCCGCGATACGGCTTCTTGCCGCGCCGGACGAGTAGGACGCGAAGTTGTTCCGAGCGGATCGTGAAGACCACGATGTCAGCCGTTGGCTGTGCCGCGACCCGTGGTCGCCTGACCGGACCGGGTCCCGGGTCACTCCCGGAGATGATTTCCACCAAGCGGCTAGGACTGACAATTGTTCCCTCCGGGATGGCGATGGGCAGATCCTCCGGCGGCTCCGCGTAGTAGACGGCCATGCCGCGCTCGTGTATGCGCCCCAGTTCGTAGGCGGTGGTGCGGCCGATGTAGCCGTTGGGATTTACGACGTACACCAGGTCTGAGGCGAAGATCTTCTCCAGGGTTGCCGCCTGGAGGTCCTGATCCGAAGCTTCCGGAGGATCAGATTCGAAGCGTACGAAGTCGCGCTCGCGGTCGACGATCCGGCAGATCGGCGGGCTTCCCACGGTCAGCCCGGCCTCCGTAAAAATCCGGGCGGCCGCCAGGACCTCGGGGTAGTGCTGCCGGAAGCTCCCGATGAGAGCGACGGAGCCCTTGGTGGGGGTACGCATAACGGGACTGTGCCAGTCGGACGCCGCCGAGCTGAACTCTCGATAGTGCCTTTCTGACAAGAACTAGGGCGTCGTTCGAGGTGGGAGCCGTTTTGTCGACAACGTGTCAGAACGAAAAGAACGGGGGTCGGTTGACGCGGCCTGAAACGACACTGAGCCGCTTCTGTCGGCTCTTGGAGAGTGGTTCGGTCAGAAACGATCTACCCCGCATGCAACATCAACCCGATCCCCGCCACCATCAACCCCGCCGCCACCAACCGAGGCGCCCCGAACCGTTCCTTGAAGAAGATCGCGCCGATCGCCGCGCCGACGATGATCGAGGACTCCCGCAGCGCGGAGATCGGGGCCAGGTCCGCTCTCGTCTGGGCCCACAGGACCAGGCCGTACGCGGAGACCGAGAGGGCCGCGCCGGAGAGGCCGACCAGGGCGAACGGGCGGAGGCGGGGGATCAGTTCGCCGCGCCAGCGGTACGCCGCGTATACCGGGACCGCGATGCCCTCCATGATCATCAGCCACGCGATGTAGCCCATGGAGGAGCCGGAGGCCCGTACTCCGAGGCCGTCCACCACCGTGTACGCCGCGATGGACACGCCCGTCGCGAGCGCCGCGCCGATCGCCGCCCAGTCGGGGCGGCGGCCTGAGCCCCGGATGCCCCACAGGGCGAGGCCCGTCAGGCCCGCGCACGAGACGGCGACGCCCGCCGCCTGCCAGCCGTCCGGGACCTCGCCCGCGAAGAGCGCCGCGAGGACGGTGACGACCAGGGGCGCCGTGCCGCGCGCGATGGGGTAGGCCTGGCCGAAGTCGCCGAGCTTGAACGACCGCATGAGCAGGGCGTAGTAGCCGACGTGGAGGATCGCCGAGAGGATCAGGTAGGGCCAGGCCGCCGCGTCCGGGATCGGGACGAAGGGGGCCAGGAGCAGGCCGATCAGCGTGCCGCCGCCGGATATGAGGGTGAAGCCGACCAGCTTGTCGGTGATGTGGTGGGCTATCGCGTTCCAGCACGCGTGCGTGACCGCGGCGAGCAGGACCGCCGCCGCTACCAGGGGGGTCACTTCGCGGTCTCGCGCACGTCCACCAGCGTGCCGCCCGCGTGGGCGATCAGCGTCTTGGGGGCCATCGGGAAGACCGCGTAGGGCGTGCCCGCCGCCGCCCACACCACGTCGTGGTCCAGGAGCGAGCGGTCGGCGAGGACGCGGGTCCTCGTGGCGTGGCCGAAGGGCGGCACGCCGCCGATCGCGTACCCGGTGGTCTCGCGGACGAGGTCCGCCCTGGCCCGGGTCACCTTCTCCGCACCCAGTTCCTCTCGTACGAGGTCCAGGTCCACCCGCGACGAACCGTCCATCAGCACCAGGACCGGGACTCCGTCCGCCGCGAAGATCAGCGACTTGCAGATCTCGCTGAGCTCGCAGCCGATCGCCGCTGCCGCCTCCGCCGCGGTGCGCGTCTGTTCCGGGAAGCGGCGGACCCGGGGAAGCAGATCGCCGAGGCCCAGTTCCAGCAGGGCCTCGGCGAATCGGGGGTGGGCGTCGGAGGGGGACGGGGACGCGGATGGGGACGGTGACGATGACGGTTCGGGTGCGGCGGGTACGGCGGGTGCGTCGGGCGCACCAGGTGCTTCAGCGCTCATGCCCGGCACGCTAGCGGTCCGTGTACGGGACACGCGACCATGTATCCGCATAGCGGACAGCGGCGTCCACCGAGTGACCGTCCACCGAGTGATCGTCCGCCGAGTGAGCTCAGCCCCCGGCCCCGCGACGGGACGACTCAGCCCCCCGCCCGCAACATCGCCCGCACCACAGGCCCCGCCGAGTCCCCGCCGTGGCCGCCCTCCTGGACGACCGCCGCCGACGCCAGGTCGCCCCGGTACGCCGTGAACCAGCCGTTGGGCTTCTTCTGGCCGTCGACCTCCGCCGAGCCGGTCTTCGCGCCCATGTCGGAGCCGAGGCCCGACATCGGCTCGACCGCCGTGCCCGCGACCGCCGTGTAGTGCATCAGGTCCCGCAGCGCCGACGCCGTCGAGCCCGACATCTTGCGCGACGCGGTCGCCAGCTTGCGGTCGTCGACGTCCGGCGAGACCAGATAGGGCTGCCTGAACGTGCCCGACTTCACCGTCGCCGCGACCGACGCCATGTTGAGGGGGTTCATGCGCACCCCGCCCTGCCCGATGAGCGAGGCCGCCATCTGGGCGTCGCTCTGCACCGGCACCGCGCCGTCGAAGGACGAGACGCCGATCGACCAGTTGTCGCGGCCGAGGCCGAAGACCTCCTGGGCCTGCTTGGTGAGGGAGTCGTTCTCCAGCTTCTTGGCCTGGCTGATGAAAGCCGTGTTGCAAGACCGCGCGAAGCTCGCCCGGAACGTGCCGTTCTTGATCTGGAACTTGTCGTCGTTCTGGAACTTCCAGCCGCCGTACGTCTCGTACTTGGGGCACGGGTGCTTCTTGTCGACCCCGGCGAGCTTCTTCTCCAGGAGCATCGACGAGCTGATGACCTTCATCGTGGAGCCGGGCGCGATGGACCCCTGGAACGCCGTGTTGAAGCCGCCGGGTCTGGAGTTGGCGGCGGCCAGGATCTCGCCCGTGCTGGGCTTCACGACGACCACGGACGCCCGCTGCCGCTTGGTGGTCTCACGCTCGGCGGCCGACTGGAGCGAACCGCTGAACGTCGTCTTCAGCGTTCCCGGCGTGCCGGGCGAGAGCGTGAGTAGCGTCTTGTCGGGCGTCGACTTCGCGTCGTCCTTGCCGCCCTTGCCGCCCTTGTCGTCCTTCTTCTTCGCCTCGGCGGTACCGGACTTCTCCTCGCTGTCCGCGCGGACCACCCGCAGCTCGACGCCTGCCTTGCCGCCCGCCTTCTTGCCGTACTTCTCGCGCAGCCCGTCGAGGACCGTGCCCAGCGACGGGTACTTCGCCGCCGTCAGCTCCGCCCCGTCCCGGTCCACCGCCTTGATCGGCGGGTCGCCCGCCTCGCCGGTGACCAGTCGGTCGCCCTGCTTCAGCTCCGGGTGCAGCACCGAGGGCTGCCAGCCCACCAGTGTCTTGCCGTCGCTCTTCCTGCGTACGACGGTGAGTTCGGACTCGTACGAGAGGGGCTTGCTCTTTCCCTCGTACGAGACCGTGGCCGCCGCCTTGAAGGGCATGTCGGCGCCCGCGCGCTTGCCCGGCGTCAGGACGGGCTTCGTGAGGTGGGCGTCCTTGCGGTAGGACGTCAGGGCCTGCTTCGCCGCCGTGGGGTCGTCCGTGAGCGCGGCCGCCCGCGCCACGTCGCCCTCGGCCCACGCGGTCAGGAACGCCCGCGCGGTGGAGCGGACTTCGGCGGGCTTCGGCGGGCCCGAGGCCACCGGCTTCTCGTCGACGCTCGAACCGTCCCCGGAACCCGAGCCGCCGGACAGCGCGAACGCGGCGGCCCCCACGCCGCACACGACCACGGCAGCCGCCCCGCCGAGCACACCGGGGTGCACCTTCATGTTCCCGACGCCGACGCCGACACTCTTGCGCTCCGTGGCGCGCCTTCGCTTGCCCACAAACCCTCCGCAGTTCCCCAAGAACCCCCGGCTCCTCACCGGAAGGCCACCTTAGAGGCGTACGGAGAAGCCCTTGACCACTTCGTCGCCCGGCCGGGCGACGCACACTCGGACCGATTACCCTGCGCCCAGCACCGCCGCCACGATCGGCCCTGCCGAGTCGCCGCCGTGCCCGCCCCGCTGCGCCATCGCGGCCGCGGCGACGTCGCCCCGGTATCCCGTGAACCAGCTGTCCGACTTCTCCTGGCCGTCGACCTCGGCCGACCCGGTCTTCGCGCCGACGTCGCTGCCGAGCCCGGCCATGACGCGTGCGCCGGTGCCGCTGACCGCCGTGCGGTTCATCATCTGGCGCAGCTGCTGGACGGTGGAGGCGCGCAGGCCCTGCGCGGTGGCCAGGTCGCGGTCGTCGAGGGACGCGGGCACGATCACCGGCTGCCGGAAGGTGCCCGTCATCGCCGTCGCCGTGACCGACGCCATGTTCAGCGGGCTCATCTGGACCTGGCCCTGGCCGATGGCGTTCGCCGCGCGGTCGGGGCCAGCGGACTCCGGGACGGAGCCGTCGAAGGAGGGCACGCCGACCTGCCAGTCGTCCTGGCCCAGGCCGAAGTTGTCCCGTGCCTCCTCGGTGAGGGACGCGTCCGAGATGCCGTCCTCGTCGATGAGCTTCACGAACGCGGTGTTGCAGGAGCGCGCGAAGTCCTCCGAGAACGTCGCGGACTCGTTCGGCGTCATGCCCTTGAGGTTGTTGAAGGTCTGGCTCTGCCAGGTCGCGGAGGCGGGGCAGGGGGCGGGGCCGCTCGCCTTGGTCACGCCCTTGTCGATGAGCATCGCCGCCGAGAGGATCTTCATCGTCGAGCCGGGCGCCACCTTGCCGAGGAACGCCGCGTTGAAGGCGTCCTTGCGGTTGTTGGCGACCGCGAGGATCTCGCCGGTGCTCGGCTTCACCGCGACCACGGAGGACTCGTCGCTCCGCAGGACCGCCTGCTCCGCGGCCTTCTGCGTGCCCGCGCTGAGCGTCGTGCGCAGCTTGCCGGGCCTGCCCTTCGCGAGGGTGAGCAGCGTGCGGGTGCCCGCGTCCTCGTTCGCGCGCTCGACGTACAGCTCCACGCCCGGCCTGCCGCCCGCGCTGTCGCCGTACTTCTCGCGCAGTGCGTCCAGGAGAGGCGCGAGCGAGGGGTAGTCCTTCTTGCGCAGGACGGTGTCCGCGCGGTCCACGGCCTGGATGGGCGGGGTGGCCGCCTCGCCCGTGACGAGGGTGTCGCCCTTCTCCAGGGTGGGATGGACGACGGCCGGTGACCAGTCGACGAGCGCGCGCCCGGTGGTCTTGCCGCGGACGACGGTGAGCTGGGAGTCGTACGCGAAGGGCTTGCTCTTCCCCTTGTACGACACCGTCGCCGACACGGAGAACGGCACGCGGGCGCCCGACGCCTTCTTCGGCGCGAGCTTCGCCTTCGTCAGGTGTGCGTCCTCGCGGAACCCGGTCAGCGCGGCCGCGGCCGCCGTGGAGTTGTTCGTGTACGCCGCGGCCTGCCGGGCGTCGCCGTCGGCCCAGGCCGCGAGGAACTTCGCGGCCGTCTCCTTGACCTCGTCGTCCGTGGGCGGCCCCGTCTTCACCTCGGCGGACTCGGACCCCGGCGAACCGCTGTCCTCGGTCACGTCGCTCACCAGGCTGTACGCGCCGTACCCGGCGCCCCCCACCATGACGGTGAAGACCCCGCCGACCAGCGCTGCCTTTACTCCTTTGCGCACGATGCGCCCCCTCCCCAGGAGCCCTCCCGAACGTATTCGGGAAGGTCGTTCGCCCTGAACCCTAAAGGGCCCGGGGGGACGAGGGTGATGTACGGGGCTGTCGTTATCCGAAGGTGTCCAAGATGTGTATTACACCGGGTGCATTGCGCCGGGTGTTTTGCGCTACGTGGATTACACCCACGTATCCAGCCACATGCGGGAGCGCCAGGAATCGATGGGGATCGCGGTGCCCGTGTAGATCGGCCAGAAATAGATAAAATTCCACATGATCAGGAGCACCAGCACGCCCGACGCGGCCGCGCCCACGACCCGGCGCCGCTCGCTCGATCCCGGCGGCCCGAGCATCGCACCGATCGTCATCGCGACCGCGAGACACAGGAACGGCACGAAGACGACCGCGTAGAAGTAGAAGATCGTCCGCTCCTGGTAGAAGAACCAGGGCAGATAGCCCGCCAGGACGCCGCACAGGATCGCGCCCGCCCGCCAGTCGCGGCGGAACACCCACCGCCACAGGACGTACAGCAGCGCGAAGCCCGCCGCCCACCACAGCATCGGCGTGCCGAGCGCGAGGACCTCGCGGGCGCACTTCTCCGTGGTGTCCGAGGGGCAGCCGTCCCTGCCGGGCAGCGGCGACTCGTAGAAGTACGAGACGGGCCGGCCGTCGACGATCCAGCTCCACGGGTTGGACTGGTAGGTGTGCGGCGAGGAGAGGCCCACGTGGAACTCGTACACCGCGTGCTCGTAGTGCCACAGGCTGCGCACCCAGTCCGGCAGCCAGGTCCAGCCGCCGCCCTTGCCCGCCGTCGCCGCCCAGTCGCGGTAGTAGCCGCCGCTGCCGTCCGCGGGCGAGAGGATCCAGCCGAGCCAGGACACCACGTACGTGGCCAGGGCCACCGGCACCGTCGACACGAACGCCGGGAGCACGTCCCGCCGCAGCACCGCGCGGTAGGGCCGCACCGCTCCGGCCACCCGGCGCGCGCCCACGTCCCAGAAGACGGTCATCAGACAGAGGAAGACCATGACGTACAGGCCGTTCCACTTCGTGCCGAAGGCGAGCCCCAGGCAGAGCCCGGCCGCCCACCGCCACGGCCGCCACCCCAGGCGCAGCGTCTGTGCGATGTCCGCGTCGGGGCGCACGCGCCCGTTCTCGTCGACGGGCAGGGCGGCCGCGAGCCGCGCCCGCGCCTTGTCCCTGTCGATCAGGAAGCACCCGAACGCGGCGAGCACGAAGAACATCAGGACCTGGTCGAGCAGCGCCGTGCGGCTCATCACGAAGTGCAGGCCGTCCACCGCGAGCAGCGCGCCCGCCAGACACCCGAGGAACGTGGAGCGGAAGAGCCGCCGCCCGATCCGGCAGAGCATCAGCACCGACAGCGTGCCGAGCACCGCCGTCATGAACCGCCAGCCGAACGGGTCGAAGCCGAACATCCATTCGCCGACGCCGATCACGTACTTGCCGACCGGCGGATGCACCACGTACGACGCGTCGTGCGGGATCGCGATGTCGCCGCCCTGCTTCAGGACGTCGCCGTTGATCTTCTCCGGCCAGTTGACCTCGTAGCCGCGGTGGATGAGCGCCCAGGCGTCCTTCGCGTAGTACGTCTCGTCGAATATCACGGCCTTCGGATTGCCGAGGTTCCAGAAGCGGGTCACCCCGGCGACGAGCGTGATCAGCAGCGGACCGACCCAGCCGGACAGCCGGACCACCTGGTCCGCGGCCCGCTTCGACAGACCGAGCGTCATCCACAGGCGGGGGCTGGGCCGTGTGTAGGCGGGCACGAGGCGCGCCCCGACGTCTTCTCTCGGCCGCTCCACATGGCCGAATCGGCGCAGCCGCCGCTGCCACGGGGGCTGCTGCTCCTCGGCTGCCTGGCCCTCACGGGTGTCCGGGGAAGACGCGGTACTGGTCACCGCGCCATCGTAGGGAACCTGACTGTGCGAGTCCCGCCCGTGGGCCCTGCGAGGATGGATCCGTGACAGGAAGCGCTGATTCCCCCGGAACCCTTGTGTTGGCAGGCACCCCCATCGGCGATGTCGCCGACGCGCCGCCGCGGCTCGCCGCCGAGCTGGCGTCGGCCGACGTCGTCGCCGCCGAGGACACGCGGCGGCTGCGCAGGCTCACCCAGGCGCTCGGCGTGCAGGTGGGCGGGCGCGTCGTCTCGTACTTCGAGGGCAACGAGACCGCCCGCACGCCCGAACTGGTCGAGGCGCTGGTGGGTGGCGCGCGCGTGCTGCTGGTGACGGACGCGGGGATGCCGTCCGTCTCCGACCCCGGCTACCGCCTGGTCGCGGCCGCCGTGGAGCGGGACGTGCGGGTGACGGCCGTGCCCGGCCCGTCCGCCGTGCTGACCGCCCTCGCCCTGTCGGGGCTGCCCGTGGACCGCTTCTGCTTCGAGGGCTTCCTGCCGCGCAAGGCGGGCGAGCGGCTGTCGCGCTTGAAGGAGGTCGCGGAGGACCGCAGGACGCTCGTCTACTTCGAGGCGCCGCACCGCATCGACGACACGCTCGTCGCCATGGCCGAGGCGTTCGGCGAGGAGCGCAGGGCCGCGGTCTGCCGCGAGCTGACCAAGACGTACGAGGAGGTCAAGCGCGGTTCGCTGAAGGAGCTCGCCGAGTGGGCGGCCGACGGCGTACGTGGCGAGATCACCGTCGTCGTGGAGGGCGCGCCCGAGAAGAGCGCCGGGGATCTCGGCCCCGAGGAGCTGGTGCGCAGGGTGCGGGTGCGCGAGGAGGCGGGCGAGCGACGCAAGGAGGCGATCGCCGCGGTGGCCGCTGAAGCGGGCCTTCCCAAACGCGACGTCTTCGATGCCGTCGTGGCGGCAAAGAATGCGGATCGAGGCGCCCCATCGGCAGGCAAAGGACTATCGTGAAAAGCAAAGCGCGGGCCGCGCACCAGGCTCTTTTCAGGCCTCTTTCCTAAGGAAAGGCCAAAACGGCTCCAATGCTCGACAGGTCTGATGCGCTCGCTCCGGGAAAGGCGTCCACTGGTTGAAGGGACGCACCCGTCCCCACGCTTCCGGTCCGGGATCCTTCCCGGACTCCGGCAGTGCTTGTCCCTCGGGCAAGAGGAGCAGCTGGCATGAGTGAGATCGCAGACACCGGCCACCCCACCACGGCGACAAACGTCGTTCACGAGTCGTACGCCTTCGCCTGTATGCGGTGTGGGCACGGCTGGGAACAGTCCTACGAGATAGAGCACCACGTGGACGTCAAGGGCCAGGAATTCGTGATGTATCTGGCGGACGGCGCGCACGTGCCGTCGCCGCTGACCCGGCCCACGTGTCTGAACTGCGGTGGCCACGTCGTGCGGATCATGCGGGCCGGGCAGGTGTCGTCGGTGCTGGACATGATGCGGCGGCAGCACGCGGGCAGTGGCGTGGGCAAGGGCGTGGGGAAGCAGGGCGGACCCGTGGACGCGGTCGAGCCGGGCGGTGACGGCGACGGCCCGGAGCGTCACCACTGGCACCTGTCCGACCTGCTGCACCCCTTCCAGCACCGCAGGGAGCACTGAGGGCGGCAGGGGGTTTCGGGGGCGGTCCGCGGGCTCCTTCGTAGGATCGGGGTATGCCTTCGAAGAACGCCGACGCGCCGCCGCCCCTGCCCGCACCGCTCCGGGTGGCGGTCGCCGACTCCCACACCCACCTCGACATGCAGTCGGGCACGGTGGAGGAGGGCCTCGCCAAGGCCGCGTCGGTCGGCGTGACGACGGTCGTCCAGGTGGGGTGCGACGTCCGCGGATCACGGTGGGCGGCCGAGACCGCCGCCGCGCACGACAGCGTGCACGCCACCGTCGCCCTCCACCCCAACGAGGCGCCCCGCATCGTCCTGGGCGACCCCGACGGCTGGTCCCGGCAGGGCGAGCGTGCGCCCGGCGGCGACGCCGCCCTCGACGAGGCGCTCGCCGAGATCGACCGGCTCGCCGCCCTGCCGCACGTCCTCGGCGTCGGCGAGACCGGCCTCGACTACTTCCGCACCGGGCCCGAGGGCATGGCGGCCCAGGAGCGGTCGTTCCGCGCGCACATCGAGATCGCCAAGCGGCACGGCAAGGCCCTCGTCATCCACGATCGCGAGGCCCACGACGATGTGCTGCGCGTCCTGAAGGAGGAGGGCGCCCCCGAGCGCACCGTCTTCCACTGCTACTCCGGCGACGCCGCCATGGCCCAGATCTGCGCCGAGCACGGCTATTTCATGTCGTTCGCGGGCAACGTCACCTTCAAGAACGCGCAGGGACTGCGCGACGCGCTGGCCGTCGCCCCCCTCGAACTGGTCCTCGTGGAGACCGACGCGCCGTTCCTCACGCCCGCCCCGTACCGCGGACGGCCCAACGCCCCGTATCTCATTCCGGTCACGGTGCGCGCCATGGCCGAAATTCGCGGCATCGACGAGGACGCCATGGCCACGGCCGTCTCCGCGAACACCGCGCGCGCCTTTGCTTACTGACCGATAACGCCACGAGCCCCGCACGGGGGCAGCTCAGGTCAACGCGGCGACACAGCGTAGCCGTTCCGCTTTGGAGAGTGACGAGAGCTCCGCTAGGTTCTGTCCGCCCGGTACGGACCCCTGGAGCGTCATCGTGAGCAACTCGCAGTACGAGACGTACGAGACGGCGTACGAAACGACGTACGCCCCGGCGTACGAGCCGCGGTACAGTCCCCCGTCGTACGAGCCCCCGTACGAGCCCTCGTACGACGCGTGGCAGGACGTGCCGTACACCTACGAGGCACCGGATCCGGGGCCGGACCCGGCTCCAGAACTTGAACCCGAACCCGAACCGGACCGCGTGCAGATTCCCGCCCCCGGGCGGGCCGGGGCGCGGCGCGGCGGGCGCGGCAGGAAGTCCTCGCGCGGGGCCGCGGCCCCCGAACGGCACGACGCGATGCGGCGCCTGGTGCCGCAGGCCCTCGTCGTGGCGTTCCTCGCCGGTGGCACGTCCGCGTTCGTCGCCAACGACAAGGCCGTGCAGCTCATCGTCGACGGCAAGCCGCGCACCCTGCACACCTTCGCGGACGACGTCGGCGAACTCCTCGCCGACGAGGGCGTGGCCGTCGGCGACCACGACATCGTCGCGCCCACCTCCAGTACCGCCCTGGCCAGCGGCGACGAGATCGCCGTCCGCTACGGCAGGCCCGTCCACCTCACCCTCGACGGGGAGCGCCGCCGGGTGTGGACCACGGCGCGCACGGTGGACGGGGCGCTGCAGCAGCTCGGGGTGCGCGCGGAGGGCGCACACCTGTCGGCGTCGCGCAGCAGCCGCATCGGGCGGGACGGGCTCGCGCTCGACGTCCGCACGGAACGCACCGTCACGATCATGGCAGACGGCCGGGAGCGGACCATCCGCACGAACGCGGCGACCGTGCAGGAGGCGGTCGCCGAGTCCGGGGTGACGCTGCGCGGGCAGGACACGACGTCGGTCGCCCCCGAGAGCTTCCCGCGCGACGGCCAGACGGTGACCGTCATGCGGGTCACCGGCACCAAAGAGGTGCGGGAGGAGCAGATCCCGTTCGAGGTGGAGAAGACCGAGGACCCGTCGCTCTTCCGCGGCACGGAGGTGGTGGCGCAGGCCGGGCAGGCGGGCGTCAGACGGGTCACGTACACGGTGCGGACGGTGAACGGCGTCAAGCAGAAGCCGAGACGCGTCGGGGCCGAGGTGGTGCGGGAGCCGCAGAAGCGGGTGGTGAAGGTCGGCACGAAGCAGATGCCCATGTCGGTGGCCGGGGCGGACGACCTCAACTGGGGTTCGCTCGCGCACTGCGAGTCGGGCGGGCGGGCCGGGGCGGTGGATCCGTCGGGGACGTACGGCGGCCTCTACCAGTTCGACACGAGGACGTGGCAGGCGCTCGGCGGCTCGGGCAGCCCGCAGAACGCACCGGCGGCGGAACAGACGTTCCGGGCGAAGAAGCTGTACGTGCAACGCGGCGCGAGCCCGTGGCCGCACTGCGGCGGCCGCCTGTAGTCCCTGCCCCCGCCCCGCGGGAGCCGCACCCGGCAGGGCCAGCAGGCCGGGCCCCGTAACCTGGTGCGGTGAGCACTGAGCACGGCGCCCTCCTCGGCCCCGCCGACATCCGCGAGCTGGCCGCTGCCCTGGGCGTACGCCCGACCAAGCAGCGCGGCCAGAACTTCGTCATCGACGCCAACACCGTACGGCGCATCGTCCGCACCGCGGAGGTCCGCCCGGACGACGTCGTCGTCGAGGTCGGCCCGGGCCTCGGGTCCCTCACCCTGGCCCTGCTGGAGACCGCGGCCCACGTCACCGCCGTCGAGATCGACGACGTGCTCGCCGGGGCGCTGCCCGCGACCGTGCAGGCCCGCCTCCCGCAGAAGACGGGATCCTTCGGGCTCGTGCACAGCGACGCCATGCTCGTGGGCGAGCTGCCAGGCCCCGCGCCCACCGCGCTGGTCGCGAACCTCCCGTACAACGTGGCCGTGCCCGTGCTGCTGCACATGCTCGACACCTTCCCGACCATCGAGCGCACCCTGGTGATGGTGCAGGCCGAGGTCGCCGACCGGCTCGCCGCGGGACCGGGCTCGCGGGTGTACGGGGTGCCGTCCGTGAAGGCCAACTGGTACGCGGACGTGAAGCGCGCCGGGTCCATCGGGCGCAACGTCTTCTGGCCCGCGCCCAACGTCGACTCCGGGCTCGTCTCCCTGGTGCGGCGCGCCGAGCCGGTCAGGACCAGCGCCTCCAAGCGCGAGGTCTTCGCCGTCGTCGACGCCGCCTTCGCGCAGCGCAGGAAGACGCTGCGGGCCGCCCTCGCCGGATGGGCCGGGTCCGCCGCCGCCGCGGAGGCCGCGCTGGTCGCCGCGGGGGTCTCGCCGCAGGCGCGCGGCGAGGCGCTCACCGTGGAGGAGTTCGCGCGGATCGCGGAGCACAAGGAGGCCGGGGCGTGAGCGTGACGGTACGGGTCCCCGCGAAGGTCAACGTCCAGCTCGCGGTGGGCGCCGCGCGCCCCGACGGCTTCCACGACCTCGCCAACGTCTTCCTCGCCGTCGGGCTCTACGACGAGGTCACCGTCACGGCCGCCGACGAGCTGCGGGTGACCTGCGAGGGGCCCGGCGCCGACCAAGTGCCCCTGGACCGGACGAACCTGGCCGCCAGGGCCGCGGAGCTGCTGGCCGCCCGGCACGGGATCGCCCCCGACGTGCACCTGCACATCGCCAAGGACATTCCCGTCGCCGGTGGCATGGCGGGCGGCAGCGCGGACGCCGCGGGCGCGCTCGTGGCGTGCGACGCGCTGTGGGGGACCGGGGCCAGTTACGGGGAACTGAACGACATCTGCGCCGAGCTGGGCAGTGACGTGCCGTTCAGCCTGCTGGGAGGCGCCGCGCTCGGCACCGGGCGCGGAGAGAAGCTGGAGGTGCTGGAGGTCGGAGGCGCCTTCTTCTGGGTGTTCGCCGTCGCCGACGGCGGCCTCTCCACGCCCGCCGTGTACCGCGAGTTCGACCGGCTCACCCCGGCCGCGCCCACCCCCGAGGCCTCGCCCGCCCTGATCGCCGCCCTGCGCGACGGCGACGTCGACGCCCTCGCCGCCACGGTCGGCAACGACCTGCAGCCCGCGGCCCTCTCCCTCTTCCCCTCCCTGCGCGACACCCTCGCGGCGGGCACGGCGGCGGGCGCCCTCGCCGCGCTGGTCTCCGGATCGGGCCCGACCACGGCGTTCCTCGCCCGGGACCTCGACTCCGCGGAGCGGGTGGCGGACGCGCTGCGGACGTCCGGCACCTGCCGCACGGCACGCGTCGCCCAGTCGCCCGCGCCTGGCGCGATGCTGCTCTAGGCCCTGTCCGCCGGACAGGCCCTGGACACCGGCACCGGTACCTGCGGCGGTCGCGGCTACGCTGGAAAGTCGATCGTCCCCCCTGTCAGGAGTGAAATGGCCGTCAATCTGGTCAATGTCGAGGCAGTCAGCAAGGTGTACGGGACCCGTGCCCTGCTCGACGGTGTCTCGCTCGGTGTGTCCGAGGGGGACCGGATCGGCGTCGTGGGGCGCAACGGCGACGGGAAGACGACCCTGATCCGGATGCTCGCCAAGCTGGAGGACGCGGACACCGGCCGCGTCACGCACAACGGCGGGCTGCGGCTCGGCGTGCTGACGCAGCACGACTCCCTCGACCCGGCCGCCACCGTCCGGCACGAGGTCATCGGCGACATGGCCGACCACGAGTGGGCGGGCAGCGCCAAGATCAGGGACGTGCTGACCGGGCTCTTCGGCGGGCTCGACATGCCGGGCTTCCCGCAGGGGCTCGACACCGTCATCGGCCCGCTCTCCGGCGGCGAGCGGCGGCGCATCGCGCTCGCGAAGCTGCTCATCGCAGAGCCGGACCTGATCGTGCTCGACGAGCCGACCAACCACCTCGACGTCGAGGGCATCTCGTGGCTGGCCGAGCACCTGCGGACGCGGCGCTCGGCGCTCGTCTGCGTGACGCACGACCGCTGGTTCCTCGACCAGGTCTGCACCCGCATGTGGGACGTGCAGCGGGGTTCCGTCTTCGAGTACGAGGGCGGGTACTCCGACTACGTCTTCGCGCGCGCGGAGCGTGAGCGCATCGCCGCCACCGAGGAGACCAAGCGGCAGAACCTGATGCGCAAGGAGCTGGCCTGGCTGCGCCGCGGCGCCCCGGCCCGCACCAGCAAGCCGAAGTTCCGCATCGAGGCGGCGAACGAACTGATCGCGGACGTGCCGCCGCCGCGGGACACCAGCGAGCTGATGAAGTTCGCGACGACGCGGCTCGGCAAGACCGTGTTCGACCTGGAGGACGTCACCGTCCAGGCCGGGCCCAAGCTGCTCCTGAAGCACCTGACCTGGCAGCTCGGCCCCGGCGACCGCATCGGCCTGGTCGGCGTGAACGGCGCGGGCAAGACCTCGCTCCTGCGCGCCATGGCGGAGGCCGCCCGCAGCGAGGGCGACGTGCAGCCCGCGGACGGCAAGGTCGTCGTCGGCAAGACGGTGAAGCTGGCCTACCTCTCGCAGGAGGTCGCCGAGCTGCGGCCGACGCTGCGGGTCCTCGAAGCCGTGCAGCAGATCCGCGAGCGCGTCGACCTGGGCAAGGGCAGGGAGATGACGGCGGGGCAGCTCTGCGAGACGTTCGGGTTCAACAAGGAGAAGCAGTGGACGCCGGTCGGCGACCTCTCCGGCGGCGAGCGGCGCAGGCTGCAGCTGCTTCGCCTCCTGATGGACGAGCCGAACGTCCTCTTCCTCGACGAGCCCACCAACGACCTCGACATCGAGACCCTGACGCAGCTGGAGGACGTGCTCGACGGGTGGCCGGGCTCCATGGTCGTGATCTCCCACGACCGGTTCTTCGTCGAGCGGACGACGGACAAGGTGTTCGCGCTTCTGGGTGACGCCACGATGCGGATGCTGCCGCGCGGCATCGACGAGTACCTGGAGCGCAGGAAGCGGATGGCGGCGGCCGCGGCCCCGTCGGCTCCCGCGGCCGCCCCCGCGCAGTCCGCGGCGGCGAAGACGGTCTCCTCCGCGGACGCCCGCGCGGCCAAAAAGGAACTGCAGAAGATCGAGCGGCAGCTGGACAAGGTCTCTGAAAAGGAGACCAAGCTCCACGCACAAATCGCCGACAACGCCACGGACTTCGCGAAGGTCGCCAAACTGGACGCCGAGCTCCGTGAACTGATCGGCGAGCGCGACGAGTTGGAAATGCGCTGGTTGGAGCTGGCGGAGGACGCGTAGAGCTCCCGTGGAGCTCGCGTAACGGACGCATCACGGGCCGGTCCTCCCTTGGGCACAGGGGCAGGACCGGCCCCGTGTGGTACGGGTGCAAGGTGATAGAAAGGCTGACCTGAAAGCACCCTTTGGCGTGCCGAAAAATCAGTGAAGGGGGGAGCGCTGATGACTCAGCCGCCCAACCAGCCGTCGTCCGGCGGTTTCGGAGCACCGCAGGATCCAGGCCAGGCAGGTGCGCAGCAGCCACCCGGTCAGCCACCACAGCCACCGGGCCAGCCGCCGCAGCAGCCCCAGCCGGGATACGGCTACCCGCAGCAGCCCCAGCCGGGTTACGGCTATCCCCAGCAGCCGGGCCCGTACGGCCAGCCGACGCAGCAGGGCCCCTACGGCCAGCCGCAGCAGCCGGGCCCCTACGGCCAGCCCCAGCAGCCCGGCCCCTACGACCAGCCGACGCAGCCCGGTCCGTACGGCAACCAGCCGCAGTACGGATATCCGCAGGCGCCGACGCAGCCGCAGTTCCCCGGCCCCGGCACCCCGCCCGGCGGCGGCAACGGCAAGCGCAACAAGCTCGTGGTGATCGTCGCCGCGGCCGTGGCCGCGCTGCTCGTCGCGGGCGGTGTCACGTATGCCGTCGTCAGCGGTGACGACGGCGGCGAGAAGAAGCCCGAGGCGAAGAACAAGGACCCGAAGCCCACCGCCTCCGCCCCGGTCAACCCGGGCAACGGCAGCGGCGACGGCCACGAGGGCAAGGAGAACCTCAACGCGGGCCGCAAGGCCGGTGAGGCGAAGGTCCTCTGGTACAAGGAAGCGCCCAAGGTGCCCGGCTCCGGCGGCGACGCCCCGGGCATGTGGATCCAGGGCGACATCGTGGTCAAGGCCGCGTACAAGCAGCTCCTCGCCTACAACGTGCAGACCGGCAGGACCGCTTGGAAGGCCATCGAGTTCCCGGAGAAGATCTGCGCCGCGACCGAGACGGCCACCGATGACGGCAAGATCGTCGTCGCGTACAAGAGCGGCTCGCAGAGCGGCGCCGAGTGCAACCAGATGCAGGTCGTCGACCTGAAGACCGGTGACAAGGGCTGGGGCAAGCCGGTCAAGAACGAGGGGCTGTTCGACTCCTCCCTCTCCTCCAACCTGGAGCTCGTCGGCGACGTGCTGATGGTCGGCCGCGACCAGTCCGGCACGGCGCTGCGGATGAGCGACGGCAAGAAGCTCTACGTCGCGAAGAAGAAGGAAGAGGGCACCTGCTTCCCCAACGGCTTCGCCGGTGGCAAGAAGCTGATCATGGCCCTGTCCTGCGGCGCGAGCACGCCCACCGAGCACGACGAGCTCCAGCAGCTCGACCCGAAGACCGGGCGCGCCCTGTGGACCAAGAAGTTCCCCAAGGGCTGGCGGGTCGAGAAGGTCTACTCGGTCAGTCCCACGGTCGTCTACCTCACCAATGAGAGCAAGAAGAAGTGGAACGTCTCGGTGCTGAAGGAGAACAGCGACGAGACCCGTTCCGAGGTCATCACCGACGAGAACTACGCGCCGGAGTGCGACTCCGCGATCCTCGGCCGTGAGCTGGCGGGCTGCCTGGGCGTGACGACGGACGCCCAGTACCTCTACCTGCCGACCGACAAGAAGAGCGGCGCCAACGAGATCGTCGCGTTCAGTCTGGCCACCGGCAAGGAGGCCTGGCGGGTCAAGTCGCCGATGGACGAAACGATGCTTCCGCTGAAGCTTGAGGACGGCTCGCTGATCGCGTACGTCAAGCCGTCGTACGACTCCGGCGGCCGCGTGGTCTCCATCGCGACGTCCGGTTCGCACCAGCCCAAGACCCTTCTGCAGCACCCCAAGGGCACGTCGCGGATCGAGAGCGGCTTCTACTCGAAGGACGTCGACTACGTGGACGGTCGCTTCTACATCTCGACCACCAACATCATGCGCACGACCACGCAGGCGAAGCTGATGCTCGCCTACGGCAAGTGACGCGCCCCCACCCAGTCATTCGCTCGACCGCTCTCGTCCCAAGGAATTGACGACGTCATGACCCAGCCTCCCCAGCCACCCCAGCAGCCACCGAACGAGCCCCCGCAGGGCGGATTCGGCGCCCCGCAGGACCCTCCGCCCGTCGGCTTTGGCAAGGCCCCCGACCCGTCGTACGGCTACCCGCAGACGCCGCCGCCCGCGGCGCCCCCCGCGGCCCCGCCGACGCCCCCCGGCCAGCCCCCGCAGACCCCGCCCCCCGCGGCACCTCCGGCGCCCCCGGCCGGTCAGCCCAACTACGGCTACCCGCAGACGCCCCCGGCACCCCAGGCGCCGCAGGCCCCGCAGAGCTACGGCTACCCGACCCAGCCCGCCCAGCCGCAGTACCAGCAGGGCTACCAGCAGCAGGGGTACCCGCAGCAGTACCAGCAGCAGGGCTACCAGCAGCCGCCCACCATGCCGATGCAGCCGCAGCCCGGTGACTCCGGCTCCGGCGGTGGCGGCAAGAAGATCAGCAGCCAGACGACGATCATCATCGCGGCGGTCGCCGCGATCGCGCTGATCGTCGGCGGCGGTGTCTTCTACGCCTCGACGAAGGACGACGACTCCAAGAACACCGCGCAGGAGTCCGGCGGCAAGAACGGCAAGGGCGGCAAGGGCGAGAAGGGCAAGGAGGGCGGCAACGCCCTGCCCGAGCAGGGCCCGGCCAAGGAGAAGGCCCCCGCCGACGCCTCGGCCAAGGTGCTCATGCAGCTCCCGCAGCCCAAGGTCCCCAAGGACCAGATCTGGAACGCCACCGGATCCGCGCTCACCGATGACGTCTACGCCAAGGCGGGCGTCAACGAGCTGAACGGCTACGACCCGGACACCGGCAAGAAGAAGTGGACGATCCCGCTCTCCGGCATGGCCTGCGCGATGTCGCCCGAGGTCACCGATGACGGCATCGTCGCGATCGTCACCGAAGAGGCCAAGCGGAACAAGAAGGGCGACTACGAGGACTGCAGCAACGTCTCCGCGGTCGACCTGAAGTCCGGCAAGAAGCTGTGGACCGAGAGTGCCGAGACCAACGGCATGAAGGCGACGTTCAAGGAAGTCACCATCTCGGGCACCACGATCGCCGCGGGCGCGGGCACCTCCAGCGGCGGCGCCGCCTGGGACGTCACGGGCAAGTCCCTATGGGCGCCGAAGGTCGGCAAGTGCAAGGACGTCGGCTACGCCGGTGGCGACCAGCTGGTCGCGGTCCGCAAGTGCGGCACGTACGGCGACGAGACGCTGAAGGTCCAGCTCCTCGACCCGAAGACCGGCGACGACAAGTGGACGTACCCGATCGCCCCCGGCATCGACAACGCGAAGATCATCTCGACGAACCCGGTCGTCTTCGGCCAGGACACCACGAAGATCACGGCCTCCGGCGTAACGGACGTCTTCTCGCTGGGCAGCAACGGCAAGCTGCGCGCGAAGATCTCCCTGGAGGACGGGAAGTACGACCATGACTGCGGCGTGAACATGGTCAACGCCTGCAAGGCGATCGCGGTCGGCAACGACCGGCTCTACGTCCCGACGCGTCCGCACGACGGCAGCGGCGACAGCTACAACCGCACCAACGAGATCGTGTCCTTCTCGCTGGCCACCGGCAAGCCCACCAGCGACCGCGCGGACGCCGGTGAGAACGGCGAGATCTTCCCGATCCGCATGGACGGCGGCAACGTCCTCGCGTACAAGGCGCACAGCTACAAGCAGGGCGCCCAGGTCGTCTCGCTCGACGGCAAGACGATGAAGGAGACCAAGCTCCTGGAGACCCCGGGGACCGAGTCGGTCACCGAGGCGATCAGCGGCATGGTCCCCAAGTCGAACGAACTCCTCTACGGCAACGGGCACTTGTTCCTGGGCAAGAAGCTGCTCAGCAAGCCCTTCACGGAGGACGACAAGGAGTACGTGGCGATCGGCTTCCTGGCGAAGTAGCGCCGGAACCGTGTGCTCCGCGGCGCCATGAACGGCGGCGGGCGCCCCCTCGCGCAACGGGGGGCGGCCGCCGCCGTTCGCGTACCACCCGACCGTTCCCAACGCCCCCTGAATGGCTCGGATTTCGGCATTCCGTGCCGCTTCTGACCGGGAGGGGGCGCGTAACCTCGAACAAGCGTGTAGCTTCCGGGGGATGAAGGGTCGGGGGGCCCGCGGGGAACTGGGGGGTTGCTATGGGTGTGCGGCTCATGGTGGTCGACGATCACCGACTGCTCGCCGAGGCACTCGCCTCGGCACTGAAACTGCGCGGGCACCGGGTGCTCGCCGCCGCCGCGCCCGCCGCGGGCGCGGCGGAACTGGTCATCAGCAGGGCTCCGGAGGTCTGCCTCCTGGGGACGGCCACACCGGCCGAACCTGGCATGTTCGACCCGGTGGTGAAGATCAAGCGGGAGCGTCCGCAGGTGGCGGTCGTGGTGCTCGGCCCGGTGCCGAGCCCGCGCGGGATCGCCGCGGCCTTCGCCTCCGGCGCCTCCGGTTACGTACGCCATGACGAGCGCATAGAAGGAGTGGAGCGCGCCATCATGAAGGCGCGGGCCGGGGAGGCCGCCGTCGCGCCCCAGCTGCTGCAGGGTGCCTTCAGTGAACTGCTCAATCCGGCCGCGCAGCCCGACGACGAGGGCCAGCGGCTGCTGCAGATGCTCACGCCGCGCGAGGTCGAGGTGCTCGTGCGGGTCGCCGACGGCGAGGACACCCGGCTGATCGCCGCGGGGATGGGGATAGCCCCGAGCACCGCGCGCACGCATGTGCAGCGGGTGCTGATGAAGCTGGGCGTCGGGTCACGTCTTGAGGCGGCCGCCCTCGCCGCGCGCACGGGTCTCCTGGAGCGTGCCGAGCGGCCCGCGTCGGCCTATGCGCACCATGCGAACGCCGCAGGGGGCGCGGACATGACGACGGGGCCCGAGCCACCGCAGTGAGCCCGGACCCCGTCGCCGTTCGTCCGCGGGTCAGTCGTCCGCCGGTTCCTCGGCGGGCGTCACCGCCGGGCGCAGCCAGAGCCAGCCCAGGAAGAAGAGCCCGAGGGCGAGCATCGCGAGGCCCGTCCACAGGTTGATGTTGATGTCCTCGGCCTTCTTCAGGTCGGCGTCGGACGCGGTGATCCCGGCGATCGTCACGATGATTCCGTAGACGACGAACAGGCCGCCGATGATGCGCCGGATGTCGAAGAGGCGCGCGGCCGTCGCGGACTTGCGCTCCAGCTCGGAGACTTCGTTGTGCAGGTCGGAGTTGTGCTGGTCGGACATGTCTTCGGTCCTCCGATCGGTCTAGAGCGAGTACGGCAGGTAGCAGGCCGCGGCGAGCACGATGGCACCCCAGCCGAGCAGGGCGGGCTTGCGGTACCAGGCGTCGTCGCCCTCTTCCGCCCCGTCGTCCTCCAGGCCCGGCGAGGCCGTCCCGTAGACCAGTCCGGCCAGTTCGGCCTCGGGCTTGGGCGCGGTGAAGAGCGTGACGACGACCATCACGACGGCACCGGCGACGAAGCCGACGATCGCCGAGACGAAGTTGGCGCCCTGGTCGGTCGGGATGTCGATGACGCCCTGCTTGTAGATCCAGAAGTAGTTGACCATCGCGGCGGAGGTGCCCGCGAGCAGGCCCCACACGCCGGACTTCATCGAGGCCCGCTTCCAGAACATGCCGATGATGAAGACCACGAACATCGGGACGTTGAAGAAGGAGAAGAGGGTCTGCAGGTACCCCATGATGTTCGAGAACGAGGAGGCGATGAACGCCGTGCCGACCGAGGCGAGCACGCCGATCGCGGTGATCAGCCGTCCGAAGTTCAGGTAGTAGCCGTCCTCGCGGTCCTTGACCACGTACCGCGCCCAGATGTCGTACGTGAACACGGTGTTGAAGGACGAGACGTTCGCCGCCATGCCCGCCATGAAGGCGGCGAGCAGACCGGTGACCGCGATGCCGAGCACACCGTTGGGCAGCAACTCCTGCATCAGATACGGGATCGCGTCGTTGTACGTCAGATCGGAGCCCGCCGTGCCGATCTTCGGGACGAGGACGGCGGCGACCAGACCCGGGATCATCACCAGGAAGACGATGAAGATCTTCGGGAAGGCGGCGATCAGCGGGGTGCGCTGGGCGGCCGAGAGGTTCTTCGCGGAGAGCGCGCGCTGGACCTCGGCGAAGTTCGTCGTCCAGTAGCCGAAGGAGAGCACGAAGCCCAGGCCGAGGATGATCGTCAGCCAGTTGGCGCCGAGCGGGTTGGCGTCACCGATGCCGGTGCCGCCCCAGGCGGTCATGAAGTTCTCGCCGTGCTGCTTCTCGATCGAGCCGGTGAGCCCGTCCCAGCCGCCGACCTTCTTCAGGCCGATGACGCAGATCGGGATCAGCGCCGCGAGGATCACGAAGAACTGCAGGACCTCGTTGTAGATCGCCGAGGACAGGCCGCCGATCGTGATGTACGCGAGCACGAAGAGTCCGGCGACGACGATCGCCACCCACTGCGGCCAGCCGAGCAGCGCCTCGACGACGATCGAGAGGGCGTAGAGGTTCACGCCCGCGATGAGGATCGCCGCGAAGGCGAAGAGCGCCGAGCTGAGCACGTGCGCCGACTTGTCGAAGCGCTGGAGCAGGAACTCGGGGACGGAACGGACCTTGCTGCGGTAGTAGAACGGCATCATGACCAGGCCGAGGAAGACCATGGCCGGGATGGCGCCGATCCAGTACCAGTGGACGACCGCGACGCCGTACTGCGCGCCGGTCGCGGCCATGCCCAGGATCTCGGTGGCGCCCAGGTTCGCGGCGACGAAGGCGAGACCGGTGACCCAGGCGGGCAGCGAGCGGCCCGAGAGGAAGAAGTCGAGGCTCGTCTTCACGGAGCGCCGGGCGGCGAAGCCGATGCCGAGGACCACGGCGAAGTAGATCGCCAGGATCGCGTAGTCGAGGCCGTTGGTGGGCAGCCGAAGCCCCTCGGCCAGGGTTGTAGTGGGGGACTGCATGTGAACTCGCTTCGTTGCGCGAACGGATCAGACGGGAACCTACGCCCCTCGCTTCAATAACTGAACAGTTCTGTTGGTGTTCTTTGTTTGATTGTGATCGAGCTCTCCGGTGGAGACCGGGTGGAGACCAGAGCTCGCGGCACGCTCGCGGGCATTGACGGAGCTGTTGGCTTGTGGTTTGTTATGTTTGGTTCTGTTGGATGGGTGGTGAGGAGCCCCGGACGTGAAGAAGACCTCGACCCGTCTCGCCGACGGTCGTGAGCTCATCTACTACGACGTGCGCGACGACACCGTGCGCGACGCCGTCGACCGGCGCCCGCTCGGGCCCGTCTCGACGACGTCGGAAGTCCGCAAGGACCCCCTCCTGGGTGACTCCGTGGCCATCGCCTCGCACCGCCAGGGACGCACCTACCACCCGCCGGCCGACGAGTGCCCCCTGTGCCCCTCGGCCGGTGACCGGCTCAGCGAGATCCCCGACTCCTCGTACGACGTCGTGGTCTTCGAGAACCGCTTCCCCTCGCTCGCGGGCGACGCGGGCCGCTGCGAGGTCGTCTGCTTCACCTCCGACCACGCCGCGTCCTTCGCGGACCTCACCCCCGAGCGGGCCGCGCTCGTCCTGGAGGCCTGGACCGACCGGACCGCCGAGCTCTCCCACCTGCCCTCCGTGGCGCAGGTGTTCTGCTTCGAGAACCGCGGCGCCGAGATCGGCGTGACCCTCGGCCACCCGCACGGGCAGATCTACGCGTACCCCTTCGTCACCCCGCGCACGAACCTGATGCTCCGCTCGCTCGCCGAGTTCAAGGAGGCGTCGGGCGGCCAGAACCTGTTCGACGACGTCGTCGCCCGGGAGAGCGAGGGGGAGCGGGTCGTCCTTGAGGGCGAGCACTGGATCGCCTTCGTGCCGTACGCCGCGCACTGGCCCTACGAGGTGCACCTCTACCCCAAGCGCCGGGTGCCCGACCTGCTCGCGCTCGACGAGGCGGCACGCACGGAGTTTCCGCGGATCTATCTGGAACTCTTGAGGCGCTTCGACCGGATCTTCGGCGAATCGGCGGAGTCCGCATCGCAGGGCACCCCCTACATCGCCGCATGGCACCAGGCGCCCTTCGGGCCGCTGGAGGGACATGACGGGATCAACCGCGACGAATTCGCCCTCCATCTCGAACTTTTCACGATTCGCCGCACTTCGGGCAAGCTGAAGTTCCTCGCGGGTTCCGAATCCGGTATGAGCGTGTTCATCAACGACGTGCCGCCGGAAGCCGCGGCCCAGCGACTGCGAGAGGTAGCGAGTTCATGAGCGGTAAGTACCTGGTCACCGGTGGTGCGGGCTACGTCGGAAGTGTGGTGGCCCAGCATCTGCTCGAGGCCGGACACGAGGTGACGGTCCTCGACAACCTCTCGACCGGCTTCCGCGAAGGCGTCCCCGCGGGCGCCTCGTTCATCGAGGGCGACATCCGCGATGCCGCCAAGTGGCTGGACTCCTCCTTCGACGCCGTGCTGCACTTCGCCGCGTTCTCGCAGGTCGGCGAGTCCGTCGTGAAGCCCGAGAAGTACTGGGACAACAACGTCGGCGGCACCATGGCGCTGCTCGCCGCCATGCGCGACGCCGAGGTGCGCAGGCTCGTCTTCTCCTCGACGGCCGCGACGTACGGCGAGCCCGTGAACACCCCCATCACGGAGACCGACCCCACCGCGCCCACCTCGCCCTACGGCGCCTCCAAGCTCGCCGTCGACCACATGATCACCGGCGAGGCGGCCGCGCACGGCCTGGCCGCCGTCTCGCTGCGCTACTTCAACGTCGCGGGCGCGTACGGCGACTGCGGCGAGCGCCACGACCCCGAGTCGCACCTCATCCCGCTCGTCCTCCAGGTCGCGCAGGGCAGGCGCGAGGCGATCAGCGTCTTCGGCGACGACTACCCGACCCCCGACGGGACCTGCGTCCGCGACTACATCCACGTCGCCGACCTCGCGGAGGCGCACCTCCTCGCCGTCGCGGCCGCCACCCCCGGTGAGCACCTCATCTGCAACCTCGGCAACGGCAACGGCTTCTCCGTGCGCGAGGTCATCGAGACCGTCCGCCAGGTCACCGGGCACCCGATCCCCGAGGTCATGGCCCCGCGACGCGGCGGCGACCCGGCGGTCCTCGTCGCGTCCGCGGCCACCGCACGGGACCGGCTCGGCTGGAATCCGTCCCGCGCGGACCTCGCGGGCATCGTCGCCGACGCATGGGCGTTCGCCCAGCGCTGACCGGGATCAAGGGGTAACTGATGGACGTAGCGGGGAAGTTCGCCGAGCTGTACGGGTACGCGGCGGACGGGGTCTGGTCGGCCCCGGGCCGGGTCAACCTGATCGGCGAGTACACGGACTTCAACGAGGGCTTCGTGCTGCCGCTCGCGCTGCCGCACACCGCGGTGGCGGCGGTGGCGCGCCGCACCGACGGCGTCCTGCGGCTCCACTCGGCGGACATCGACGCGCCCGTCGCCGAACTGCGCGTCGACGAGCTGACGCCCCTTTCGAAGTACGGGCAGGGCGGCTGGGCCGCCTACCCCGCCGGTGTGGTGTGGGCGCTCAGGGACGCGGGCCACGACGTCTCCGGGGGCGCCGACATCCATCTCGCCTCCACCGTGCCGACCGGGGCGGGCCTGTCCTCGTCGGCGGCCCTTGAGGTCGTCACGGCACTCGCCATGAACGACCTGTACGGACTCGGCCTCGACCTGCCGCGCCTCGCGGTCCTGGCCCAGCGCGCCGAGAACGCCTTCGTCGGCGTGCCGTGCGGCGTGATGGACCAGATGGCCTCCGCGTGCGCCACGGAGGGCCACGCCCTGCACCTGGACTGCCGGGACCTGGCGATACGGCAGGTCCCCTTCGACCTCGCCGCCCACGGCCTGCGGCTGCTCGTCGTCGACACCCGGGTCAAGCACGAGCTGGGCGACGGGGCGTACGCGGAGCGGCGGGCCGGGTGCGAGGAGGGCGCGCGCATCCTGGGCGTCTCCCATCTGCGGGACGTGGCGTACGACCAACTCCCCGCGGCGCTCGACCGGCTGACGGACGAGAAGATCCGCCGGTACGTGCGCCACATCGTGTCGGACGACCACCGCGTCGAGCAGGTCATCGCCCTCCTGGACGCGGGTGACGTCCGCGCGACGGGACCCGTCCTCACCGAGGGCCACGCCTCGCTCCGCGACGACCTGCGCATCTCCTGCCCGGAGCTGGACCTGGTGGTGGGCTCAGCCAACGCGGCGGGCGCGCTCGGCGCCCGGATGACCGGCGGCGGCTTCGGCGGCTCGGCGGTCGTCCTGGTGGAGTCGGCGGACGAGGACACGGTGACGAAGTCGGTGCTCGAAGCCTTCGCCGCGGCGGGCTTCACGACGCCGCGGGTGTTTCCTGCGGAGGCGTCGGCGGGGGCGCGCCGGGAGGCCTGAGCGAGGCCTGTGGGCCGGGGAAAGTTTCTCGGAAAAGGTGCCGTGGACCGGTCACACTCCCGTGGCCGGTTCCGTCAGGGCAGTGAAAAGCCGCCGCCCGATGAGGAGCACCCGCCATGTCCACAACCTGTGCAGTCGTCACGCTGATCGCCGCCGCGATGGTGGGCTTCTCCGCCGTCTCCGTCTTCCTGCGCGCCGAGTGGGTGGTGCGGCCCATCGCCGACTACGGCATCCCGATGGCGTGGCTGCCCTGGCTCGGCGCCGCCAAGGCCGCGGGCGCCGCGGGTCTGGTCGCGGGCCTGTTCGTGCCGGTCGTCGGGGGCGTGGCGGGCGTCGCCCTGGTGGTGTACTTCGCCGGGGCCGTCGTCACCGTGGTGCGGGCGCGCTGGTACGCGCACATCCCGTTCCCGCTGATGTACGCGGCGCCGGTGGTCGGCGCGCTGGCCCTGGGGCTCGCCGCCTGAGACCCCGAAGGTCCTGGCAGCCTCAGCCCAGCCGCTTGGTGAGCGTGAACTCCTTGACGCCCTCGGGATAGTCGGGGATCACGCTCACCAGCTCGTACCCCTGGTTCCGGTAGAAGCCGGGAGCCTGGAAGTCCCACGTCTCCACACGGGAGTTGAGGCACCCCCGGTCCTCGCGGGCCACCCGCTCCGCCTCGGCCAGGAGGCGGGAGCCGAGGCCCGCGCCGCGGTGCCGGTCATCGACCCAGAGATGGTTCACGTGGAGCCAGCGGGCCCAGGTGTGCGCGGCGAGGCCCGCCGCGAGGCCGCCTCGCCCGTCCAACGCCCAGAGCGCCAGCGGTACTTCCTGGTCCTCGCGCGTCCCGCGCAGGGCGCTGAGCTCAGGTGACGCCGCCGTGTTCGTCTCGCTCAGCCGCGAGCGAAGCAGAGCGAGCCGCTCTTTGTCGACTCCCGTCTCAATGCGAAACATATGGCTCACCATAAACGCGCTGGCCAACCAGTTCTGCAAATCAGCTTCCGCTCCTGGCGTCCGGCCCTACTCTGAAGGGCAGTGCCGGTGGGGGCCGGTACTGATCAGGGGGCGAGACAGTCGGGTACGGCGCCCGGCATGGGGGTGGCGGCACAGCACGGCGGCGGCCGTGCGACCGCGTCGGCTCCCGCTCCGTGCGCCGTACCCGCACCAGCCGTTCTCCGATGATGGGGTATCCCCCGCTCCTTGAGGGAGCGTGGGGAAGGGGGTTTCTGTGGTTCGCATTCGAGTCCTGGTCGTCGACGACCATCGCATCTTCGCCGAGTCGCTGGCCGCCGCGCTCGCGGCCGAGCCGGACGTCGACGTGTCCGCGGCCGGCAGCGGTCCCGCCGCGCTGCGCTGCCTGGAGCGGGCGGTCAACGAAGGCCGCAGATACGACGTGCTGCTGGTCGACGCCGACCTCGGCAGTACCGCCAGCGCGATGCAGGGCACCCGCCCCCAAGCTCTCGGCTTCGCTCGACCAGGGGGGACCCCCATCGCAGCCCCCGTCCAGGAGGGGAACGCCGACGGGCTCGTCGACGGCATCTCCCTGGTGGCGGGCGTGCGTTCGGGGCAGCCCGCCGTGCGCACCGTCGTGCTCGCCGAGAAGGACGACCCGCGCCGCGCGGCCCTCGCGCTGCAGGCGGGCGCCTCCGGCTGGGTCGCCAAGGACTGCTCGCTCTCCCGTCTCCTGACGGTCATACGCGGCGTGCTCCGGGACGAGACCCACCTGCCGCCCGCCCTGCTCACCGGCGTCCTGCGCGAGCTGACCGCGGCCCGCAAGCACCGCACCGAGTCCGAGCGGCTCGTGGAGTCGCTGACCCCGCGCGAGCGGGAGGTGCTGCGCTGCATGGTGGCGGGCCTGGGCCGCAAGGCGGTCGCCGAGCGCCTCTTCCTCTCCCCGCACACGGTGCGTACGCACATGCAGAACGTGCTGGGAAAGCTGGGCGTCCACTCCACCCTCGCCGCCGTGGCGCTCGCCCGGCGCGCGGGCGTCGGCCCGGCCGACCTAGCCGGGGATGTTGTCGAACGGGGCGGTCAACTGGCGTAGCAGCCCGGCCAGTTCGCCGCGCTGCGCCCGGGAGAGCTCCGCGAGGATCGCCCGCTCCTGTTCGAGCAGTCCGGCGAGGGCCTGGTCCGCGCGGTCCCGGCCCTCGGGGGTGAGGCGCACGAGGACGCCGCGGCGGTCGCTCGGGTCCGGCAGGCGCTCGACGAGGCCCTTCTTCGCGAGGCGGTCGATGCGGTTCGTCATCGTGCCGGACGTCACGAGGGTCTGGGTCAGGAGCTGGCCGGGGGAGAGCTGGTAGGGCGCGCCCGCGCGGCGCAGCGACGTCAGGACGTCGAACTCCCACGGCTCCAGGTTGTGCTCGGAGAAGGCGAGCCTGCGGGCCCGGTCCAGATGCCGCGCGAGCCTGCTCACGCGGCTGAGCACCTCGAGTGGTTCCACGTCGAGGTCAGGGCGCTCCCGGCGCCACGCTGCGACCAGCCGATCGACCTCGTCCTCCATGGCGATCAGTGTAGGGGGTCTGTCGACATGAAGTCTCTTGACGTCAAGATACCTCGGGTTCAGGATGAGGTCAGATGCCCGTCACCCGAGGAGCTCCACATGCCGCAGGCCGCTGCCACCTGGGATCCCCACCAGTACCTTCGCCACGCCGACCACCGCTCCCGCCCCTTCGTCGACCTGCTCGCCCGCGTCCCCGAACTCCCCGCCGAGGGCCGCCCGCCCCGCATCGCCGACCTCGGCTGCGGGCCCGGAAACGTCACGCGGCTGCTCGCGGACCGCTGGCCCACCGCGCACGTCACCGGCTTCGACAACTCCCCGGCGATGCTGGCCAGGGCGGACGAGCTGGCGGGCCCCACGGCAGGTGGCGGCCGCCTGGACTTCGCCCCTGCGGACGCCACGGACTGGACACCGCCCCCGGGTACGTACGACCTGATCCTCTCCAACGCCACCCTCCAATGGGTGCCGGGCCACCCCGACTCGTTCCCGGCGTGGATCGAGGCACTGGCCCCCGGCGGCACGTTCGCCTTCCAGGTACCGGGCAACTTCGACGCCCCCAGCCACGTCCTCATGCGGGAGCTGGCCGCGACCGAACGCTGGCGCGCCCGCCTCGGCGACGTCCTGCGCCACGCGGACGCGGTGCTCTCGCCCGGGGCGTACCTGGACCGGCTCGCGGACCTCGGCTGCGAGGTCGACGCCTGGGAAACGACGTACCAACACCTGCTCGTGGGCGAGGACCCGGTCCTGGACTGGGTGAAGGGCACGGGCCTGCGCCCGGTCCTGACGGCCCTGGCGGACGACTCCGCGGCGACGGAGGCCTTCCTCGCCGAGTACCGGCACCTGCTGCGCGAGGCGTATCCGGCGACGGGGCACGGCACGGTGTTCCCGTTCCGCAGGGTGTTCGCGGTGGCCCGCAGGACGGACGCGCCATGCTGACGTCCCTCGACCACGTCCAGCTGGCGGCCCCGCCGGGCAGCGAGCCTGCGCTGCGCGCGTACTACGTCGACGTGCTCGGCATGACGGAGGTCCCGAAGCCGTCGGCGCTCGCGGCACGCGGCGGCTGCTGGTTCGAGGCGGGGGCCGTCCGGCTGCACCTGGGCGTCGATGCGGACTTCAGGCCTGCGGGGAAGGCTCACCCCGGGCTCCTCGTACGGGACATCGGGGCGTACGCGGGCCGTCTCGTCGCGCACGACGCCGAGGTCGTCTGGGACGAGGGCATGCCGGGACACCGCCGCTTCTACTCGCGGGACCCGGTGGGGAACCGGCTCGAATTCCTCGAACCAGTGGCGGTGGCTACGGCGTGCGGCCCAGGTGCGTGACGAGAATGCGGATGACGTCGTCGTCGATCAGGTAGAGGGCGCGGTGATCGCCGACTCGTAGGCGCCGCACTGTGGGGCCGTACGCCGTGGAGTTGGTCGGGCGGGGGCGCTCGGAGAGCGAGTCGACGGCTTCGTAGAGGGCGGCAAGGCCTACGGGGTCGTCCTTGAGGTACCGGACGGCCGCGTTCGTGGCGCCCGGTTCCCAGATGATCTGGTGGGTCACGGGCGCAGCCCCAGCAGCCGCCCGACTTCCTCGTGCGGGATGCCCTCTTCGAGGGTGCCCTCCGCCTTGCGGCGCTGGAAGTCGGCGAGTGCCAGGGCGTCTTCGAGATCCTCTATGACTTGCGGCGAAACGAGGAGAGCGGCCACGTGCCCGTGGTCGGTGAGGGCGATGGTCTCGCGGCCGTGGGCGGCTCGGCGCACCAGGTCGCCCAGCTGGGCGCGAGCGGCGCTGATCGCAATCTCGGTCATATGACGAGAGTGCACAACATTAATCTTGTGGTCAATGTGTGGCCAGGGCTTGCCTGGCCCCCTCAGCTCTTGCGGTGGCCTATCAGGCGGGGCTTCGGTTCCAGGCCGTCCAGGCCGTGCCAGGCCAGGTTGACCAGGTGTGCGGCCACCTCCGCCTTCTTCGGCTTGCGGGCGTCCAGCCACCACTGGCCCGTCAGCGCGACCATGCCGACCAGCGCCTGCGCGTACAGGGGGGCCAGCTTCTGGTCGAAGCCGCGGCCCTTGAACTCCTGGCCGAGGATGTCCTCGACCTGCGTCGCGATGTCGGAGATCAGGGATGCGAAGGTGCCGGTGGACTGGGCCACCGGGGAGTCGCGGACCAGGATGCGGAAGCCGTCCGTGTACGTCTCGATGTAGTCGAGCAGGGCGAACGCCGCCTGTTCGAGGAGCTCCCGGGGATGCCCGGCGGTGAGCGCGCTCGTCACCATGTCCAGGAGCTGCCGCATCTCGCGGTCCACCACGACCGCGTACAGCCCCTCCTTCCCGCCGAAGTGCTCGTACACCACCGGCTTGGAGACCCCCGCCTTCGCGGCGATCTCCTCCACCGACGTGCCCTCGAAGCCCTTCGCGGCGAACAGGGTGCGGCCGATGTCCAGCAGCTGTTCCCGGCGCTCGGCACCCGTCATCCGGGTCCGCCGGGCACGCCGGGGCTGCTTCTCTTTGCTGGAGGGGCTTGAATTGCTGGAGTCGGTCGCCACGTCGTCAATCATGCCGCCTCGGAGGCGGTAACCCCGCGGCGGGACTCCGCCTCGCCCTCCGGCTTGCGGCGCGCGTCGATGCGCGACTGCGACGGCCACCGCACGTCGTACGCCAGACCCAGCTGCTCGCACCAGCGGATGATCCGCGCCGACGAGTCGACCTGGCCCTTCATCACCCCGTGCCGCGCCGACGTCGGGTCGGCGTGGTGCAGGTTGTGCCAGGACTCGCCGCAGGACAGCACCGCGAGCCACCACACGTTGCCCGAGCGGTCACGGGACTTGAAGGGGCGCTTGCCCACCGCGTGGCAGATCGAGTTGATCGACCACGTGACGTGGTGCAGCAGCGCGACGCGGACCAGCGACCCCCAGAAGAAGGCCGTGCACGCACCCCACCACGACATCGTCACCAGACCGCCGACCACCGGCGGGATCGCCAGCGACACGATCGTCCAGAGCAGGAACTGCCGCGAGATCCGGCGGATCGCCGGGTCCTTGACCAGGTCCGGCGCGTACTTCTCCTGTGACGTCTGCTCCTCGTCGAACATCCATCCGATGTGCGCCCACCACAGGCCCTTCATCAGGGCGGGGACCGTCTCACCGAAGCGCCAGGGGGAGTGCGGGTCGCCCTCCGCGTCCGAGAACTTGTGGTGCTTGCGGTGGTCGGCCACCCAGCGGACCAGAGGCCCCTCGACCGCCATGCTGCCCGCGACCGCCAGCGCGATCCGCAGCGGCCGCTTCGCCTTGAAGGAGCCGTGCGTGAAATAGCGGTGGAAGCCGATGGTGATGCCGTGGCACCCCAGGTAGTACATGAAGACGAGCAGGCCCAGGTCCAGCCAGCTCACGCCCCAGCCCCAGGCCAGCGGCACCGCGGCGACCAGGGCGAGGAAGGGGACGGTGATGAACAGCAGCAGGGCGACCTGTTCGAGCGAGCGTTTCTGCTCGCCGCCCAGCGTCGCCATGGGCGCCTGGGCGGCGGAGCTCGCGCCCGCCGGTGAAGCGTCTTCGATCACATCGGAGTCGGAGTACGCATCGGAGGTTGTCGTCATGGGCACGTCCCCTGTGGGGTCGAGGGTTGAGGTGGGAGCAGTGCACGGGCACGGTTCCCGCAATGGCTGCAACGGCTGTTGTGCCGCGTTTCCTACGGTTCCGTAACCTACGGCGACGTAAGTATGGCAGTGCGGAGCCCCGCGGCAAGAGGCCGCGAGCTCCGTGCCCGATGTGACACCTATCCTTGGAGACGGTCGGACAGCGCGGTCCGCTCTGTATCTCCCCCGGTATCCCCACCGGGGACCCCTCCCAGTCTTGAAGCGCTTCAACACTGCAAGGAGCCGCACCTGTGAGCAGTGCCGACGACCAGAGCCAGCAGGCCACCAGCACCGCCAGCACCGAGCTGCGCGCCGACATCCGCCGCCTCGGCGACCTGCTCGGCGAGACCCTCGTACGCCAGGAGGGCCCCGAGCTCCTCGAACTGGTCGAAAAGGTCCGCCGCCTGACGCGCGAGGACGGCGAGGCAGCAGCCAACCTCCTCGGCGGTACGGAACTGGAGACCGCGGCCAAGCTGGTCCGCGCCTTCTCCACCTACTTCCACCTGGCCAACGTGACCGAGCAGGTCCACCGCGGCCGCGAGCTGCGCGCCCGGCGCGCCGCCGAGGGCGGCCTGCTCTCGCGCACCGCCGACCGGCTCAAGGACGCCGACCCGGAGCACCTGCGCCAGACCGTGCAGCACCTCAACGTGCGCCCCGTCTTCACCGCGCACCCCACCGAGGCGGCCCGCCGCTCCGTGCTCAACAAGCTCCGCCGCGTCGCCGAGCTCCTGGAGACGCCGGTCATCGAGTCGGACCGGCGCCGCCACGACATCCGCCTGGCCGAGAACATCGACCTGGTGTGGCAGACCGACGAGCTCCGCGTGGTGCGCCCCGAGCCCGCCGACGAGGCCCGCAACGCCATCTACTACCTCGACGAGCTGCACGCGGGCGCCGTCGGCGACGTCCTGGAGGACCTCACCGCGGAGCTGGAGCGCGTCGGCGTCGAGCTGCCCGAGGGCACCCGCCCGCTCAGCTTCGGCACCTGGATCGGCGGCGACCGCGACGGCAACCCCAACGTGACCCCGCAGGTCACCTGGGACGTCCTGATCCTCCAGCACGAGCACGGCATCAACGACGCGCTCGACATGATCGACGAGCTGCGCGGCTTCCTCTCGAACTCGATCCGCTACACCGGAGCCACCGAGGAGCTGAAGGCCTCCCTCCAGTGCGACCTGGAGCGGCTGCCCGAGATCAGCCCCCGCTACAAGCGCCTCAACTCCGAGGAGCCCTACCGCCTCAAGGCCACCTGCATCCGGCAGAAGCTGGAGAACACCAAGGAGCGCCTGGCCAAGGGCGTCCCGCACGAGGAAGGCCGTGACTACCTCGGCACCGCCGAGCTCCTGCACGACCTCACGCTCATCCAGACCTCGCTGCGCGAGCACAAGGGCGCCCTCTTCGCCGACGGCCGGATGAACCGCACCATCCGCACCCTCGCCGCGTTCGGCCTCCAGCTGGCCACCATGGACGTACGCGAGCACGCGGACGCCCACCACCACGCGCTCGGCCAGCTCTTCGACCGTCTCGGCGAGGAGTCCTGGCGGTACACGGACATGCCCCGCGACTACCGCCAGAAGCTCCTCGCCAAGGAGCTCAGGTCCCGGCGCCCGCTCGCGCCGTCCCCGGCGCCGCTGGACGCCGCGGGCGAGAAGACCCTCGGCGTCTTCCTCACCGTGAAGAAGGCCCTTCAGGTCTTCGGGCCCGAGGTCATCGAGTCGTACATCATCTCGATGTGCCAGGGCGCGGACGACGTGTTCGCCGCGGCGGTCCTCGCGCGCGAGGCGGGCCTCATCGACCTGCACGCGGGCTGGGCGAAGATCGGCATCGTGCCGCTCCTGGAGACCACCGACGAGCTGCGCGCCGCCGACGTCATCCTCGACGAGATGCTCGCCGACCCGTCGTACCGCCGTCTCGTGGCCCTGCGCGGCGACGTGCAGGAGGTCATGCTCGGCTACTCGGACTCCTCCAAGTTCGGCGGCATCACCACCTCCCAGTGGGAGATCCACCGCGCCCAGCGCAGGCTCCGTGACGTCGCGCACCGCTACGGCGTGCGCCTGCGCCTCTTCCACGGCCGCGGCGGCACCGTCGGCCGCGGCGGCGGCCCCTCGCACGACGCGATCCTCGCGCAGCCGTGGGGCACGCTGGAGGGCGAGATCAAGGTGACCGAGCAGGGCGAGGTCATCTCCGACAAGTACCTCGTGCCTTCGCTGGCCCGCGAGAACCTGGAACTGACCGTCGCGGCGACGCTGCAGGCCTCCGCCCTGCACACCGCCCCGCGCCAGTCCGACGAGGCCCTCGCCCGCTGGGACGCCGCGATGGACGTCGTCTCGGACGCCGCGCACTCCGCGTACCGCAAGCTGGTCGAGGACCCGGACCTGCCGACGTACTTCCTCGCGTCGACCCCGGTCGACCAGCTCGCCGACCTGCACCTCGGCTCCCGGCCCTCCCGCCGCCCCGGCTCGGGCGTGTCGCTGGACGGCCTGCGCGCCATCCCGTGGGTGTTCGGCTGGACCCAGTCGCGGCAGATCGTGCCGGGCTGGTTCGGCGTCGGCTCGGGCCTGAAGGCGCTGCGCGAGGCGGGCCTGGACACCGTCCTCGACGAGATGCACGAGCACTGGCACTTCTTCCAGAACTTCGTCTCCAACGTCGAGATGACGCTCGCGAAGACGGACCTGCGGATCGCCAGGCACTACGTGGACACCCTCGTGCCCGACGAGCTCAAGCACGTCTTCACCATGATCGAGGAAGAGCACGAGCTGACCGTCCGCGAGGTCCTGCGCATCACCGGCGGGGAAGAGCTCCTCGGCTCTTCTCCGGCCCTGCAGCAGACCTTCGCGATCCGCGACGCCTACCTGGACCCGATCTCGTACCTCCAGGTCGCCCTCCTCAAGCGCCAGCGCGACGAGGCGGCCGCGGGCACCGAGCCCGACCCGCTGCTCGGACGGGCCCTGCTGCTCACCGTCAACGGTGTCGCGGCGGGACTGCGCAACACCGGCTGACCCGGCAGGCACTCCGCGAAGGGCCCCGCACCGCTCCGGCGGCGCGGGGCCCTTCGCCGTCCGGTCCCGCCCCGGGTTCAGCCTCTGATCAGGTGAAACGGCGGTCGTACGGAGTGGTCATACGGCATTTCGCGGCACATCGGGGAGCACAGTGAACGGGTCCTGAAGTTCCCCACGCCGCTCGGGAGCACCGTGACCCCCGTCAGCCCCGTTCATGAACGGCACCGCCGCCACCTCGCTCCGGCGCTCGCCGTCCTGTTCGCGCTCCTCGCGGCGCTCACCCTCGTCCCGTACGGAACCGCCCACGCCGACGCCCGCATGGCCGTCCGCCTGGACCCGGCGACCTCGCCCGTCCCCTCCGGCGACCACGTCACGTACAACGCGAACATCCAGTGCTCGATCCCCGGCGACTGCCAATCGGTGACCGTCACCTTCACACCGCCGCCGGGTGCCTCCGGGCCCGGCCAGGTCTCCCGGCCCTACCCGCCGGGCGTCACGGCCGTCACGCCGAACGCCGACGGCACCGTGACCGTCACCTACGACGAGATCCCCAGCGGCCAGAGCTCCCAGCTCACCGTCAGCTGGCCCACCACGGACTACTGGACGGCCCCCGGCGGACAGACCGCCTCGATGTCCGCCACCGCGGCCAACGGCGACGGCACGCCGAGCACCGACACGGCCTCGGTCGACGTCACCGCCGAACCCAACCCGGCGATCACCAAGGAGGGCCCGAAGGCGGCCCGCCCCGGCGACACCGTCACCTACAAGGTCACGGCCACCAACGACCCGCGCAACGCCAACCGGCCGCGCGGCAACCTCGCCCTGGAGAACACGGTCCTGACCGACGTGCTGCCCAAGGGCGTGGACCTCGTCGACGCCACCCCCGCCGGGTACACCTACGACCCCGCGACCCGCACCATCAGCTGGCCCGTGGACACCGAACCCGGCCGCCCCGGCGACCAGCTGGCGCAGGTCAAGGAGTATCCGTACGGCGTCGTCCACGAGATCAGGGTCAAGGTGCGCGACGACGTCGCCGACGACACCGTGCTCACCGACACCGCCACCATCATGGGCGATCCGTACGGCCCCGGCACCGGCAAGATCTCCAAGGACGCCACCGCCGACACCACCGTCGGCACCGGTTCGGGCACGGTCTCCGGCACCCTCGACAAATCCGTCGACGCCCCCCTCGCGGGCAACGGCCAGCGCCTTTCGTACGTGCTTCGTTTCAGCAACACCGGCACCGCCCCCGCCGACGTCCGCCTCACCGACGCCCTGCCCAAGGGCTTCGACGCCACCACCCTGCGCGTGTCCACCCCCGCGGGCGGCACCTACAGCGGTGCCTGGACCGCCGTGGTGACCCGGCGCGACGGCAGCACCGACACGCTGACGCCCAGCGGGCAGCAGGTCGACCTCGGCGACGACCCCGTCTCCGTGCGCATCGACGTGCCGGGCCTCGCCGCGGGAGCCGGACTCGTCGCCCAGTTCGTGGGCCGCGCCGACGCCACCGAGGTCCCCGGCGGCAGCGGCGACGTACGCAACTGCGCGCAGCTCGAACTCACCGGCCGCGGCGGCGGCACCGCAGAGGAGGAGGACTGTGCCACCTTCCGCATCGAGCCCGAGGTCGCCCAGCCCGAACTCAGCAAGTCCACCGACCCGGCGCCCGTCGGCCCCGGCGGCACCCACACCTGGCGCGTGACGATGCGCAACGACCGCTACCGCACGGACTCCTCGCCGCTGCGCCCCCGCTTCGTCGACCTGGTGCCACGCCAGCTCACCTACGAGCCCGGGTCCTGGGCCCTCGCGGACGGCCAGCCCGCGTACTGCCCCGCCGCGGACCGCTACACCGAGAAGGTCAGCGCGGGACCCGACGGCCGCACCCGCGTCGAGCTCACCGCCGACCGCGGCGCGGAGATCCCGGCGAACGACTCCACGTGCGTGTACGAGTTCCGCACCACGGTCAGGCCCGGCGTGGCCAGCGGCACCTACAGCGGAACGCCGGGCGACGCCGACTACCGCGGCAACCGCGGCGGGCTCTACGACGCGCAGCGCCCCATCAACACCCGCGAGACCGACACCCACGACATCAACGGCAACGGCGACTCCACCGAGAAGGTCGCCGAGGCCACCGACGACTTCGCCATCGCCCAGTCCGCGTCGCTCTTCGTCACCAAGGAGGTCAAGGGCGACAAGGACAGCACGTTCCAGGGCTCGGCCGAAGTGCCGGGCAAGGAGGACGAGGTCGGCCGGGCCACCGCGGGCGGCACCGTCGAGTACCGCACGGTTCTCGGCAACATGGGCAACACCGACCTCACCAATGTCGTCGCGTACGACCTGCTGCCCGCGCCCGGCACGACCGGCACGACCAGTGGGCGCTACGGCGACGACGTGACCAGCGAGTGGCGTCCCGTCCTCACCGGCCCCATCGACGCGGGTTCCGCGCCGGTGACGATCACGTACTCGGTGAAGGCCGACCCGTGTCGGCCCGAGATGGACAACACCCCCGACAACAGCGCGCCGTTCCAGTGTGGCGGCAAGCCCGACCCGACGTTCGTGTCCGCCTCGGCCGTGACCGACTGGAGCAAGGTCCGGTCCGTCCGCTTCGACTTCGACGGGCATGTGTTCGGTGCGGGGGAGCGCTACACCCTGCGGTGGCGCATGAAGGTGCCCGAGCGGGCCGCGGGCGGCACGCCGTTCGGTGGCGGGGAGCGCACCTGGAACAAGATCGCCATTGCGGGTGACCGGCGGGAGCCGGACGGCACGATTCGGTCGTTGCTTGCGACGGAGGCGCCGTGGGTGGTGGCGGAGGTCGGGGTGTCTCCGACGGTTCCTCCGACGGAGCCGCCCACCGATCCGCCTACGGAGCCGCCGACGGAGCCGCCGACCGAGCCGCCCACGGAGCCCCCTACGACTCCTCCCACGGAGCCGCCCACCGTGCCGCCGACGGTTCCTCCGACCGTGCCGCCCACCGTGCCTCCCACGGAGCCGCCGACGCTTCCGGAGACCGGGTCCTCGCTCATTCCGCTTGCGGCGGGGCTCGCTACGGCGCTGACCGCCGCGGGCGGGGTGTTCTTCGCCGCTACGCGGCGGAGGGGGCGGCACTCCTAGTCGCCCGGGTGCGGGCGGGCTGTGGCTGATCGCGCAGTTCCCCGCGCCCCTAAAAACATCTCCGCACCCCGTCAGCCCCGCCCGTGCTCAGAACGCCAGCGTCGCGAAGGATGCCGTCAGTAGGGCCGTGCCCGAGAGGGCCAGGCCCCAGGCCGTGCGGCGTAGGCGGAGGCCGCCTGCTACCACCACTGAGGAGAGGAGGAGCGCGCCCCCGAAGGGGAGCCAGGCGTGGAGGAAGCCCGGGCCGCCCGTGCGGACCGCGTCGTGCGTGCCCGGCTTGAGGGCGACCGGGATCCGTTCGCCCTTCTTCTCCGCGATGGAGCGCTCGATCACGACCCGTCGGCGGGGGCCCGTGCCGTGGGACGAGGAGGCGTACCAGCCGACGCACGCGTCGGAGTCGCAGCGGGTCACCGTCATCACGCCGCGCTCACGGCCCTCCGTCAGCATCACGTGCCGCGCGGTGCCCCAGGACGCCCACACGCCCGCGACGAGCAGCAGCACGGCGAGCGCGCCCATGGCCGTGCGGCGGCCGAGGAGCAGCAGATTCATGGCCGGGATCCTTGGCCACTTGACTCCGCTCAGTCAACAGTGGGCAGAACGGACCCCGGGCGGGATCCCGGGGCGAACCTCAGGAGTTGTACATGCTCTGCGCGCGCTCCAGACCCTCCGTGACCAGCGCCTCGACCGCGTCGGCCGCCCGGTCCACGAAATAGTCGAGCTCCTTGCGCTCCGTCGAGGAGAAGTCCTTCAGGACGAAGTCCGCGACCTGCATGCGGCCCGGCGGACGGCCGATCCCGAAGCGCACCCGGTGGTAGTCCGGGCCCATCGCCTTCGTCATCGACTTCAGACCGTTGTGGCCGTTGTCGCCGCCGCCCAGCTTCAGCCGCAGCGTGCCGTGGTCGATGTCCAGCTCGTCGTGGACCGCGACGATGTTCGCCGTCGGGACCTTGTAGAAGTCGCGGAGCGCCGTGACCGGACCGCCCGAGACGTTCATGTACGACATGGGCTTGACCAGGATGACGCGGCGGCTCGCCGGGCCGGGCGCCCCGATGCGGCCCTCGACCACCTGTGCCTGCGCCTTGCCCGCCCGCTTGAACTTGCCGCCCATGCGCTGCGCGAGCAGGTCGGCCACCATGAAGCCCACGTTGTGCCGGTTCATGGCGTAGTCGGGGCCCGGATTGCCGAGGCCCGCGATCAGCCAGGGGGCGCTGGCGTCGGTCGTCACGTGCATGTCTCCTTCATACGCGCATTACTGGCTCATGGGCTCATACGCGGCAGCCGCCGCCCCCAGCGGGAGCGGCGGCTGCCGTGCTGTACGTGCGTCGCGAGGCTCAGGCCTCGGCGGCGGCGTCGCCCGCGGCGTCGTCGGCCGGGGCCTCCTCGGCCTGCGCGGACAGGACCTGGAGGACGACGGTGTCTTCCTCGACGGCCAGCGTGCTGCCGGCGGGGAGCGGGATGTCCTTGGCGAGGACGGAGGAACCGGCGTCCAGGCCCGCGACGGAGACGGTGACCGACTCCGGGATGTGGGTGGCCTCGGCCTCGACCGGGAGGGTGTTCAGGACGTGCTCGAGCAGGTTGTTGCCCGGCGCCAGGTCGCCCTCGGTGTGGACGGGGATCTCGACGGTGACCTTCTCGCCGCGCTTCACGATGAGCAGGTCGACGTGCTCGAGGATGCCGATGCGGAGGGCGTCGCGCTGGACGGCCTTCGGGATGACGAGCTCGCTCTTGCCTTCGATGTCCAGGTTGATCAGGACGTTCGAGGACTTCAGCGCCATGAGGGTGTCGTGGTGCGGAAGGGCGATGTGGATCGGGTCCGCACCGTGGCCGTAGACAACGGCGGGCAGCTTGTCGGCGCGACGCAGACGGCGGGCGGCGCCCTTGCCGAACTCGGTACGGGTCTCGGCGGTGATCTTCACCTCGGACATGTGCACTCCTCGTACATGCAGTGACGGAAAAGAAATCGGTCACCCGGCCACGAAACGGCCTGCTACGAAGAGCGCGTCGATAACGGACAGCCGCACAAAAAGTGCGGCCTCCCTCGCCGAGCAACTTCAGCAGTCTACTCGGCGCGGGAGGCCGCACCAAAAGGATCTTCAGAGACCCCGGACGAGCCAGTTCCTACTGCTCGTCGAAGAGGCTCGTCACCGAGCCGTCCTCGAAGACCTCACGGACCGCGTTCGCGATCGTCGGCGCGATCGAGAGCACCGTGATCTTGTCGAGCTCCAGCTCGTGCGGCGTCGGCAGCGTGTCCGTGAAGACGAACTCGCTCACCTTGGAGTTCTTCAGACGGTCCGCGGCCGGGCCGGAGAGCACACCGTGCGTCGCCGTCACGATGACGTCCTCCGCGCCGTGCGCGAACAGGGCGTCGGCGGCGGCGCAGATCGTGCCACCCGTGTCGATCATGTCGTCGACCAGGACGCAGACGCGGCCCTTCACCTCACCGACGACCTCGTGCACGGTGACCTGGTTGGCGACGTCCTTGTCGCGGCGCTTGTGGACGATCGCCAGCGGGGCGCCGAGGCGGTCGCACCAGCGGTCGGCGACGCGCACGCGCCCGGCGTCGGGGGAGACCACGGTCAGCTTCGAGCGGTCGACCTTCGCGCCCACGTAGTCCGCGAGGATCGGCAGCGCGAACAGGTGGTCGACGGGGCCGTCGAAGAAGCCCTGGATCTGGTCGGTGTGCAGGTCGACGGTGAGGATGCGGTCGGCACCCGCGGTCTTCATCAGGTCGGCGATCAGGCGCGCCGAGATCGGTTCACGTCCGCGGTGCTTCTTGTCCTGCCGCGCGTAACCGTAGAACGGCACGATGACGGTGATGGAGCGGGCCGACGCGCGCTTCAGCGCGTCGATCATGATCAGCTGCTCCATGATCCACTTGTTGATCGGAGCGGTGTGGCTCTGGATCAGGAAGCAGTCGGCGCCGCGCGCCGACTCCTGGTAGCGGACGTAGATCTCGCCGTTGGCGAAATCGAAGGCCTTCGTCGGCACGATGCCGACACCCAGCTTGTGTGCGACCTCCTCGGCCAACTCGGGGTGGGCGCGGCCGGAGAAGAGCATCAACTTCTTCTCGCCGGTCGTCTTGATCCCGGTCACAGCACTGTCTCCTCAGAGAGTTCGTCCCGCTGCCGTACTCACGCGTCCCGGTGCGTCGAGTCGGCCGATTGTGTGCACCTATCACGGTACGCCGTGTCAGACGCACCTGTTTCCGGTCAGCTTGCGCTGTCCGGCTCCCGGGACGCCGCCTCCGCCGCCTTCGCGGCCGCGCTCCCCGGACGCTTACGGGCCACCCAGCCCTCGATATTCCTTTGCTGGCCCCGCGCGACGGCCAGCGAACCCGCCGGCACGTCCTTCGTGATCACGGACCCGGCGGCGGTATAGGCACCGTCCCCGACCGTGACAGGAGCCACAAACATGTTGTCCGAACCCGTGCGGCAGTGGGACCCCACCGTCGTGTGGTGCTTGGACTGGCCGTCGTAGTTCACGAAGACGCTCGCGGCACCGATGTTGGAGTGCTCACCGATCGTCGCGTCGCCCACGTACGACAGGTGCGGCACCTTCGAGCCGTCGCCGATCGTCGCGTTCTTCATCTCCACATACGTACCCGCCTTGGACTTCACTCCAAGCCGGGTGCCGGGCCGCAGATACGCGAACGGGCCGACGATGGCCTGGTCCCCGATCTCCGCGCTGTCCGCGACGCTGTTGTCCACGCGCGCACCGGCGCCCACCGAGGTGTCCTTCAGCCGCGTGTTCGGGCCGACCTCCGCGCCCTTACCCAGGTGCGTGGCGCCGTGCAGCTGGGTGCCCGGGTGGACGATCGCGTCGCGCTCGAACGTCACCGTCGAGTCCACCCACGTGGATGCGGGGTCCACGACCGTCACACCGGCGAGCATCGCGCCGGTCAGCAGCCGGTCGTTCAACGTGCGGCGGGCCTGTGCCAGTTGGACGCGGTTGTTGATGCCCGCGATCTCCTCGTGGTCGTCCGCCACGGCGGCGCCGACGCGGTGCCCGGCCTCGCGCAGGATCCCCAGGACATCGGTCAGGTACTCCTCGCCCTGGCTGTTGTCCGTGCGGACCTTGCCGAGCGCCTCCGAGAGGAGTCGGCCGTCGAAGGCGAAGACCCCGGAGTTGATCTCGCGGATCTCGTGCTGCGACTCGGTCGCGTCCTTGTGCTCGACGATCGCCGTGACGGAGCCGTCGGTGATGTCGCGCACGATGCGGCCGTAGCCGGTCGCGTCCGGCACCTCGGCGGTCAGCACGGTCACGGCGTTGCCGTCGCCGCTGTGCACGGCGGCGAGCTTCTGCAGCGTCGCGCCGGTCAGCAGGGGGGTGTCACCGCAGACCACCACGACGGTGCCCTCCACCGAGCCGCCGAGCTCATCGAGCCCGATGCGGACGGCGTGCCCCGTGCCGTTCTGCTCGGCCTGGTAGGCGGTGCGGACCTGCGGGGCGATGGCCCCCAGGTGCTCGCGGACCTGGTCGCTCTGGAAACCGACGACGGTGACGAGCTGCTCGGGCGAGAGCGCGGAGGCGGCGTGGAGCACGTGCCCGATGAGGGAACGTCCACAGATGTCGTGCAGGACCTTGGGCCGGTCCGACTTCATACGGGTGCCCTCACCCGCTGCGAGGACGACGACGGCTGCCGGGCAGGTTGCGCTCACGGGGGATGCCCTTCGGCTTCGGATGGGTTGGGGTTCCTCTGTGGGAGGACATCCGCAGGATACCGGGGCGTAGTGGCGTGGAAATGAGGGCGGGTCCCGACCTCGGCGGTCAGGACCCGGAGAAAAAGCGCAGCTCCCCCATCAGGATTCGAACCTGAACAGACGGTACCAAAAACCGCAGTGCTGCCTGATTACACCATGGGGGATCAATCTCGAACGAACCGGACATTCCGTCAGGTTGCCGAGTCGGCACGCAACACTATGCCGTACCGAGCCCCTCCGACGCGACGGTGGAGATCGGCATCCGGTCGCGGAATGCGGACGTCCGCTCCTAAACCATGAGGGGTTCAGCAGTTCGAGGGATAACGGCAGGTTTCGCTTCCGGTCGAACAGGGCGTGTGCTGGATCACCGAGCCGGAAACTCACCGGAAAACCGGGGCGGAACGCCCGTACGCTGGAAGACATGACCACGACGGGGGACGACCGCACCACGGCCATGACCGGGCCGTGGTGGTGGGAGCGGTGGCGCGGTGCCGCGCTGGATGTGGGGCTCGCCCTGCTCTCCGCGGCGGAGTGCGGGGCGGAGGGAGTGGCCTTCGCGCGGGACGCGGGGCTGCCCGTGCCGGTGGGGATCGGCTTCGGTGTGCTCGCGGGTGCCTCGCTGCTGATCCGGCGGCGCTGGCCGATCGCCGTCGTCCTGATATCGATCGCGATCACGCCCGCCCAGATGGGCGTCCTGCTGACCGTCGTGGGCCTGTACACCCTGGCCGCGTCGGAGCTGCCGCGCCGCATCACCGGCGCCCTGGCCGGAATGTCGATGGCGGGCACCCTGGTCGTCGCGCTGGTGCGGGCCAACCAGGACATGGCGGAGGGCAGCCCCTCGATCGGCAGTGAGTTCATCCCGTTCTTCGCGGTGACCGCCGCGGTCGGGGTGACCGCGCCGCCGGTGCTCCTCGGGTTGTACGTGGGAGCGCGCCGTCGCCTCGTGGAGGGCATGCGCGAGCGCGCGGACAGCCTGGAGCGCGAGCTGCAGCTCCTCGCGGAGCGCGCCGAGGAGCGCGCGGAGTGGGCGCGGAACGAGGAGCGGACGCGGATCGCCCGCGAGATGCACGACGTGGTGGCGCACCGGGTGAGCCTGATGGTGGTGCACGCGGCGGCGCTGCAGGCGGTGGCGCGGAAGGACCCGGAGAAGGCGGTCAGGAACGCCGCGCTGGTCGGCGACATGGGCCGCCAGGCGCTGACCGAGCTGCGCGAGATGCTCGGGGTGCTGCGGACCGTCGACGGCACGAAGGCGAAGACCGAGAAGTCCGCCGAGCCGCTGCCGCTGGCCGCGGTGGGCTTCGCGGCCGCCGCGGCGGCGTCGCGCGCGGTGGACGAGGACGGCCCGAGCCTCGCGGAGCTCGACGAGCTGGTGGGCCAGTCGCGGGCGGCGGGGATGGCGGTGGACCTGTCGGTGGAGGGCGACCCGCGCGACTATGCGGCCGATGTGGAACAGACGGCGTACCGGGTGGTGCAGGAGGCGCTGACCAACGTCCACAAGCACGCGGCGGGCGCCAAGACGTATGTGCGGCTCGCGCACCGCCATGCGGAGATCGCGATGCAGGTGGAGAACGAACCCCCGCCGGAGGCCGACGCCTCGGCCGACGCCCGCCTGCCGAGCGGCGGCAACGGCCTGGTGGGCATGAAGGAACGTGTCACCGGCCTCGGCGGGGTGTTCGTGTCGGGCCCGACGGACGGCGGCGGCTTCCGGGTGTCGGCGGTCCTGCCCGCGGGGGCCGTGGTGGCGGGGTAGTCGGCCCGGTGTCCCCGGGCCGTCTCCCTCAGCTATATGCCCGAGCTCGCCGACAGGCGGGTGGGCTGGGCGCCGGTGATGAGGGTGGCCAGGGCCTGGTCGATGTGGGCGCCGAGGAACCAGTCGCCGCTGTGGTCGAGGCTGTAGACACGGCCCTCGGTGTCGATGGCGAGCAGCGCCTGGGTGTCCGGCTCCTCGCCGATGGGGCAGACCTCGGTGTCCAGGGCGCGGCCCAGGTCGCCGAGCGTGCGGGCGAGGTGGAGGCCGTACATCGGGTCGAGGTGCACGGTCGCGGGCGCTATCTGGCGGCCGGGGCCCTGCGGGGTGATGTGCAGGCCGCCGAATTCGGCCCAGGCCTCGACGGCCGCGGGGAAGACGGTGTGCCGGTGCCCGGCCGGTGAGGTGTGGCGGCGCAGTGCGTCGGCCCAGATCTCGGCCTGCTTTATGTCCCAGTGGCCGGGACGCCAGCCCGCGGCGCGGAGCGCGGCGTCTACGGGGACGGGGAAGCGGGTGCTGCCGCCGGTGCCGGGTGCGGCGGCCGTGGCGGGGTGGTCCGGGTGCATGGGGTGGTGGCCCTCGTTCGGTGGTGGGGGCGGGCGGCAGGCGGGGGTCCGAGGACAGGCGCTCAGGCCTCGGTGGCCGTGGGGTCGACGACGCGGACGCCGAAGTGGGCCGTGAGGGCGGTACAGGAGCGGCAGGGCTGCGCGAAGTGGCCGTGCAGGGGGTCGCCGTCCTCGCGGATGCGGCGGGTGGTGAGTTTGGCGTGTTTGAGTGCCTTGCGGGCCTCGCCGTTGGTCATGGGTTTGCGCGAGGCGCGTTTGGAGCGGCTCGCGTCGGCCGCCGTGAGGTGGCGGGAGACGAGGATGGCCTCGGCGCAGCGGCCGGTGAAGCGCTCGCGCTGCCCGCTGGTGAGGGCGTCAAGGAAGTCCTGGACGAGCGGGTGGAGCGTGGGGGGCTCCTCGCCGCGGCCCGCGGTGCACGTGAGGGTGGTCTGTCCGCGCACGGAGAGGGCGGCGGCGACGGTGGGCAGGATGCCGTCGCGGCGTTGGCGCAGGACGGGTGCGTGGGCGGCGGTGGCGCTCCAGCCGACGCGTGGGTCCCCGGCGGCCTGTGCGGCGGTCGGGACCGTGCCCCGGGCCGCGCCGTCGTCGGTCGTGGCGCCTGCCGTCGTGGACAGCGTGTGGCCGGACATGCCGCTCTGTGCCGTCTGCATCGTTCTCTTCCCTCCCCCTGCTCGCGGTCGTCACCGCGCGTACAACGCCCCCGCGTCGCGGGGACAGCCTGCCAAATGGGGCGGGTGGTGCGGAAGCTGGGGCACTGCGACACGCCTGGCTTTCCGTCGGGTTTCGTCACACGGTGACCGTCCGGTGGCTGGTGGTCATGGAACCGGAGGCCCGGTGACCGGTGTCGTCCTTGCGCATAGGCTGTGTCGACATCGCAGGACCAGAAACCGCAGAAACCGAATCAGAATCTTCCACAGTGCCGCAGGGGGCAACCGCCATGACGACAGGTCGGCTGGGGCAGCAGTCCGCGCCGCCGAACGCGGCCTACGCCGGGCAGGTAGTGCACTTCCCGGATCCGGTCCGTGCCGCCCGCCATCCCAGAGGTGTGCGGGTGGACGAGCACGGTTACCCGGATTTCTCGGCGTACGCCCGCGCGGCCGCAGAGATCGCCGAGCCCCCGGAGGGCTTCGGTGTCGACGAACTGCGCCTGACGGACTACGTGTCGGCGAACGCGGCGCTCGCGGCGGCGGGCCACGACCTGTGGGACACGATTCCCGCGGTGGCGACCCCGCACGGCTGGACCTGGCACCACGTGCCGAACAGCCGCCGTCTCGAACTGGTCCCCGTCGAGGTGAAGGCGCTGCTGCGGCACCACGGCGGCATCGCGACGACGACGGTGGACCAGAACAAGAGGGGGACGCGTCCGCTGCAGGAGACGCGTCCGGCCCACTTCGACCTGCCGAAGGCCTCGGTCGCGGTGACGGAGCAGCAGGTGCAGGGCGTCGAGGAGGACCTCGGCTACCGGCTGCCGGGCGCCTACCGCTCGTTCCTGAAGGCCGCGGGCGGCTGTGCGCCGGTCGGCGCCGCGCTCGACGCCGAGCTGGGGCTCCTCGTGGACCAGCCGTTCTTCACGGTGCGGGACGAGGCCGCGGTCAACGACCTGGTGTACGTGAACAAGTGCCTGCGCGACCATCTCACCAAGGACTATCTGTGCGTCGGTTTCGTGCAGGGCGGTCTGCTCGCGGTGAAGGTCAAGGGCGACCGCATCGGCTCGGTGTGGTTCTGTGCGTACGACGACGCGCGTGACGTCTCGGAAGCGGCCGGGTGGCCCCCGGCCGAGCGGGTGCGGCAGCTGCTGCTGCCGTGCGGCGACGACTTCGACGCGTTCCTGTCCCGGCTCGCGGGCAATCCGCCGGAGCTGGAGACCGTGGCGAACCTGATGGTGGACGGCGGCTTCGCGCAGGCCGTCCCCGTGTCCTCGGGTGGGGAGTGACGTAACGATGGTGACCTTCGCGCAGGCGCAGGAGCGCGCCGAGGAATGGATCAACGGCGATGTGCCCGGCTACCAGCACCGTGAGGTGCGGGTCCGGGAGTTCGAACTCGGATTCGTGGTGTGGGCCGAGGACCGGGAGAACGGTCCGGTGTCCGACGGCGGCGGGCAGCGGCTCGTGATCGCCCGGGACAGCGGCGAGGCCACGCTCTGGCCGAGCCTCGCGGTGGGCGAGGTGATCCGGCGGTACGAGGAGGAGTACGGGCTGCCGGACGCGGTGCCGGAGGATGCGCCGCCGACTCCGCCTGAGCGGGTCGACCTCAATCAGACGTCGTTCCTGCTGACTCCTCCGGAGTGGCTCCAGGAGGCGGCGGACAAGCTCGGCATCCCGGACCGGCGTGCGAACGCGGGGAGTTCGGAGCCGGAGGCTCCGGCGGCGCCTGCCGCTCCTGCCGCGCCCGTGGCCCCTGCCGCGGCCGCCGCTCCTGAAGCCCCCGCCGCGCCTGCCGCTCCCGGTGGCGGTACGCCGTGGCCCGCGGCCGGTGGTTCCGTCGGGGACGACGTCCCCGCGCCCGACGACAGCCTGCCCGCGACGTCCGCGGGCGTGCCCGCAGGGGCGACCCCGTGGGCCGGTACGGACACCAACGCCGACGCGGGCGAGGACCATTCGGTGCCGCTGCCCGCGACGGTGTTCGCGCCCCAGCTGACCGATCTGGGCGACGAGACCCCGCCCCCGGCCACCGCGCCCGAGGCCAAGACGGCCCTGATGCACGGGGGCAGCCAGCTGCCTGCGACGTCGATCGCGCCCGCGCTGGGCAACAACCAGGCGCCCGCGCCGTCCGCCCCCGCGCCGTCCGCCCCCGCCGGGCCGCCGCCGAACGCGCCGCAGCCGCCCGCCGGTTCGCCGACGCCTCCGCCGCCGAGCGTCCCCGACGCCTCCGCGTACGGATATCCGCAGCCGCCCGCCGCTCCGGGGGCCGGGGACATCGCGGACGCCGCCACCAGCAAGGCGGGTGCGCCGCCGCCCTCCGGGCCCGGCGCTCCCGGCACGCCCGCCGGTGGTTACGTTCCGACGCAGCTCGTCTCCTCACTGGGCCCGGACGGCCCGCAGCCGCCCGGAGCCCCCGCCGCGCCTGCCGCCCCGGCACCGCCGACGCCGCCTGGTGCGCCCGGTGCGCCCCAGCCTCCTGGCCCGCCCGGTGCTCCCGGTGCCCCTGGTGCCCCGCAGCCTCCCGGCCTGCCCGGCGCTCCCGGTACGCCTCCGGGTGCTGTGCACCACGCGGCGACGATGCTGGCCGACCCGAGCCTGGGCGGCGGGCTGAAGCCGCCCGGTGCGCCTGGTGCTCCTGGCGCGCCTGGTGCGCCCCAGCCTCCTGGCCCGCCCGGCGCTCCGGGTGCGCCTGGTGCCCCGCAGCCTCCCGGTCCGCCCGGTGCCCCGGGTGCCCCTGGCGCGCCCCAGCCCCCCGGCCCGCCCGGCGCTCCCGGTACGCCTCCCGGTGGTGTGCACCACGCGGCGACGATGCTGGCCGACCCGAGCCTGGGCGGTGGCCTGAAGCCGCCCGGTGCGGCTGGTGCTCCCGGTGCGCCCCAGCCTCCTGGCCCGCCCGGAGCCCCCGGTGCGCCCGGCGCCCCCCAGCCCCCCGCCCCGCCCGGCGCCCCCCAGCCCCCCGGCGGCGGCGTCCACCACGCCGCGACGATGCTGGCCGGACCCGCGGTCGGCGGCCCCGGCGCCCCCGGCATGCCTCCGCCGCCCGCACCGGGCCAGCAGGTCCCCGGCGCTCCCGGCGCTCCCGGAATGCCCGGCCCCCCCGGCGGGCAGCCCTACGGCTACCCCCAGCAGCCCACCGGTCAGCCGACCGTCGGCCCCGGCTACCAGGCCGTGCTGCGCTACCGCGCGGCCGACGGTTCCGAGCAGCAGCTCATCCGCCGTTCGGCGCCCGGCACTCCGCACCCGGAGTGGCAGATCCTGCACGAGCTGCGCGGCATGAACGTGCCGCCGCAGCAGGTGCTCGAACTCCACACCGAGCTGGAGTCCTGCGAGCTGCCCGGCGCGTACTGCGCGCGCATGATCAGGGAGACCTGGCCGCAGGCGCGGATCACGTCGATCGCCCCGTACGGCAGGGACCACGCGTCCCGTCGGCAGGGCATGCAGCAGCTCCTCGCGCACCAGGGCGAGCTGCACCAGGTCGCGGACGGCCCCGCGAGGCCCGCGCCGGTGCGAGCCCCGCTGCAGCAGATGCCGCCCGCGCCCGCGATCCCGCCGGAAGGCGTCGCGCAGGAGCTGGCCGGGGCCTTCGGGCCCGGCGTCTTCCGGTTCGACCAGCGGGCCGTGTCGCGCCAGGGCGTGCCGGACATCGTGGCGCACACCCTCGTCGTGGCGGGGCTGCCCGTCGACTTCGGGCCGTTCTTCTGGGCGCAGGCGCAGCCGGGACGTCCGGTGCCGACGCTGGCGGAGCTGGCGCAGGAGCGCGGGGTGCAGCCTGCGTCCGACGCGGGGTCGTACCTGGTCATGGGCAGCGACTTCGGGCGTGCGCTGTGCGTGCAGTACGGCACGGCGAACATAGTGGCGGTGCCGGTCGAGGCCGGTCCCGGCGGTGCGCCTGTGCCGCCGCAGTTCGTGAACACGGGGCTGCCCGAGTTCGCGCGCTGCATGGCGCTGCTCGGCCGCATGTGGCGGCTGCGCTTCGGGCTCAACCAGGAGCAGGCGGGCCGCTGGACCGTCGACTTCCAGAACCAGCTGGCCGCGCTGGACCCGGCGGCGCTCGCGTCGCCGGAGAGCTGGTGGTCGGTGCTCCTCGAGCAGATGTGGGACGGGCTGCTGTAGCCCGCTGCGGTACGTGAGTGAGGAGGCGCCCGACCCGGGTACGGGGCGGGCGCCTCCCCCATTTGGGGCGTGCACGGCAGGAATGACGCCCCGATTCCGACTTCTAACCCCAATTGACGCATCCTTGACCGGGTGGGGTGGGCGGAGTGTCGCGTTATGAGCGCTTCCGCTTGATCCATCAAGATGTGCGCCAATCGCGCTGTACGCGTGCGGTACGTCGGAGAGGGGATCCAAGGATGAGCAGCAGCGGTGCATCGTCGTCGCCGTACGGCTTCGTCACCGTGCGGGGGCGCGGCTACCGCCCCGAGCAGGTCGAGGCGTACGCCGCCGGTCTTTCCGGGGCGCGGGACGGGGCGTGGGAGCGCGCGGCCCGGCTGACCGTCCTCGCCAAGGACATGGAGGCGGAGGCGGAGCACCTGCGGGACGCGGTGTCGCGGCTCGCCCCCCAGACGTACGAGACGCTCGGCGAGCGGGCCCGGCAGATCCTGACCCTCGCCGAGGCGGAGGCCGCCGCCCTGCGGGAGACCGCGGCGGCCGAGGCGCAGGCCCTGACGGAAGAGGCCGAGGCCGGGGCGCGGGAGGTGCGGGAGGCCGCGCGCGACCATGCCGAGCGGGTCGGGGCCGCGGCGGAGGAGCGGGCCGGGCAGCGCCTCCACGCGGACCGGGCGACGGCCGACGAGACCAGGATCTCGGCCCGGCAGGACGTGAAGGCGTGGCGCGGCGAGGCGCTGGCGGCGCTGCGCGAGATGCGGCAGCGGTGCGAGGGGCTGCTCGCCGAGCAGGAGAAGGAGCAGGGCGAGCGGTGGGAGGCCGCCGAGCGCGAGGCGGCCGAGCGCGAGGCGGCGTCGGACGCGCGGGACGCGGAGCGGGTGGCCGCGGCGGAGGCGAGGCTCGCCGAGGCGACGCGGGCGTTCGCGGAGGCGGAGGAGTCCGCCCGGCACCGGCAGGAGGACGCGGAGGCGCGGGGCGCGGAGATCGTCGCGGAGGCGGTCCTCAGCGAGGAACGGGTGACCCGCGAGACGGAACGGATCCTGCGCGAACACGGCGAGCAGTGGGACGAGGTGCGGGCACACATGGACCACGTACGCAGCAGCCTGGCGGCGCTGACGGGACGGGCTCCGGCGGAGGAGACGCCGTAGGGGATCTCCCCCGCTCGCCGGTGGGCGGGCGGGGGGAGTGTGGGCAGGGGCCCGCCGGACAGGCCCTAGTCGTCCAGGTCGTCCAGGTCGTCCAGTTCGGGCAGGACGCCCTCGGGGCCGCCCTCGTCCACGATCGCGCGGAACGCCGTCATCATCGCGGCGACCCCGCCCGTCGGGACCACGACCAGGTCCTGGCACTGGAAGAACGCGCCGCCCGCGGCTTCGCCCGTCTGCCGCCAACGGTCCATGACGGCGGCGATCTCGCGGAGCGTCATGAAGGTGGCGCTCCACCTCGTGCCGTCGGGCAGCCGGAGTTCGGCGTCGACGTTCTCGACGTCCTCGGCGCGGTCGTCCGCGCCCAGCATGAACAGAGCCGTGAACCGGTCGTCCTCGACCAGCAGCTGCGGGTCACTTTCCATAGAGCTGCTTCAGCCTCGCAATCACCTTGGACTCGTTGCCCTTGTCGGACTTGCCGACGATCTCGATGCCGCCTTCCACGTTCCGGAAGAACAGGCGTCCGCCGTTCCGGCCGCGGGCGTACGTGATGTCGGTGCCCGTCAGCGCCTTGCTGCCGAGACCCGGATTCATGTTTCCACGGGACAGCTGCTCGAAGAGACCGTCGAGGTCGCGCTGGACCGTCTGGTTCTTGCCCGCCTGCTGCGCGGCCTTCGACAGCTGGGAGTCCTTGCCGATGGCCGACGTCATCAGCTTGCACGGGGTCGCGTTGTGCACCAGGACGGGGGTGTCGCCCGCCAGCACGTAGTACGTGTGCGTGCCCGCCACGGTGAGGTTGCGGACCTCGGGCGTCGGAGCGGTCCACGAGGTGACCGCGTCGACCTTGGCGGGCGCGCCCGCGTCGGTCCGGAGCGTCATCCCGGGCGCGAGGTCGGCCGCGTTGGTCCACTGGTCCGTGTCGCTGGTCCAGAAGGGGTGCAGGTCGGTCGCGGTGATCGAGGCGGTGCGGTCGCCGCGGTCGTCGTCGATGTGCACGCCGACCTTGACGAGGTTCTTCTCGCCGCTGCCGACGATGAGGTCGGTGACGGGCTGCCCCTCGGTGCGTCCGGTGCCCGGGTCGGTGGCGAGGACCTGGTCGCCCTCGACCACCTGCTCGATGGGGCGGGTGGAACCGTCGGCCATGAGCACCGGCGTGCCGGGCAGGAAGCTGTTGCTCGCGCAGGTGGCGGCGGCGCCCCCGCCCTTGCGGGCCTTGCGGACGTCGTCGGCGGTCAGGGCCTTCGCTCCCACCTTCGCCCCGACCTTGAGCCAGCGCAGGACGGCGAGCGAACCGGCCGCCCGCTCCGCCCCGCTGAGCTCCTTGCCGGTGGCCAGGTCCTTGCCGGTCAGCGCCTCGACGATGCCCTTGCCGTCGCCGATGCCCGGCATCAGGTCGAGGAAGAGGGACATGCGGCGCTGCTGGGTGGCCTCGTCCAGGCCGGAGGAGCCGGAGCCCCACGAGTCGCCGACGTGGGAGAAGTCGAAGTCGATGTCGGGGAGCTCGCTGAGCCGCTCGGCGCCCTTCTTGATGCCCGGGACGTGCTTGTTCGCGGTGTTCATGCCGCGGTTGGCCTGGGCGATGCCGTCGTTCATCTCCTTCATGCCCTTGTTGGCCTTGGCGATCCCCTTGTTGGCCTTGGCCAGGCCCGTGTTGACCTCGTCGACGCCGTCGTTCATCGTCTTGAGGCCGCGGTTCATCTGGGCGAAGCCCTTGTTCATCTGGTCGAACGCCGCGTTGAGCTCCCTGAGCTCCTTGCCCCAGTCCGTGGTGTCCTTGACGGGCTTGACGTCCCTCGACGGCGGGAAGCCGTAGTCACCGACGACGACGGTGAGAATGCTGAGGGCGTAGAGCGAATCGCTCGTCGTGCCCATCATCTCGTCGGCCTTGGCGACGTTCGTCGCGAGGTTCTTCAGGTGGGGCCCCGCGGCCTTGGCGGTCTTGACCGCCTGGGTCAGGATCTTCTCCTGCTCCTTCGGGTCGGACGTCGACGAGGGGTCCTTGAGCTCGGCGAGCTTCAGCTTGCCCAGTGCGTTCAGCTCCGTGTCGAGCGTCTTGAACCGGGCGCCGTGGTCCTTCATGATCGACTGTGTCCCGTAGAGGAACAGGGCGGTGCCGACGCCCGCGATGAGCGCCTTGCGGCTGAACTCCTTCAGGCAGCCCGCCTTTTCGACGAGGCCGAGATCGTCGCAGTGCGCGTAGTGCGAGACCCGCTCGGCGATCTCCAGGAGGCTCGCGGGCTTCTTCTCGGCGGCGGCCGCCGGGCTGCCCGCCGCGACGGCCGCGGTGAACGAGAGGGAGAGGGCGGTCACCGTCGTGACCAGCCGGGTGGTGGTTCTGTGGTGCATGCGTTCCTAAGTCATGGGGGCACTACGCCCATGACGATGTGACCCCCCGGAGCTGCCTTTCTGACGGGTACCCGCCAGAAATGGTTACCAGCGAGTACGGTAACACCGCGACATCCTGGAATGTCTGACTTTCAATCATCAAATCCTCACTTCCCCCGCCGTGCCGCCCCCGCCAGGATCCAGCCCTCCACGGCCTCGTACTGCCTGCGGTGCTCCGCCGCCTCCGCGCGGCCGGTGAAGCGGGTGCCGAGCCAGCCGAGGAGGAAGCCGAGCGGGATCGAGGCGATGCCCGTCGTCGTGAACGGGAACCAGTTGAAGTCGTGGTTCGGGAAGGCGGCGCCGGGACCGCCGGAGACCAGGTTCGTGCCCGTCATCAGGATCAGCGAGCCGAGCGTGCCGCCGAGCAGCGTGCAGAGCAGGCCCGTCCGCGTGTAGCGCCGCCAGAAGAGGCTGTAGACCAGGGCGGGGGCCAGGGCCGACGCGCCCAGGCAGAAGGAGAGGGTGGCCAGGGGCTGGAGGTTGTGGTCCTTGACCAGGACGGCGAGGAGGATCGCGGGAACCCCTATGGCCAGCGCGGAGGCGCGGGCCAGCGTCATCTCGCGGCGCGGCGACGGGGTGCGGCGGCCCTGTGCGAAGACGTCGTGGGCCAGCGAGTTGGCGCAGGCTAGGATCATGCCCGCGACGGAGGCGAGCAGCGTCAGGAACAGCGCCGTGGTGACCGTCGTGAGGATCAGGGTCTCGGCGGTCGAGGTGTCGGCGCCGAACGCCGCGCGGGAGCCGAGGAGGTAGGCGGTGTTGCCCTGCGGGTCGTCCTTGGCGATCGTCACGCGGCCGAGCAGCGCGGTCGCGCCGAAGCCCACGACGGTGATGACGAGGACGAACAGGGCGACCGACGAGACCGCCCAGGACATGGAGCGCCGTATGTCGCGGGCGCTGCGGGCCGTGTACATCCGCATGGTGACGTGCGGGAGCGCGGCGCCGCCGAGGACCACCGTCAGCTCCGAACTGATCATGTCCAGGCGGGGGTTGGGGCTGTTCGCGAACTGCAGCCCGGAGCGGAGGAAGGCCGGTCCCGCGCCGCTGCGGTTCTCGGCGGCGGCCAGCAGGGCGCCCGGGTTCCAGTCGAAGCGCCGCAGTATCAGGACGGCGACCACCGCGCCGGAGCCGAGCAGCATCACGATCTTCAGGATCTGGATGAGGGCGGTGCCCTTCATCCCGCCGATCGCCGCGTAGCTGATCATCAGGAAGCCGAGCGCGACGATGCAGGCGGTCTTCAGGCCGTCGCTGGAGAAGCCGAGGATGAAGGCCAACAGGTCGCCCGCGCCCGCCAGTTGGACCAGCATCAGCGGGAGCAGGGCGGCGATGGTGGCCGTGCACGCGGCGATGCGGACGGCGCGGCCCGGCATGCGGCGCGCCATGACGTCGCCCATGGTGAACCGGCCCGCGTTGCGCAGGGGTTCGGCCAGCAGGAACATCAGGAGCGTCAGGGAGAGCGCCGTGCTCAGGGCGAGGACCACGCCGTCGTACCCGAGCAGGGCGATCACGCCCCCGGTGCCGAGGACGGTGGCCGCCGAGATGTAGTCGCCCGCGATGGCCAGGCCGTTGCGCATCGGGGAGAGCCCGCCGAAGCCGGTGTAGAACTCGTCGAGGTCGTCCCTGTCGGGCCCGGTCATGACGCACAGCAGCAGGGTGAGGGTGACCACGACGGTGAAGGCCACCAGGGACATGGTCTGCGCTTCCTCGCTCATGGGCGGCCCCCGCCGTCCCGCGCGGCGGCCGCCCCGGTCTGCCTGCGCAGCAGTTCGGAGAGCGGGTCGAGGCGGCGCCGGGCCGTGCGCTCGAACAGGACGAGGGCGAGGCAGGTGACGGGGAGCTGGCACAGGCCGAGGAGCAGCCCCGTGGTCAGGCCGCCGGAGACGGTGCCGGTCATGAAGGACGGCGCGAGGGCGGACAGGACGAGGAAGAGCGTGAAGTAGCCGAGCGCGGTGAAGGTGGCGACGCGGCGCTGGATCCGGTAGGCGCCGCGCAGTCTGCGCAGGTCGCTGTGGCGGCCCGGTGCGGGGTGGCGGGGGAGGCGGGGCGCGGGTGGCGGGGGCGCGGGGGGCGGCGGCTGCCAGGGGTAGGTGAGGTGGGGCTGCGGTTGCCAGGAGGGGTGTTGTCGTGGCGGTGGGGTCTGCGGCTGCTGCTGTGGGGGGTACGGCTCGTGCGGGACGGGGGCGTCGTACGGAGGGTGGGTCATCCCGGTTCTCCTTGCGCGGCTTCCGGCCCGGTGTGCGGGCCGCAGGGAGCGAGGGGAGCCGAGACGTTACTCGCAAGTAGTGGTGGCGTGCGGGGTTTTCGGTGAACAAGTCAGTCGGTCTGTTGTGTGGGTGACAACTGGTCCTGTTGTGCGCCCAGTTGTTTCTCCTGGAGGACCGGGAAGCGCCGGGGTGCCAGGAAGAGCAGGACGGCGAGGGCGAGGAGGGCGGCGCAGCCCGCGCCTATGTACACCGTGTCGACGGCGGAGTCGACGGCCCGCCGCAGCGGCTCGGGGTCGGCCACGGACTCCGGGTCGTCCAGGATGCGCGCCACCGAGTCGAGGGACCCGGCCCCGTCGAGCCGCGCGCTCAGCACTCCGTTGGCGACCGCGCCGAACAGGGCGGCGCCGAGCGTCTGGCCGATCTGGCGGCAGAACAGGACGGAGCCGGTGGCCGTGCCGCGCTCGGCCCAGCCGACGCTGGACTGGACGCCGACGATCAGCGGCAGCTGGAAGAGGCCGAGGGCCGCGCCGAGCAGCAGCATGAGCAGCGCGGGCTGCCAGGCGGTGCCGGGGTAGGGCAGGAACGGGAAGGCGAAGAGGATCAGCGCGGCCGCGGAGATGCCGGTGATCGCGGTGTTGCGGAAGCCGATCCTGCGGTACACGTGCTGGCTCAGGGCCGCGGAGACCGGCCAGCTGAGCGTCATCACGGAGAGCACGAACCCGGCGGCGACCGGGGCGAGTCCGAGCACGGACTGGGCGTAGGTGGGCAGGAAGACGGTGGGCGCCACCATCAGGAGGCCGAGCGCGCCCAGGGCGAGGTTCACGGCGGCGATGGTGCGCCTGCGCCAGACCCAGCCGGGGATGATCGGCTCCGCGGCCCTGCGCTCGACGATGACGACGACGGCGATGAGCGCGAGCCCGGCGCCGAACAGCGCGAACGAAGGGGCCGACACCCAGTCCCAGGCGACCCCGCCCTGCACGAGCGCGGTCAGGAGGGTGCCGCCGCAGGCGAAGACGGCGAGCGCGCCGGGCCAGTCGATGCGGCCGCGCGGGACGGCCTCGCGCCGCGGTTCGTGGAGGTGGCGCACGATCAGCCAGAGGGCGAGCGCCCCGATGGGCAGGTTGATCAGGAAGATCCAGCGCCAGTCCGCGTACGAGGTGATGGCACCGCCGAGCGCGGGTCCGGCGACGGCCGAAGTGGCCCATACGGTCGACAGCTTGGCCTGGATCTTGGGGCGTTCCTTGAGCGGGTAGAGGTCCGCGGCGAGGGTCTGCACGGTGCCCTGGACGGCGCCGCCGCCGAGGCCCTGGACGACGCGGAAGGCGATCAGCGACTCCATGTTCCAGGCGAGAGCGCAGAGCCCGGACCCGAGGAGGAACAGCACGCAGCCCGCGATCAGGACGGGCTTGCGGCCGAAGGTGTCGGAGAGCTTGCCGTAGACGGGCAGGGTGACGGTGGCCGCGAGGAGATAGCCGGAGAAGAGCCAGGAGAAGATCGAGAAGCCGCCGAGCGCGCCCACGATCTGCGGGACGGCGGTCGACACGATGGTGGAGTCGACGGCGGCCAGCGCCATGGCGAGCATGAGCGCGGCGACGACCGCGCCCCTGCCGCGTATCGCGTCCTGGGTGCCCACGGAACTTCCTTCCCCCTGCATCCGGTTGCTGCCGGGTCACCTTCTCACCCGGTGGAGGCCGTGGGCAGGGTGGACGGCGGGGTGGAGGCAACCCTGAGTCGGACTCCACCGGCGGGTGGAGATCCCCTAGGGGTACCTCCGTACAACGGACTGGGGAGCGTTCGTCCCACTGGAGGATGAGCCGGGCCGCGGCGGTCCTTAGATTTGCTTTACGAGCCGGGCACGGGGCCGGTTCGTGAAACCCACCCCGCCGGACGGGAGAACCACACCGGCGAGGGTGGGGTTTTCCCCCGGAAAAGACTGCGCTGAGCACCAGCGCGCGGGGGCCAGTCCCGACCCCAGACTGAAGCGCGAGAGCGCGCAGCGTATCCACCCGGCTCGCAGCAGGACCGACATAGGAGATTTACCGTGACAACGGCTGTAACCACACCCAGGCACGGGGGCACTGGAGGGCGTACGGCCGTGGCGGCACGAGCGCGCCAGGTCGTGAAGGCGTACGGCTCCGGGGAGACCCGCGTCGTCGCGCTCGACCACATCGACGTGGACATCGCCCGCGGGCAGTTCACCGCGATCATGGGACCCTCCGGCTCCGGCAAGTCCACCCTGATGCACTGCCTCGCGGGCCTCGACACGGTCAGCAGCGGCCAGATCTACCTGGACGAGACCGAGATCACCGGCCTCAAGGACAAGAAGCTCACACGGCTGCGCCGGGACCGGATCGGCTTCATCTTCCAGGCGTTCAACCTGCTCCCGACCCTGAACGCGATAGAGAACATCACGCTCCCGATGGACATCGCGGGCCGCAAGCCCGACCGGGCCTGGCTCGACCAGGTGGTGGAGACCGTGGGCCTCGCCGGGCGCCTCAAGCACCGCCCGACCGAGCTCTCCGGCGGCCAGCAGCAGCGCGTCGCCGTGGCCCGCGCGCTCGCGTCCCGCCCCGAGATCATCTTCGGCGACGAGCCGACCGGAAACCTCGACTCCCGTGCCGGAGCAGAGGTGTTGGGCTTCCTGCGCCGCTCGGTGACCGACCTCGGCCAGACCATCGTGATGGTCACCCACGACCCGGTCGCCGCCTCCTACGCGGACCGCGTCCTGTACCTCGCCGACGGCCGGATCGTCGACGAGATGCACCACCCGACCGCCGACCAGGTCCTCGACCGCATGAAGTCGTTCGACGCGCGGGGGCGCACGTCATGACCGTCCTCAAGACCTCGATGCGCAACTTCTTCGCGCACAAGGGCCGCATGGCCCTCTCGGCCGTGGCCGTGATCCTGTCGGTGGCGTTCGTCTGCGGCACGCTCGTCTTCTCCGACACCATGAGCACCACCTTCGACAAGCTCTTCGCGGCGACCTCCGCCGACGTCACCGTCGCCCCCAAGTCCGCCGAGGACGCGGGAGACACCCCGCGCAGCGGCAAGCCCGAGTCGATGCCCGCCTCCGTCGTGCAGCAGGCGAAGAAGGCCGAGGGCGTCAAGGCCGCCGAGGGCTCGGTCAGCAGCCAGAGCGTGACCGTCGTCAACGCGAAGAACAAGAACATGGGCCCCACCAGCGGCGGCCCGACCATCGCGGGCAACTGGACGCACAACGACCTGCGTTCGATGGACATCACCTCCGGCCACGCCCCGCGCGGCCCCACCGAGGTGATGATCGACGCCGACACCGCGGACAAGCACGACCTCAAGCTCGGTGACGAGCTGCGCACCATCGCCGCCACCGGCGACCTCACCGCGAAGATCTCCGGCATCGCCACCTTCAAGGTGACCAACCCCGGCGCCGCGATCTTCTACTTCGACACCGCGACCGCCCAGCGCCAACTGCTCGGCACCACAGGACGGTTCACGCACGTCAACCTCACCGCCGACGCGGGCGTCAGCGACACCCAGCTGAAGAAGAACGTCGCCGGGGTCTTCGACGCCAAGGCGGCCACGTACGACATCAAGACCCAGAAGGAGGCCGCGGACGACAACCGCGACTCCGTCGGCAGCTTCCTCGACGTCATGAAGTACGCGATGCTCGGCTTCGCCGGGATCGCCTTCCTCGTCGGCATCTTCCTGATCATCAACACCTTCTCGATGCTGGTCGCCCAGCGCACCCGCGAGATCGGCCTGATGCGCGCCATCGGCTCCAGCCGCAAGCAGGTCAACCGCTCCGTCCTCGTCGAGGCGCTGCTGCTCGGCGTGTTCGGCTCGGTCCTCGGCGTCGGCGCGGGCATCGGACTCGCCGTCGGCCTGATGAAGCTCATGTCCGGCATGGGCATGGAACTCTCCACCGGCGACCTCACCGTCAGCTGGACGACGCCCGTGATCGGCATGGTCCTCGGCATCGTCGTCACCGTCCTCGCCGCCTACCTCCCCGCACGACGGGCCGGCAAGGTCTCGCCGATGGCCGCGCTGCGCGACGCGGGCACCCCCGCCGACGGCAGGGCGAGCGCGCTGCGCGCCGTCATCGGACTCGTCCTCACCGGCGCGGGCGGCGCCGCCCTGTGGGCCGCCTCGCAGGCCGACAAGGCCAAGGACGGCTCGCTCCTCCTGGGCGGCGGCGTCGTCCTCTCCCTCATCGGCTTCGTCGTCATCGGCCCCGTGCTCGCCTCCGGCGTGGTCCGCGTCATCAGCGCGGTGCTGCTGCGGATGTTCGGCCCGGTCGGGCGGATGGCCGAGCGCAACGCGCTGCGCAACCCGCGCCGCACCGGCGCCACAGGGGCGGCCCTGATGATCGGCCTCGCGCTGGTCGCCTGCCTCTCCGTCGTCGGCTCCTCGATGGTCGCCTCGGCCACCGACGAGCTCGACAAGTCGGTCGGCGCGGACTTCATCGTCCAGCCCACGCAGCCCGGCATCTCCATCACGGAGAAGGCCGCGCAGGCCCTCGGCAAGGCCGACCACATCGCCCACATCACGCGCTACAAGCAGATCAACGCGGACATGACCACGCCCGACGGCAAGACCGTGGACGGCGTCGGCCTGAGCGCCGCCGACCCCACCTACGCCACGGACCTGCGCCGCGAGACCATCGCGGGCAAGCTGTCCGCCGCGTACGGCAAGAACGCCATGTCGGTCGGCGACGAGTTCGCCAAGAAGCACGGCCTGAAGGTCGGCGACGAGCTGAAGGTCGCCTTCGAGCACGGCAGGACCGCCAAGCTGAAGCTCGCCGCGATCACCTCCGACGACACCACCGTCGACCAGGAGGCGATGTACCTCAACATCACGACGATGGAGAAGTACGTCCCCGCGGACCGCATCCCGCAGAACGACATGATGTTCGCCTCGGCCGACAAGGGCCAGGAGGAGGCCGCGTACGCCTCCCTGAAGCACTCCATGGACAAGTACCCGCAGTACAAGGTGATGGACCAGACGGACTTCAAGCAGACCCTGAAGGACCAGGTCGGCCAGCTCCTGAACATGGTCTACGGCCTGCTCGGCCTCGCGATCATCGTCGCGATCCTGGGCGTCGTGAACACCCTGGCCCTCTCGGTGGTGGAGCGCACCCGCGAGATCGGCCTGATGCGGGCGATCGGCCTCTCGCGCCGTCAGCTGCGCCGCATGATCCGCATGGAGTCGGTGGTCATCGCCCTCTTCGGCGCCCTGCTCGGCCTCGGCCTGGGCATGGGCTGGGGAGCGACCGCCCAGAAGCTCCTGGCGCTCGAGGGCCTGAAGGTCCTCGAGATCCCGTGGCCGACGATCATCGCGGTCTTCGTCGGGTCGGCGTTCGTGGGCCTCTTCGCGGCCCTGGTCCCGGCCTTCCGGGCGGGCCGGATGAACGTCCTCAACGCCATCGCCACCGAATAGCCACACCGACGGGGGAACGGGGGAACGGGGGAACGGGGGAGCAGGCCCCGGCAGGCGCGCGCCACGCGCCTGCCGGGGCCTGCCGCTGTCCCGGCGTCAGTCCTTGCGCAGCAGCACGTATCCGAAGGCGGTGTCCTCGGCGACGTAACGGGCGCCGGGGTGCAGGCCGTTGGCGTACGCGACCGGGTCCTTCGTCCAGCCCGACCGGACGTCGAGCGCGAAGTAGTCGGGTACGACCGGGCGGGCCGAGCCCGTCCAGAAGACGCGGGCGCGGGAGGTCAGCCTGGTGATGGGCCCGATGTTCGCCTCGACGGTGGCGTCGTCCGGGATCCGGTCGAGCATCTTCTCCACGGCGACGACCTGCTCGCTCTTGCGGTACGTCGCCGCCTCGGTGAGGGTCCCCAGCGGCAGGGACGTCGTGAGGGCGAGCGCGGCGACGGCGGCGCAGGCGGGCACCCGGTCCGCGTACGTGCGCAGCCACGGCTTCTCGCTGCGGCGGGCCGTGTCGACGGCGTCGACGAGGGTGAGCAGGACGACCGGCATCAGGACGGCGCTGTAGTGCCAGTCCGTGCCCCAGTAGTGGTCGTCGGCGGAGAGGAAGCGCCAGCCGAGGGTGGGCAGCGCGATCAGGAGCAGCGGCGAGCGCAGGGCGAGGAGCCCGGTGGTGGGGACGAGCAGCCAGAGGAGGGTGCGCAGCTTGGTGCCGGTCCCGTCCAGGGCCCCGGCGGTGGGGCCCGCCTCGCCGACCTTGTCCCAGTAGTCGTACGACCCGACCGAGTTGAAGGCGGGTATGACCATCGTGAGCGTGACGAGGGTGGCGATCGCGCCGAACGCGGCGACGCCGAGGGCGTAGGGCAGCACCTTCGGGTCCGAGCGGCGGCACCGGATCGCCACGACCACGGCGAGGGCCGCGAGGGTCACCCCCAGGTCCTCCTTGACGAGGACGAGCGGCAGCGCCCAGAGCAGCGAGGCCCGCCATCGCTGCCGCAGCAGCGCCTCCAGGGAGAAGGCGATCAGCGGCAGGGCGAAGCAGATCTCGTGGAAGTCGAAGTCGACGGCGCGCTGGATCCCCCACGACAGCCCGTACGCGACACCGACGGCGAGCCCCGACACACGCCCCAGGAGCCGGGTCGCGGCCCGGGTGACGGGCACCACGGACACGGCGACGAGCAGCGCCTGCGCGATGAGCAGCGTGAGCGGCGACGGGAAGACCCGGTAGGCGGGCGCGAGGAGCGCGGTGACCGGGCTGAAGTGGTCACCGAGGATGTTGGCGCCGGGCCCCTTGAGGTCGGCCACCGGCGCCTGGAGGTGCGCGTAGGAGCGCACGGCCTGCTCGAAGATCCCGAGGTCCCAGGAGAGGTTCTCCAGCCGCCGGTACCGCAGGACGGACACGGTGGCGTACGCGACGAAGAGCGAGGCGGCGAGCAGGTACGGGGCGCGGTCCCAGAGCCGTCTCCACCCGCCGGTGGCGGGTGCGACGGTCCGGTCCCGCGCCGGTATGAGCTCGTCGGCACGCTCCTGGACGGGGAGGTCGGTGTTGGCTCCGGGCATGGGGTGGCTTTCTGATGGGGACGGGGTGGGGCTCGGTCGCTGAGACGTGCGGGAGGCGGGTGGCCGTTCCGGTCGGTGAGGTGTGCGGGGGAGGCCGAGGTGGATCTCAGCCCCCCGACGGGGTCGCCGTGGGTGTGGTCGGTGTCGCCGACCCGGTGGGCGGCGGTGAGGTCGAGGGCGTCGCCGCCGGGGGCGACTCCGAGAGGGAGGCGGACCTCGTCGGGCTCGGCGGCGCCGCGGGGCCCACCGGTTCACCCCCTCGGCCCAGCTGCAGCGCGGCGAACGCCGCGCCGCCGGAGACCAGGCACACGGCGAGCGCCGCGCCCACCGCGTGCGTCCGGCGTCTGCGGCGGGCCCCGCGGGCGGACACCTGGTGGGCCGGGACCGGCGAGGCGAGCCCGCCGCCCGACGCGGCGGCCCGCTTCAGCGCGACGGCGAGGCCGTCGTCGGCCGGGGCCTTGGGCTCAGTCACGGTGCTCCTCCGGGGTGGGCGCGTCGTCGAGATGCGGCGCGAGCGCCGCCCTGGCACGGGAGAGGTGGGACTTCACGGTCCCGGTCGCGATCCCGGTCTCCGCGGCGACCTGCCGCACGGACAGGTCGCACACGTAGTGCAGAACGGCCACCCGGCGCTGCCGCTCGGACAGCTGCCGCAGCGCGGCGACCAGCGCCACGGTCCCCGGCTCCGGCTCGGGCGCGGTGCCCGCCCGCTCCCCGTGGTGGCGCCGCCAGGCGTCCGCGGCCCGCCCGCGCCGCCGCCACCGGCTGACGGCGAGTCGCCAGGCGACGGTCCTGACCCACGCCTCGGGCCCGGCGTCCCGCTCCAGGCGGGCGCGGCGCGCCCAGGCGCGGACGAAGGCCTCCTGGACCACGTCCTGCGCCTCGTGGAGGTCCCCCGTCATCAGATACACCTGTCCGACCAGCGCTCTTACGGAGTGCGCGTAGAACGCCTCGAACTCCTCGTCGGTCAAGTGCTCTCCTGGTGCGTGCGCGCGTGTGCGGCAGCTGCGGTGTGTGAGGTGCGTGCGGTGTGTCTGGTGTTCTCGAAGGCACTACGCCTGGGACGCGCGTCCGGTTTACGCGACGGGGAAAGAATTTTCGGACGGGGGTTTCCGGACATTGTGCGGGAGGGCGTACGGGGCCCACGCGGCCGGGCTCGCCCCGACCGGGCCGCGCCGATCAGCACGGAGTCGTACGCTGGAGACCCCCGGCCCGTGCGACGTGCCGGGCGGTTCGCGTTGCCCACTCACTTCCGGTTAGTTGTCCACTCACTCCGGTTATCTGGACGGAAAGCCTTCAATGAGCCTGCACGGTCTGCTCGACGTCGTCGTCAAGGACTCGGCGCTCGCCGAAGCGGTCAAGGCCGCGACCGACGGCCACCGCATGCACGTCGACCTGGTCGGCCCGCCCGCGGCCCGGCCCTTCGCGGTGGCGGCACTGGCCCGCGAGTCCGGCCGCACCGTCCTGGCCGTGACGGCCACCGGCCGGGAGGCCGAGGACCTGGCCGCGGCGCTGCGGACGATCCTGCCGCCGGACGGCGTCGCGGAGTACCCGTCGTGGGAGACGCTGCCGCACGAGCGCCTCTCGCCCCGCTCCGACACGGTCGGCCGCCGCCTCGCGGTGCTGCGCCGCCTCGCCCACCCCCGCACGGACGACCCGGAGACCGGCCCGGTCTCGGTGGTCGTCGCGCCGGTCCGCTCCGTCCTCCAGCCGCAGGTCAAGGGCCTCGGCGACCTGGAGCCCGTGGCGCTGCGCACCGGACAGACCACGGACCTCAACGCGATCGTGGAGGCCCTCGCGGCAGCCGCGTACTCCCGGGTGGAGCTGGTCGAGAAGCGCGGCGAGTTCGCCGTGCGCGGCGGCATCCTCGACGTCTTCCCGCCCACCGAGGAGCACCCGCTGCGCGTGGAGTTCTGGGGCGACGACGTCGAGGAGATCCGGTACTTCAAGGTCGCCGACCAGCGCTCCCTGGAGGTCGCCGAGCACGGTCTGTGGGCGCCGCCCTGCCGTGAGCTGCTGCTCACCGACGAGGTGCGCGAGAAGGCAGCGGCCCTCGCGGAGCAGCACCCCGAGCTGGGCGAACTGCTCGGGAAGATCGCCGAGGGCATCGCGGTCGAGGGCATGGAGTCGCTCGCCCCCGTCCTCGTGGACGACATGGAACTGCTCGTCGACGTCCTGCCCAAGGGCTCCATGGCGGTGGTCTGCGACCCGGAGCGGGTGCGGACGCGCGCCGCCGACCTGGTGGCGACCTCGCAGGAGTTCCTCCAGGCCAGCTGGGCGGCGACGGCGGGCGGCGGCGAGGCGCCGATCGACGTGGGCGCGGCCTCCCTGTGGGGCATCGCGGACGTCCGGGACCACGCCCGCGAGCTCGACATGATGTGGTGGTCGGTGAGCCCCTTCGCCGCCGACGAGGAGCTCGACGAAGACACGCTCAAGCTCGGCATGCACGCCCCGGAGACGTACCGCGGCGACACCGCGAAGGCCCTCGCGGACACCAAGGGCTGGCTGGCCGACGGCTGGCGCACCGTCTACGTCACCGAGGCCCACGGCCCTGCCGCCCGCACCGTCGAGGTCCTCGGCGGCGAAGGCATCGCGGCCCGCCTCGACGGCGACCTCGGCGAGCTCACGCCCTCGCTGGTGCACGTCTCCTGCGGCTCGATCGACTACGGCTTCGTGGACCCGGCCCTCAAGCTCGCGGTCCTCACCGAGACGGACCTCTCCGGCCAGAAGGCGGCGGGCAAGGACGGCCAGCGCATGCCCGCGCGCCGTCGCAAGACGATCGACCCGCTGACGCTGGAGTCCGGCGACTACATCGTCCACGAGCAGCACGGCGTGGGCCGCTACATCGAGATGGTGCAGCGCACCGTCCAGGGCGCCACCCGCGAGTACCTCGTCGTGGAGTACGCCCCCGCCAAGCGCGGCCAGCCCGGCGACCGGCTCTACATCCCCACGGACCAGCTGGAGCAGATCACCAAGTACGTAGGTGGCGAGGCACCGACCCTCCACCGCCTGGGCGGCGCCGACTGGACGAAGACGAAGGCGCGCGCGAAGAAGGCGGTCAAGGAGATCGCCGCCGACCTCATCAAGCTCTACTCCGCGCGGATGGCGGCGCCCGGCCACTCCTTCGCCCCCGACACCCCCTGGCAGCGCGAGCTGGAGGACGCCTTCCCCTACGCGGAGACGCCCGACCAGCTCACCACGATCGCCGAGGTCAAGGAGGACATGGAGAAGACGGTCCCGATGGACCGCCTGATCTGCGGCGACGTCGGCTACGGCAAGACGGAGATCGCGGTCCGTGCCGCGTTCAAGGCGGTCCAGGACGGCAAGCAGGTCGCCGTCCTCGTCCCCACCACGCTCCTGGTCCAGCAGCACTTCGGCACGTTCTCCGAGCGGTACTCCCAGTTCCCGGTCAGCGTGAAGGCGCTCAGCCGCTTCCAGTCCGACACGGAGTCGAAGGCGACCCTGGAGGGCCTGCGCGAGGGCTCCGTGGACATCGTCATCGGCACGCACCGCCTCTTCTCCTCCGAGACCAAGTTCAAGGACCTGGGCCTGGTCATCGTCGACGAGGAGCAGCGCTTCGGCGTCGAGCACAAGGAGCAGCTGAAGAAGCTCCGCGCCAACGTCGACGTCCTGACGATGTCGGCCACCCCCATTCCCCGTACGCTCGAAATGGCCGTGACCGGCATCCGCGAGATGTCGACCATCACGACGCCCCCCGAGGAGCGCCACCCGGTCCTGACCTTCGTCGGCCCGTACGAGGAGAAGCAGATCGGCGCGGCCGTGCGCCGCGAACTCCTCCGCGAGGGCCAGGTCTTCTACATCCACAACCGCGTCGAGTCGATCGACCGCGCGGCGGCCCGCCTGCGCGACATCGTCCCCGAGGCGCGCATCGCGACGGCCCACGGCCAGATGTCCGAACAGGCCCTGGAACAGGTCGTGGTGGACTTCTGGGAGAAGAAGTTCGACGTCCTGGTCTCGACGACGATCGTCGAATCGGGCATCGACATCTCCAACGCCAACACGCTGATCGTGGAGCGCGGCGACAACTTCGGCCTCTCCCAGCTCCACCAGCTGCGCGGCCGCGTGGGCCGAGGCCGCGAGCGCGGCTACGCCTACTTCCTCTACCCCCCGGAGAAGCCCCTCACGGAAACGGCCCACGAGCGCCTCGCCACGATCGCCCAGCACACGGAGATGGGCGCGGGCATGTACGTGGCGATGAAGGACCTGGAGATCCGCGGCGCCGGAAACCTCCTGGGCGGCGAGCAGTCGGGCCACATCGCGGGGGTCGGCTTCGACCTCTACGTCCGCATGGTCGGCGAGGCCGTGGCCGACTACCGCGCGTCCCTGGAGGGCGGTGTCGAGGAGGAGCCGCCCCTGGAGGTCAAGATCGAGCTCCCGGTCGACGCCCACGTCCCCCACGACTACGCCCCCGGCGAGCGCCTGCGCCTCCAGGCCTACCGCGCCATCGCCTCCGCCAACACGGAGGAGGACATCAGGTCCGTACGCGAGGAACTCACCGACCGCTACGGCAAGTTGCCGGAGCCGGTGGAGAACCTCCTCCTGGTGGCGGGCCTGCGCATGCTGGCCCGCGCGTGCGGCGTCGGCGAGATCGTCCTCCAGGGCAACAACATCCGCTTCGCCCCGGTGGACCTCCGCGAATCCCAGGAGCTGCGCCTCAAGCGGCTCTACCCCGGCACGGTCATCAAGGCGGCCGCCAACCAGGTCCTGGTCCCCCGCCCGAAGACCGCAAAGGTCGGCGGCAAGCCGCTGGTCGGACGCGAACTGCTCGGCTGGGTCGGGGAGTTCCTCACGTCGATCCTGGGGTCGTAGGGCGCGCCCCGGCCTCAGGGGGCGGTGCAGGCCGCCGCGATCGAGAGGCTGTTTTCGTAGAGGTGGTGCCGGGTGATCCGGCCGTTCTCCACCGTGAGGCGGAGGGCGAAGGGGCCCTCGAAGGACTTGCCGGTGGCGCGCACGGTGCCCGAGAGGTGGCCGAACAGGACGGCGTCCGTGCCGTCGACGAGGAAGGTGTCGAGGGAGGCGCTGGAGTCCTCGGGGACGGTGTGTTCGGCCAGCTCCGCGGACTGGGCGGCGCACTCGGCGCCGGTGGAGCGGGGGCGGATCCACGGCACCGCGGGGTTCTCGGCGAGCAGCCAGTCCACGTCGTCGGCGAAGAGCTCCACCATCCGGTCGGTGTCTCCGGCGATCCGGGCCTTGAGGAAGTCCTGGACGACGGTGCGGGTGTCGGTGGCGGTGTCGGCGCTCATGGGGCTCTCCTGGGGTGGGATCTCGGCTGATGTGGTCGATCCTGCCGGGGGAGAGGGGGACGGTCGATTACCGCGAAGGTAATCGTCAGCGGGCGAAGAGCTGGTCGTCCTTGTCCCGGCACAGGGCGTGGGCGGCGCCCATGATGCTGGAAGTCTGCTTCTTGGTGATGCCGAGCCGACGCGTGGACTTCTTGAACTGCTCGCCGAGAGCCGCGCCCCGGACGGTGCACAGCGCATCGCCCTCGGCGACGAGCGCGTCGTCGTCGATGTGGTCGAGGTCCGGGTGGTGCTCGCGCAGCGTTTTGAGGAAGAGGCCCGCTGCCGGGCCCTTCAGGCCGCGCCCCTGGGGGGTGGGCGCCGTGCTCGCCGACGGTGAGGCGCTCGCGGACGGAGGGGAGGAAGGGCCGGGCGAGCCGGACGAGTCGGAGCCTGACGCGTCGCACGCCGTCGTGGCGAAGGCGGCGGCGGTGAGCAACAACAGGGCGAGGCGCGGCGGACGCTTGTGCATGAATCTCCTGATAAGTAAGGAACAGGAGATAATCTCATGATCTTCCGCGCCGTGAGCCGGGGGCGTCGGCAAGTCCGGGGCGCCGTACGGTGGGAGCCGCGGAAGTCCGCCCAGGGGAGGGGAGAGCGCAGTGACGTTCGAGGTCGTGGGTCTGCACCGGTTTCCGGTGAAGTCGATGCTCGGGGACGAGCACGACCGGCTGGAGTTCGACGCGAGCGGCGTCGTCGGCGACCGGCTGTGGGCCCTTCGCTACCCCGACGGCAAGCTCGCCAGCGGGAAGCACCACCAGCGTTTCCGCCGCACCCCCGGCATGCTCGAACACCGTGCGACCTACGACGGCGACGGCCAGCCCGTCGTCCTCGCACCGGACGGCGCGACGCTGCGCCCCGGCGACCCGCGGATACCCGAACGCTTCGGCGAGGGCATCGAGTTGGTCCGTGCGGGCGAGGAGTCCCACAAGGACGTCTCTGCCGTCTCCCTCGTCGGCACCGCCTCGCTGCGCGCGCTCGGTGACCTGCTCGGTGACGCCGACCCCGTCGACGTACGGCGGCTGCGCAAGAACATCGTCGTGCGGACCGACGAACCGTGGATCGAGGAGAGCTGGGTCGGCCGCGAGATCACCCTCGGCGGCGGACAGGGGTCCGGCCCGCTGCGGCTGCACGTCGTCAAGCGCGTGAAGCGGTGCGTCATGGTCACCCAGGCCCAGCCCGGACTCCCCGTGGACAACCGCGTCCTGAAGACCCTCACCGCCGCCCGCGGCATGTGCATCGGCGTCCACACGGACATGGTGGCGCCCGCCCCGCTGGCCCTCGGCGACACGCTGGTCGTCCGATGAAGCGACGTATGGACGGACGTACGGACCGATACATGAACCGACGCACCACCTCGGCGCTGCTCGCCCTCCTCGCCGTGCCCGCGCTCCTCACCGGCTGTGAGACCGGCACCAAGGACAAGGGGGAGGGCGGCGCCGCCGGGGCCGACGCGAAGGCGGGGTCCGCGCTCGCCGCCGTCGACACGCTCACCGTCAAGGGCCGCGCGCCCAAGACCGGTTACGAGCGCGGCAGGTTCGGCACCGCGTGGGCCGACACCGACTCCAACCGCTGCCCGACCCGGGACGACATCCTCAAGCGGGACCTCAAGGACGTCAGGTACCAGGGCGGCGACTGCCGGGTGGCCTCCGGGACGCTCGCGCCCGATCCGTACACGGGCAAGGAAGTGACGTTCCGGCGCGGGCGCAGCCAGGTCGACATCGACCACCTCGTGGCCCTCTCCGACGCCTGGCAGAAGGGCGCCTTCCAGTGGGAGCCCGGCAAGCGCATCGCGTTCGCCAACGACCCGCTCAACCTCCTCGCCGTCGACGCGGGCCCCAACCGCGGCAAGGGCGACGGCGACACCGCGACCTGGCTGCCGCCGAACAAGGCGTACCGCTGTACGTACGTGGCCGGGCAGGTGGCGGTGAAGAAGAAGTACGGGGTGTGGGTGACCGGCGCCGAACGGGACGCCATGAGGAAGGTGCTCACGACGTGCCCGGCAGAGAAACTCCCGACCGGCAACGCCCCGACAACGGCCCCGCCCCGCTTCCACGCCCGCTGAGCCCGGACCCCTTGAGGAGTCCCCGAGGAGCCTTCGAAGTGGCCCCGAAGGGGCCTTCAAGGGGCGCGGGGAACTGCGCGACCAGCCACGACGAGCCCGCGGAAGACCGACCCGCGGAAAAGCAATACCGCCAACCCCGCGGGACGCGTACCGTCCCGACCCATGGACCTCAAGATCACGACCCTGGCCGAGCGCCCGGAACTCGCGGACCCGCTCTGGCGCATGGCCGGGGACTGGCCGGAGTTCATCCTGCACGACCCGGTCGGCTGGTCGCTGATCGGACGGATCGTCAAGGACCTCCCGGAGTACGTCCTGGTGGCCACCGACGGCGACGCGGACGGCAAGGTCGTCGCCCGGGGATTCAGCGTGCCGGTCGCGCTGCGCGACCGCGGAACCGGTGAACTCCCCGACGGAGGCTGGGACCAGGTGCTGCTGTGGGCCTTCTCGGACCTGCGCCACGGCAAGCAGGCCGACACGGTGAGCGCCATCGAGATCACCGTCGACCCCGAGGCGCAGGGCAAGGGGATCTCCGGGCGGATGCTCGCGGCAATGCGGGACAACGCCCGTGCCCGCGGCTTCACCGAGGTCGTCGCGCCCGTGCGCCCCAACGCCAAGCACCGCGAACCGGCGGCGCAGATCGACGAGTACGCGTACCGCACGCGGGAGGACGGCCTGCCGCACGACCCGTGGCTGCGGGTGCACGTGCGGGCGGGCGGCGTCGTCGAGAAGGTCGCGCACGCCTCCATGACCGTGTCGGGCTCGACCGCGCAGTGGCGGGAGTGGACGGGGCTGCCCTTCGACGCGGAGGGGCCGGTCGAGGTGCCGGGCGCGCTGGTGCCGGTCCACTGCGAGCCCGCCCGCGGCTACGCGGTGTACGTCGAGCCGAACGTGTGGGTGCGGCACACGCTGTGACGTCCCGCCGCCCGCCCGGCTACACCATGGACGGTGGCCGTCGGGCCCCTGCGGGCACCGGGGTCGATGTCCTCGACGGTTTCGAGCAGGTCGTCGAGGACGCACAGGTCGGCGAGGGACTCGGCGTCGCTCCCTGGAGATCCGCCGCCGCATCGGCCATCTGCTCCTCGCCCTCGGCGACCGGACCGCCGCCCACGACACGCTGGCGCGGCTGCTGCACGACGCGGAGCTGCTGCACGGGCCGGGGCATCCGTTCCCCGCTGAGGTCATGCGCACGCTGCAGTGGCTCGGACAAGTGCGCGGCTGACACCCGTACGGCGCGGTGCAGGGTGCCCCAACTCCCGGGAAATCGTTGGTCGAATAGGTGTCGAATGGCTGGCCGAGAAGACGGCCACTGCCTAACATCGATCACCGCAAGACTTTGTGCGCCCGCCCGTCGCCCGACCACCACCCCAGGTGGAGGCGCTTGCGCGCCACAGTGATTTGCACAATCTCCAACGGGAGGCTCACTTGCACCGCCGTCGTCGCACAGCGCTCATCCTCTCCGCGGCCGCGATCGCCGCGGCCCCCCTCCTCACCGCCTGCGGAGGCGAGGCGCACCCAGGTGCCGCGGCCGTCGTCGGCGGCGACCGCATCACGGTCGCGCAGCTGGAGGGCCGGGTGAACGAGGTGCGGGACGCGCAGCGGTCGGCCATCCCGGACGACGCGCAGTACTCGCAGGCCATCGCCAAGTCCGGCGGCCTCACCCGCAGCACGCTCCACACGATGGTCCTTGACAAGGTCCTGCACCGCGCGGCCACCGATGCCGGGGTGGACGTCACGCGCCGCGACATCCAGACCATGCGGACCGGCCTTGAACAGCAGGCGGGCGGCAAGAAGGCCCTGGAGCAGGGCTGGCTGCAGCAGTACAACGTCGCCCCGGCCCGCCTGGAGGGCAGCCTGCGCACGGAGATCGAGGCGCAGAAGCTCTCGGCGAAGCTGGGCGCGGACATGAACTCGCCGCAGGGCCAGGCGGTCTTCTGGAAGGCCCTGTCGGCCGCGTCGAAGAAGCTCGACATCGATCTGAACCCGCGGTACGGCACGTGGGACGTCGACAAGAACAAGCGCACGGACGCCAAGACGCCGTGGGTGCGCCAGGTCACCGAGGCCGGGGCCGGGTCGGGCGCGGCGGAACAGCCGGCGTAGGAGAGCGGGGAGGGCGGCGAGGGCGGCGCAGGGACGGGGTGCTGTCAGTGGGCTGGGTTACGTTCGACAGGTGAACCAGACCGAGACCCCGCCCCCGGCCGACTCCGCAGACTCCGCCGCTTCGGCCGACGAGTCCGTCGGCCGCGTGATCCTGCTGACCACCAGCCACCGGGTCGCGCCCGGCCTCCTGTCCTGGCCCGCCTGGCAGGCGCTGCACGACGCCGACGAGGTGCTGTGCGCCGACGCCACGCATCCGCAGCTGCCGTATCTGCGGGAGGCGGGCGTGCGGGTCGAGCAGGCGGAGCCCACCGCGCAGGAGCTGATCGACGCCTGCGCGGGCGGCCGCACGGTCCTGGTCGTCGCCACCGCCGAGGGCGACCGTCAGCTCACGGACGGCCTGGCCCGGCTCGCGGGCTCGGGCCGCGTCGCCATGCCGGACCTGGAGCTCCTCCCCGCGTCGTACGACTTGCCGGGCGCGCGCCTGCTCGACCTGGTCCAGGTGATGGACCGGATCCGCGAGGAGTGCCCGTGGTCCTCCCAGCAGACCCACGAGGGCCTCGCGAAGTACGCGATCGAGGAGGCGTACGAACTCGTCGAGGCGATCGAGGACGGCGACAGGGAGGAGCTGCGCGAGGAGCTCGGCGACGTCCTGCTCCAGGTCGTCTTCCACGCGAGGATCGCGGAGGAGGCGTCCGGCGAGAGCGGTGACGAGGTGTTCTCCATCGACGACGTCGCGGGCGCCATCGTCGAGAAGCTGATCCACCGCCACCCGCACGTCTTCGGCGACGACTCGGCGCAGACCCCCGAGGACGTACGGGAACACTGGCTCCGCACGAAGGCGGAGGAGAAGCGACGCACATCCCTCACAGAGGGCATCCCCCTGGGCCAGCCCGCCCTGGCCTTGGCAGCCAAGCTCTCCTCCCGCGCCCGCACGGCGGCCCTCACGGTGCGACCCCCCACGGGGGAGGGCATCGGCTACGACCTCCTCACCCTGGCCCTGCGGGCCGACGCGGAGGGCGTGGACCCGGAGGCAGCACTGAGGGCAGCGGCGAGGACATACCGAGACGCGATCCTCGCGGCGGAGAACACGGGGGAGTAGGGGCAGCCCCTAGCGTCCCCCAGGGGCCCAGGGGCCCAGGGGCCCAGGGGCGCGGGGAACTGCGCGCCCAGCCACGACGAACCCGCACCCGACACCGCACCGACGCCGGATACCGTCACCCCATGCAAGACCAGCCGCCGCCCCCGCCCAAGGCCCAGGGGCCAGACCCCGCCCAAGGGCCAGAACTCTTCACCTGGGAGTTCGCCTCCGACCCCTACCCCGCATACGCCTGGCTCCGCACACACGAGCCCGTACGCAAGCAGCGGCTGCCCAGCGGGGTCGAGGCATGGCTGGTCACCCGGTACGCGGACGCCAAGCAGGCCCTCGCCGACCAGCGGCTCAGCAAGAACCCGGCCCACCACGACGAGCCCGCGCACGCGAAGAGCAAGACCGGGATCCCGGGCGAGCGCAGCGCCAACCTCATGACGCATCTGCTCAACATCGACCCGCCGGACCACACCCGGCTGCGCCGCCTCGTCTCCAAGGCCTTCACGCCACGCCGCGTCGCGGAATTCGCCCCCCGGGTACAGGAGCTGACGGACCAGCTCATCGACACGTTCGTGGCAGAGGGCAGTGCCGACCTCATCCACGAGTTCGCCTTCCCCCTCCCCATCTACGCCATCTGCGACCTCCTCGGCGTCCCCCGCGAGGACCAGGACGACTTCCGCGACTGGGCGGGCATGATGATCCGGCACGGCGGCGGCCCGCGCGGCGGCGTCGCCCGGTCGGTCAAGAAGATGCGCGGCTACCTCGCCGAGCTCATCCACCGCAAGCGCCTCGAACCCGGCGACGACCTCATCTCCGGTCTCATCAAGGCCTCCGACCACGGCGAGCACCTCACCGAGAACGAGGCCGCAGCCATGGCCTTCATCCTTCTCTTCGCCGGGTTCGAGACCACGGTCAACCTGATCGGCAACGGGCTGTACGCCCTCCTCACCCACCCCGAGCAGCGCGCCCGGTTCCAGAAGGCGCTGGCGGAGGGCGACACCGGGCTCCTGGAGACCGGCATCGAGGAACTGCTCCGTTACGACGGGCCCGTCGAGCTCGCCACGTGGCGGTTCGCGACGGAGGCGCTCACCATCGGCGGGCAGGATATCGCCGCCGGAGACCCCGTCCTCGTCGTGCTCGCCGCCGCGGACCGCGACCCCGCCCGGTTCGAGGATCCCGACACCCTCGACCTTTCCCGGAGTGACAACCAACACCTCGGATACGGGCACGGAATCCACTACTGCCTGGGCGCTCCGCTCGCCCGCCTGGAGGGCCTGACCGCCCTCACGACGCTGCTGCGACGCCTTCCCGACCTGCAACTCGCGGCGGAACCGGATGATTTGCGGTGGCGTGGCGGGCTGATCATGCGGGGACTGCGCACGCTGCCCGTGAAGTTCACAACCGCACAGACAACGGTGTCCGACTGACGGCCCGTCACGACTGTGATGTTCACGTGATCTCCGCTGCATCGACTTGTGACAAGCGTTCGACTGCGACTACGTTCACGACGACTTGAGCGCCCCCGGCGCCCAAGTCGTCGCTGCAGTCTCGTGAAAGGCACCCGCATGCTCTCCGGCTCTGGTCGTCACCGACGCCCCCGCCAAGCCCCGGCCATCATCGTCGCGGCAGGAGTCACCGGATCAGCCATCGCCATCCCACTGCTCGGCGCCACGAGCGCGAGCGCCGCCGACACCACGACGTGGGAGAAGCTCGCCGAGTGCGAGAGCGGCGGCGCGTGGAGCGCCAACCCCGGCAGCGGCTACTACGGAGGCCTCCAGCTCTCCCAGGAGAACTGGGAGGCGTACGGCGGCCTCGACTACGCGCCGAGCGCCGACCAGGCGAGCCGCTCGCAGCAGATCGCCGTCGCCGAGCAGATCCTCGACGACCAGGGCACCGCCGCCTGGCCGAGCTGCGCCCCGATCGCGGGCCTCACCCAGGACGGCGCCGCGGCCGACGTGGACCCGGGCGACCCGGTCACGCCGAAGCCCTCCGAGCCGTCCGGCTCGACAGGCCCCGACGGCTCCGACGACTCCAAGGGCGACAAGGACTCGGACAAGGGCTCGGACAAGGGCTCGGACGACGACTCCGGCAAGGCCTCCGGCAAGGACTCAGACAAGGGCAAGGGCAAGGGTGAGGAGGCCGGTGAGCCCTCGGACTCCGCCGACCCGTCCGACGGCCCGGAGAAGCCCTCCAGCGGCGCCGACGACTCCCGAGACAAGAATCACGACGAGTCAGGCGAAAAGGACGACAAGGGCGAAGCCGATGGCAAGGCCGACGGCAAGAAGGACGACTCCGGCAAGTCGGGCGAGGACGACGCCACTTCGCCCACGCCCGAGAAGTCGACCGACCCCGCCGACGAGGCGGACGGCTCCGACGACTCCGCGGGCCGCCACCGCGGCGACCGCGCGGACGAGAGCGAGGGCGCGGACGGCCGCTCCGGACGGCACGCCTCGCGCGGCGAGAACCGCTCCGGCGGAGTCGCCGATGGCGCCTACACGGTGCGCTCCGGAGACAGCCTCTCGGTCATCGCGGACGACCTCGGCGTCGACGGCGGATGGCACGAGCTCTACAGCGAGAACAAGAAGACCGTCGGGGGCGACCCGGACCTCATCCTCCCCGGTCAGAGCCTCGATCTGGGCGAAAAGTAACGGAAGTTGACGAAGAGTCGGGTGGGGGCTTCGCGCCGTATGTCTGGTTTGGCGCAAGTGAGAGATGGGTCTCAGAAGCCCTGATCGTCTTTGAAATTCCGGCGATCGCGTGTCTACGGTCGTCACCGCTCGCCACTGGTGGGCCCCGCCGGTCGGTACGCCGAATCCTGCCAACGGCCGGACGGGAACAGTCGTCGCTTTGAGCGCCGTAGGCAGGAGCGGGGGACCCAAGGTAAGTGCCGGAAACGGCTAGGGGTGAAGCCGCGCTCAAGGAGCGCGGCCGGGCAACCACATCGGCCCGAACCCGACAGCTCACCTCGCAGGCGTCGGTGAGGGGATCAACTCATGCTGTTTTCCAGCAAGGGCAAGCACCGCCGTCCGTCCAAGGCCACCCGTGTCGTCACGCTCGCCGGTGTCACCGGTGCCGCCGTGGCCGCCCCGCTGATGGCCGCTGGTTCGGCCTCCGCCGCCACCGGTGCCGAGTGGGACGCCGTCGCCCAGTGCGAGTCCGGCGGCAACTGGTCGATCAACACCGGCAACGGTTACCAGGGCGGCGTGCAGTTCTCGCCGTCCACCTGGGCCGCGTACGGCGGTACGAAGTACGCGCCGACCGCCGACAAGGCCTCCAAGGCCCAGCAGATCGAGATCGCCGAGAAGGTCCTCGCGGGCCAGGGCAAGGGTGCCTGGCCGAGCTGTGGCGTCGGCCTCTCGGGCGCCTCGCCCAGCAGCGGCGGCGGCTCGCAGGAGCAGGCCCCGCAGCAGCAGCAGGCCGCGCCGAAGCCGCAGCAGACGCAGCAGGCCCCGCAGCAGCAGGCCGCGCCGAAGCCGCAGCCCACGCCGCAGACCGAGACCAAGAAGACCGTCGAGACCCCGACCGGCAAGACGGTCAAGAAGGGCGACGGCGAGTACAAGGTCAAGACGGGCGACACCCTGTCCAAGATCGCCGAGGCCAAGCACGTCAAGGGCGGCTGGCACAAGGTCTACAAGCTCAACGGCGACATCATCGACAACGCCGACATGATCTACCCGGGCCAGCAGCTCCACCTGAGCTGACCCCACCCGGTAGCGGCCGTGCCTCGGCGGACGCACGGCCGTACCCCCGTCCCCACGGGCTCCCCGCCCCGGTGCGCGTATCCCCCGTACGCACCGGGGCGGGGCCATGTCTGCCCCCGCGTCCGCCCCCGCGTCGGCCCTCCGCTGTTCGCTACTAGCGAGTAGAAAACGTGGCCTTACGCCCGGTTTCCAAGGTATTTGGGCCCTCGTCCGTCCCAGGGGACGGGCGGTCGGCTGGCCGAAGGCCCGGAGCCCGTTAGGCTCAGGAGACGCAGGGCCGACGCGGCCCGCGTAAATGCGTCACATCCCAGAAGGAGATGCTCGTGCCGTCCATCGACGTCGTCGTAGCCCGGGAAATCCTGGACTCCCGAGGCAACCCCACGGTCGAGGTCGAGGTCGGCCTCGACGACGGCAGCACCGGTCGTGCCGCCGTTCCGTCCGGTGCCTCCACCGGTGCTTTCGAGGCCATCGAACTCCGTGACGGTGACCCCAACCGTTACATGGGCAAGGGTGTCGAGAAGGCCGTCCTCGCCGTCATCGAGCAGATCGGCCCGGAGCTCGTCGGCTACGACGCCACCGAGCAGCGCCTGATCGACCAGGCCATGTTCGACCTGGACGCCACCGACAACAAGGGCTCGCTCGGCGCCAACGCCATCCTCGGCGTCTCGCTCGCCGTCGCGCACGCCGCCTCCGAGGCCAGCGACCTGCCGCTGTTCCGCTACCTCGGCGGCCCGAACGCGCACCTGCTGCCCGTCCCGATGATGAACATCCTGAACGGCGGGTCGCACGCCGACTCGAATGTCGACATCCAGGAGTTCATGATCGCCCCGATCGGCGCGGAGTCCTTCTCCGAGGCCCTTCGCTGGGGCGCCGAGGTCTACCACACCCTCAAGAAGGTGCTGAAGACCAAGGGCCTGTCCACGGGCCTCGGCGACGAGGGCGGCTTCGCCCCGAACCTGGACTCCAACCGCGCCGCGCTCGACCTCATCATCGAGGCCATCAAGCAGGCCGGTTACGTCCCCGGCGAGCAGATCGGCCTCGCGCTCGACGTCGCCGCGTCCGAGTTCTACAAGGACGGCAAGTACGAGTTCGAGGGCAAGTCCCGCTCGGCCGCGGAGATGACCGAGTACTACGAGGAGCTCGTCTCCGCGTACCCGCTGGTCTCCATCGAGGACCCGCTGTACGAGGACGACTGGGCCGGCTGGAACGTCATCACCGAGCGCCTGGGCGACAAGGTCCAGATCGTCGGCGACGACCTCTTCGTCACCAACCCGGAGCGCCTGGCCCGCGGCATCGAGGAGGGCTCCGCCAACGCCCTGCTCGTCAAGGTCAACCAGATCGGTTCGCTGACCGAGACCCTGGACGCCGTCGAGATGGCCCAGCGCAACGGCTTCAAGTGCATGATGTCGCACCGCTCCGGCGAGACCGAGGACGTCACCATCGCCGACCTCGCGGTCGCCGTGAACTGCGGCCAGATCAAGACCGGTGCCCCGGCCCGCTCGGACCGCGTCGCCAAGTACAACCAGCTCCTGCGCATCGAGGAGATCCTCGACGACGCGGCGGTCTACGCCGGTCGCTCGGCCTTCCCGCGCTTCAAGGGCTGAGCTTCGGCACCTGACTGAGCAGGCAGCTCTCCCAGGCACGTAGTTACGTACGTCCCCGCATCCGGTCCCGTACCGTGTGCGGGGACGTACGCACGTATACGCGCAGCTCTGGGGAGGCGGAACCATGGCCAAGGCCGGGACCAAGGACCGGTTCTCCACCGCGACCCGCCTGCGGCTGCTCGGCGAGCAGACCGCGGAGCGCGTCTACCGCTCCCAGACCAAGCGGCAGGCGCGCCGCTCCCGGCTCACCGGCCGCGCCGCGCTCCTCGCGCTCGTGCTCTGCTCGCTGGTCGTCGCGCTCGCGTACCCGATAAGGCAGTACGTCTCGCAGCGCGCCGAGATCGACGACCTGCGCAGGCAGCAGGCCGAGCACCGCGCGGACGTCGAGAAGCTGCGCGACGAGAAGGCCCGCTGGCAGGACGACGCGTATGCGGAGCAGCGCGTCCGCGACCGCCTGCACTACGTGATGCCCGGCGAGACCGGGTTCACGGTGATCGACCCCGCGGCGGCGAAGAGCCGCCGTGCGGACCAGGGGGCGGCGACGCGCCCCTGGTACTCGAACGTCTGGGACGGCGTCGACAAGGCCGACCGACCCGACGACTGACCACTGACACGAAAGACAGGCATGGAAACGCCCCCGCCGAGCACCCCGCGCACCGAGCCCACCGACGCCGACGTCGAGGCCTTCAAGCAGCAGCTCGGCCGCCCGCCGCGCGGCCTGCGGGCCATCGCGCACCGCTGCCCCTGCGGACAGCCGGACGTCGTGGAGACGGCGCCGCGCCTCCCGGACGGGACGCCCTTCCCCACGACGTACTACCTGACGTGCCCGCGGGCCGCCTCCGCGATCGGCACGCTGGAGGCGAACGGCGTGATGAAGGAGATGTCGGAGCGGCTCACCACGGACGAGGAGCTGGCGAAGCAGTACCGTGCCGCGCACGAGGACTACATCGCGCGGCGCGACGCCATCGAGGTCCTGGAGGGCTTCCCGAGCGCGGGCGGCATGCCGGACCGCGTGAAGTGCCTGCACGTGCTGGTCGGCCACTCCCTGGCCGCGGGGCCCGGTGTGAACCCGCTGGGCGACGAGGCCATCGCGATGCTGCCGGAGTGGTGGGCGAAGGGCCCGTGCGTCACGCCGTGCGCCACTGAGGGTGCCGAGTGACCCGGGTCGCCGCCATCGACTGCGGCACGAACTCCATCAGGCTCCTGGTCGCGGACGCCGACCCGGAGACCGGCGAGCTGGTCGACCTGGACCGCCGGATGACGATCGTCCGGCTCGGCCAGGGCGTGGACAGGACGGGCCGCCTCGCTCAGGAGGCCCTGGACCGCACCTTCGCGGCCTGCCGTGAGTACGCCGCGGTCATCAAGGAGCACGGCGCCGAGCGCATCCGCTTCGTCGCCACGTCCGCGTCCCGCGACGCCGAGAACCGCGACGACTTCGTCCGGGGCGTCCTGGACATCCTGGGCGTCGAGCCGGAGGTCATCACCGGCGATCAGGAGGCGGAGTTCTCCTTCGCCGGCGCGACCAAGGAACTGGCGGGCCGCGACGACCTGGCCAAGCCCTATCTCGTCGTGGACATCGGCGGCGGCTCCACGGAGTTCGTGGTCGGCACGGACCGGGTGGAGGCCGCCCGCTCGGTCGACGTCGGCTGCGTCCGCATGACCGAGCGGCACCTCGTGCGCGACGGCGCGGTCACCGACCCCCCTGCGCCCGAGCAGCTCGACGCGATCCGCGCGGACATCGAGGCCGCCCTGGACCTCGCCGAACGCACCGTCCCGCTCAAGGAGGCCCGCACGCTGGTCGGCCTAGCGGGCTCGGTCACCACGATCGCGGCAATCGCCCTGGACCTCGACGAGTACGACTCACAGGCGATCCACCACGCCCGCATCCCGTACGACCAGGTCAACGCGATCGTGGACCGCCTGACCCACGCCACCCACGCGGAGCGCGCCGCGATCCCGGTGATGCACCCGGGCCGGGTCGACGTCATCGCGTCGGGCGCCCTCGTGCTGCTGGCGATCATGGACAGGGTCGGCGCCCGGGAAGTCGTGGTGAGCGAGCACGACATCCTGGACGGGATCGCGATCCACACGGCACTCGATGCGTGGTAGGAGGAGAGGGCGCTACAGGTTGCGGTAGACGTCCCGCCGGTCGCCCACTTTGACGACGAGGATGACGAGTTCCCCGTCGTTGATCTGGTACGCGACCCTGTAGTTGCCGACTCGGAGCCGGTAGAGCCCCGAGGGGCCGGTGAGCTTCTTGATGTCGGCGTCCTCGCGGTACGGATCGTCGCCGAGGGCGGTCAGTGCGGTCAGGATGCGCATGGCTTCGGGTCGGTCGATGGCCCGGATCTGCCGCTGTGCTGCTGTGGTGAACCGGAACGCGTACTTCACGCGGTGCCTTCACCGCGCTCGCTGAACAGGTCCGCCAGCAGCTCGGCCATCGAAATCGTGGGCTCGCCGTCGGCCAGAACTGCTTCCGCTTCACGGGCCAGCATCACGTCCGCCGCGTCTTCCAATGCTTCGAAGTCGGCGATTGGCACGACTGCGGCAACCGGCGCACCGTTGCGTGTGATGACGGTCGCGGTGCCTTCCTCGGCCTGGTTGATGTGTTTCGCGAGGTGTGCGCGTGCGTCTCTGACGGTCGCGGTGTTCTCGGTCATGGACTCAGTGTACGCGTTTGCGTGTACACGCCGCCAGGCGCAGGAGTCGCGTTCGTGAGCCATCCTCGACGGCACCGGCGGGCCATCGCCTGAGCGCGTCCTGTAGCGTCTGAGCGGTCGCCAGGGGGGTCCAAAGGCCCTCCGGCGACACTCCGTCGGGAAACTTCGTGAAGTTCTTCACAAGGAAAACGGCCCTGATGGACGAGGTTCCTCGGTGTTCGGCCACCTAAAGGGGGCATTCCGAAGGGTCGGGCCTGTAACGGGGATGCTTCGTGCGGGTGGCGGGAGTGTGACGAGGGGGCCCGGTTCGTTCGGGGCAGGGCCTCGGAGTGCAGCTCACAAGGGGTGCACAACGACTCGCGTGACACCGTGGTTCCCCACGGGCACCATGACCTGGGTCACGTGGGCGGCGAAGTGTAGCAGAGGCCCTTGGCATGCTTGTGAAGGGGCGCACGAGCGACCCCCGGCGGGCAGGTGGATACTCGATGGCATGAGCACCACGGAGCGTCCCAGGATCCTCGTAGTAGGCGGTGGGTACGTAGGCCTGTACGCAGCTCGGCGCATTCTCAAGAAGATGCGCTTCGGAGAGGCGACCGTCACGGTCGTCGACCCCCGGTCGTACATGACCTACCAGCCTTTCCTCCCCGAAGCCGCCGCCGGCAGCATCTCGCCTCGGCACGTCGTCGTACCGCTGCGACGCGTACTCCCGAGGGCCGAGGTACTCACCGGCCGGGTCACCACCATCGACCAGGACCGCAAGGTAGCCACGATCGCGCCGCTCGTCGGCGAGGCGTACGAGCTGCCTTTCGACTACCTCGTCATCGCGATGGGCGCGGTCTCCCGCACCTTCCCGATCCCCGGCCTCGCCGAGCAGGGCATCGGCATGAAGGGCATCGAGGAGGCCATCGGCCTGCGCAACCACGTCCTCGAGCAGCTCGACAAGGCTGACTCCACGACGGACGAAGAGGTCCGCCGCAAGGCTCTCACCTTCGTCTTCGTCGGCGGTGGCTTCGCGGGTGCGGAGACCATCGGTGAGGTCGAGGACATGGCCCGCGACGCGGCCAAGTACTACAACAACGTGAAGCGCGAGGACATGCGCTTCGTGCTGGTCGACGTCGCCGACAAGATCCTTCCCGAGGTGGGCCCGAAGCTGGGCGCCTACGGCAAGGAGCACCTTGAGGGCCGCGGCGTCGAGGTCTACCTGAAGACCGGCATGGACTCCTGCGTGGACGGCCACGTGGTCCTGAACAACGGCCTCGAGGTCGACTCCAACACCATCGTGTGGACCGCGGGCGTCAAGCCCAACCCGGCGCTGTCCCGCTTCGGTCTGCCGCTCGGCCCCCGTGGCCACGTCGACACCCAGACGACCCTCCAGGTCCAGGGCACCGACTACATCTGGGCCGCGGGCGACAACGCCCAGGTGCCGGACATGGTCGGCCGCAAGGCCGGCAACGAGAACGCCTGGTGCCCGCCGAACGCCCAGCACGCGCTGCGTCAGGCCAAGGTCCTCGGCGACAACGTGATCTCCGGCATGCGGGGCTTCCCGCAGAAGGAGTACAGCCACGCCAACAAGGGTGCGGTCGCCGGTCTCGGCCTGCACAAGGGCGTCGCGATGATCGTCATGGGCAAGATGAAGATCAAGCTCAAGGGCCGTCTCGCCTGGTACATGCACCGCGCGTACCACGGCATGGCGATGCCGACGTTCAACCGCAAGATCCGCGTCTTCGCGGACTGGACGCTGGGCATGTTCCTCAAGCGCGAGGTCGTCTCGCTCGGCGCCATGGAGACGCCGCGCGAGGAGTTCTACGAGGCGGCCAAGCCCGCTCCGAAGCCCGCCGCCAAGGCCGAGCCGACGGTCGCCCCCGTCGAGGAGAAGGCCAAGGCTTCCTGAGGCCCTCAGCACGAACCTGAAGGGGTCGCTCGCCATCCGTGGTGCGAGTGGCCCCTTCGGGCTTTTCTCCGTCCCGCAACCAGTCGCGCAACCAGCCGCACGACCGGCCGGATAACTAAGTGCCCTCTGCATCTTTTTTGCCTTTCCGTGACGCGGCAACGGGACTGCGCACGGCGCCCTTCGGTGTTTACGTGGTGTTGGACCCATCCACGGAGGTGTGCGCCATGCAGGACGCCGCACAGCGGCTGAAGACCCTCGCCGAGCAGCTCATGGGAACCCCACTGCCGGTACGTATCCGCGCCTGGGACGGGTCGGAGGCGGGCCCGCCGGGAGCCCCCGCCCTCGTCGTGCGCAACCGCAGGGCCCTGCGCCACATCCTGTGGAAGCCCGGCGAGCTCGGCCTGGCCCGCGCCTGGGTGGCCGGGGACCTCGACGTCGACGGGGATCTGTACGAAGCCCTGGACGCCATGGCGGAGTTGATCTGGGAGCGGGGTCCCCAGCAGGAAGAGGACTCCAAGAGCCTGCGGCAGTCCCTGCGCGACCCGCGGTTCCGCGCCGGGGTCCGCTCTCTCGTCGCCCTCTCCGCGCCCTTCCTGCCGCCCGCTCCACCCCCGGAGGAGATGCGCAGACACGGCCGCCTCCACCTGCACACCAAGGGCAGCGACCGCCGCGCCATCAGCCACCACTACGACGTCGGCAACGACTTCTACGAGCTGGTGCTCGGCCCCTCGATGGTCTACTCGTGCGCGTACTGGGAGTCGCCCGAAGGCACCCTTGAGGACGCCCAGCGCGACAAGCTCGAACTCATCTCCCGCAAGCTCGCCCTCAAGCCCGGCATGCGCCTGCTCGACGTCGGCTGCGGCTGGGGCTCCATGGCGGTGCACGCGGCGCGCGAGCACGGCGTGCGCGTCGTGGGCGTCACCCTCTCCCAGGAGCAGGCCGCCTACGCCCGAAAGCGGATCGCCGAGGAGGGCCTTACGGACCGGATCGAGATCCGCGTCCAGGACTACCGCGACGTACGCGACGGACCGTATGACGCCATCAGCTCCATCGGCATGGCCGAACACGTCGGAGCCGAACGCTATTTGGAGTACGCGAACGACCTGTACGCCCTCCTGCGCCCCGGCGGACGGCTGCTGAACCACCAGATCGCCCGGCGGCCGCAGACCGACGAGACGGCGTACTCCGTGGACGAGTTCATCGACGCCTACGTCTTCCCCGACGGGGAGCTGGCGCCCGTGGGTACCACCGTCTCGCTCCTGGAGCGGGCGGGCTTCGAGGTCCGCGACGTGGAGACCATCCGCGAGCACTACGCGCTCACGCTGCGCCGCTGGGTCGCGAACCTGGAGGCGCGCTGGCCGGAGGGCCAGCGGCTGACCTCGCCGGGCCGGGCCCGCATCTGGCGGCTCTACATGGCCGCCTCCGCGCTGGCCTTCGAACGCAACCGCATCGGCGTCAACCAGGTCCTGGCCGTGCGCACCCCCGAGAGCGGTGCCTCGGGGATGCCGCTGCGGGCCCGCGACTGGCGGTAGGCCTACGTAAGTGGGCCCCGGACGCGTCGTCGACGTCCGGGGCCCCTTCACGTACCGCTCTCGCCTGCGCGGCTACTCGCTCTTGATCGCCATCAGCGGGTTCAGCCGCGCCGCGCTGCGGGCGGGCCAGACCGCGGCCATGACACCGACCACGGCCGCGATGGCCAGGAAGATCACGATCCGGCCGACCGGGATCTCCATCGAGTACGTGGCGACCTTCTCGGAGATGCTGCCGCCCACGGCCCAGCCCATGAAGAGCCCGAGGCCGATGCCGAGCACCGCGCCGAACAGCGAGATCACGACCGACTCCAGGCGCACCATCTGCTTGACCTTCGCACGGTCCAGACCGATGGCCCGCAGCATGCCGATCTCGTGCTTGCGCTCGAAGACCGACATCGCCAGCGTGTTGATGACGCCGAGCACCGCGATCAGGATGGCCATGCCGAGGAGGCCGTACAGCATGTTCAGGATCATGTTGATGCCGCCCGCCACCGCGTTGCTGACATCGTCCTTGTCCTGGACGGTGATGGCCGGGTTGTCGCCGAGGGCCTTGATGATGGCGTTCTCGGCCTGGTCCGACGGGCCGCCCTTCATCTTCACCAGGACCTGCTTGTCGACCAGCTTGGAGAGGTGCGGGTCGACGACGGACGTCGGCGCGAAGAGGCCGTTGAGCATCTCGTTGCCCTCGTAGACGCCCGCGACCTTCAACTGGACGGTCTTGCCGTCGGCGTCGAACTTCAGCGGGAAGGTGTCGCCCGCCTTGAGGCCCTTGTCCTTCGCCGTGTCGGCGTCGACCAGCGCGGTGCCTGCCTTCAGACCGTCGATCGAGCCGCTGGTGAAGTCGAGGCCGACGAGCTTGCCGAACGTCTTCGGGTCGACGCCGTTGATGACCGAGTAGCTGCCGTCCGCCTCGCCGTACGCGGTGCGCAGCGGGGTGCTCGCCTCGACCTCGGGGATCTTGTCCAGCTTCTGGCGGACCTCGGGGGTCAGCGCCTCGAAGTTCGCCATGGAGACGCTGTAGTCGGCCTTCATGGAGCCTGCGGCCATCTTGTTGATGGCGCTGCCCATGGACACCGCGATGACCGTCATCGCGGTGATGAGGGTGAGGCCGATCATCAGGGCCGAGGCGGTGGAGGCCGTGCGGCGCGGGTTGCGCACCGAGTTGAGGCGCGACAGCTTGCCGGTGACGCCGAACGGCTTCAGGAGCGGCGCGGAGGCCGCGATGAAGGGCCGGGAGAGCAGCGGGGTGAGGACGATGACGCCGACGAGGATGGTGGCCGCGCCACCCGCCATCACGTAGTTGTCGTCCATGAACATCATGACCGCGCCGAGCGCCACGATGAGCGAGCCGAGGGTGTTGCGGACGACCAGGCCGCGCGTGGTGGGCGTCGCGTGGACGCTGTTCATCGCGGCGACCGGCGGGATCTTCGCGGCGCGGCGGCCCGGCAGCCAGGCGGCCAGCATGGTCACGACCACGCCGATCAGGAGCGCCGCCACGATCGTCGTCGGGGCGATGACGAGGGGGCCGTCCGGCAGCGAGGCGCCGCCGGAGTTCATCAGGGCCTCCAGGCCGACGGAGACACCAAGGCCGAGCCCGAATCCGGCCACGGCGGCGACCAGGCCGACGAGGAACGCCTCGATGAGCACGGAGCGCGTCACCTGGCGGCGCGAGGCGCCGACGGCCCGCATGAGCGCGAGCTCCTTGGTGCGCTGGGCGACCAGCATGGTGAAGGTGTTGGCGATGATGAAGATGCCGACGAAGAGCGCGATACCGGCGAAGATCAGCAGGACCTGGCTCATGGAGCTGGTCTGCTGCTCGATCATCCGCTCCTGGTCGTCGGAGAGCTGACCGCCGGTGACGGCGTCCGTGTCCTTCGGCAGGATCTTCTCGACCGAGCTCTTCAGCGCCGACTCGGAGGTGCCCCCGGCGGCCTTGACGTCGATCTCGTCGTACTCGGTCTTGTTCAGCGCCTTCATCGCGGTCTTGTTGTCGAGGACGACGAGGCTGCCGCCCGCGACGACGCTGCCGTCGTCGGTGTCGAAGATCCCGCTGACCTTGGCGGTGTGCACGGGGCCGTCGGTGGAGTAGCGGACGGTGTCGCCCACCTTGAAGCCGGTGCGCTCGGCGGTGCGGGAGTCGAGGGCGATGTCGGCGCCGGACTTCGGGGCGCCGCCCTTGGTGAAGTCGTACCGGGGGTCCTTGCCGTCCTTGGCCGGGTAGTAGTTGGTGCCGGTGGTGCCCCACTCGCCGCCCACGAGCTTGCCGTTCTTGTCGGCGAGCGCGGTGAAGCCGCTGACGGAGCCGATGGCGGAGTCGGCGCCGGGCAGGGACCCGGCCTTCTTCAGGAGGCCGTCGGTGAGGCGGGCGGGCTCCTTGGTCTCGCCGTCCTCGTCGGAGGAGCCGCCGTCGGACTGGATGGCGACGGAGACGTGGTCGAAGCTCTTCGCCGACTTGTTCTTGTAGGCGTTGCCGAAGGTGTCGGTGAAGACCAGGGTGCCGGAGACGAACGCGACGCCGAGCATGACGGCGAGCACGGTCATCAGCAGCCTGGCCTTGTGCGCGAGCACGTTGCGCAGGGCGGTACGGAACATGGGTGTGAGTCCAGGTGAAGTGAAGGGGGGAAGTGCCCCGAAGGGGCCTGCCCAGGGGCGCGGGGAACTGCGCGACAAGCCACGAACGGCCCGCAGCCCCGACTGATGCCTGACCTCTGCGGCGGTGAGGGGACCGCCCGAGGCCGAGTGGCCGCTAGCTGGTCCGGCCCTTCGCGTCGAAGTGCTTCATCCGGTCGAGCACCCCGTCCGCCGTCGGCCCGTGCATCTCGTCGACGACCCGCCCGTCCGCGAGGAAGATCACGCGGTCCGCGTACGACGCCGCCACCGGGTCGTGCGTGACCATCACGACGGTCTGGCCGAGGTCGCGCACGGAGTTGCGCAGGAAGCCGAGGACCTCCGCGCCCGAGCGCGAGTCGAGGTTTCCGGTCGGCTCGTCACCGAAGATGATCTCCGGCTGGGAGGCGAGCGCACGGGCGACGGCCACCCGCTGCTGCTGGCCGCCCGAGAGCTCGGTGGGCCGGTGGCTCAGGCGCCCGGAGAGGCCGACCATCTCGATGACCTGCTCGAGCCACTGCTTGTTCGGCTTGCGGCCCGCGATGTCCATGGGCAGCGTGATGTTCTCCAGGGCCGTCAGCGTCGGCAGCAGGTTGAACGCCTGGAAGATGAAGCCGATCTTGTCCCGGCGGAGCTTGGTGAGCTGCTTGTCCTTGAGCGTGGACAGCTCGGTGTCGCCGATGCGCACGGAGCCGGAGCTGAAGCTGTCCAGACCGGCGACGCAGTGCATCAGGGTCGACTTGCCGGATCCGGAGGGACCCATGATCGCGGTGAACTCGCCCTGCCCGAAGTCGACGGAGACATGGTCCAGGGCGACCACCTGGGTCTCGCCCTGTCCGTACACCTTGGAAAGATCCGTGGCGCGCGCTGCCACGGCGGTGGCGCGGGCGGCGAAGGGGGTGGTGGTCACGGGGCGATGCTCCTGTCGGGACGACGAGTGGGGACGTACTCAATCGTCCTGGCCGATCAGTGCCCTGTAGTCAGCCGCTGTTCCGGTTCCCGTGGCCCTCTCCAGTCGGACTTGAGGTCGGCCTGTCATACCTGGGGATGACACGTATCCCTGACGCGGGGAGGAGGAGAGGGAGAAGAAGAGGGAGAAAGCGGGACCGGGAGCGTCTGGGCGGCTAAATTCCGTCATTCCGTGCAGAGGCCCACGAGACCGGCCGCGCCCGCGGAAAGGCCTCCGGCATGTACCAACGGACCGTGACCGCGACTGATGCACCCTCAGACGTCAATAAAATAAGACAACATCGGGCTGCCCTTCCGCTGTTCGGGGGATGCCTCCCGATAGGGTCGAAGCCTCGACGCGGAGCCCATGGCCTGCCCGGATGGTGGAATGCAGACACGGCGAGCTTAAACCTCGCTGCCCCTCGGGGGCGTGCCGGTTCGAGTCCGGCTCCGGGCACATCCGCTGCACTGCCGTCGCCGCCGTGCGTGCGGCTTCTGAGTGCTTTGTGGCGGTTCAGGGTGCCCTCTCGATCATGATCGTCCACACCTTTTACGCCGAGGGTCGACCACGGCGTGGGCGCGTTTATCTGATGGCTCGTCAGTTCAAGTGCCGAGCAACGGTGTTGACGATCATGCTCTTGGCCCCCGACCTTCGACCCTCGGGTGGGACCCCCGCCCCGGGCCGCACGGCCGCGATGAAACCGTAGCGACGCCAATACGGACTGTTACTACCCCGCCGGGCCACCCGAGCGGCGTAACGGTACCGATCCGGGAACAGTGGGCCCCTTGTCGAGCGTTCTCCGTCACAGTGAGGGAAAGATCCTCCCCAGGCACTAGGCTCACCCCTTTGCCTACGCATTACTCTTGAGGCAAAGCCACACACGGTGGCCATGGAGGAGTGAAATGAGGAGCAGTAACCCGGTCTTCTCGCGACGGGGGTTCAGCCGCGACAACGGCTTCGCCGGCTTCGGCCAGCAGCCGCAGGCCGGGGGACCCGCGGGCGCGACCCAGACCCAACAGGGCAACCCGTACGCGCAGGGCAATCCGTACGCCGGCCAGCAGGCCCCCGCGGGCAACCCCTACGCCACAAACCCGTACGCCCAGCAGGACCTGCAGCACGGCGCGCCCCAGGCGCCCGTGACCACCGCGGGACGCATGACGATGGACGACGTCGTCATGCGTACCGCGACCACGCTCGGCACCCTCGTGGTGACGGCCGCGCTCGCCTGGGCGCTGCTGCCGGTGGACGACGCCAACATCAGCAAGTCGTACGGCATCGCCATCGGCGCAGGCCTCATCGCGATGGTCCTGGGCCTCGTCCAGGCCTTCAAGCGCAAGGCCTCGCCCGCGCTGATCCTGACGTATGCCGCCCTGGAGGGTGTCTTCCTCGGCGTCGTCTCCAGCGTCGTCGACAACCGCATCGCCAGCGGCGCGGCCATGCAGGCCGTGCTCGGCACGATGGCCGTCTTCATCGGCGTCCTCGTGGCGTACAAGGCGGGCTGGATCCGCGTCAACCGTCGCTTCTACGGCTTCGTGATGGCCGCCGCGATGGGCTTCCTGCTGCTGACCGCGGTGAACCTGCTGTTCATGGTCTTCGGCGGCGGTGACGGCCTCGGCTTCCGCAGCGGTGGCCTCGGCATCGTGTTCGGCATCGTCGGCATCCTGCTCGGCGCCTGCTTCCTGGCCCTGGACTTCAAGCAGGTCGAGGACGGCATCGCCTATGGCGCGCCGAAGGAAGAGGCCTGGCTCGCCGCGTTCGGTCTGACGATGACGCTCGTCTGGATCTACATGGAGTTCCTGCGCCTGATCGCGATCTTCTCGGGCAACGACTAGTCGTACGGCTGAGGCGCCCACCCGCTGAGGCGCACAGCACCGAAGGGCCCGCGGACCGGAGACGGTCCGCGGGCCCTTCGCCGTTTGCTGTCGAGGGTGTGAGGGGTGAAGTGCTGTCTTCGGTGTCTTCGGGGGAACTGGTCAGAGGAGTTTGCGGGCAGCCCGCCTGAGGTCGTACTCATGGATGATTGCCTTCGCGTGCCCGTACGCGAGGTTGTGTTCTGCGCGGAGCCAGCTGACCTTCTCCTCGAAGCGGAAGAGAGAGGGGCCTTCGTCCACGGCGCGTAGCCAGTCGGAGACTTCACGACCGGTGCAGTGGGGGATTCGGGCGAGCAGGTTGCGGTGGGTCTCCTCGGAGAAGACTTGGGACATCGGCGCCTCCGGACGCGTCGCGATGTGTTCCGTCCTTCACGCCACCGTGCCTGAGCGTTGGGGCGTTGGCAACAGTCCCGGGAAGGCGCATAAGGTCGCTGGGTGCTCGATACGACGCCTTTGACAGCCGCAGTGGACCATTTCGCCGACCGTCTGCGGGCCGCCCCGCAGAGCCGCCTGCAGCGGGGAGCGGCGACCGAAGCGCTCGCTCTGGCCAGGGAGTTGGCCGCCCGCACCCAGCGCATCGAGGAACCGGACGCGCGGCCGCGGGAGATGCCGGACGCGGGGATGTTCGCCGCGGCCGACCAGATCACCGTCGCGGGGCGGGATCTCGCCCTTGTCCTGACGGACCCCGAGGAGCTCGCGCGGACGCTGGAGCTCGTGGAGGAGGCGCAGAAACGGGCCGGGGTCTAGAACCCGGCCCGATCGGCCCGACAAGTGCTCAGACCGAGGCGATGACGCGGTCGGCCAGGATGTAGATGTTCTCGGCGCCGCACTCGAACGTCAGGGCGTACGCACCGGAGATGCCGGAGCCGCCGAGCAGGAACGGGGTCCTGCCCTCGCGCAGCGCGGCCGCGAGGAGCTCCGCGGTCTCGCGGTGTCCGGGCGTCATGCACAGCGTCGTGCCGTCCGCGAAGACGTACACGTCCAGCGTGCCCAGCGGGCCGGGACGGACGTCGGCGAGGGCGGTGCGGGCGTCGGCGAGCTCTTCCAGGCACGCCACCGTGCGCTCGTGGTCGCCGTGGTCGCCGTGACCTTCGGGGGTCGGCGTCTGCACCGGCACGAAGTCCGGGTGCGAGGGGTGGCGGCGGCGGGCGGCGGCGAGCTCGGGGGAGTCCCCGGCGTACTCGTCCGTGCCCGTCGCGTCGGCGAACGGCTCGGTCACCGGCTCCAGGCTGTCGGACTCGATGCCCGCGAAGTCGGCCTGCCGGGGCAGGAACAGCTCGTCGGCGATGCCGTCCGGAATGCCGGGCAGCCCGCTGAGCAGCGAGGGCCCGTCGGCGCCCTCACGGGCCTCCTGGGCGGCCCAGAAGGCGCGGGCCTCGGCGAGCTCACGCTCCCGCTCCTCGGCGAGGGCTTCGGTCACGGCCGCGCGTATCTCGTCCGTGTCCACCGTGGTGCGGGCGCCCGGCACCGTGGGGTGCGGGGCGCTCGTGGCACGGCTGTCGGCCAGTTCGGTGTGCAGGGCTGTGATCTCGGCGAGCTGCTTCCGCAGGCCGTGCACCGCGTGCAGGGCAGCGACGCCCACGGCCGTGGCAGCGGCCGTGGAGAGCAGCAGGGCAAGAGGCAAGGCGCTCACTGACGTACTCCCGGTTTCAAGTCGACCCCCGACTTCCTACATCAGCTTGAAGCCTGCACGATCCACCTGTCAGTGCATTACGTCACGAATGGGACAGGACTTTGGACCCGAGGTTTGCCCCCGGATCCGCTCTGAGCTGGGCATATCCCTCTCCCCCAGGAGATAGGTCACATCCTGGGGGAGATTGGGTCACGAAGTGATGCAGGGACGGAGGGTCAGCGGAGGGAACTGTGCGTCAGCAGTTTTCCGCTGTTACCGGCCGTTATTAGCTGAGGCGTTCGATAACCATCGCCATGCCCTGGCCGCCGCCGACGCACATCGTCTCCAGACCGAACTGCTTGTCGTGGAACTGGAGGGAGTTGATGAGCGTGCCGGTGATGCGGGCGCCGGTCATGCCGAAGGGGTGGCCGACGGCGATGCCGCCGCCGTTGACGTTGAGCTTGTCGATGTCGATGCCCAGGTCGCGGTAGCTCGGGATCACCTGGGCGGCGAACGCCTCGTTGATCTCGACCAGGTCGATGTCGTCGATCGTGAGACCGGCGCGCCGCAGCGCCTGCTTGCTCGCCTCGACCGGGCCGAGGCCCATGATCTCGGGGGAGAGGCCGGTGACGCCGGTGGAGACGATGCGGGCCAGCGGGGTCAGGCCGAGCTCGCGGGCCTTGGTGTCGCTCATGATCACGAGGGCGGCGGCGCCGTCGTTGAGCGGGCAGCAGTTGCCCGCGGTGACCAGGCCGTCGGGGCGGAAGACGGGCTTCAGGCCCTGGACGCCCTCCAGGGTGACCCCTGCGCGCGGCCCGTCGTCCTTGCTGACGACCGTGCCGTCGGGGGTGGTGACCGGGGTGATCTCACGCTCCCAGAAGCCGTTCTTGATGGCTTCCTCGGCGAGGTTCTGCGAGCGGACGCCGAACTCGTCCATGTCCTGACGGGTGACGCCCTTGGCACGGGCCAGGTTCTCCGCGGTCTGGCCCATCGCGATGTACGCGTCCGGGACGAGGCCGTCCTCACGCGGGTCGTGCCACGTCGAGCCCTCGGTCTTGGAGACGGCCTCGGTGCGGGCCTCGGCGTCGGCGAAGAAGGGGTTGTGGGTGTCGGGAAGGCCGTCGCTGGTCCCCTTCACGCTCCTGGAGACCATCTCCACGCCCGCGGAGATGAAGACGTCGCCCTCGCCCGCCTTGATGGCGTGCAGGGCCATGCGGCTCGTCTGCAGGGACGAGGAGCAGTACCGGGTGACGGTGCAGCCCGGGAGGTGGTCCATACCCATCTGCACGGCCACGATGCGGCCCAGGTTGTGCCCCTGCTCGCCGCCGGGCAGCCCGCAGCCGAGCATCAGGTCGTCGATGTCCTTCGGGTCCAGCTCGGGCACCTTGGCGAGGGCGGCCTCGATGATGGTGGCGGTCAGGTCGTCCGGCCGCAGATCCTTCAGCGAGCCCTTGAAGGCGCGGCCGATCGGGGTGCGGGCGGCAGAGACGATCACGGCTTCGGGCATCAGGACGCTCCAGTGGCGAAGGGGCAGGACTCACTGGGAAGTTACCTGCACGTATCGCTGTCGGTCATCGGCTGGATGATGTGACTCCGGACGCATTTCTAAGCGGGCGCTCAGGCCGCGGGGCCCTGGGTGGGTGGGGTTCGTTGCTGCCTGCGGGGCCGGTTCGTTTCTGTCTGCGGGTCCGTCGTGGCTGGTCGCGCAGTTCTCCGCGCCCCTTGAAGCCCCTCCGGCACCGGCTCAGCCCCTTGGCTCCCCGTGCCAGCGCCACGTGGTGAGCCGGGCGTGCCCCGGGAGGTCGCCGCGGCCCGTCGCCCACAGGAGGGTTGGCCAGGGGGCCGTGTCGGTGGGGGCGTCGGGGAAGAGGCGGTGCAGGACGCGTGTGCAGAGGTCGGCGGGCGGGGTCCAGGTGTCGGCGATGCCGAGGCCGCCCGCGATGTCGTACGTGTGGACGAGGGTCTCCACGATCCCCATCGCGGCGAAGCCCTCCGGGTCGGAGAGGCCCCACGTGTGGTGGGCCCGGACCGTGGGCGCCGTGGTCGCGACCATGCCGGTCAGGAGGGCCCCGCAGGACTCCAGGACCTGGAGCAGTCCGGCGACACCGGCCGCACGGTCGGCGAAGGTGACGTTGGAGGGCCCGCCGTCCCTGCGCCGGTACCAGAGGAACGGCACCTCGGTGTCCTGGGGCGGGTGCTCGGGGCCCAGCTGGGCGGCGTAGGCGAAGAGGTCGTCGGCGAGGTGCTCGACGGTCTCCCAGCAGTCCCAGTCGATGCCGCCCGCCTTGACGCTCCAGTCGGCGTCGGACGGGGCCTGGCGGAGGGTGGCTGCGGCGAGGCGGACGGCGGTGGTGACGTCTGCGGGGGTGACGGGGTCGGGGGTGACGTCTGCGGGGGTGACGGGTTCGCGGGTGACGGGTTCTCTGGGTCCGGACATGGCGGGACCGTAGCAGTGGCTGTGCGGGGGACCAGTACTGGTTTTCCGTAGAGGCCAGTCGAGGTCAGTAGAGGTCAGGGGCCCTCCGCGCCTTCCACGAAGTGGTCGAACTCGCCTGCTTGTACGCCGAGTACGAAGGCGTCCCACTTCTTGCGGGTGGTCGTGACGATGTTGTCCGGGTCGCTGGTCTCGCGGAGGTAGACGGCGTCGTCGTCCTTGCCGAAGGCGATCTCGATCCAGGGGCCTGGGCCCTGTTCGTCCTCGGGGGCGGCGCGGGTCCAGTCGAGGTCGGTGGGGATGCGGGGCTGCTCGGTCATGGCTGGGGTCTGCGCCCTTTCTTCGTCTGTGGGGCGGGGACGTGGAGGTATGGACGTCCTCGCCATCCCGGTGCGGGGCCTCGGTCCTGGCACCTCGGAGCGTGGCTCACCGTGCTCCGGGCGCACATACCTCCACGTCCCCTCGGGCCGGTTCGGCGCCTGCGGGTCGCGTCTTCGCGGTGCGGAGCAGTGCGGCGAAGGCTGTGGGGGTGGTGCTGAGTATCGCGGCTGTGGGGTCGCTGCTTTCGGTGAGTTTGACCGTGCCGGTCGCTGTCGCTGCGACATGGACGCAGGAGTCGCCCTCGCCGCAGTGGGAGGACTTCTGCCATTCGTCAGGCAAGGCGGGTGTCCTTCGCCGTGCGGATGAGTGCGGCGAAAGCTGACGGTGTTGCGGTGAGTATCGCTTCGGCCGGATCGGCGCTTTCGGTGAGATGGACCGTGCCGGTGGGGTCGGTGGCGATGTGTATGCAGGAGTTGCCTTCTTGGCAGTGGGAGGACTTCTGCCAGGTGAGCTCGGGCATCGTGGGATTCCTCTACAGGTCCTGGATGATGTTGTGGATGAAGTCGCGTGACTTCGTGGGTGGGAGTGCCGTGGCTTCCATGCGGTCGAGGAGGATGCGGTACTTGTCGAGTTGGGCTTCGGCGTCCAGGAACACCGGGCCGTGCGACTGGTCGAGGTTGACCGTGTCGAGTTGGGGCACGGGACCTGCGGAGTAGTAGATCGACTGGCCCGAGCCCGGGAACGTTCCGGCGGCGAACGGGATGACGTGGACGGCGATGTGCTCCCGCTCGCTCATGTCGATGAGGTGCTTGAGCTGCGCGCGGGTCACGGTGGGGCCGCCGAACTGCATCCGCAGGGCGGCCTCGTGGACGATTGCCTGGTGGGGTGTCGGCGGCTCTCGGAAGAGAACGGCCTGCCGCTTGATGCGGTACGAGATCCGGTGCTCGATGTCAGGTGGCGACAGCTCGGGAACGCTCTGACGGAAGATCTCGCGGGCGTAGTCCGTGGTCTGGAAGAGGCCGGGGATGTGCACCGTCACCGCGGTGCGCAGCGATGTGGCGTGGTGTTCGATCTCGGCGAGGTCCAGCAGGCCTGCGGACAGTATCTCGCGGTAGTCCTCCCACCATCCGCGCGCACGTTCACCGGTCATGCCGGACAGCGCGTCGACGAGGGGCTTGTCGGAGCAGTCGTAATGGCAGGCCAGCGCGCGCACCCGCGCCGAGCTCACACCGAGCCGCCCGGACTCTATGTTGCTGATCTGGTTCTGCTTGACGCCGAGGAGCTTCCCGGCGTCCGTTGACGTCAGACCGGCGCGTTCACGGAGCTTGCGCAGCTCGTTGCCCAAACGGAGTTGACGTCCCGTCGGGTGGCTTCTCACGGGCGCGTTCGCCTCTCCTCGTATCCCGTCACTCACAGGAGTGGTTGTGCAGGGCTTTATAGGTTTCCGGTTAACACCTTAACTCCGTGTCGCTACCTTATGAGTGGCGCCACGACCCAGAAGAACCCCGCTCGACGGAGCGACAAAGTCACTGGGCCCACCCGGCAACTACCCACACCCGACGAGGACTTCCATGCCCGCAACCGTATCCCCGCCCTGGACCTACACCCTCCAACTCCCCCACGACCCCCGCGCCCCAGGAATCGCCCGCGCCACGCTCCGCGCGGTCCTGGAAACGTACGGGCTCGCGGAACTCACCCCCACCGCCGAACTCCTCGCAGGGGAACTGCTCAACAACGCGCACTGCCACACCGACGGCCCCTACGGGCTCCGCCTCCGCTCCTCCTCCCCGGAGGGGATCCGCGTGGCCGTGTGGGACTCCAATCCGCAGATTCCGCCCGGGTTCGGGGAGGACGGCCGCGGCGTCGACCGGCAGCAGCCGCCGGAGACGGCGGAGGGCGGTCGGGGGCTGCACATCGTGCGAGCGTGTGCGGACAGGTGGGGGTCGTATCCGATGGGGAGGGGACACGCGGGGAAGTTGCTGTGGGCCGAGGTCACGCCGAGTTCCCCGTGGCCTAGACATCCCCTTGCCTGATCGCGCCGCGTCGGCCCCGCTTGCTCATGTGCAAGTGCCGCTTCTCGATCCCGTACTTGGCCCTGACGGGTGCGGTCGTACTCACTTCGATCAGGAACCGGCCGCTCGGTCGGCGGGTGACCACGGGGGCCACCGCTGAGTCCCTGTCGGTGACCGACGCGGCGTACCGCTCGACGTACTTGCGTTGGCGTGGCGTCATCTCGGCGAGCGGCATCAGCTCGGTGGGATGGGCGAGATGACGCAGCACCGTCCAGCCGTACCGCTCGGCAGGCGGCGCGAGTCGGCACCACGAACCGTCGGTGAAGCGGATCTTGGCTTCGCCCCAGACCTCGCTGTACGTCATGCGTTCCACCCGCGCGATGCGCTGCCGGTCGATCTCCCAGAGGACCTCGTCCTTGCCGGGGTTGTCGTCCGGGAAGCCGACGATGACGACGCGGCGGTCGGTGACGACGCAGTGCGTCCGGTAGTCGGCCGGGCGTCGGGCTGGGTCGAGCTGCCAGGGCAGGGTGCGGGCGAGACTGCTGGGGCCGCCCCACAGGACGGGGAAGTCGTCGACCTCGTTCTCGGGGTCGCGCGGGCGGCCGGGGTCATGGCTGCCGCCCGGCCCGACGCCTCCCAGGCCATCCAGGAGCACCCCGAGGGCGATCACGACGACGGCGACCAGGGCACCGAGCCCGAAGCGTCCGGCTTTGCGGACGGTGCTCCGGCGTGGTGGAGGAGCGGTGGGCGTATAGACGGGCCCTTCGGGCCAACCAGCTCGGACGGTCAGCTCGTTCTGTATGTCCTTGCGCTCGGTGTCGCGGAACCAGCGCTTGCCGGACACGGCGGGCGCCGTGCCGCTCGCGAACTCGACCGAGTCGCGGGCGAGGAGGGTCTCGCCGGGGGCGGGCTGCCATGGCGCCATGTGGGGTTCGGCTCCTTCTCGGATCGGAAACAACGGGAGCGGTGGTTCTCCGGGAACCCTTGCCTCACAGATCGCCGGGGGCCGGTTCCGCGGGCTGTCCCGAGTCGTCCACCAGGATCGAGTGGGTCTCGAAGAGACCCGACCCGGCTTTCACCGGGACACGCGACTCGACCAGCGTGACGCCACTGCGTAGACGGCTGTATGTCGGCGGGTGAGCCGTCTTCGGGAGGTCAGCCATGAGTCGCGTTACCTGGGCGCGCTGCCCCTCGGACAACTCGCTCTCCGCGAGCATGCGGACGGCTCCGCCGAGTACCTGCCCGAGCCTTTCGGCATTGTCCGGATTGCCGACGGACAATCTCACCCAGGAGCCGTCGGTGAATGTGACGCGCACATCCGCGTTGACCTCGCTGAACTTCATGCGACGGACCTCGGCGACGGTGTCGCGTGCGAACTCACCGAGGGCCTCGGCCTTCTCCAGGCTTCCCTTACGGGTTGCGAGGAAGAGGAGTCGGCGGTCCGTCAGGACCAGGTCGGTCACACAGTCCTCGGGGCTCCGTCCGGGATCGAGCTGCCATGGGACGGTCCTGGCGAGGCTGCCGGGCGCAGCCCACATGACGGGGAAGTCGTGCACCTCGTTCTCGGGTTCGTCCGGCCCGCCCCGGCCCGGAACGTCTCCCAGCGGAGTGCCCGAGGCTCCTCCGAGGTTCGCGATGAGGTTCGCGACCAGCGGGACGCCCACCAGCAGAGCGCGACCGGTACGACGGGCCGCTTTGTCTCCGGCAGAACGCAGCTGGTACGTCGGCCCTGGTGGCCAGCCAACCAACTCGCCCTGAATGTCGCGGCGTTCGAGGTCACGGAACCAGCGTGAGCCTGAGACGGCCGGTGCCATGCCGGTGGCGAACCTGGCTGACGTGCGCAGGAGCAACTGCTCATCGGAGTTCGGGTACCAGTCCATCAGCGTGTCGCCTCCCTCTGCGGGTCTCCGACACTGAGTCGTCCTTGTTGTCCTTCATCCGAGTCAGCGGGAAACGTCTTCGTCTTCGTCTTCGCTTTTGCCTTTGCCTTTGCCTTTGCCTTCGTCCTCGTCCGGTTCGGTGAAGGAGACCGTCTGGAGGATCGCCGACATGATGTTGCAGAACTCGGTCCAGTAGTCCGTGGATGCCGTGTGGAGCGTGAAGATCGCGGTGAACGGGCCCGTGGGGAAGGGGACATGGACCTGGATCTGCCCGGTGAGGAGGTCTGTCGACTCGCCGGTCGCGGTGATCTCCGGGTTCAGCTTGTACTCGGTCAGGGTGACGCAGGAGACCGAGGGACCGCACGGGAGGTCGAGCCAGCGGGCGTCGTTGTGCGGGGTGGTGGAGAGGACGGCCAGGATTCCCTGGGCGACGGTTTCCGTGTCGCCTGAGGCCTGGTCGGTGGGGATGGCTGCGACGGTGAACGCGCATTGGGCTACGCCGCCGGAGCCTTCGTGTCCGGCCTGGGACTCGGCGTCGCTCTCCTCCGCGGCTTCGTCTTCGACTTCCTCCGCCGTGGAGAAGAGCCCCATCGCCGAGTAGGAGACTCCGGTGTCCGCCATCAGTTCGGCCAGTCCCGCGTAATAGGGTGCGGCGGGTTCCCAGATGCTTTCGTCGCCGCGGGAGTAGAGGCCGCGTACGAACTCCTGAGCAAGGTCGGTGCGTTCCTCCGGTGTGGCGGCGAGCGGGAGGGCGTAGAAGCCGTCGGGGACGTGGAACCAGATGGGTGGGGGGTCGAGGGGGGCGGTGGGGGTGGTCGGCAGGCCGGTCGGGGATGTCACGGGGTGTCCTGGTTGGCTCGGAGGCAGGTCAGAAGTCGTCAGGGTGGACGTCGGCGGGCTCCACCGCGCTGCCGTCGGCGTTCATGAGCAGGTCGCGACTGTTGGCGCCGAAGAAGGAGCTGAGCTCGCTCGATACGAGCGACTCGACCCGGAGGCGTCCGCACGGCAGACGGGTGACGAAGGGGTCGGAGAGATCTGCTGCGCGAGCGGTGGCGAGGAAGCCGTCGACTGCGTCCCGTTGGCCTTGCGTCAGGGAATCCAGCGGGATCAAGTCCGGGATGCGGATCAGCTGCCGTAGGAATCTGTCCCGGGACAGGAGGTGCAGCCTGCACCATGAGCCGTCGGTGAAAGTGAGCCGTACGTCCCGTCCGTGCTTGAAGTCACGCGGTTCGACCGCGCTGATGGCTGATCGGGGCGTCTCCCAGAGGACTTCGTCCGCGATACGGGCGAGGTCCTGCTTGTGGAATGGAAGGCCGACGACGACCAGCCGTTGATCGGTGACGATCGCGTGTGTGCGGTAGCGCTCGTCGTCCGAGCGGCCAGGGTCCAGTTGCCAGGGCAGAGTGCGGGCGAGGGTGCCCGGGGCGGCCCACATGACGGGAAAGTCCTCGACTTCGTCGGCAGGGTCGTCAGGGGCGTCCGAGCCGGAATCGGAGAAGGCGCTGCCACTGAGGTTTCCCCCAGCGGAACTGAGGACGGCCATGACGGCACCGCCCAGGGCCATCAACCCACCCTTTCCGGCTTTCCGCGCGAGTGACGGGCCGGTCGATCGTGGTGTGTACACCGGCCCTTCAGGCCAACCGGGCAGTTCTCCTTGGATGTCATTGCGCTCGATGTCGCGGAACCAGCGCATCCCTTTGACGCGCGTGGCTGCGCCCGTGGCGAAGGTGACATTGGCGCGCGCGAGGAGCGTCTCGCCCGGTTCGGACTGCCAGATGTGCATGTCGGTGTGGCCCTTCCTCTTCAGTTCCCTGGGGACCGTTGCCTGGCCTTTCCACCTTGTCAGCACGAGGTGGCGGCCTCAGCCGCTCGCGGCCGACTGCTCGAAGCGGTCGCCGGGGAAGAGGGCTTCCCCCACGTGCTGGTGGATGCTCGTGACCTTGGGGAAGATCTTGAGGCCCGCGTCCATGGCGATGCCGGCGCCCAGGGGGTTGATGTCCACCTTGGGGAACATGTTCAGGCCCCTGGAGCCGAGCCACTGGCCCTCGTGGTAGCCACCGGCGGCGAGGCCACCCATGCGGGACTTCAGCCCACTGGTGGCGTGTGCCACCTCGTAGACGTCGTTGGACTGGCCGCCGATCTTCACGAGACCGCCCTTGCCCAGGCCGCCTGTGAGCTCCTTCGAGTTCTTCCCGAAGGCCATGAGGATCTTGGAGTTGCCGATTCTGGAGTACTCGAAGCCCTTGCCGAGGTTGCCCGCCGCCGCGATCGCCTTGCCCTCGCCCACGACCTTGGTGGCCTTGCTGAACATCCCGATCCCCGGCATGAGCCCCACCGCATCCAGCCCCATGGTCGCCCAACTCACATCCGCCCCACCCAATTTGGCAAGACCATGTGCCCCCAGCGCGAGCCCGCTCGTGATGAGCGCCGCCGTGCCGAAGATCGCGGCCAGGGGAGGGAAAGGGAGCGTGACGATGGCGAGGAGACCCAGGACCGCCGTCAGGTCGCTCAGGAGGTCGCCGATCAGTTTGATCAGGTCGGCGTGGTCCTTGAGCCACTTGCCCGTGGCGTCCCACGCGTCCTTGACTCCCTTGGTGAGCTTGTCCCAGAAGCCCGGCTCGTCCGGGGCGATGTCGCCCGCCTTGTCGAGCTCCTTGCTGATGGCGCCCGCCGCCTTGGTGAAGCGGTCCTCCAGGTCGTGGACCTGGGCGATGACCTCGTCGACGTCCCCCGAGGCCTTCCCGCTCTCCTTGCTGTCGGGCTTCGCCTCCGAGCGGGCGTCCAGCTTCTCCCCGGCCTTCTTCTCCAGGCGGTCGGTCTCGTCCTGGAATTCCTTGAGCTCCCTGGCCCACCGGTGCAGCGCGCGCGACGCCTTGTCGAAGGATTCGTGGCTCTTGCGGATGAGCGGAGTGACGTCCTCGCCGATGTACTCGGTGAACGCGAGCGCCGCCTTGCCCTTCCAGGCGCCGCACTCGATGCGTTCCAAGTCCCGTGCTGCGGCTCCCAGTTCACCTGCGAGTCCGCCGAGTTTCTTTGCTAAGTCGCGGGTGTCCTCGACGTTGCCGGGGGTGGGGTCCCAGCCGATGTTCGGGAGTGCGGGGCGCTTGGTGCCGGTCACGCTACTTGCTCTTCTTCTTGGCGGACTTGAGGGATTCGGCGAGCGCCTGGTCTAGTTTGCTGAATTCCTCGTCGATCTTGTTGATCATCTTGACGGCGCCCTGGGTGTGCTTGCCGAGCTGCTTGACGCCGTAGCCCCACTCGTCGGCGAACTCGTGGACGTCCTCGATGAGTTTCTCGGCCCCGACGACCGAGCCGTCGGTGTTCTTGAGGGTGCGGCGTGCGGCGTCCATGCGGTCGCTGACCCCGGAGAAGGTCTTCTTGAGGTCCTCGAAGATCGTCCCGTCGAGGCGGAGGTCGCTCATGTCGGTGTCCTGATTCCCTGGGCGGTCGTGGCCGTGGCCGTGGTCAGCGGTTGACGGACTGGATCTCTCGTACGACGACGTCCTGCGTCGCACCGAACTCGCCGGGGGGCAGCTCGCCGCCTGGTTCCGTGGTGCTCTTCCAGGTGACCCGCCACGTGATGGTGGCCTTGAGTCCGTACGAGGCGTCGCCGGAAGAGCGCAGATAGCGCACGCCGCACGGCGGGTCCGTGTCCGCCGGGGTTCCCTTGGCGCGGGGCTTGCCGATCCGGCCGTCGTCCCCGATCGGGCACTCGCCGGACGACGGGTACGTCTCGGCGTCCGACGTTCCCGGTTCGAGCTTCAGGGAGACGGGCTCGGCGGTCGTCGTCGCGGAGAGGCCCGTTCCCGGCAGGCTCGCGGTCACCGAGATCTTCTTGAACTTGGCCTTGTCGAGCCATGCCCAGGTCGGCAGGTTGACCTTCGTCTCGCCCTCGGGGGCCGTTTTGACCTCGGTGTCGGGGACCGGGATCTGGCCGTAGGCGTACTCGGCGAGGATCCTGGGGGAGACCGCGAGTCGCTCCTTGGGCGGCTTGCCCTTGGCCACCCAGAACGGCATCCTGTCGCAGGCCTGGGCCTCTGGTTCGTCCTTGCGCTTGTCGTCGACCGCCGCCGCCCAGAACTGCCCCTCGCCCTGCTTGTCGAGGTTGTAGTTCTTGTAGGGGTTGCCTTCCTTGAAGTACGAGTCGAAGGCTCCGCCCACGAGGTCTCCGATGCTGAAGACCTTGAACGACCGGATGGCCTTGACCGTGGCCTCGATCTGCTTCGGGGTGTAGGCGGGCTCGTACCAGCAGGCGGGCGGGTCCCAGTTGGAGTTGGCGGGGGTGAGCGTTCCTGTTTTCGTGGACTTCGGGCTGCCCTCGACCGTCGTCTGGACCTTCGTCTGGACGCCGAGGTTCTTGTCCTGGCGGGTGGCCGTGGTCTGCTGCGCCTCCTTCCGGTCACCCGTCGTCTTGCCTCCGGCGGCGTACGCGGCGCAGGGAGTCGAGGCGATGGCCAGGGCCAGGGACGTGGTCACCCAGCGGCTCAGATGCAGCCGAGTCACTTCATGCACTTCTTGGTCGCGTCTTCCACGTACGTGACGGATTCCGTCTGCCAGACGCCCTCGGCGTTCTTCTTCAACCGTGTGTTGTAGAAGCCGTAATCGTCCGCCGACTCCGGGATGGACCGGTCGACCTTCCCGGTCTTGAGGTCCTTGGGATACGTCTTGGTGCTGTCCTGGCAGTACCCAACTGCTGCGACGCCTTCCTTGAGGAAGGTGACCTGACGGTCGTAGTAGCGGGTGGTCCCGATGAAGCTCTTGTCCTCCTTGCGGAAGCCTTGGATGTAGTCAGCAGCCGTGAGCAGAGCTTCGTTGGACGAGTAGAACTTCAGTGCCGGGTGCTTCTTCGCGTCGACCGTGATCGCTTCGTCGATGGAGTTGATCCGACGCTCGTTGTCGGCGAGCACCGCATCCTTCTTCGCATCCCCGGTCCTGCCCCCCTCGAAGACGTTCTTCACGTCCTTCGGCAGCTTGATCTCGGGGCGGTCGATCCCGTCCTCCGACGCCTTCGGGGACGGTGACTCCTTCTTGCCGCCCGAGTCCGTGTCGGCGCCCGCGATCTTGTCCTTGGAGTCGCTGTCACCCCCTCCGCACGCCGAGAGCGAGAGGACTGCGGCAGCAGTCATGGCGGCTGCTGCGAGCAGGGTGGGGCGGCGGTTCACGGTCAGCTCCTGAGGGGGGAGGGTTCTCTGGAGTGAACCAAGCTATCCAGGAGGGGTGGGGGACACCAGCGGCGGGGGCGCTGGTCAATGGCATATATAGGCGTATACCAGCAGAGTTTGAGGCACCTCTGATCACTCTTGGCTCGTATGCGTCGCACACCGCCACGGTTCGAGGAGTGGGTGAACGTCCCGGAGAGCAAATCAGGGCGTGTCTCGGGGGGCCTGCGCAGTTCGTTCCGCCGGGGACAAGGCGGCCCGCCGTACCGGACACGCCATTTCCGCCGCTCCAGGTGCGGTTTCCACCATCGTGCCGGGGGCTTGTCAGGGGCGCGGGGAACTGCGCGATCAGCCCCCACCGGCCCGCAGGAGAACCCGCACCGCCACCCGCAGGGTCAGTGCGGCAGCGGCGACGCCTCCGGAGCATGGATGCGGCGCCGGCGACGCCGCTTGAGGAGTGCCCACGGCCCCCGGGGGCCCGTAGGCATCGCCGCGGTGACCTCCGTGCCGCCCTCCGAAGCCGCCCGCGCCGCCGCCCGCGCCACCGGCAGGAAGCCCTCGCGACGCGAGACGTCGGGGCGCTCCTCCTCCGGCCACAGGCCGAGCGCCGCGCACAGCGTGGGGAGTACCGCCATCGCCGCGGTCGCGTAACCCTCCGCGGAGGGGTGGTAGCGGTCGGGGCCGAACAGCTCACGCGGGTGCGCCGCGAACTCGGGGCCCAGCAGGTCGCCGAGCGACACCGTCCGGCCGCCCTGCTCCACCGCGCCGATCGTCTGGGCCGCGGCCAGCTGCCGCGAGACGCGGCGGGCCAGCCACCGCAGCGGCTGGTAGACGTTCTCGACCGTGCCCAGGTCGGGACAGGTGCCGACCACCACCTCCGAACCGGCCGTACGCAGCCTGCGTACCGCCGCGGAGAGGTGGCGCACCGACCGCGTCGGCGGCATCCGGTGCGTCACGTCGTTCGCGCCGATCATGATGACGCAGACGTCGGGCACCCAGGAGGGGTCCGAAAGGATCAGCGTCACCTGGCGGTCCAGGTCGTCCGACTGGGCGCCCGGCAGCGCCACGTTCCGCAGGTCGACGGGGCGCTCGGCGACCGCGGCGAGCCCGGAGGCGAGCAGTGCCGCCGGGGTCTGCCTGGCCCGGTGCACGCCCTGCCCCGCGGCCGTGGAGTCCCCGAGCATCGCGAACCGCACCGGTTCGGCGTGCGTCGGGCGGGCGGCCTCCGCGGCGAAAGCCCCGCCGTAGCGCCCGTCGGCCCGTGGGGGATCCACGTGCCCGTTGCCCACGTTCCGCTTCGCCAGCTGTACCTCGGCGAGCACCACGCCCACCGTGGCAGCCCCGAGCAGCCCGATGCCTCCGCCGCCGTACGCCGCGCCCGCGGCGATCCGCCGCGCCACCCTCGCCCTCGACATGCCCTGCAGCCACCTCCTCGTGCCGTACCGCTGCGTACGGCCGCACATCCACTCATTGCCCCGTAAGCACGGTCGGCCAATCGCAAGCAGAGGTGAACGGATGAGCCGGACCCTTAGGCTGACCGCACCAATTCGTCGCACTACATCGCAGCCCGGAGACAACGGTGCAATTCCACGACTCGATGATCAGTCTCGTCGGCAATACCCCGCTGGTGAGGCTCAACAACGTGACCGCGGGCATCCAGGCGACCGTCCTGGCCAAGGTCGAGTACTTCAACCCCGGCGGTTCCGTGAAGGACCGCATCGCGCTGCGCATGATCGAGGCGGCCGAGCAGAGCGGGGAGCTGAAGCCCGGCGGCACCATCGTCGAGCCCACCTCCGGCAACACCGGAGTAGGTCTCGCCATCGTGGCCCAGCAGAAGGGCTACAAGTGCATCTTCGTCTGCCCCGACAAGGTGTCCCTCGACAAGATCAACGTGCTGCGCGCGTACGGCGCCGATGTGGTGGTCTGCCCGACCGCCGTCGACCCCGAGCACCCGGATTCGTACTACAACGTCTCCGACCGGCTCGTGCGCGACACGCCCGGCGCCTGGAAGCCCGATCAGTACAGCAACCCGAACAACCCCCTTTCGCACTACCACTCCACGGGCCCCGAGCTCTGGGAGCAGACGGAAGGGAAGATCACCCACTTCGTGACGGGCATCGGGACCGGCGGCACGATCTCCGGGACGGGCGGCTATCTGAAGGAGATCTCCAAGGGTGCGGTCACCGTCGTCGGTGCCGACCCCGAGGGGTCCGTGTACTCCGGCGGGTCCGGGCGGCCCTACCTCGTCGAGGGCGTCGGTGAGGACTTCTGGCCGACCGCGTACGACCGCAACGTGACCGACGAGATCGTCGCGGTGTCCGACAAGGACTCCTTCCAGATGACGCGGCGGCTCGCCAAGGAGGAGGGGCTCCTCGTCGGCGGGTCCTGCGGCATGGCCGTCGTGGCGGCGCTGCGGGTCGCGGAGCGGCTCGGTCCGGAGGATGTGGTGGTCGTGCTGCTGCCGGACAGCGGGCGCGGCTACATGAGCAAGATCTTCAGCGACGAGTGGATGAACGACTACGGCTTCCTGGAGGAGGCGGGCGACCAGCCGCGCGTGGCCGACGTGCTGAGCCGCAAGGAGGGCGGCGAGCTGCCCTCGCTGGTCCACATGCACCCCGAGGAGACGGTGGGGGAGGCGATCGAGGTTCTTCGCGAGTACGGCGTCTCGCAGATGCCGATCGTGAAGCCGGGCGCGGGCCACCCGGACGTGATGGCCGCGGAGGTCATCGGGTCGGTCGTCGAACGCGAGCTCCTGGACGCTCTGTTCGCGCAGCGCGCCTCGCTCTCCGACCCGCTGGAGAAGCACATGTCGGACCCGCTGCCGCAGGTCGGCTCCGGTGAGCCGGTGGCGGACCTGATGTCGGTGCTCGGTGGCGCGGATGCGGCGATCGTGCTCGTCGAGGGCAAGCCGACGGGTGTCGTGAGTCGGCAGGACCTCCTCGCGTTCCTCGCGGAGCAGCAGTCCCAGTGATCTGATCCCTGGGTCCTGGGTCCTGGGTCCCGGGTCCCGGGTCCCGGGTCCCGCGAGGAGCGTCCCGTGAGGGAACTTCGCGCAAGTGGTACGAGCACGACACGTGTACGCAGCACGCGCTTAACACGGCTCGGGCACATTGGTGGTTGTCGGCGTCAGGAACTCCGGAGCGGCTCCCGGATCCATGGACGTCTGGACGCGGACGGCTCTGACCCGTCACGCGTCCTGCGCGAGGACCGCCGTCGTCCCGCCCCCTGGGGATTTCCCCGGGGGTGCGGCGGTCCTCGCGGTGACGCGGTGGCGCTCCGCTGGGTTGGGCGGTTCCTTCTGCGGGTGGGTGGGGGCTTGTCGCGCAGTTCCCCGCGCCCCTGGTGGGCCTCCGGTACGTCTATGTCCGCGGGCTGGTGGGGGCTTGTCGCGCAGTTCCCCGCGCCCCTCAAAGACCACCGGTACATTTCCGTCCGCGGGCCGGTGGGGGCTTGTCGCGCAGTTCCTCGCGCCCCTGACAAGCACCCGGTGCCGGGCAAGTTTTTAGGGGCGCGGGGAACTGCGCGAGCAGCCACGATGGGCCCGCAGTCGGCCCCCCCGACGGTCAGGACGTCGTGGAGCTCGTGGTCGCCGCTGGCGCCGTCCAACTGCCCAGGAGGGCCAGGCGTTCCGCGCTCTCGGTGCCTGGTTCCGGTGTGTAGACGACCATGAGTTGGTCGGGGTCGCCGGGCAGCGTCAGGGTTTCGTACGGCAGGACCAGTTCCCCGACGACCGCGTGGTTCATGCGCTTGATGCCGTGGGTTTTTTCCTTGACCTGGTGGTCCGCCCAGAGGCGGCGGAAGTCCTCGCTCTTGACGGACAACTCGCCGACCAGCGCGCAGAGTTCGGTGTCAGAGGGGAAGCGTGCGGCGTCCAGGCGCAGGTACGCGACCGTCTCCGCGGCCACCGTCTCCCACTCCGGATAGCAGTCGCGCCCGGAGCTTTCGAGGAAGACGTGGCGGGGGATGTTGCGCTCGGCGGGGGAGACGCTGGAGAAGCCGTTGAGGGCGTCGGCCAGGCCGTTCCAGGCCAGGACGTCCATGCGGCGGCCGAAGATGAACGCCGGGGCCCGGTCGATGCTGTCGAGCAGCAGCCGCAGCCCGGGGCGGACCCGCTGCGCCGTGGTCCCGGCCTTGCGGGGGCGGGCCCCGGGGCGGGCCACGGTGCGCAGGTAGGCGTGCTCGGTCTCGTCCAGGCGCAGCACGCGGGCGATGGCGTCGAGCACGGCGTCGGACACCGAGGGGCCACGGCCCTGTTCGAGGCGGATGTAGTAGTCCACGCTCACGCCCGCCAGCTGCGCGACCTCCTCGCGGCGCAGGCCGGGCACGCGGCGTCGGCCGTACGAGGTGAGGCCCACGTCGGCGGGCTGGATGCGGGCGCGCCGTGAGCGCAGGAAGTCACCTAGGTCGCCGTCCATGCGTTCGATTCTAGGGGGGGGCGGGCCGATTCCATCCTGGTACTGCCAGACCCAGGAAAGGCGGAGCCCTGGGTAGCGGGGAGGCGCCCGCACAGAGTGGTTCTCGCCGCCGGGGAAGCCCCCGGCGCAGGCCACCGCGCAGATCACCGCGCAGATCACCAGGGAGTTCACTCATGTCGTACGAGACGCTTCAGGACCGCACCGCCCTCGTCACCGGCGCGGCCAGCGGCATCGGAGAGGCCACCGCCAGGCTGCTCGCCGCCGAGGGAGCGCGGGTCGTCCTGCTCGCCCGCCGCGCGGACCGGCTCGAAGAGCTGGCCGCCAAGATCGAGGCGGACGGCGGCCGGGCGCTCGTCGTCACCGCCGACGTCACCGACCAGGCGTCGGTGGACGCCGCAACCGAGCGGGTCCGGGCGGCCTACGGACGCGTGGACCTGGTGGTGAACTCGGCGGGCGTGATGCTGCCCAACCCGGTCACCGAGGCCCGCACCGACGAGTGGCAGCGGATGCTGGACACGAACGTGGCGGGGGCGCTGCGCATCATCGGCGCCTTCACGCCGGACCTGATCGCGGCGGCCGCGGAGGGCGGTGCGGCGGACCTGGTCAACATCTCCTCGATCGGCGCGCACCTCGCGTTCACCAACTACGCGGTGTACGGGGCGACGAAGGCGGCGCTGACCTATCTGTCGGAGTCGCTGCGCACCGAGCTCGGGCCGCGCGACGTGCGCGTCATCAACGTCGAGCCGGGGTTCACGGACACCGAGCTGCGCGGGCACATCGACAACGGTGAGCTGAGCGGGCAGCTGGAAGGCCTGTTCGACGCGGTCGGCGCGCTGGAGTCGGAGGACATCGCGGACCTGATCGCCTATGCGACGAGCCGCCCGCGCCACGTCAACCTGCGCCAGCTGATCGTGGTGCCCACGCGCCAGGCGTGAGCCGCCCCGGAGGGGGCGGGCAGGGGACGGGACGGGGTCAGTCGTCCCAATCCGACCTGCGCTCGTCGCGCCGCCGCCCGCCGGACGAACCGCGGTACGAGGCCGCCACGTTCACGCCGACGATGCCCGCCCAGGACACGAAGAGTCCGGTCAGGCCCGCGTTGACCACGGCGATCGCGGAGAGCGGCACCGCGAGGATCAGCGAGACGACGCCGAACCCGAAGCGCTCGCCCCAGGAGTCGACCCCGCTCGCGGGGGAGCGGGCGCCACGGGCGACCACCATCTGCTGCTCGGCCAGGTGGCGGCGCATCCTGCGGTCGATCGTGCCGTCCAGGCGCTGCTCGATCTTCCCGAGGAACGAGTCGACCAAGGCGGAGTCGTACTCTTCGCCGAGTTCTCTGCGGGCATGCAGAGTGGCGTCGAGTTCCTTCTTGAGTTCGGCGTCACGGGCTTCCATACCCGTTTACGTTACGGCGCCGGAGCGCCCTGGGCGGTGGGGCTAACCCCCCTTTCCACCCGGGGCCCATCCCCAGGGACGGGCGGGTTCCGCCTGGCCAGCGTCCAGTACAGCAGGGCGGGCACCACGAGGCCCACGATCCAGGAGACGTCGGCGCCGCCCAGCGGGTCGACCAGCGGTCCCGTGTAGAAGTGGGTGGCGAGGAAGGGCAGCTGGGCGAGGACCCCCACGCCGTAGACCACCAGGGCGTCCCAGCGCCAGGCGCCGTAGCGGCCGTGCGGGTCGAAGAGGGCGGGGATGTCGTAGCGCTCGCGGGAGATCAGGTAGTAGTCGACCAGGTTGATCGCCGACCAGGGCGTGAAGAACGTCAGCAGGAACAGCAGGAAGTCCTTGAAGGAGGACAGGAAGCTGTCCTTGCCGAGCAGCGCGACCGCCGTGCCCGCCACCATGATCACGGCGATGTACGCGGCCCGCCCGCGCGGCCCGAGCACCTTCTGGCCGCGGAAGCCGCTGATGCTCGTGACCATCGACATGAAGCCGCCGTAGGTGTTGAGCACGTTGATGGTCAGCTTGCCGAGCGCGATCACGAAGTACAGGAACGAGGCGATCAGGCCGGTGCCGCCGAGCCCGACGACGTACCCGACCTGGTTGGCGAGGAACGCGTCCCCCGCGCTCGCCGCCACGAGCACCCCGAACGTCATCGACCACTGCGAGCCGATCGCCGACCCCGAAAGCGTCCACCAGAACGTGGCCTTCGTCGACGTCGTGCGCGGCAGATAGCGCGAGTAGTCGGCGACGTACGGGCCGAAGGCGAGCTGCCAGGACGCCGACAGGGAGACGGCGAGCAGGAACATCGGCAGGTCGAAGTGGGCGTCGCCGAGGAGCGCCGACAGGTCCACGCGGTCCAAGAGCCGGATGCCCAGGTAGACGAAGGCGAGCGCGCAGATCACGCTGGCCACCCGGCCGAGCACGTGGATGACGCGGTAGCCGACCGCCGCCATGACCGCCGTGATGACGGCGAACACGATGATGCCGGTGGTGTCGTTCGTGTGCGTCAGCTCGGCCGTCGCCTGCCCGGCTAGCACGCTGCCGCTCGCGAAGAAGCCGACGTACATGAGGATGACGAGGAGCAGCGGGACGACCGCGCCCTTCACTCCGAACTGGGCCCGCGACTGGATCATCTGCGGCAGCCCCAGCTTCGGCCCCTGCGCCGAGTGCAGCGCCATGACCGCGCCGCCGAGGAGGTTGCCGAGGACGAGGCCGACGAGCGACCACACCACGTCGCCGCCGAAGACGACGGCGAGTGCGCCCGTCACCACCGCGGTGATCTGCAGGTTGGCGCCGAGCCAGAGCGTGAACTGGCTGAACGCCGTGCCGTGCCGTTCGTCGTCAGGGACGACGTCGATGGAGCGCCGCTCCACCAGGTCTTCAGCTGCCACGCAGGTCAACTCCCCTTGTCCGTATGCCTACTTCTTGTCCGTACGCCTACTTCTTCGTGATGCCGTGCTGCTCCGCCCAGTCCTGCGCGACGTCCTCCGGGTCCTTCTTGTCCTTGTCCACCAGGCGGTTGAGCTCGGTGAGCTGGGCCGTGGTCAGGAGTGCGCCCAGGCGGGCGAGCGCCTTGCGCACCGTCGAGTCGGCCTTGCGGTCGGCGACGAGCGGGACGATGTGCTGGCCGGGGACGAGGTTCTTGGGGTCGGTGAGGACGACCCAGCCCTCGGCGGCGATGTCGGTGTCGGTGGTGAAGAGGTTCGCCACGTCGACGTCGCCCTTGCGCAGGGCGCCCTTCACCAGCGGCCCCGACGAGTCGAGCGACTTGAACTCCTTGAACTCGACCCCGTAGACGTCCTTGAGGCCGACCGCGCCCACCGTGCGCTTCTTCACCTCGGCGGCGGCGCCGATGACCAGCTTGCCGTTGTGCTTCGCCAGGTCGGCGAGGGACTTGAGGCCGTACTCCTTGGCGGTGTCGCGGGTGACGACGAACGCGTCGGAGTCCTCGGCCCGCCCGTACGGGAGGATCTGCAGGCCGCGCGGGAGGCGCATGGCGAGGGCGTTCTGCATCTCGCCCTCCTCCGTGGCCTTCGCCTTGGGGTCCAGGTAGTGCAGGAGGGCGCCCTGGTACTCGGGGAGCAGGTCGATGTCGCCGCCCTTGAGCGCGGGGATGAGGATCTCGCGGGTGCCGAGGTTGGGCCGGACGTTCGTCTTCACGCCTGCCGCATCGAGGGCGGCCGCGTACAGGTACCCGAGGACCTGGTTCTCGGTGAAGTTGGCGGTGCCGATGGTGACGCCGTTCTTGCTGGAGCCGCCTCCGCCGCCGCCCCCGCCCCCGCCGTCGAGGGAGGTGATGCCACCGCTGCAGGCGGCGAGGGCGGGCACGGACGCGGTGGCGAGGAGTCCGCCGAGGAGGGTTCTGCGGTTCATGTGGGGTGCTCCTAGGCCTGCGGGGCGGGGCGGTGGCGGAAGAGGGCGCGCTGCAGCGCGGAGAGCGCGAGGTCCAGGACGACGGCGACGACCGCGACGAGCACGGCACCGCCGAGCACCTGCACCAGGTCGCGCTGGGCGAGTCCGTCGAAGACGTACCGGCCGAGTCCGCCGAAGGAGACGTACGCGGCGATGGTGGCCGTCGCGACGACCTGGATGAGGGCGAGCCGCAGGCCCGTCATGATCAGCGGCAGCGCGAGCGGCAACTCGACCTGGAGGAGCACCTGGTGGGCCCGCATGCCCTGGCCGCGCGCCGCGTCCCGCACCTCGGGGTCGACGGCGGTCATGCCCGCGTATGTGTTGGTGACGATGGAGGGCACGGCGAGCGCGACGAGCGCGATGTAGACGGGCCACATCGACAGGCCGCTGGCGAGGAAGACCAGCACGACGAGTCCGACGGTGGGCAGTGCCCGGCCGAAGGAGGAGAGGTTGATGGCGACGAAGGCGCCGCGTCCGGTGTGCCCGATGAGCAGGCCGACGGGCAGCGCGATGGCGGCGGCGATGACCGTCGCGAGCAGCGAGTACTGCAGGTGCTCGGCGAGGCGGTGCCCGATGCCGTCGGGCCCGGTCCACTGCTCGCCGCTGACCAGCCAGGCGCCGAGGTCCTTGAAGAGTTCGTACATGTCAGGCGCTCCTCCGGCGACGGGTCCAGGGCGTCAGGACGTACTGGAGGGTGACGAGCAGCGCGTCCGCGACGAGCGCGAGGAGCAGCGTGAGGACCACGCCGACGATCACCGGGGTGGGGAAGTTGCGCTGGAACCCGTCGGTGAAGAGCTGTCCGAGACCGCCGTCACCGATGTACGTCGCCACGGAGACCAGCGAGATCGACATGATCGTCGCGATCCGTACGCCCGCCATGATCACCGGCAGGGCGAGGGGGAGCTCGACGGTGAGCAGCGTGCGCAGGGGCCGGGTGCCCATGGCCTTGGCCGCTTCCTTCGTCTTCGCCGGGACGGAGTCCAGACCCTCGACGGTGTTCCGCAGGAGCACCACGAGCGTGTAGATCGTCAGGCCGATGACGGTGGTGGTGCGGGTGAGCCCGCTGACCGGCAGGAGCAGCACGAAGACGGCGATGGACGGGATGGTGAAGAGCACGTTCGACAGCCCGAGGAGGAGCCCGCGCAGGGCCCGCACGCGGTGCGCGACGACGGCCAGCGGCAGCGAGATCAGCAGCCCGAGGGCGACGGCGGAGAGGGCGGCCTGGAGGTGGGAGAGGGTGAGGCTGGTGAGATCGTCGGTGTGGTCGGCTATCCACGACCAGTCGACGGTCATGAGGTGTGCTTCGAGGTGGTCGGCTCAGGGGCGCGGGGAACTGCGCGATCAGCCCCCACCGGGCCGCGGACGGAACGGCCCCTCGCATGCGCCGCACCCGCACCCTCGTGGATGTCGTCGCGGGACGTCACCCCCGTGAGGACCCCCTCCGCGTCCACGCGGGCCACCAGCCCCGTCGGGGCGGACAGGGACTCGTCCAGCGCCGCGAGCAGCGAGTCCGCGTCGCGGAGGGGACGTACGGGGACGTCCGCCGCGTCACCGTCCTTGTGCCGCCAGGACACCGGCACGCCCGCCGAGTCCAGGCGGAGCGTCCACGCGCCGCCCTCCGGCGCGGGACCCTGCGGGACGCCCGCCAGCGTCGACAGGGAGAGCAGCTTCAGACCGCGCTCCGCGCCCAGGAAGTCCGCGACGAAGTCGTCCGCCGGGCGGGCGAGGAGTTCCGCGGGCTCGGCGCACTGCACGAGATGGCCGCCGGTGCGGAACACGGCTATGCGGTCACCGAGCCGCACCGCCTCGTCGATGTCGTGCGTGACGAAGACGATGGTCTTGCTCAACTCCCGCTGAAGTCGCAGCAGTTCGTCCTGGAGCTGGGTGCGGACCACCGGGTCGACCGCGCCGAACGGCTCGTCCATGAGCAGCACCGGCGGATCCGCGGCGAGCGCGCGGGCCACGCCGACGCGCTGCTGCTGACCGCCGGAGAGCTGGTGGGGGTAGCGGCGTCCCGCGTCCGGGGCGAGACCCACCGTCTCCAGGAGTTCCGCGGCCCGCGCCCGCGCCTTCCTGCGGCCCCAGCCGAGCAGCAGCGGGACCGTGGCGACGTTGTCGAGGACCGTGCGGTGCGGGAAGAGACCGGCCTGCTGGATCACATAGCCGATGGAGCGGCGCAGCTCCGCCGCGTCCTGCTCCAGGACGTCGCGGCCGCCGACCCGGATCGTCCCCGAGGTCGGGTCGACCATTCGGTTGATCATGCGGAGGGTCGTCGTCTTGCCACAACCGGAGGATCCGACGAGGACGGTCACGCCGCCTTCCGGCATGTCCAGGGTGAGGTCGTGGACCGCTGTCGTGCCGTTCGGGAAGCGTTTGTTGACCGTGTCGAACTGGATCATGAGGAGTCCCTTGCCCGGCTGTATATCGTCATGCAGAGTTCTCGTTGTCTGAATAGATTGTCAATACCTAGTCGGCGCTCGAACGCAAATCGCTCGTGATTACAGGTCGACAGGCAAGACAGGGCGTCCGATTGAGGAGGAATGCGAGTGAAGTCATCTCGTATCGCGGACAGGGCGACCGGCGACAGGAAAGCGGTCGTCGTCCTCGACGGCCGGGGACTGATGGTCGCAGACGTCGTACGCCTGGCCGAATCCGATGCCCGGCCGGTGCCCGCGACCGATGGAATGAAGCGCGCCGAGGACTCCTGGAACGCCGCGAGAGAGATCGCCGCCTGGGGCCGCGTCTACGGCCGCTCCACCGGCGTCGGCGCCAACCGGAATGAGAACGTGCCCACCGAGGCCGCCGCCGACCACGGCCTCAGACTGCTCCGCTCGCACGCCGGAGCCATCGGCGCCGAACTGCCCGCCGCCCAGGTCCGCGCCATGCTCGCGGTCCGCGCCAACCAGCTCCTCGCGGGCGGCGCCGGACTGCGCCCCACCGTCGTCACCGCGCTCTGCGCGGCCCTGGAGACCGGCGCGTACCCCACGGTCAACGAGTTCGGCTCGGTCGGCACCGGCGACATCGCGGCCCTCTCCCAGATGGGCCTCGCGCTGGCTGGCGAACACCCCTGGCAGGGTCCGGGGGAACCGCCGGAGTCGCAGCCCCTCGACAACAACGACGCCCTCGCCCTGATCAGCAGCAACGCCCTCACCCTCGGCCAGTCCGCGCTCGCCCTGCACGAGCTGCGCGGCCTGATGGGCGCCACGCAGGTGGTCGCCGCGCTGTCCCTGATGGCGGTCGACGGTTCGTACGAGGCGTACGCGCTGCCCGTGCACGAGGCGCGGCGGCACCCCGGCTCGTACGCGGTCGCCGAGCGCATGCGCCGTTTGCTGGGCGCCCCCGACCGCCCCACTCCGCCCCTCGGCCGTATCCAGGACCCCTACGGCTTCCGCTGCGTGCCGCAGATCCACGGCCCCGCGCACGACGCGGCGGACGCCCTGGAAGGCGTCCTCACCGTCGAGATCAACGCCGCCGCCGAGAACCCCCTGATCTCGCCCGACGACATGGCCGCGTACCACCACGGCGGCTTCTACCTGGCCCAACTGGCCCTTGCGCTAGACCACTTCAGGCTCGCCGTGACCCAGGCGGCACGCCTGTCGACCTCCCGTCTCTCCACCCTCAACGAACCGGCCTTCACCCGCCTGCGGCCCTTCCTCGCGGACGGCGAACCCGCCTCGTCCGGCGTCATGATCCTCGAATACGCGGCCGGGGCCGCCCTCGGTGACCTGCGGGCCTTCTCCGCGCCCGCCTCCCTGGGGCACGCGGTGCTCTCCCGCGGCGTCGAGGAACAGGCCAGCTTCGCCTCCCTCGCCGCCCGCCAGACCCTGCGCGCCTGCGAGGCGTTCCGCATGGTGGTCGGATGCGAACTGGTAGCCGCCATAAGGGCGTTGCGGCAGCGGGACATGCGTCTCGATCCGGACACGCCGCTCGCCCGGGCCTTCGAACTCGCCGACTCCGTCCTGGAAGCGGAGCTCGCGGACCGGCCGTTGACGGATGATGTGACCGCGGCGGCGGGGCTGCTCGACCGGTTCACCATCCTGTGGTCGGAACTCGGCGCCGGAACGACAGCGGGTACGGACATCCTGAGGGGGACGGCATGAGTGACAGCCCTGCCGCGCGACTGCAAGTGCTCTTCGAGGGCCACCGGCTCACGCCCACCCAGCGGCGCATCGCGCACTGCATGGTGCGCAGGGCCGCCGACGCGCCCTTCCTCTCCAGCGTGGAGCTGGCCGAACTCGCGGGCGTCAGCCAGCCCTCGGTCACCCGCTTCGCGGTCGCCCTAGGCTTCGACGGCTATCCGGCGCTCCGCAGGCACCTGCGGGACGTGGCGCCCGCGGAGGAGTCGGGGGTCACGGCCGCCAACGAGTACCAGCAGGCGGTCGACGCGGAGATCGAGAACCTCCGGCACCTCGCGGAGGTCCTCGCCGACCCGGCGCCGGTCGAGCGCGCGGGACGGCTCCTCGCCGAGTCCCGGCCCCTCCCCGTCCTCGGGCTGCGGGCCGCCGCCTCCCAGGCGTACGGCTTCTCGTACTTCGCCGCGAAGGTCCACCCCGACGTGCGCCTCCTCGACGAGGGCGGCACGATGCTCGCCGACCGTGTCGACGCGGCGGTCCGGGCCGGTGCCACGGCCCTCCTCTGCTTCGCGCTGCCCCGCCACCCCCGCGAGGTCGTCGACGCCCTCGCCTACGCGCAGTCCGCGGGCCTGACCGTGGTCACCGTCGCCGACTCGGCCTTCGCCCCGGTCGCCGCCCACTCCGACCTCCTGCTCCCGGCGGCCGTCGGCACCGGCCTCGCCTTCGACACGGCGTGCGCCCCGATGCTCCTGGGCCGCGTCCTCCTGGAGGCCATGTGCGACAACCTCCCGGACGCCCAGGCCCGCCTGGAGGAGTTCGACGTGCGGGCGGCGGCGCGGGGGCTGTTCGTGGAGTAGGGGGAGTGAGCGGACATGAAGGCGACGCCACGCCCGGGGGGGAGCGCGGCGCCGCCGGTCGGCCGGACGTCAGGTGTCAGATCTCAGACGTCAAGGCCGGTCTCGATGCGCTTCAGCTGATGGCGGGCCATCGCCAGGTTCGCGCGGTCCTTGTCGAGGGCCAGGTAGAGGAAGAGGCCGTTGTTGTTGCGCCCCTTCATCAGCCGGATGAGGTGGTACTGCGAGCCGAGCGAGATCAGGATGTCCTCGATCTCGTCCTTGAGCCCGAGCATCTCCATGGTGCGCAGCTTGGCGCGCACCACGTCCGTGTTCCCGGCCGCCGCCACCGACAGGTCCAGGTCCTTTCCGCCCCCGATGGTGCCGAGGGCCATTCCGCTCGTGTAGTCGACCAGAGCGGCGCCGATGACGCCCTCGATCGTGGTGGTCGCTTCCTTGAGTGCGGTCTCCGTGTCGGTCATGTGCTTCGTGCTTCCTTTCCGTCTGCCGGGCGTCCGTGCTGAAGAGGACGACGAGGGTGTGGTGGGGGGCATGGGTCAGGTTTCCTCCGCTCGTTCGACGGCGGCGTCGACCAGCTCTCCGATGAGCGCGCTGGAACGGCGGGCCTCCAGGTGCAGCCGGCCCACGTTGATGCGGGGCTCGGCGAGCAGCGTGAGCACGGCGGACGAACCGGCCGCGTAGGTGGCCACGTAGCCCTGTTCGCCGCGGATGAGCAGTTCGCGGAAGCCGCCCTGGCGCGTGGCGTCGGACAGCCGCAGGGCCACGCCGAGCGCCGCGGCGGTGAGCGCGCAGACGCCCTCCGCCTCCACGTCCGAGGCGTCCTGCGCGAGCAGGAGCCCGTCGACGCTGGCCGTCAGCGCGCCGCGGAGCTGGGGAAGCCGGGTCCGCAGCCGTTTCAGTTCGCCGAGTACGTCGGCTTCGGCAGCCACCAGCTCTCTCCTCCCTGCGCGCCTCCAGGGCGCGAAGAACTTCATGTGGACGAGGTCCCGGCCCAAGGGACGGCAGGGAGATTCACAGCGCCTCCAGCGCGTCACGGACCCGGCGCAGCAGTGCGATGTCGGGCTCGGCGCAGCCCGCCGGGTCCGTGAAGGGGAGGGCCACCGTGACCTGTTCGTCCCCCGGTGTTCCGGGGTCCTCCACGAGACCGGCGGCCGCCAGCCGTCTGACCTCGACCAGGGTGTGGAAGGACGGGCGGCCCAGGGCCCGGGCGATGGCCGTCGGCGTCCGCACGCCGTCCGCGAGCCGCAGCAGCGCACGCTGGCGCACGGCGACCGCCTGGCCGGGCGCGGGCTGCCGGGGCACGACCGGCGCGGTGTCGACCTCGGGGCGGGGCCAGATGCTGTCCAGGAAGGCCCGGCGCCGCACGGTCTCGCGCTCGACCGCCGCGGCGGGCACCGGGCGGAGCGGGCCGAGCCAGTGCGCGACGCCGTAGCGGAACCGGGTGGGGCCGTTCGCCGCCCCGAGGACGAAGAACGCGGCGTCGAAGAGCGCGCCGAGGTGGCAGACCTCCAGCTCGCCCGCGGTGACCCGGCCGCTGGCGACCAGCTCCCGCCCCACCTCGTGCCGCGTCCCCGCCGCCGAGAGGGCCTCCTGCCAGCCCTGCGCCTCCAGGGCGCCACCGGCCGTGAGCAGGACGTCGATGCCGGGCGCCGCGGGGCTCTCGGCATGCACGACACACCCGTCGACGAGGTAGAGGGTGCCCTGGGCGCGCAGGAAGGCGCCGGTGGCCCGCTCGGTGGCGAGCCGGGTGAGCAGGGGCGAGATGGCGGGCGCGGTGATGGACAGCGGGACTGCGGCGGGCTCCGCGGCCCGCAGGGCGTTCACACCAGCACCAGTCGTTCGGCCAGGCTCCGCAGCCGTATTCGAGCCATGGCGAGGTTGCCGGTGTCCCGGTCGAGCCAGAGGTAGAGGAAGACGCTGCTGTCGAAGGTCGTCTCCACGTACCGGATCAGATGGAATCCGGTGCGCGTGGTGAGCATGAGGTCCTCGACCGGGAGCCCCTTGAGGTCCGCGCCGTCCTCGACCGGGGCGAACGCCTGGTACTCGGCGGCCGTGCGGGCCACCTCGGCGGTCTCCGCGGCGGTCGCTTCGTAGTCACCGTTGGGGGAATCGCCGACCGAACCGAGGGCGAGCCCGCTGGTCCAGTCGACGATCGCGGCTCCACGGGCACCGGGCAGTGTCATGGCTTCGTACAGACACTCGTCGATTCCGGGCACGCGGCCTCCCCTTCCCCAAGGTGGAACCGGGCGGTCCCCACCACCCGACCGGGCGGCTCTCGCCATCCGGTGCAGAGGAAAGTACGCAGAGGAGCCGGGGTTCCGTGGTGAATGGGCATATTCCGAGGGAATGCGTCCGAGGTCGACGGGACGCGTTCGGTCATGGCCCGCGGCGGCCCATCGCTGACCGAATGTGCCGGTCAAGCGATCGAGGCGTCCCCCGGGGTGGTGTCAGTCCTCGCCGCGGGTCCTGAGTACCACCTTGTTCACGCCCCACAGCCCGATGCCGATGGCGATGAGTACGCCGGCGCGGATGTAGACCTCCGCGGGGCGGTCCGCGAGGGGGCTCGCGAGGATCAGGGCGGTGATCGCGCCGAGTACGGGGAGGACGGTCGGCGCGCGGAAGTGCCGGTGCCCGACGGGGTCGCGGCGCAGGACCAGGACCGCCACGTTGACCACCGCGAACACGCACAGGAGCAGGAACGCCGTCGTGTCGCCGAGGCCCTCGATCTCGCCCGTGGAGACCAGGCCGATCGCGAGGAGCGAGACGAAGACGATGCCGACGACCGGGGTGCGGCGCCCGGCGAGGACCCGGCCCATGGCGCGCGGCAGGATGCGTTCGTTGGCCATGCCGTAGCAGAGCCGCGAGGCCATCATGATGTTGATCAGTGCCGAGTTGGTGACCGCGAACAGGGCGATGAGGGCGAAGAGTCCGTGCGGGAAGTCGACGCCGCCCGCCTTGACGACTTCGAGCAGCGGACCGCTCGATCCCTCCAGGGTCTTGTAGTCGACAAGGAGGGACGAGACGAGCGCGACCAGGACGTAGATCGTGCCGGTCACCGCGACGCCGATGAAGATCGCGCGGGGGAAGGTGCGCACCGGATCCTTCGTCTCCTCGGCCATGTTCACCGAGTCCTCGAACCCGACGAAGGCGAAGAAGCCGAGGGCCGTGGCCCCCAGCACCCCGGTCAGCAGGGCGTATCCCGTGCCGTCCGACTCGAACTGGGTGAGGCGCGAGGGTTCGCCGTCCCCGGTCAGCACGGCGTACGCGCCGATCGTGAGGATGATCGCGAGGCCGGTGAGCTCGACGAGGGTGAGGACCACGTTCGTCTTCACCGACTCCGAGACGCCCCGCAGGTTCAGCGCCGCGAGCAGCACGATGAAGGCGATGGCGATCAGGGTCGGCGGCAGCGCGTCGCCCGTCAGCTCGGCGAGGTAGTCGCCGCTGAAGGCGCGGGCGGCGGCGCTTGCGGAGGAGAGCCCGGAGCACATCACCATGAAGGCGATGATGAAGGTGAGGAACGGCGTCTTGAACGCCTTCTGGGTGTAGAGCGCGGCACCGGCCGCCTTCGGGTACTTGCCGACCAGTTCGACGTACGACGCCGCCGTCAGGATCGCCACCACGAAGCCGATCGCGAACGGCACCCAGAGCGCGCCGCCGACCTTCCCCGCGACCTTGCCCGTGGTGGCGTAGATGCCGGTGCCGAGGATGTCGCCGATCACGAAGAGGATCAGCAGCTTGGGGCCGATGGCGCGGTGCAGCGCGCCGTCTTCGGTGGGTGGTGATGCGGTGGTGGACGTGTCGGACGTCGTCACAGGTGCCTCCCCCGAGACCGGGTACGGGTCGAGGGAGGGTGTGCCCGTGATCCAGGTCACCATGCGGGAGTTGAGGAAGCTCAGAGCGTCCGGTGGGGCCGCGGAGGCGGCGCGGCCGCAGGGTTTCCGGCGGCAGTCCAGCGGCTTCGCGGCGCGTTCAGAGGCTGCGCAGCGCGTCCCGTTCCGCGCCGCCGCCCGCCTCCGCCACGATCTCGTCGAGGGTCTGCGGCTCGCGCACCACCGCGAAGCGCATCGCATCGTCGTACGCGGAGAAGCCGTGGACGCCGGGCCTGGCAAGGCTGTTGTACGAGTAGTGCTGGGCGAAGTAGTAGGCGCCGGTGTCCAGCGCGGCCACGTAGTCGCCCGGTTCGAGCAGGGGCAGCGGGCGGTTCTCGGCGAGCAGGTCGCCCGCGAAGCAGGCCGGGCCCGCGATGTCCTGGCCGACGGCGGGACCGCTCTTGGGCCGCCCCTTCGCATCGAACGCGGCGATCCGCAGCGGCCACGACGCGGGCGCGTACACGGTCCTGGTCGCCACCTGCACACCCGCGTGCGTCACCGCGATGGGCCTGCCGCCCGCCCGCTTCGCGTACTCGACGCGGGCGAGGATCGTGCCGTGCTTGGCGAGCAGCGAGCGGCCGAACTCGGTGACGATGCCGTACCGCCCGTCGAGCAGGCCCGGCACGCGGGCCTTGAGGCGGCGCGCGTACTGCGCGTGGGTCGGGGTCTCCTCGTCCGAGCCGAAGTTCACGGGCAGGCCGCCGCCGATGTCGACGGTGTCGACCTGGTGCCGCCCGGCGCGTTCGTTGATCTCCTCGGCCAGTTCGTACGTCGCCGCGACGCCCCGCACCATCATTTCCAGGGGCATGCCCTGCGACCCGGAGTGCGCGTGCAGGCGGGTCAGCCACGGGCGGTCGAGGAAGGCCCTGACCACCCACTCCCTGGCGTCCTCGTCGCGCAGCGGCACCCCGAACTTGGACGTGGCCGTCGCCGTCGAGAGGGCGCCGATCGCGCCGCCGCCGATCTGCGGGTTCACGCGGATGCCGAGCGGGGAGCCGGTCAGCGCCGACCGGGTCATGGCGTCGATGCGGGCCAGCTCCTGCGGGTTGTCCGCGTTCACCGCGATGCCGAGCGCCAGGGCCTCGCGGAGCTCGGCCGGGGTCTTGGCGGGCGAGTCCAGGACGGTCTCGGCGGGCGGCACCCCGGCGGCCCGCGCCAGGGCCAGCTCGCCGGGGCTCGCCACCTCGGCGCCGATGCCCGCCCCGCGCAGCAGCCGCAGGACCGGGACGAGCGGGGTGGCCTTCACCGCGAAGGCGTGCAGGACGGGGGTGCCTGGCGGGGTGACGGCGTGGAAGGCGGCGTGCAGGGCGGCGCAGCTCGCGCGGATGCCCGCGACGTCGAGCAGGCCCGCGACGGGGGCGGCGGGGCCGACGACGCCCTGCTCGACCGCGGCGGCGACGGCCCGGTCGCGGCGGGTGGCGGCGTCGGCTCCTGAAGCGGCGCTCGGTGCCGCGTCGCCGCGGAGCACCTGGGTCTGGTCGTTGTCCTCGTCGTGGCCCATGTGATCCAGCCAATCATCCGGCGCGGGGCCCCGCTGGCGTACTCGTGCATTCGTTCGCTATTGACTAGCTCTATTCAGAACCCCAGGATGTGAATAACAAGGTCACAGGTAACAGGTCACAGCTTCGAGGAGGCATCGCCATGTCAGGACCCCGCCCCGTACGGGCACCGCGCGGTACGGAACTGAGCGCCCTGGGATGGCAGCAGGAAGCCGCCCTCCGCATGCTGCAGAACAACCTCGACCCCGAGGTCGCCGAGCACCCCGACAAGCTCGTCGTCTACGGCGGCACCGGCAAGGCGGCCCGCGACTGGCGCTCCTTCGACGCGATGGTCCGCACCCTGAAGACCCTCAAGCAGGACGAGACGATGCTCGTCCAGTCCGGCCGCCCCGTCGGCGTCATGCAGACCCACGAGTGGGCGCCGCGCGTCCTCATCGCCAACTCCAACCTGGTCGGCGACTGGGCGAACTGGGAGGAGTTCCGCCGCCTGGAGCAGCTCGGCCTCACCATGTACGGCCAGATGACCGCGGGCTCCTGGATCTACATCGGCACGCAGGGCATCCTCCAGGGCACGTACGAGACGTTCGCCGCGGTCGCCGCGAAGAAGTTCAACGGGACCCTCGCGGGGACCATCACGTTGACGGCCGGTCTCGGCGGCATGGGCGGCGCCCAGCCGCTCGCCGTCACCATGAACGACGGCGTCGCGATCTGTATCGACGTCGACCCGCGCGCCATCGAGCGCCGTATCGAGCACAAGTACCTGGACGTGAAGGCGGACTCCCTGGAGCACGCGCTCCAGCTCGCGGTCGAGGCGCGCGACGCCCGCCGCCCCTTCTCCATCGGCCTCCTCGGCAACGCCGCGGACCTGCTCCCGCGCATGCTCGCCGAGGGCGCCCCCATCGACATCGTGACGGACCAGACCTCCGCCCACGACCCGCTCGCGTACCTGCCGACGGGCGTCGACTTCGACGACATGCAGACGTACGCGACGAAGGACCCGGCGGGCTTCACGACCCGCGCCCGCGAGTCGATGGCGAAGCACGTCGAGGCGATGGTCGGCTTCATGGACGCGGGCGCCGAGGTCTTCGACTACGGCAACTCGATCCGCGGCGAGGCGCAACTGGCCGGATACGAGCGGGCGTTCGCGTTCCCGGGCTTCGTCCCCGCCTACATCCGCCCGCTCTTCTGCGAGGGCAAGGGCCCGTTCCGCTGGGCGGCGCTCTCCGGCGAGGCCTCCGACATCCACAAGACGGACAAGGCGCTCCTCGACCTCTTCCCCGAGAACGAGTCCCTCCACCGCTGGATCAAGATGGCGGGCGAGCGCGTCCACTTCCAGGGCCTCCCCGCCCGCATCTGCTGGCTCGGCCAGGGCGAGCGCGACAAGGCGGGCGACATGTTCAACGACATGGTCGGCAACGGCACCCTCGCCGCCCCCCTCGCGATCGGCCGCGACCACCTGGACTGCGGCTCGGTGGCCTCCCCGTACCGCGAGACGGAGGCCATGCTCGACGGCTCCGACGCGATCGCCGACTGGCCGCTCCTGAACGCCATGGTCAACGTGGCGTCGGGCGCCTCCTGGGTCTCCATCCACCACGGCGGCGGCGTCGGCATGGGCCGCTCCCTCCACGCGGGCCAGGTCTCGGTGGCCGACGGCACGAAGCTCGCGGGCGAGAAGATCCGCCGCGTCCTCACGAACGACCCCGGCATGGGCGTCATCCGGCACGTCGACGCGGGTTACGACATCGCGGAGACCGTGGCGGACGAGCGGGGCGTGCGCGTTCCCATGCGGGAGGGGGAGTGAGTAATTCAGCCCCTCCGGCGATTGAGGAGCGGGGTCCGGGGCGGAGCCCCGTGTCCTTCCAGGAGATGTGGCGGGACCTGAGTTCCATCGGCCGCGACACCGGCTCAGGCGGCTACCGCAGATACGCCTGGACGGGCGCCGACACGGACTGCCGCGCCTGGTTCAAGGCGCAGGCGGAGTCCCGCGGGCTCACCTACGAACTGGACCGCAACGGCAACCAGTGGGCCTGGCTCGGCGACCCCGCGGCCGGTGACGCCGTCGTCACCGGCTCCCACCTGGACTCGGTCCCGGACGGCGGCGCGTTCGACGGCCCGCTCGGCGTGGTCTCGTCCTTCGCCGCCCTGGACGAACTCCGCTCTAGGCAGGCGCAGTTCACCCGCCCCCTCGCCATCGTCAACTTCGGTGACGAGGAGGGCGCCCGCTTCGGCCTGGCCTGCGTGGGCTCCCGGCTCACCGCGGGACAGCTCACCGTCGAGGCCGCGCACAAGCTCACGGACGGCGACGGCGTGACGCTGCCGCGGGCGATGGAAGCGGCGGGCTACGACCCGTACGGCATCGGCCCCGACCCCGAACGCCTCGCCCGCATCGGCGCGTTCGTGGAGCTGCACGTCGAGCAGGGCCGCGCCCTGGACCTCTCCGGCGACCCGGTCGGCATCGCGTCCGCCATCTGGCCGCACGGCCGCTGGCGCTTCGACTTCCGCGGCGAGGCCAACCACGCGGGCACCACCCGCCTCGTGGACCGCAGGGACCCGATGCTGTCGTACGCGGAGACGGTCCTCGCCGCCCGCCGCGAGGCCGAACTCGCGGGCGCGGTAGCCACCTTCGGCAAGATCTCCGTCGAGCCGAACGGCGTCAACGCGATCCCGTCCCTCGTACGCGGCTGGCTGGACTCGCGGGCGGCCGACCAGGCCACCCTCGACACGGTCGTCACGGGCATCGAGAAGGCGGCCCGCGAGTACGCGGAGCGCCACGGCATCGACCTGGACGTCGTCCGGGAGTCGTTCACACCGGTGGTCGAGTTCGAGGACGCACTGCGCGACGAGCTGGGCTCGATCCTGGCCCCCCGGGCGGAGCGCCCGCTCCCGGTCCTCGGCACGGGCGCCGGACACGACGCGGGTATTCTGTCCGGCTCGATCCCGACCGCCATGCTGTTCGTACGGAACCCCACGGGTGTCTCGCACTCCCCGGCCGAGTACGCCGCCGAGGACGACTGCCTGGCCGGGGTGACCGCACTGGCCGACGTACTGGAAGGGCTGGCGTGCAGGTGACGACGGAGACCTACTGGCTGGAGCAGGCCTGGCTCGACACGAACGTCGAGCCGGGGGTCGCGGTGGACGTGGCGGGCGACCGCATCACGGCCGTCCGCAAGGGCGTCGACGCGCCCCCGCCCGGCGCGACGGTCCTGCGCGGCCTGACGCTCCCCGGCCTGGCGAACGCCCACTCACACGCCTTCCACCGCGCGCTGCGCGGCACGGTCCAGGTCGGCTCCGGCACGTTCTGGACGTGGCGCGAGGTCATGTACTCGGTGGCCGACCGCCTCACCCCCGAGACGTACCACGCGCTCGCGCGGGCGGTGTACGCGGAGATGGCGCTGGCAGGCATCACGACGGTCGGCGAGTTCCACTACCTCCACCACGCCCCCGGCGGCACCCCGTACGCCGACCCCAACGCGATGGGCGAGGCGCTGATCCAGGCGGCGGCCGACGCGGGCGTGCGCATCACGCTCCTCGACACGGCGTACGTCGCCTCCGGGCTGCTCGACGCCGAGCGCGGCAAGCAGCCCGACCGCCACCAGCTGCGCTTCTCCGACGGTACGACGGAGGCGTGGGCGGAGCGGGCCTCGCTCCTCAAGGACCGCCCGCACGCCAGGATCGGTGCGGCGATCCACTCCGTCCGAGCGGTCCCGGCGCGCCAGCTGAGCACGGTGGCGGAGTGGGCGGCGGCCCGCCGAACCCCCCTCCACGTCCACCTCTCCGAGCAGACGGCGGAGAACGACGCGTGCCGTGCGGTCCACGGCCGCACACCCACGCAGCTCCTCTCCGAGCACGGCGTCCTGGGCGCCCGCACCACGGGCGTCCACAACACGCACCTCACGGACGAGGACATCGCGCTGCTCGGCGGCACGACGACGGGCACCTGCATGTGCCCGACGACGGAGCGCGACCTCGCGGACGGCATCGGCCCGGCGCTCCGCCTCCAGCGGGCAGGCAGCCCCCTCTCCCTGGGCAGCGACAGCCACGCGGTGATCGACATCCTGGAGGAGGCCCGCGCGATGGAGCTGAACGAACGCCTCCGCTCCCACACGCGCGGCCACTGGACCGCGGCGGCCCTGCTGCGCGCGGCCACGGCGGACGGCCACGCGGCGCTGGGCTGGCCCGAGGCGGGAGTTCTGGAGACCGGCGCGTTGGCGGACCTGACGACCATCGCCCTGGACTCGGTCCGCACGGCGGGCCCGGTCCCGCGCCTGGCAGCGGAGACGGCGGTCTTCGCGGCGACGGCGGCGGATGTGCGGCACACGGTGGTGGGGGGCAGGCATGTGGTGCGGGACGGCGCGCATGAGTCGGTGCCCGACGTGGCATCGGCGCTGACGGAGGCGATCGCGGCCTTGAGAGACTGAACCTCCCCCTATCCGCTCTTGCCTTGCCTTGCCCGAAACCGGCTCTGGTTCCAGCCCCTCCGGCGTTTGAGGAGCGGGGTCCGGGGCGGAGCCCCGGTTTCGGGAAGGGGCGGGATCGGGGAAAGAACCTCGCTCGCACCCCAGCCCCCCCCCCTCACCCGGGAGAAGCCCCATGCCCCGCACCACCCCCACCACCCCCACCACCCTGATCACCAACATCGCCAGCCTCGTCACGAACGACCCGGCGCAGGGCGACGGAACCCCGCTGGGCCTGCTGACGGACGCCGCCGTGGTCCTGGACGGCGAGACCATCGCGTGGGTGGGCCCGGCGGCCAAGGCCCCCGCGGCGGACGAGACGTACGACGCACAGGGCCGCGCCGCGATCCCCGGATTCGTCGACTCCCACTCCCACCTCGTCTTCGCGGGCGACCGCACCCAGGAGTTCAACGCCCGCATGTCGGGCCGCGCCTACTCCGCGGGAGGCATCCGCACGACGGTGGCAGCAACGCGCGCGGCCACGGACGCCGAGCTCGAAGCGAACCTCACCCACTACCTCACCGAGGCCCTCCGCCAGGGCACGACCACGTTCGAGACGAAGTCGGGCTACGGCCTGAACACCGAGGACGAGTCCCGCGCCCTGCGCATCGCGGCGCGCCACACCGACGAGGTCACGTTCCTCGGCGCGCACATCGTCTCCCCGGACTACGCGGAGGACCCGGCGGCGTACGTGGACCTGGTGACGGGCGAGATGCTGGAGGCCTGCGCGCCCCACGCCCGCTGGGTCGACGTCTTCTGCGAGAAGGGCGCGTTCGACGGCGACCAGGCCCGCGCGATCCTGACGGCGGGCAAGGCGAAGGGCCTGCACCCCCGCATCCACGCGAACCAGCTGTCGTACGGCCCGGGTGTACAACTCGCGGTAGAACTGGACGCGGCGAGCGCCGACCACTGCACGCACCTGACGGACGCGGACGTCGACGCGCTGGCCCAGGGCAACACGGTGGCCACGCTCCTCCCCGGCGCGGAGTTCTCCACCCGGGCCGAGTGGCCCGACGCCCGCCGCCTCCTGGACGCGGGCGCGACGGTGGCCCTCTCCACGGACTGCAACCCCGGCTCGTCCTTCACGTCATCGGTCCCGTTCTGCATCGCCCTGGCGGTGCGGGACATGGGCATGACCCCGGACGAGGCGATCTGGTCGGCGACGGCGGGCGGCGCGAAGGCCCTGCGCAGGGACGACGTGGGCCGGGTCGCGGCAGGGGCCCGCGCGGACCTGGCATTCCTGGACGCCCCGAGCCATGTCCACCTCGCCTACCGACCGGGGGTCCCGCTGGTCAGCGAGGTGTGGCGCCGGGGCGCGCGGGTGGCCTGAGCGCTGCGTGTCCTGAGGTCCCTGTGGCCTGAGGTCCGTGTGTCCTGACCTCAGGCCCACATGCCGCCGTCGACCCGCAGCACCGTGCCGGTGACGTACGAGGCCCGGTCACTCAGCAGCCAAGCGGCGGCCTGCGCGATCTCATCCGGATCGGCGGCACGCCCCAGAGGCGTCTGGGAGTTCAGGTGGTCGATGGTGCCGGGGGACTCCGCGTCCCACTCGCGGAGCATCTCCGTGAGCGTGGTGCCGGGCGCTACGGCGTTGACGCGGATGTTCTCGGGCCCGTACGTGACGGCGGCTGACGCGGTGAGGCTGTTGAGCGCCCGCTTCGTCGCCCCGTACGCGGGCAGGGCGGGGTTGGCCAGCAGGCTGCCGACGCTGGAGGTGTTGACGATGGCGCCGCGTTTCGAGGTGGCGCGGATGGCGGCGACCTCGGCGTTCATGGCGAGCCACGGCCCCTTGAGGTTCACGGCGCACACGCGGTCGAAGTCGTCCTCGGACAACTGATCCATAGGCCCGGGGGGCTGCCCGGTGGCCCCGTTGTTGAAGGCGACGTCGAGCCGCCCGTACAACTCCACGACCTGGCGTACCGCCCCCCGGACGCTCTCCGAGTCGGCGAGATCGCACACGACGTACTCCGCGACGCCACCTTCGTCCCGTATCCCCTCGACCACGCTCTTCAGCTGCGCCTCGGTCCGGGAGGCGAGCACCACCCGGGCCCCCTCCCGGGCGAAGAGCCGAGCGGAGGCGGCACCGATGCCGCGACCGGCGCCGGTGACGAGGGCGACTTTCCCAGCGAGCAGACCGGTGCCGACGGCGTTCGATGTATTGATGTCCATACCGAGGAGCCTGCGCGACCCCGCGACCCTCATCCAGGCACCACCAGTACCTGGCTGACCACCTGCGATGTCCCGCACACTTGAACGGTGAACCGACAAGAACGGGAACGGGAACTGGCGGGCTTCCTGCGCAGCAGGCGCGAACGCATCACGCCCGCCGACGTGGGCCTCCCCGCGGGCCCGCGCCGCCGCACGCCGGGCCTGCGCCGCGAGGAGGTGGCGCAGCTGGCGTACATCTCGACGGAGTACTACGCGCGCCTGGAGCAGGCCCGCGCCCCGCACCCGTCCCGCGAGGTCCTGGCCCAACTAGCTCGTACCCTACGCCTGTCGGCCCCGGAACGAGACCACCTCCACCACCTCGCAGGCGTCCCACCGGGCCCGCCGCCCGGCCCTTCGCGGGAGGTGCGGCCGAGCCTCGTCCAACTCCTGGACAGGCTCCCGGAGGCGGCGGCGATCGTGCTGTCGGCGACGTACGAGGTCATAGCCTGGAACAACCTGGCGGCAGCGCTGATGGAGGACTTCTCGCTCCTCTCGCGCCGCGACCGCAATCTGGTCCGGCGCACGTTCCTCGGCCCGTACGAGGACGGCCGACGCCTGTACGGAGTCTCGGACGCCGACGAGTTCTCCCGGACGATGACCCAGCACCTCCGCACGACGTCGGCCCGCTACCCCGACGACCCGGAGGTGACCTCCCTGATAACTGAACTCCGCGCCAAAAGCCCGGAGTTCGCAGCCCTCTGGTCCACCCACGACATCTCGTCCCGCCCCACCCTCTGCAAAACCTTCCACCACCCCGTGGTCGGCCTCGTCACCGTGCACTGCGACGCCCTGGACATCACGGACCGGGACCAGCGCGTCTTCATCTACACGGCGGCCCCCGGCTCGGAGGAGGCGATGAGGCTGCTGTCGGTGGTGGGCACGCAGCGCATGGACGTACCGGGCTGAGTGCCGCTAGCCGACCGTCAGGTTCGTGAACCGGATCGTGACGCTCTGGGCGTTGCCGGTCTGAGGCTCGTCGACCTTGATGGCCCTGGGCTCTTGCAGGGTGTACTGCTTCGTCGCACTGCCCGTGGTGTCCAACATGCTGAGGGACGCTGTCCCGGGCTGGGTGTTGCCGTTGATCAGGTCGGTGAACTGCTGGGACTGTTCGGCGCCGCGGACCACGGTCACCGTGCCCGAGTGCTGCTCGCCGGGGATGAGCTTGTTGGAGGGTGACTGCTCCGTGGGCTGGTCCACCTTCAGTTCGGAGACTCCGCCGAGGGTCTCGGTGCCGCCGTCGACGCTCAGCTGGAAGGTGCGGGCTGCGGTGGTGTCGCCCTGTAGGAAGTTCGACTCCCCGCCTTCGGCCCGGGAGGACAGCTTCGAGTTGCCCTTCGCGTCTTTGTCGGACGACTTGGCACCCGACTCGGCCTTCTGGGACGAACTGGCGCTCGACGAGTCGGTGTCCGAGGAATCGGAGCCGCACGCGGTCAGCAGCCCCAGGGACAGCAGGGCGGCGGTCGCCACCCCGGCCATGCGGCGGCGCGAGCGGATGGTGGAACGGGTCATGGCGAGACTCCCTGAGCTGTCGACGCTTGAGCCGCCGACGGCGGGCCGGGGCCATTTCCCTGACACCCACCGGTCAACGACCGCGTATGCTGGCCGACTTGAGTCTGCGAGCCGACCGGTCCCAACCACCACAGGAAGCGTCCAGAACGGGAAGCTGGGACGCACGGCCCCCGCTGACCAGGCGAAACGAAGCATGCATGGAACGCTGGAACGGGACGCCCCCGGCGGGAGCGCGGGAGACTCTGATAGCTCCGGGCTCCGTTCCTGTGCTTGTGTCTCAGGTTCGATAGACACTGAACGGCACGGCGCTTTCCAGGGCGAGATCCCGCCAGGCGAGGTACTTGCCCATGTCGGGGTTCTGAATCAGCTCGCGGTCGATCTGCGTACCGTCGGGTCGGTAGTTGAGGTGTACGACCGTCGTTTCGTCGAACAGCCAGAAGTCCTGTTCAGGTAGCCCGGGGTTCGGTCGATCCGTCACGTCAACGATCCGGTAGTCCTCCCCGGCCGCGACATTCCCGGGAACGCACCACTCGAACAAGTACCGGCTGTACGGCGTGAGCGGTCGGCGTACGACCTTGGCGCGGGTCATGGTCCGCCCGGCCGCAGCGTTGTCGCTGACAGTCCGATGCCATGAGACGTTGAAGTCGCCGGGCTTCTCGGCCCCGGCAAAGAAGTCGCGTACCGTCTCGGCCTCGGCGGGCATGGTGTACGTCTGGTGCACTTCGAGCCGGAAGGCGGAACGCTTGAAGTCGCGGAAGTGCGCCTGCCAGGTGTCGCCGTCCAGCAGGACGGGGCTAGTGCCATCCATGGGCACGGGTTCCTCCCTCATGGTTCGTCCAGCGCCCCCGAGCTCAGTCGGACAGGTCATTCACGTACTGCCCGAAAGGCACGGCGTGCGCCAGGGCCGTACGTTTCCACTCCCGGTACGGAGCCGGATCGCCCTCGTACGCCTCGCGGCCGATCTGAGTCCCGTCCGGGCGGAAGTTCAGGTGCGCGATGCGGGACTCGTCGAACATCCACCAGTCACGCCCCGAGAGCGGCAGGCCGAAGTCCTCCCGCGTCACGTCCAGGACGCGGATGTCCTCTCCGGCCGCGATGTTGCCGGGGATTCCCCACGCGAACTGGTACCGCTGGTAGTCCGTGAGCGGTCGGCGCACGACGCGGACGCGGCCGATGTGTCGGCCGGACTCGACGTATCCGCGCACGCGTTCGTGCCAGCGGGCGTTGTGGCCGGAGGGCTTGGTCTCGCCTCGAAGGAAGCGGGCGACGTTCTCCTGTTCCTTCGGCATGGTGTACGTCGGCTGCGCCTCGAACCGCCACGCTTCGTGGGTGAAGGCGTCGAAGAACCGCCGCCAGTCCTCGCCGTCCAGCGGCATGGGCCGCCCTCCTCAGTCAGTCGGGTCGCTTGCCGAACAGCTCCCAAGAGCGACTGCTCTGCTGGATTGATCACTTGCGGCTCGTTCTGACACTCAGGTAATCACCGGCCGACGGTCCATGGGTACCGTGGAGAGGCGGGCATCGTGAAAGCCGTGAAAGAGCTGTCGGAGCTGTCGGGAGATTCGCCATGCCGTCTACTTCGCGTACGCCGAACCGCAAGCTCAGCGCGCTACTTGACCAGTCGGGGTGCCAACGGCAGGAGCTCGCGAGGGCCATCAATCGGGTGAGTGTCCTGGCGGGCTTTCCGTTGCATCTGACCGGTCAGGCGGTCTCCAACTGGATCAGTGGTGCCAATAAGCCAAAGGACCAGGTCAAGCCCCTGTTGCTGGCGGCACTGTCGGAGAAGTGCGGCCGTCCGATCAGCCATGAAGAAGCTGGCCTGGAGGCGCACGCGTCCGCCGCTGGAGGCGAGCAACACCTCGACACCGTCGAGCAGTTGCTCGACTTCGGGCGGGCGGACATGGACCCGTCCCGACGTGGCGTACTCGCCGCCGGGGTGTTCTCGGCAGCGCTGGCCGTCCCGGTCTTCGGCAGTCCGTACGCGCACGCCGATGAACCGGTCGCACCGGGCAAGGCCACCACCCGCATCGGCGCTTCGCAGGTCGCGAGCGTGCGCCGCACCACTGGACGCATCGCCGACATCCTCGACGAGGACGGCGCCGGGCATGCCCGGCCCATGGCGGCGGCGTACCTCGTGAACACCGTCGCACCCTGGCTGCGCGCACAGGCCACCGTGCAGGTGGGGAACGACATGAAGGCCGCCGCGTCCGACCTGACCTATCTCACCGGCTGGATGGCGATGTACGAGAAGGACCACGTCGTCGCCCAGCGCTGGTACTTGAAGGCGCTCGACCTGGCCGACAAGGCCGAGGACCACGTCACGTACTGCCGCACCCTGCGCGGCATGTCGCTCCAGATGACGAGCCTGCGATACGGGCAGAAGGGGTTGGAGTTCGCCGACTCCGCCGCCGAGGCCGCCCCGAAGGCCGGACCGCGGCTGGTCGCGTTCCTCCGGGGGCAGCAGGCCCACGCCGCTTCCATGGTCAAAGACCGCAGGCAGGCCCACCTCCGGCTGCGCGAGGCGGAGGACGCCCTCTCCAAGGCCGACAATCGCCGGGACGCGGTCGGTGGGTACGACCGGACGGCGTGGCTATTCCACGTGTCGCATGTGCTGTCGGAGGAGAACGATCTGCGCGGCTCCATCAAGGCGTTGAAGGAGTCCATCGAGGTACAGCCAGCGCAGGAACGCCAAGGCCGGGTGCATTCGTACGCGCTGCTCGCGCAACGTCAGCTGCAGCTCGGGCACGTCGACTCGGCGTGCCAGTCGTGGGGACGTTTCCTCGACGAGTACGAGAAGGTGTCATCGGTCCGCGGAGACGATCATTTCCGTACGATGCGGGAGAGCATGCGCCCGCACCGGACGTCGCACGGGGTCCGGGCGCTGGCCGAGCGGGCCCGCGAGGTCGCGACGCTCAAGGCGTAGGTCTCGGGAACTGCGGCAGTGTCGCGCCGAAGGCCAGCTCGATCTCGCCGAACTGGATACCGGCCCACTGCTCGCTACTGTCCTCCTTGACCGGGAGCCTCGTCACCTCGGAGTAGAAGGCTGCCCGCTTCATCGCGTAGGGCACGGGAGTGCGGGCAGGGCGCGGTTGGGGGAGCAGCACACCAGGGCCAGGGACAGAAACGTGGGGCGTTCCAGGTAGCAGCCTTGGGACACGTCCCGTCCCTGGGCGAGCTGCTCGGCAGCGGATTCGACGAGCATGGCGAGGCGCCCACGATTTCGTCCGCCTTCGGAGTCGAACCTGACTGCGTACTTGTCCAGTTGCTCTCCGAGCCAGTCCGCGGCCTCCTTCGGTTCCTCCCAGGTTCCGCGGACCAGCTTCTCCGGCTTGATCAGCCAGTACGCCGTCTCCAGCGGTGGTAGATCCACGACCGGAAACTCCGCCTTCACCTCTCGGTGACGCAGCACGAGATCGGGGCGGCTTCCGTCCGGGGGTGGGTGCTGTGGCGGAGGCCGTCGCAGCGCTTCATCGTCGTACCGCTGTTTGGGACCGGTCCACACATATCCGTGGTGGTGCACCTGCCGTCCCCTTTGGGGAGTACGGAGTGAGGGGAAGTCCGGCCGGTCACCACCCCGTGCAGGGAGCGGAGTCCGGCCGGAAGGGCGTGAGCCGTCAGGCGGAGAGCCCGAACCTCGCCGGGTCGATGCCTGCGGCGTCCAGTTCATCCGTGGTGAAGCGCAGCGGTTCGGCGCCGGGCCGCTTGCTGTCACCCAGGGCCCAGGCGCCCTCGCCGATCTTCGCGAGGGTCACGCACGACTCACCGTCCGGGTGAGTGTTGCCGCCGCAAGCCTTGTTGTAGACGACGGATTCGGTGATGAGAAGGCTGTAGATGTCGGTTCCGGGCATGGTTCACCTTCCGGTTGCTGAAGTGGTGTGCCCGCCCGCGCACCTGCCGAGCGGTCCTGCTTCAAGGTAGGGACCGTGAAAATCGGCACTCAATGAACTTCTACGTACTTGCATCGCTTCACTTGAGCGCGTCGATGGCTGAGGCGATGAGCTTCCTGGCAGCACTCCCGTAAACGGCAATGCCTGCCAGCTCGGTGAAGCTATTCGCGTAGTCAGCGATCTCTCGCGGCTGCGTCACGGTGAGACCGGCGGATACCAGCTCGGCGGAGACCTGCTTCACGTCGTAGATGGCGAAGGACTCGGCAGGCCACGCGTTGCCCCGCACAATCCCCATGGGGATCACGCCGAGGCTCACGGACGGGGTGGCCGTCAGACCGATGAGGTGGACGAGCTGGTTCGCCATGGTTTCCGGCGAGCCGATCACGGACCGCAGAACCCACTCCTCGATCAGGAAGGCGAAGCGGCGTCCTCCGGTGTGCAGGATGTGCTGGCGGCTCATACGGGCGGTCACCGCGTCGTCGATGTCAGCAGAGACTCCCCGCAGTGCAACGACCGTGCCGAGCATGGCTCGCGTGTAATGCTCGGTCTGGAGCAGGCCAGGGACAACTTGCGACTGGTAGAAGCGGAACCATCGGGTTCGCAGGAACAGCGGCAGCACGGATTCCTGGACACGTTTCAGACCAGCGCTTTCCACGCGGCGCCACTCGACATACATGCCGTCGATGCCGCGGGCCGTCGCGATGAGGTCTGCAGTCTCGTGCTGGGCGCGACAGATTCGGGTCCACGTTCGGATGTCCTCATCCGAAGGTGAGGTCTTGCCGTTCTCGAGTCGTGAACTCTTCGACTCATGCCAACCAGCCTCCGCTGCCAGAGCACGACCTGTCAGGCCGGATGCCTTACGGATTTCGCGTAGGCGCTCCCCGAGTGCGTCTCTGGCTTGCCGGACGCTCGGTGGCAGCGAAGGCGGAAGCACGCAGTATCAGCTCTACTGGCTCAGACCGGCCTGTACGCCTCGTGCGGAACGGCCCGTTCCCACACTGCCTCGAAGGCCGTGCGGCACAGCTGGACCACTTCAGGTGCACATGACCGTTCCTCGTCTCCCTCGGGAGACAACTCTCCATCACCCGTGAAGTGCAGGAAGAGGACGAGGCTGTCGTCGAAGAGCCAGAAGTCGTTCCCCGGGAGTGCGAGATCCGACGCCTGGCGACGCGGCAGCCAACGGACGATCTCACCGGCTGCCACGTTGCTCGGCGTCAGGTGGTGCTCGTAGCGCAGGTAGTCACTCATCGGCTCCGAAAAGACCCGTGCACGACGAACTTCCACTCCGCGGCCGGTGATCTCCTTCATAAGCGACAGCCACGGCCGCGTCTCGGGTGGACGCAGTGGTGGAACGCTCAGGGGAGCCTTTGACCAGGTGACGAAGTCCTGGTCGGAACGCATGTAACCGTCCCGCATCTCAAGATGTACAGCAGAACGCTTGGTCTGCCGGAACAGCTCCTCAAACGTCGGCTCCACGGCCACCGCTCACCTCCGGGAAGAACTTCACCATGTACTTCGGGATCTCCACGACCGTCTCGTGGTCCGGAAGGTCCATTTGTGAGAGGCGCTCATCGTCGAGGACCTTCAGCCCCTGGACCAAGTACCGGTCCATCACGTCGTCGTAGTAGATCGTCGCGGACTTGCCCTCGGGAGAATTCGGGTCCTTGCCCAGCATGCGCAGCGCCATGGTGACCACCTCGTTCGTGGAAGACGATCTCTGCGTATGAGCTTGCGCCCAACTCAGCGCGTGCGCAGTGAACTTGCACGAACTTGCATGACGTTCGTGCTCCGTGGGCGCGGCGCATGCGTAGATGTTCAACGAGCGGCAGCGTCAGCGCGCCAGGTGGTTCCCTGCGAGTGCGGTGATGAAGGGGGCCCACGCGGTCGCCGGGAACGCGAGGGTGGGGCCGTCCGTCATTTTGGAGTCCCGGACGGGGACGATGCCGGGGGTGCCGTCGGCGATCTCGACGCAGTCGCCGCCATCACCGTTGCTGTGGCTGCTCTTGCGCCACACAGCAGTGCTCAAGTCAACTTCGTGGCTTGCCATTTCGGTAATCCTCAGCCGCATCCTCGATCATGGCGAGGGACGCCTCCGGCGGCAGTGCGGCGGCCCTGAGCCGATCGTATGCCTTCCGATACGGCTTCACGAGGGCCGGATCGTCCACGCACTGGCCGTGGTACGGGCCTTCCGTGTACATGAGCGGAGGCGCGTCGTCGAACTCCATGAACTTGAGCGTCAGCCCCATGAACGGACGAGTTGGGGCGTTCCACAAGAGGATCTGTGGAACGATGCGGCGGCGTTTCGCCAACGCTGCGATGTGGTCGAGCTGTTTAGCCATCTCCTCCGCTGGCAGAAGCGGCTCCTGGAGTAGGGACTCGTGCAGGATCGTCCAATACTCCGGCATCTTCGGGTCATCGAAGAGCTTGGCCCGCTGCAGTCGGGCGTCGATCTTCGCCTCGACCTCCTCCGGAAGGTCCAGCGGATGTGTGGAGTGGATGACCGCTTGCGCGTACGCCTTGGTCTGCAACAGCCCGGGAATGAGGGCGTTGTTCCACTCCTCGATCATCCGTGCCCGCGGCTCCGCCTCCATGACCGGCACGAAGTACTCGGCGTGCGCACTCTTCCGGGCCTTCCGTACGTCCGCGCAACGTCGCTCGAAGAACCCGTCGGTCACCAGGAACTGGTCCACATGGCGGGCCAGTTCCAGCGGCATCCGCCGCTCGCCCCGCTCGATCCCACTCAGATACGACGCCCCGTAGAAGCTCCCCTCCACCGTCTCCTGGAGCGTGCGCCCCGCCGCCTCCCGCTTCCAGCGCAGTTCCTTGCCATAGAAGGCGGGCACGCTCGCCGAGCCGTCGATGTCCTTGCGTACCGCCACAGTTGACCGCCTTCCACACTTCGCACTGTGGAACCCAAACCCCTGTCACGTTACGCCGCCCCCACGCCACTGTGTGACCGCATCGTCACAGAGCGCTCGGAAGGCGTACCCCCATGCAAGAACCACCCCCCACCTCCCCGGACTTCGAACTCTCCCTGCTCGCCGTCCCCAAAGCCGTGCCCGAAATCCGCCGCACCCTGAGCAGTCACCCCCTCGGCAGCCCCCACCCCGACGTCCAGCTCTGCGTCAGCGAACTGCTCAGCAACGTGATCCGGCACCTCGGCGAGGGAACGCCCGTCACCGTCCGCCTCACCACCTCCCGCGACCGGATCCGCGTGGCCGTCACCGATCCGGACCCCCGCGCCTGGCCCCTGCTCCGCAGCGCGGGCCGCGACGACGAGACGGGAAGAGGGCTCGCCCTGCTCGACGCCGTCTCGCTGCGGTGGGGCGTCGAGCAGGGGCCCGACAGCAAGACCGTCTGGTGCGAGCTGGGGGAGGGGTAGACACGTGCTGCGTCGCCTTCTGGCCCGGCTGCTTCCCGGTACGGGTACGCGTCGTGCGCCGACCCTGAGGGAGGGCCGACCGGAGACCCGTCCCGGTGCCCGGGATCTCCGCCCCCGCAGCCCGTACGCCCGCGAGGCCACCGAAGACCGCACCGTCGACGTCACGGGCGCCCCGCTCACCCGCCCCTACCTGGGGGCCCTCCGCCCTGCGGAGCCGTACGGCATCCTGGCGCCATGAAGACCATCGGCCTCATCGGCGGCATGAGCTGGGAGTCCAGCGCCGAGTACTACCGGCTGCTCAACGAACGCGTACGTGAGCGGCTCGGAGGGCTGCACTCCGCGCGCTGCGTGCTGTACTCCGTCGACTTCGCGGAGATCGAGCGGCTGCAGGTGAAGGGGGAGTGGGAGCGGGCCGGGGACGTACTCGCCGCTGCCGCCAGGGGAGTTGAGGCCGCCGGTGCCGACCTCGTCCTCATCTGCACCAACACCATGCACAAGGTCGCCGACCAGGTGCAGGCCGCGCTCTCCGTGCCGCTGCTGCACCTCGCGGACGCCACCGCCGAGGCCGTGCGCGCGGCGGGCGTCACGCGCGTGGGGCTGCTCGGGACCGCGTTCACCATGGAGCAGGAGTTCTACCGGGAGCGGCTCGCCAGTCATGGGCAGCTTGAGGTGTTGGTTCCGGACCAAGCTGGGCGGGACGTCGTTCATCGCGTGATCTACGAGGAGTTGTGCCTCGGAATCGTGCGGGAGGATTCGCGTGCCGCGTACCAGGAGGTCATCGGCGCGCTCGTGGACGCGGGGGCCGAGGGCGTGATCCTCGGGTGCACGGAGATCGAGCTGCTCATCGGGCAGGCGCACAGCCCGGTGCCGGTGTTCCCCACGACCCGGCTCCACGCGGAGGCCGCGGTCGATGCGGCGCTGGCTCCGTCCCCACCTCCGCCCGCATGACGGAACAGCCGTGGGGCCCGCCTCTTCCCGGACTTCAGGAGGCGGGCCCCACCAGGGCGTTCACGCGTCGCGCGGTGTCATCGCGCGCGCTCACTCCTCGACCGTCAGTCCCTTGCGGAGCTTGACGAGAGTGCGCGACAACAGGCGCGAGACGTGCATCTGCGAGATGCCGAGCTCTTCGCCGATCTCCGACTGCGTCATGTTGGCGACGAAGCGGAGGGAGAGGATCTTGCGGTCGCGCGGAGGCAGTTCGGCGATCAGCGGCTTCAGCGACTCGACGTACTCGATGCCTTCGAGGCCGTGGTCCTCGTAGCCGATGCGGTCCGCGAGGGCGCCTTCGGAGTCGTCCTCCTCGGGCTGCGCGTCCAGGGAGCTCGCCGTGTAGGCGTTCGAGGCGGCCATTCCCTCGACGACCTCGTCGTTGGAGATGCCCAGGCGCTCGGCGAGCTCGCCCACCGTGGGGGCGCGATCGAACTGCTGGGCGAGCTCGTCGCCCGCCTTGGCGAGGTCCAGACGGAGCTCCTGCAGGCGGCGCGGGACCCGCACCGACCAGCTGGTGTCGCGGAAGAAGCGCTTGATCTCGCCGACGATCGTCGGCATCGCGAAGGTGGGGAACTCCACGCCGCGGCTGAGTTCGAAGCGGTCGATCGCCTTGATGAGGCCGATCGTGCCGACCTGGATGATGTCCTCCATGGGCTCGCTGCGGGAGCGGAACCGGGAGGCCGCGAACTTCACCAGAGCGAGGTTCAGTTCGACCAGGGTGTTACGGACGTACGCGTATTCGTGCGTGCCTTCCTCAAGCGATTCGAGGCGCTCGAAGAGGGTCTTGGACAGGGCCCTCGCGTCCAGCGGCGCCACCTCGTCGTACGGCGGGATCTCCGGAAGGCCCTCGAGGACTTCGTGGGTGTCCTGAGCGCCATCGTGGGCATGCTGAGCCTGTACGGGCTCGTGGGCAGGACCCGGGATCTCGGTGGCGGAGCGGTGCGGCGGGAGTGTCGACGTCGCCTGGTCAGTATGCGATTCGTCGAGCCGGGGTGACATGGTGTCCTCCATCGTTCTCGGCATATGGCTGCCGATGCCAATACGTGCACTGCGGTGTGCGGCGCCTCCAAAGCCGTCCGTGTCGATTGCTGTCCCTTCTACCCCTACCCGCTTCCGCGCTCCGGTCGCAAGTGCGTTCTGTGGCTAAATGTCCGAATTCGGGGGGATGTTCGGGTACCCCGGAACGCCAGGAGGGCGTAATGTTCAGGGGCGTCATCAACAGCCACGACGGTCGGAAGAGAGAGACGGCATGGACCGCGGGACGGTCGGCAGCGCACACAGGGGCCGGCTTCTGGTCGAAGTCCGGAAGGTGGGGACGAGTGCCGTCGTGACCCCGGCGGGTGAGTTGGATCACCACACCGCCGATGTGTTGCGCGAACCACTCGAGAATTGCCTGGCGGACGGCTATGCACGGCTTGTCGTCGATTGCTCACGCCTTGAATTCTGTGACTCCACGGGGCTCAACGTGCTGCTCGGAGCCCGGCTCAAGGCCGAGGCCGCGGGCGGCGGCGTCCATCTGGCCGGGATGCTTCCGGTGGTCGCCAGGGTCTTCGAGATCACCGGGGCGGAGGCCGTCTTCACCGTCCACGAGGACCTTGAAGCGGCTCTGGGTGAGTGACCCGGTCATGGGCCCGGCACGGTCCCACGCGATGATCGCGATAGTTATGCGGCAGTTGTCGCCGTGTGATCATGGCGTTACCAGCGTCACACGGGCCGTGTCGAACTAGTGGGTGTTCTCACGGTTCGTCCGGGCAGGAGAGACCTGGATCCGCTGACAGCGGTCCTCAAAGTCAACAGTCAGAACGGCAAGCAGCCGATGTTCCCTACTCGCCCCGAGCTCTCTGGTCGTCCACAGTTCAGAGTCCTCAGTCCTCTTGTCGGTGAGGTGAAGCGCTGATGAGCACCACCCGGCCTTACTCGCCGGGCGACCGCGGCCCGGAGTCCGAGGCCGCAGTCGCGGACGCCTCCGCGGACGGGGCCTCCGGGACGCCCGCCGCCCGGCAGGTCCGCAGGCTGAGCCTGAACGGCGCGAGCGGCATCGTCCCGCTCGCCCGCGACTACACACGGCAGGCGCTCCACGCATGGGGCTGGCTGCCCGCGGAGAACGCCGACCGGCGGGCCGCCGCCGAGGACGTGCTCCTCGTCGTGTCCGAGCTGGTCACCAACGCCTGCCTGCACGCCGAGGGCCCCGACGAGCTCTGGCTGTCCACCGACGGCAAGGTGCTGCGCATCGAGGTCTCCGACCGCGGCACGGGGCAGCCCGCGCCGCGCACGCCGCACCGCGCCGGGCGGCCCGGCGGGCACGGAATGTTCATCGTGCAGCGGCTCTGCCTGGACTGGGGCGTCGTCCGCAGCCCCGGGGTCGCGGGCAAGACGGTCTGGGCGGAGCTGGGCGCGCCCGCTTAGCCCGGCTGCCCGCTCGGGGCGCCCGCCCTCTGTGGCTGGGCCTTGGCCACCGCTGTTACCCACGGTTCGTACGCGCGCCGGATCACTACGGATCCGGCGCGTCTTTTGTCTTCCCTCGTCAAGGTCCCGGGCGTACCTTGAGCGCCCAATCTGATGTGCCGTCAGTAACACCAGTAACTCCGCACCGCGGCACGCCACGACCGGCATGAGGGGACAAACGAGGTGTCGCACACGAAAAAATCGGCCGCACTCGCGCTCGCCACCGTCCTGGCCGGCGGCTCAGCGGTGCTGATGGCCGCCCCCGCCGCGCAGGCCACCGTCCAGGACGTCAACTACAAGTGCAAGACGCCGATCGGGGAGAAGTCGGCCGTCTCGCCGATCGACATCAAGAGCGTCAAGAGCGGCAGCGGCTACAAGCTCACCATGTCCTTCCAGAAAGGCGTCTCCTCCAGCCCCGTGGAGCTCGGCAAGGGCGCGATGAAGCCAAGCGCGCTGATCAAGCTGGGCGGCGCGGAGAGCGGCACGGTGCCGGTCTCCGGCGCGACGAACGCCGAGGCCATCCCCGCCAACACCCCGATCAAGATCAGTGACCTGTCGGGGACGTACACGCCCAAGAAGAGCGGCAAGGTCACCTTCACCGCCGGGGTCCTCACGATCAAGGCGCTCGGTACGACCACCACCTGCAACCCGGCCAACAACCCCAAGCCGTCCCTCGAACTGGACGTCAAGGGCTCCGGCGGCGGCACTGGAGGTTCCGGAGACACGGGCGGGTCCGACTCGGGCGGCTCCGACGCGACCGGCGGCTCCGGCACCACGGGCGGCTCCGACAGCGCGCCCTCGGGCGGCGAGCTGCCGCAGACCGGCCCCGCGGACTCCGCCGTCGCCCTCGGCACCCTCGGCGGGACCGTGCTGCTCGCGGGAGCGGCCGGTGCGCTCTGGCTGACCCGCAGGAACCAGGCGGCTCGCTCGCGGTAGCCCGGCAGGACCCGCAGGAAGATCAGGAGCCGCCGATGCCGCCGATGCCGCCAGAGTCGCCCCAGTCGCCCGAGCCATCGAGGTTGCCGAAGCCGCTGAAGCCGCTGAAGCCGTGGATGACGTCCTCCGCGCGGGGCGCGCTGTGCGCGGTCGCCCTGGCGGCGGTGGTGGCGGGCGCGGTGCCCGCGGTGCCCGCGTACGCGGACGGCGGCGGCTCGGCGGAGTGGTCCGTCGCGCCCTTCGCGGGCGGCGGCACACGGCCCGCGAAGGACGGGCGGCCCTCCTTCTACGCGGAGGGCACCCCGGGCGCCGTGCTCCAGGACACCCTGGCCGTCACCAACCCGGGCCCGAAGCCCCGCACGATCTCCCTGCGGGGCGCGGACGCGGGCAACACCGGCTCCGGGGCGTTCTCCGTCACCCCCGCCAAGGGCACGCCCAAGGACACCGGGGCGTGGATCACCTTCGCGAAACGCCAGGTGAAGGTCCCGCCGCGGACCCGCGCCGAGGTGCCGTTCACGCTGACCGTCCCCACGGGTGCGCTGCCCGGCGACCATCCGGGGGCCATCGTCGCGAGCGGCGGCGGCCGCACGGTGGGGGTGCGCGTGGACCTGCGGGTCGGCGGGCCGACGCTCTCGGCGCTCACCGTCGAGCGCGTCAAGGTCGACACCGACGCGGGGAGCATCGCGTACGACCTGGTCAACCGCGGCAACACCGTGCTGACCCCGAAGCTCGCGGTGCACGCGGACGGTGTCCTCGGCACCCTCATCGACCGGCCCGCGCGCACGCTGCCGGTCGAGTTGCTGCCCGGCCGCAGGGTGTCCCTGACCGAGCCGTGGCCGGACGCTCCGGCGCTCGACGCGGTCGACGTCGAGCTCACGGCCACGGCGGCGGGCGGCGCCCGCGACACCGCCACCGCCTCGGCCCGCTTCGTGCCGTGGGGCGCGGTGGCGGGCGGGGGAGTGCTGCTGCTCGCCGCGGCGGGCGGGGCGCTTCATCTCGTACGCAGACGGAGGCGACGTGCGGAGGAGGAGCGGGAGCGGGAGCGGGAGCCGGAGCCCGGGTCCGGGGCCGGGTCCGAACAGAAGCGTGGAGCACCGGAGTTGGCGCGAGCGGGGACGGGAGACGAACGGTGAACGGGAAGAACAGGCCCGGCTCGGGGGCGACGACCGCCGTGCTGGCCGCGCTGGCTGCCCTGGCTGTCATGGCTGTCATGGCTGTCGTGGCTGTCCTGGCTGTCATCGGGGTGGCGCTGCTGCCGCAGGCCTCGGCCTCCGCCGCCGATGACAAGCCCAAGCCCACCGTGAAGCTCTCCGCGTCGCAGGCGGGCAAGGGCGGCTCCGTCACCGTCAAGGGCGCGGGGTGGCGGTCCGACGCCCTGCTGATGATGCTCGTCTGCGGCCAGTCGGCCCCCGGCAAGGGCGTCGTCGGCGGCACCAACTCCTGCGCCAACTCCGACGGCCGGGCCGTCACCACGGACGGCGACGGCGCCTTCAGCAAGAAGCTCCCCGTGGCCGAGCCGCCAAAACCCTGCCCCTGCGTCGTCCACGTCGCCACCGTGACCGGCGAGAAACAGCAGGTCGACGCGGTGCTGAAGGTCGCGGGCCACCCCGTGAAGGCGCTGCCCGAGCAGGCCGGGGGCGGCAAGCTCTCCGTCCTGACGGACACCGGTCTGGAGGGCTCAAGCGGAGTGCTCACCTGGTTCGGCGCCCCGCCGCAGCGCAAGCTCGAATTCACCGTCGGCAACGTCGGCTCGGCGCCCGTGAAGAACCCGGTCTTCCAGGTCGGCACCTCCCACGGCGTGTTCGCGCCGGAGTGGGAGGAACAGCAGTGGCGCGGCACGATCGCGCCCGGCAAGAAGGCGCAGATCAAGCTGCCGGTGGAGCTCTCGGCGGGCGCGCACGGCGACTACCTGGTCTCGCTGAAGTTCGGCGGGAAGGTCCTCGCCGAGCAGCCCTGGGGCGTGGGCCGCCCGTGGGGCGTGACCGTTTTCTGGATCCTCCTCTGCATCGTCGTGCCCGCGGCCGTCTTCCGCATCGGCATGGCCGTCGTCGACCGGCTCAGGCCGAACCGGCGCCGCGCCTCCCGCTCCGGCCGCCACCGCACCGGACGCCTGGCCGAACTCGCCCGCCGCATGCCGCAGTTGAGGCTCCCGCAGGGGGCGGTCGACGCGGACCGGAAGCCCGGGACGGCCCGGGCGGCGGGCGGCTCGCGTACGTCGTCGCACGCGGCGTCCGCACCTCGTACGAACCCCACGGGGGCACCTGGCGCGAGCGGCTCCGGCGGTACGGAGTCCACGGCCGCCGCCCTGCCCTGGTTCACCCCCGACACAGACCCCGGCGCACCCGCAGGCCGGCTCTCCGCACCGTCCGACGACAGTCCGACGAAGGGAACCACGTGAGCACGCAACGACGGAGAGCGGGCGCGGCTTCGGTCGCGCTCCTGCTGGGCGGAGCGGGCATCCTGCTGACCGCGGGCCCCGCACAGGCCGCCGCAGCCGCCGCAGCCGCCGAGGCCGCAGAGGTCGCCTACAAGACGGAGTGCATCCCTCCGCCGATCTCCAACCTGCCGCCCGTGCAGGGCACGACCAAGGTGGAGATCACCGCACCGGCCACGGCGAAGGTGGGCGACGAGGTCGACGTCGTGTGGAAGACGACGCAGGCCGCGTCCAAGAACCCGGACGTCCTCGACCTGGGCGAGAACACGGTGCTGCCGACCGGCACGATCAAGCTGGCCGGCGGCCAGACCGGTGACCTGAAGATGGCGGGGGAGCGCAAGAACCCGCCCATCAAGAAGAACAGCCCCATGCTCCTCTCCGACATGAAGGGCAAGCTGAAGCTGACCGCGGCGGGCGAGGTGACGCTGACCCCGGACGCGTACAACATCAACGTCAACAAGCCGATCTCGACCGACACCAAGTGCACGCCGAAGGAGCAGGTGAAGGCGGGCGCGACGATCAAGGTGACGGCGGGGGGCGGCGGTTCGGGCGGTACGGGCGGTACGTCGGGTGGGTCCTCCGGAGGCGCCACCACCGGCGGGAACGCGGGCGGATCCTCCACCGGCGGGGGCGACGGGAAGACCGACTTCCCCGGCAAGGAGGTCCAGACCCCGTACAAGTGCAAGACGCCCATCGGCGACAAGGAAGCGACCTCGCCGGTCCAGATCAACGCCAAGAAGGACGGCGGGAGTTACGGCCTGACGGTCCAGTTCAAGAAGGCCGTGATGGACAGCCCGGCCGACATCCCCGCGGACTCAGTGAAGCCGTCGATGGAGGTCAAGCTGGGCGGGGCGGACAAGGGCACGGTGCATGTCGAGGGCCCGACCAACAAGGAGCCGATCAAGTCCGGCGACCCGATGACGATCCCCGACCTGACCGGGACGTACAAGCCGGGCGCCGACGGCAAGTCGACGCTGTCACCGGGTGTCCTGACCGTGAAGGCCCTGGGCACGACCACGACGTGCACCCCGGCCAAGACCGAGGTCTCCCTCGAACTCGACACGTCGGCGCAGCCGGGCGGGGCGGCGGGCGGCTCCGGCACGGCGGGCGGCTCCGACGCGGGCGGCTCCGGCACGGGTGGCTCCGGCACGGCGACCGGGGGCGGCTCGTCCTCGGGCGGCGGCGGCCTGGCGGACACGGGCGCCGATGACAACGGCGCGCTGCGGGCGCTCGGCTTGGTCGCGGGCACGGTGATCCTCCTTGGCGGAGCAGTCTTCACCTTCCTCCCCAGGAGGCGACGCGGCCTGCGCTGACGCTGCGCTGGCGCTGCGCTGGACGGGGCGCGGATTCCTCTGCGGGCCGCCGGTGGCTGGCCGCGCAGTTCCCCGCGCCCCTTAAGGGGCGCGTCCGCGCCGCCTCCCCAGGGGCGCGGGGAACTGCGCGCTCGGCCACGGACGGCCCGCAGGCGTCGACGAACCGCCGTAGGCAGACGCGTCTGCGGGGCTTGCCCCGGATGGCCTCTGCGGGCGGTCGGTGGCTGGTCGCGCAGTTCCCCGCGCCCCTTAACCGCACCTCCGCGGGGGAGGCGTTGTGTGGAGGGTGGCCTGGGTTCCGGTTCCGGTCAGGGGCGCGGGGAACTGCGCGAGCGGCCCATGGAGGGCCGCAGCCGCTGATGAACCGCCGTAGGCAGACGCGTCTGCGCGGACCAGTCACGGACAGGCCGCAGACGTCGACGGACCGCCGTAGGCGGGCGCTACGCGTGGCCCCGCAGCCAGCGCAGGATCGACTGGGCCATGCCCGGGGCCCGGAGGAGCGGGCCCCCGTGCGCGGGGCCTGACACCGTGCGGAGGGTGATGTCGGTCAGGCCAGCCCCGCGCTCCGCGCTCGCGAGCTCCGAGGAGTGCGCCCGCGGCACGAAGTCCCCCGTGGAGTGGACGAGGAGCAGCGGCGCGTCGTCCGCGCCGGAGGCGTGGGAGGCGACGGACAGGTCGGCCCACCGGGCCCGGCACGCCCGCTCCGCCCGCCCGGCCCCGCGGCCCGGCACGCACCCCGCAAGCCGCTCCGCGGCCCCCCGCAGCGCCCGCCGCTCGGCGGAGGCCCCGGGGCGCGCGCCGTCGCGCCACGCGCGGTGCGGGGACGCCACGGGCGACAGCGCGACGACACCGCGCGTCCGCGCCCGCCCCGCCCCGTACGCCCCGGCCTGCAGCGCGAGGTGCCCGCCCGCCGACGACCCGAGCACCAGCGGCCGCCCGCCGCCCTCCCGCAGCCGCACCCAGTGCAGCGCCGCGAGGACGTCGTCGCGCTGTGCGGGCCAGACCGCGTCCGAGGTCAGCCGGTAGTCGGTGTCGTACACGGTGAACCCACGGGCCGCGAACCACCGCGCCCACCCGCTCCAGTCGGTGTCCTTCGACCAGTAGCCGCCGTGCAGGATGACGAGCGGAGGGCCGCTGTCGCCGTACACGGTGATGTTCTGGCGGGGGTGTGCCCCGTAACGGAAGAGCTGCCCGTGCGGCGGCTCGGGGGCCGCCTGGGCGGCGGCACTCGACGACAACAGCGCCCCACAGAGGGCAACGCTCAGCAACGTACGACGCATGGCGAGATGCTGCACCGCACGGCCGCCCGCCTCCCGCGCAACGCCTCCGCACCACCTGTGCGGGTGGCGGGACGTTCCTCTGTTCGCACGCCCAGGCCTGCAGAAAGCGGAAAGGGCCGCTGCTCCACGGAGCAGCGGCCCTTCCTCACAGCGACGGGGTCAGTTGACCGAGCCCATGAGCTGCTTGACCTTCTTGCGGGACGTCCAGATTCCGACACCCGCCAGTACGGCGATGATCGCTTCGACGGCGACCGCCCCCGAATTGTTCAGGTCCACGCCCAGCTGCGGCGAGGTCAGCAGACCCGTGACGGAGTCGCCCGCGGTGACCGCGAGGAACCAGACACCCATCATCTGGGCGCTGTACTTCTCCGGGGCCATCTTCGTGGTGAGCGAGAGGCCGACCGGGGAGAGGCAGAGCTCGCCGACGGTCTGGATGAAGTAGATCGACACCAGCCACATCGGGCTGACCCGGCCGCCGTTGTTGGCGGTGTCGATCAGCGGGATGAGGAAGACGGCGAAGGAGATGCCGATCAGCGTCAGGCTGGAGGCGAACTTGACGGCCGTGCTCGGCTCCTTGCCCCGCTTGTTCAGCCAGAGCCACGCCGAGGCGACCACGGGGGCCAGCGCCATGATGAAGATCGGGTTCAGCGACTGGTACCAGGAGGTCGGGAAGTCGAACCCGAGCAGGTTGTTCGTGGTCGAGCCCTTGCCGAAGATCGACAGGGTGGAGCCGTTCTGGTCGTAGATCATCCAGAAGACGGCGGCGACCACGAAGAACCAGATGTAGCCCGACAGCTTGGACTGCTCGAGCTCCGAGAGCTCCTTGTCGCGCTTCATGCGGGCAAGGACGGTGACCGGGATGACCAGACCGGCGATGATCAGCGGCATCAGGGCCCAGTCGGCGAAGTTGCCGGTCACGCCCATGAGCGTGTAGAGCGCGGCGGCGACGATCAGCCAGATCAGGCCGTTGCGCAGGGCGGCGGCGCGCTGCTGCGGCGTCGCGGGCTGCGAGACCACGCTGCTCTGGGCGCTCAGGTGGCGCGAGCCGATCATGAACTGGGCGAGGCCCAGGGCCATGCCGACCGCGGCGAGCGCGAAGCCGAGGTGCCAGTTGACGTTCTCGCCGACCGTGCCGATGGACAGCGGGGCGAGGAAGGCGCCGAGGTTGATGCCGATGTAGAAGAGCGTGAAGCCGCCGTCACGACGCGCGTCCTTCGGACCGTCGTAGAGGTGGCCGACCATCACGGAGATGTTGGCCTTCAGGAGGCCGGAGCCGAGCGCGACGAGCGCGAGACCGGCGAAGAAGGTGGCCGAGCTCGGCAGCGCCAGCGTGATGTGGCCGAGGATGACCACGGCGGCACCGATGACGACGGTCTTGCGCGGACCCCAGAAGCGGTCCGCCATCCAGCCGCCCGGCATGGCGAGCAGGTAGACCATCGACATGTAGACGGAGTAGATCGCCGTCGCCGTCGTGGCACTCATGTTCATGCCGCCGGGGGCGATCAGGTACAGCGGGAGCAGTGCCTTCATGCCGTAGAAGCTGTAGCGCTCCCACATCTCGGTCATGAAGAGAGTGGCCAGTCCGCGGGGGTGGCCGAAGAAGGTCTTCTCGGAGCCAGGGGTACTGGCGGAGTCCTTCGTCAGGCTGGACGCCATGGGTCGATCCTCGTGGGTTCGGGACGCGCGCGGCAGGAGCGTGAGCGCGCCCGGTGGGGGGCGGTCGGCACCGTCGTCATGCCGCCCACCCCCACGCCCAGGGGGAGTTCACCCCGCAGAAGAGGCGAGGGGCGGTGACTCCGGGATCCACACCCTGGCGCAACCTCGCACTCAGGGCCCGACCACAGGTCATTCCTTTCAAGGCCGGTCGTAACCGGCCCGCACACATAAAAGAGACCTAAGGCCGCACAGCGGGCCAAAGGTCCTTGAGTAGTGCATCAGGCGTTGGGTCACCATACGACACGTCAGGGATGCATATGGAAGGACTTGAGAGATGGATCACAGGTGTCCCTGCAACCAACAGCGCACATTCAAAGGTGTTTCTGTGAATCGCTTCCCACAGCCGCAGGGCCGCACCTCCACTGTGCGATCACCGCCCTGCCGTTGTCCACTGCGGACTACCATCACCCCATGACCCGTGTACTGCTCGCCGAGGACGACGCGTCCATCTCGGAGCCGCTGGCCCGTGCCCTGCGCAGGGAGGGTTACGAGGTCGAAGTCCGTGAGGACGGCCCGACCGCCCTCGACGCAGGCCTGCAGGGCGGCGTAGACCTTGTCGTACTCGACCTGGGGCTGCCCGGCATGGACGGCCTGGAGGTGGCCCGCCGGCTGCGGGCCGACGGGCTCACGGTGCCGATCCTCATCCTGACCGCGCGCGCCGACGAGGTGGACACCGTCGTCGGTCTGGACGCGGGCGCGGATGACTACGTGACCAAGCCCTTCCGCCTCGCCGAGCTCCTCGCCCGGGTCCGGGCGCTGCTGCGGCGCGGCGCCACCGAGCCCAAGGAGGCGCCCGCCACGCACGGCGTGCGGATCGACGTCGAGTCGCACCGCGCGTGGATGGGCGACGAGGAGCTCCAGCTCACCGCGAAGGAGTTCGACCTCCTCAGGGTCCTGGTGCGCGACGCGGGCCGGGTCGTCACCCGGGACCAGCTGATGCGCGAGGTCTGGGACACGACGTGGTGGTCCTCCACGAAGACCCTCGACATGCACATCTCCTGGCTCCGCAAGAAGCTCGGGGACGACGCGGCCAATCCGCGGTACATCGCGACGGTGCGGGGCGTCGGTTTCCGCTTCGAGAAGAGCTGACCCGCACGCCTTCGGGGGCGGTGCGCGAAGTCTCCCCAGGGGCGCGGGGAACTGCGCGAGCAACCCGTAACAACCCGCAGCCGCGTCTGCCTGCGGCGCCTGACGGCGGGTGCGGCTCGTACGTGGTTGCTCGCGCAGTTCCCCGCGCCCCTAAAGGGACCCCGAGACGCGGGACACTGGTGCAATGCGCCGCAGACTGATCAACAGCACCCTCGCCGTCGTCCTCGTGGTCATCGCGGTCTTCGGGGTGAGCCTCGTCATCGTCGAGACGAGGACGATCAGCAGCAGCGCCCAGGAGCGCGTCGACTCCGAGGCCCTGCGCCTCGCCAGCATCGTCGACAGTCGGCTGATCAGCGAGGAGAAGATCAGCGGCGAGATCCTGCGCGACCAGGTCGCCACCGACCGGTACGCCCGCATCGAGATCCCCGGCCGCAAGTCCATCGAGATCGGCACCCGCCCCGGCGGCGAGGTCATCAGCGCCACCCGCCCCGGCGAGCAGGGCGAGAAGGTCACCGTCCAGGAGCCGAAGGCCGCCGTCACCCGTGAGGTCGGCAGGACCCTGCTGATCATCGCCGCCGTGGCACTGCTCGCCATCATCGCGGCGGTGCTCCTCGCCGTCCGCCAGGCCAACCGCCTCGCCTCCCCGCTCACCGACCTCGCCGAGACCGCGGAACGCCTCGGCTCGGGCGACCCACGGCCCCGCCACAAGCGGTACGGGGTGCCGGAGCTGGACCGCGTCGCCGACGTCCTCGACTCCTCGGCCGAGCGCATCGGGCGGATGCTGACCGCCGAGCGGCGCCTGGCCGCCGACGCGTCACACCAGCTGCGCACCCCGCTGACCGCGCTCTCCATGCGCCTGGAGGAGATCACCGTCACCGAGGAGCTGGACACGGTGAAGGAGGAGGCGACGATCGCGCTGGCGCAGGTCGAGCGCCTCACCGACGTCGTGGAGCGGCTGCTCACCAACTCCCGCGACCCGCGCACGGGCTCCGCCGTCGCCTTCGACCTGGACGAGGTCGTCAAGCAGCAGCTTGAGGAGTGGCGCCCGGCCTATCGCAGCGCGGGCCGCGCCATCGTCAGCTCCGGCAAGCGGCACCTGGAGGCGGTGGGCACGCCGGGAGCGGTGGCCCAGGTCCTCGCCGCGCTGATCGAGAACTCGCTGATGCACGGTGGCGGCACGGTCGCGCTGCGTACGCGCGTCACCGGCAACCAGGCGGTCATCGAGGTCACGGACGAGGGTCCGGGCGTCCCCGCCGACCTGGGGGCGCGGATCTTCGAGCGGACGATCAGCGGCCGCAACTCGACGGGTATCGGCCTTGCGGTGGCCCGGGATCTGGCCGAGGCCGACGGGGGCCGCCTGGAGATGCTGCAGACACTGCCGCCGGTCTTCGGGCTCTTCCTGTCCCGTACGCCGCTCTCACGGAGCACGGACAGCGAAGCGGAAGACAAGACGATCCGCTAGGAACGCCGCACGACGGGCTTCTCGTCCGTCTCCTCCAGGAACGATTCCGCATGCGCAACGGTGGTCTCGCGGACGGGCAGGGCCTTGAACACCCAGGTGCGGTACGACCAGAAGCGGAAGAGCGTCGCGATGGCCATGCCGAGGAACTTGAAGAAGTTGGCCTCAAGGCGGCCGTCCCAGCCGAACCAGTACGTCGCGGCGTAGAGCACGCCGTTCTCGATCACCAGGCCGACCGCGCTGAACAGCAGGAACAGCGTGAGTTCCTTGGTGCGGCCGCTCTTGTCACGGTCCTTGTACGTGAAGTAGCGGAACCCCACGTAGTTGAAGGCGATGGCGACGATCGTGGCGACCACGCTCGCGCGCACCACGTGGAGATCGGTGACGTGCCGCACGAGGTTGAAGACGGCGAAGTTCACCAGGGTTCCGACCGCCCCCACGGCCCCGAACTTGGCAACCTCGCGCCCCAGCCTGTCCAGCCGCACGCGCACTGGGCCCCGTTCTGTCATGGTGTCGCCCCAGCCCCCGTCGATTGCGTACCGGTCGTTCGTGCCGGTCGTTCGTACCGGTCGTGTACGTGCCGACGGATTGGTGATTCGGTCGTGTCGACCCAGCCATGCTAACCAGCGGCCCCCACGGGCGCGCGCGGGTGCCCGGACTCTGTGGCGCCGCTGTGACAGGAGGGGGCGCGGAGCGCGGCTTCCGGCCGTTCCCCGGTGGCCGATACCGGCCGATACCCTGGGGGCGTGACGTTCCCGGTAGTCGGCATGGTCGGCGGCGGTCAGCTCGCCCGCATGACCCACGAGGCGGGTATCCCCCTCGGCCTGAAATTCAAGCTCCTCAGTGACACCCCGCAGGATTCCGCGGCGCAGGTCGTCAGCGATGTCGTCATCGGCGACTATCGCGACCTGGACACGCTGCGTGAGTTCGCGCGGGGCTGCGACGTGATCACTTTCGATCACGAACACGTACCCACCGAGCATCTACGGGCCCTGGAGGCGGACGGCATCCCCGTCCGTCCGGGGCCCGACGCGTTGGTGCACGCCCAGGACAAGGGTGTGATGCGCGCGAAGCTCACGGAGATCGGAGTGCCCTGTCCGCGCCACCGGATCGTGAAGGACCCGGCCGACGTGGCCGCCTTCGCGGCCGAGGGCGCGACGGACGGCGGCGACGGCTTCCCCGTGATCCTCAAGACGGTGCGGGGCGGCTATGACGGAAAGGGGGTGTGGTTCGTACGTTCCGTCGAGGACGCCGAAGACCCCTTCCGGGCCGGTGTCCCGGTGCTCGCCGAGGAGAAGGTCGACTTCGTGCGCGAACTGGCGGCGAACGTCGTCCGCTCGCCGCACGGCCAGGCCGTCGCCTACCCCGTCGTCGAGTCCCAGCAGGTCGACGGCGTCTGCGACACGGTGATCGCCCCGGCGCCCGGCCTGGCCGAGGGCCTGGCGGGCGAGGCTCAGGAGCTCGCGCTGCGCATCGCCAAGCAGCTCGGCGTGGTCGGACACCTCGCGGTCGAGCTCTTCGAGACCCCTGACGGCCGCATCCTGGTCAACGAACTGGCGATGCGCCCGCACAACTCCGGCCACTGGACGCAGGACGGCGCGATCACCTCGCAGTTCGCCAACCACGTCCGTGCCGTGCTCGACCTGCCGCTCGGCGACCCGCGCCCGCGCGCCAAGTGGACCGTGATGGCCAATGTGCTCGGCGGGGACTACCCCGACATGTACACCGCGTACCTGCACTGCATGGCCCGCGACCCGCAGCTCAAGATCCACATGTACGGCAAGGACGTGAAGCCCGGCCGCAAGGTCGGTCACGTGAACACCTACGGCGACGATCTGGACGAGGTGCTCGACCGCGCCCGTCACGCAGCCGGCTATCTCAGAGGAACGATCACCGAATGACCGCACCTGTTGTTGGCATCGTCATGGGCTCGGACTCCGACTGGCCGGTGATGGAGGGCGCCGCCAAGGCACTCGACGAGTTCGAGATCCCCTTCGAGGTCGACGTCGTCTCCGCGCACCGCATGCCGCACGAGATGATCGCGTACGGCGAGCAGGCCGCGGACCGCGGCCTCAAGGCGGTCATCGCGGGCGCGGGCGGCGCCGCCCACCTGCCCGGCATGCTGGCGTCGGTGACCCCGCTGCCCGTGATCGGCGTACCGGTCCCGCTGAAGTACCTGGACGGCATGGACAGCCTCCTGTCCATCGTGCAGATGCCCGCGGGCGTCCCGGTCGCGACGGTCTCCGTCGGCGGCGCGCGCAACGCGGGCCTGCTCGCGGCCCGCATCCTCGCCGCGCACGACGCCGAACTCCTCGGCCGCATGCGGGAGTTCCAGCAGGAGCTGAACGACCAGGCGACGGAGAAGGGCAAGCGGCTCCGGGCCAAGGTCGAAGGAGCGGGTTCCGGATTCGGCTTCGGCTCGGGAAAGTGATCGCATGACATCTCTCGACGAAGCACGCGCGCTCCTCGCCGACTTCCCCGTCGTCGACGGCCACAACGACCTGCCGTGGGCCCTCCGGGAGAAGGCGGGCTACGACATCGACAAGCTCGACATCGCCACGGACCAGCGGGGCAGTCTGCACACGGACATCGCCCGGCTGCGCGCGGGCGGCGTCGGCGCGCAGTTCTGGTCGGTGTACGTGCGCACCGACCTGACCGGCGACGCGGCGGTGAGCGCGACCCTGGAGCAGATCGACTGCGTCGAGCAGCTCCTCACCCGCTACCCCGCCGACCTGGCCCGCGCGCTGACCGCCGCGGACATGGAGGAGGCGCGCTCGCAGGGGCGCATCGCCTCGCTGATGGGGGCCGAGGGCGGCCACTCCATCAACAACTCCCTCGCCACGCTGCGGGCGTTGCACACGCTCGGCGTCCGCTACATGACGCTCACGCACAACGACAACATCGCGTGGGCGGACTCGGCGACGGACGAGCCGGGCGTCGGCGGTCTCTCGCCCTTCGGCCGCGAGGTCGTGCGCGAGATGAACCGCGTCGGCATGCTGGTGGACCTCTCGCACGTGGCGGCGACGACGATGCGGGCGGCCCTGGACACCTCGGTGGCGCCGGTCATCTTCTCCCACTCGTCCTCGCGCGCGGTGTGCGACCACCCGCGCAACATCCCGGACGACGTCCTGGAGCGCCTGCCTGCCAACGGCGGCGTGGCGATGGCGACCTTCGTCCCGAAGTTCGTCCTCCAGGCCGCGGTCGACTGGACCCAGGCCGCCGACGAGAACATGCGGGCCAACGGTTTCCACCACCTGGACACGACGCCGGAGGCGATGAAGGTCCACGAGGCCTTCGAGGCGACGACCCCGCGCCCGATCGCCACCGCCGCGACGGTCGCCGACCACCTCGACCACATGCGCGAGGTGGCGGGCATCGACCACATCGGCATCGGCGGCGACTACGACGGCACGGCCTTCACCCCGTCCGGCCTGGACGACGTGGCGGGCTACCCGAACCTGGTCGCGGAGCTCCTGGACCGCAACTGGTCCAAGCCCGACCTCGCGAAGCTGACGTGGGAGAACGCGGTGCGGGTGCTGGGGGCTGCGGAGGACGTCTCCCGGGACATCAGGTCCCGACGGGGCCCGTCGATCGCGACGCTGGCGCAACTGGACGGCTGAGATGGGGCGCCCCGTAAGGGGCGTGGGGAACTGCGCGAGCAAGCGAAGCGTGCCCGCATCCGCGAGAAGACCCCCGCAGACGCGTCTGCGGGGGTCGCGCCGTGGGCCGCCGACGGGTCATCGACGGCTGAGAGCGCAGTTCCCCGTGCCCCTTGTGGGGCGCGAACGGTGCCCTCTCCCTGAAGTCAGGGAGAGGGCACCGTTGCCGTTGAAGCGCCGCAGGCTACGGCAGGTTGCGCGCCATCACGATGCGCTGGACGTGGTTGGTGCTCTCGTAGATCTGGGTGCTTTACAGCGAACATGGCTCTGACCTGGGGAGACACCCCCTCTGTGGGGTGCTTCCCCAGCATTTCCCCATGATCGAGAAAACAACCCCCTTGGGGCCTTTTTTGCCCCGCCGGTCACGCATGGGCCACGTGGCCATCCCGGTGTGCGGCTGCTTCCCTCCCTCCCTCACGGCTGCGGCATGCCGCAGCCGTGCCGAGTTTCCTGTTCTCTCAACTGGGCCACCTTGACCCGTGTGTCACGGCGTCGCGAGGATCGAACAGGACAACAACCTGTGCAGGGGGTCAGCCAGTGAAGCTCAACCAGCTCGCAAGCGAGTGCGACGAGGGGCCGTGCCCGACCGTGTGGGCGGTAGAGGGCACGGGGAGCGTCTTAGTGCAGGGCTTCAAGGTGGATGACGAGGAAGCGCTCATCACCATGCAGCTACCGAACAACGAAACCGCCGTGCGTATCCCTATGTCGCTGATTCTGAGGGTGGCCCGTGAACATCTCGCCTGACGAGTTCGGAAAGCTCTTCACGGAGTTTCAGCGGGAAGCGTTCCGGCTTGAGACCCTGGACGACTACAGCAAGTCGGGCGGGGTCGACGCTTACCACGCATTCTTGGCCGGTAAGCCGCAGCCGGAAGAGTACAAGTCAGCCGGTTGGGTCACGACCGTACGGGATGCCACACAATCCGGTAAGCGCATGTATCGCGTGCACATCCTGGCTCGCCCCTTGAGTGATTACCTGCGGTTCGAACTCGGTTGGGGTTACGTCCGGAACCAGGAAGCCGGGGAAGAGTTCTTCATCCTCGACACCACCGAACAGTCGAACCCGCTAGAGGGTGTACCGGACTTCTGGGCCTTCGATGAACACTCGGTCGTGACTATGCAGTACGGCGACGGCGGAGAGTTCCTAGGTGCAGAACTGATCCCCGAGGAGCAGGCGCAGGGATGGCTAGAGCGTCGAGACGCAGCCTTGAGTAACGCTGTACCGTTCCGCGACTGGTGGGAGCAGCACAAGCCAGCGTGAACAACATCAATATCGGTCGGGCGCTACGGGAACTGCGAGAAGCCAGCGGAAAGCAGGCTAAGGCGGTCGCCCGTAGCGCTGTCATGTCTCCGAGCAAGCTCAGCAAGATTGAGAACGAAGCGCTTTCGCCAAGTCTGATAGACGTGGAGCGCATCCTCACGGCCTTGGAGGTCTCGGAGGAGGTCAAGGCCCGACTTACCGAAGCTGCCCGTAAGGCGGCCACGGAGGCGACGGCATGGCGCATCTTGCGGCGTACCGGGCTTCACAAGCACCAGGACGAGATCCGGGCGATAGAAGCTCAAACGACCCTCATGCGGCTCTTTCAGCCGTCGTGCGTTCCTGGCCTACTCCAGACCCCCGAATACGCTCGCGCCATTCTTAGTAGACACAGTTACACGCAAGGCGCCCTAGAGAAGATGATGGGCGCACGTCTGCTCCGGCAAGAGGTCTTGCACGACACCGACCGAACCTTTCGGTTCGTGGTCACTGAGTCCGTGCTCAGATGGAAAATCGTTCGTCCCTCGATGCTGGCAGCGCAGCTAGACAAGCTCATCACCATGTCGAGAATGCCGAACGTGAGCATCGGGGTGCTTCCCCTATCGGCACCTATGACTGACTTGCCCAGTTCCTCGTTCGTTCTCTTCGACACCAACCTAGCCATTATCGAGATCCCTCATGCTGAGATCACCACTACCGAAGCCAGGGACGTCGAGCTATACGTGAACAAGTTCGATGGCTTCGAGGGTGCGGCCGTCACGGGCGAGGAAATGAGGTCCTTCGTTGCAGGGCTCCGGGACGACTTCTTGAGGCAACAGGAAACGGGCTAGAGGTCCCTCGGTGACGGTCCGAGGATGTACTCATGCCGACCGAACCGAAGAACGAAAGACAGAAGGCCCCGCAGGGTTGGCGGATGGACCCGATCCCAAGCCGTCCGGCGTACCGGGACGTTGATGGGAACATTCGTGTCCCCATGTGGTTGACGAAGAACGGTCGGCATACGGCAGACACGGAAATGATTCTGCTCCCGTCTGAGGCCGCCCTACTGGTCGACAGCCTGACGAACGCCATGAAGGAGAACTCCAGGTCGATGCTGCACGAGCTCCTTCGGGAGTCCGCGACGGCTGTTGGCCCGGGTGTCTTGTACGTGTCGAAAACGGATCAGTACCGGCTCTGAGTCTGCCCCCCAGCACTGACCACACAGGAAGGCACACTCATGCCCGAAACCGACCTGTACAGCCTGCCCATCGACGGCGCCGAGTTCCTCAAGGCGTGCGGGGGCAACACACACCCCGACGGCGAGGCCTGCGCCACGCTGGCGAAGATCGGGCCCGACGCTTGGGCGTTGGGTGACAGCAAGCGCCCCGGTGCGGAGCCGTTGCGCTTCACCACCGAGGAACTGGACGCGGCCGGTATCGACCCGGCCCGCTTCGGCCTGTCCGCCTGACGGTCATCCCTGACGCCCCCGGCCCTGGCTCACCCCCGAGAGACAGGGCCGGTCGGGCACCCCTCTTCTTCCTGCTCTGAACGGGACGACAGTTGCACCACCACGGTTACCTGTGGACCGGCTCCAAGCAACGGTTCGATGACGAGGCACTGAGGCGGCCTCCGCACCCTGATCCTCCTCCGGCCGATAGGCCGGAGCTGACCGCACGGTACAAGGAAGTGAAGGCGGAGTTCCCGACCGTGGACCTGCCACCGCTGGAAACGGCCCACTGGCTGATCAAGCCCGCGAAGTTGGTGCGTGGCACCTGGGAGGAGCCGAAGGAAGCGGCGGAATGGCTCGGGCAACAACTGACCGAGTACGCACCCCGGTTCGCCTCCGAGTCGGACCGTGACAGTACGCGGCTGGCACTACTGGTCCACTCCGCCGCTGAACGGCTGGGTTGGGGTGGAGACGTGTCCCACGGCTGCTACCTGGAGAGGCCCGTATTCCTGTCTGTAGCTCTGGTGGCGTGCTCCCCGAACCGTGCCGCACCGGATCTTGCCTGCCCGACTGCTGTCCACACCTGATGAGGGGAGCACCCCACGATGTCCCGTTCGATCCTGCGGTACACGAAGCATCGGATCACTCAGCATCCGGACACCGAGGTGACGTTCGAGGCGAAGTGCCTGACGTGTGCGGGCGGAGTAGGGCCGAAGCGACGAAAGAGCCCCGGCCAGAGGCCAGAAGTGGGCCGGGGCTCGCTTCGAGCACAGGCCGAAGTCGCCTGACGGATGCCACGCGAACGGCCCCCGGCAGGGCGCCGGGGGCCGTTGGCCCGAACGGACCGGAAGCCGATCGCAGTCCGTGAGCCACCGAAAGTGACCGTCGGCCTGCGAAGAACCGGTTACGGCAGGTTGCGCGCCATCACGATGCGCTGGACCTGGTTCGTGCCCTCGTAGATCTGCGTGATCTTCGCGTCGCGCATCATGCGCTCGACGGGGTAGTCACGGGTGTAGCCGTACCCGCCGAGGAGCTGCACCGCGTCCGTGGTGACCTCCATCGCCACGTCCGAGGCGAAGCACTTGGCGGCCGCGCCCTGGAAGGTGAGGTCCTTGTCACCGCGCTCGGACTTGGCCGCCGCCGTGTACGTCAGCTGGCGGGCGGCCTCGATCTTCATGGCCATGTCGGCGAGCATGAACTGAATGCCCTGGAAGTCCGCGATCGGCTTCCCGAACTGCTTGCGCTCCTTGACGTACCCCTTGGCGTAGTCGAGGGCGCCCTGGGCGATGCCGAGGGCCTGGGCCGCGATGGTGATGCGGGTGTGGTCCAGGGTCTTCATGGCGGTCGCGAAGCCCGTGCCCTCCTCGCCGATCATGCGGTCGGCGGGGATGCGGACGTTGTCGAGGTAGACCTCGCGGGTGGGGGAGCCCTTGATGCCGAGCTTCTTCTCCGGGGCGCCGAAGGAGACGCCTTCGTCGCCCTTCTCGACGACGAAGGCGCTGATGCCCTTGGAGCGCTTCTCCGGGTCCGTGACGGCCATGACCGTGTAGTACTCGGAGACGCCCGCGTTGGTGATCCAGCGCTTCACGCCGTTGAGGACCCAGAAGTCCCCGTCGCGCACGGCCTTCGTCTTCATGCCCGCCGCGTCCGAACCGGCGTCCGGCTCGGAGAGGCAGTAGGAGAACATGCCCTCGCCACCGGCGAGCGGCGTCATGTACTTCTTCTTCAGCTCCTCGGAGCCGGAGAGGATGACGGGCAGCGAGCCGAGCTTGTTCACGGCGGGGATCAGTGAGGAGCTGGCACAGACGCGCGCCACTTCCTCGATGACGATGACCGTCGCGAGGGCGTCGGCGCCCGCGCCGCCGTAGCTCTCGGGGACGTGCACGGCGTGCAGGTCGTTCGCGACCAGCGCGTCGAGGGCCTCCTGCGGGAAGCGGGCCTCCTCGTCCACCGCGGCGGCGAACGGCGCGATCTTCGCCTCGGCCAGCGAGCGGATCGCGTCACGGAGCATGTCGTGCTCCTCGGACGGGCGGTACAGGTCGAAATCAGCCGATCCGGCCAAGGTCTCTCACGCTCCAAGGACGCTAATTACCGTTAAGTAACCCAAATTTTAGTGGTGCCCCCCACGTAAGGGATACGTGAGCTTCGCGACAGCGTGAATCACACCCGGTGAGAGGCCGGGACACGCGCGACTATGCTCGTCAGCGCACTGAAGCCGCAGACCTCTGGAGCACCGCATGGCCCTCAAGATCACTGTGATCGGCACCGGCTATCTCGGCGCCACGCACGCCGCGGCCATGGCCGAACTCGGCTTCGAGGTGCTGGGTCTGGACGTCGTGCCCGAGAAGATCGAGATGCTCCAGCGGGGCGAGGTCCCCATGTACGAGCCCGGCCTGGAGGAGCTGCTGCGCAAGCACGTCGCGGGCATCGAGGGCTCCAGCGGACGGCTGCGCTTCACGATGGACTGGGCGGAGGTCGCGGACTTCGGCGACGTCCACTTCGTCTGCGTGAACACCCCGCAGAAGCACGGCGAGTACGCGTGCGACATGTCGTACGTCGACAACGCCCTGGAGTCCCTCGCCAAGCACCTCACCAAGTCGGCGCTCGTCGTCGGCAAGTCCACCGTCCCGGTCGGCAGCGCGGACCGGCTCGCGTCCCGCCTCGCGGAGCTCGCCCCGGCGGGCGACGCGGTCGAGCTGGCCTGGAACCCCGAGTTCCTGCGGGAGGGCTTCGCCGTCAAGGACACGCTGCACCCCGACCGGATCGTGGTCGGCGTGCGCAGCGAGCGCGCGGAGAAGCTCCTGCGCGAGGTGTACGCGGCGCCGATGGGGGAGGGCTCGCCCTTCATCGTCACGGACTTCCCGACCGCCGAGCTCGTGAAGACCTCGGCCAACTCCTTCCTCGCCACGAAGATCTCCTTCATCAACGCCATGGCCGAGGTCTGCGAGGCCGCGGGCGGCGACGTGGTGAAGCTGGCGGAGGCCCTCGGCCACGACGACCGGATCGGGAAGAAGTTCCTGCGGGCCGGGATCGGCTTCGGCGGCGGCTGCCTGCCCAAGGACATTCGCGCGTTCATGGCGCGGGCCGGTGAGCTCGGCGCGGACCAGGCCCTGACCTTCCTGCGCGAGATCGACTCCATCAACATGCGGCGCCGCGGCCAGATGGTCGAGATGGCGCGCGAGGCGCTCGGCGGCGGGTCCTTCCTCGGCAAGCGGGTCGCCGTCCTCGGCGCCACGTTCAAGCCGGACTCGGACGACGTGCGCGACTCCCCGGCCCTGAACGTGGCCGGGCAGATCCACCTCCAGGGCGGCCAGGTCACCGTCTACGACCCCAAGGGCATGGCGAACGCCCGCAGGCTCTTCCCCACCCTCGGCTACGCGGAGACGGCGCTGGACGCCGTCCGCGGCGCCGACGTCGTCCTGCACCTCACCGAGTGGCGCGAGTTCCGCGAGCTCGACCCGGCGGAGCTCGCCGCGGCGGCGGCCTCCCCGCTCATCCTGGACGGCCGCAACGCCCTGGACCCCGCGACGTGGCGGGCCGCGGGCTGGACGTACCGCGCGATGGGCAGGCCCGCGGCCTAGGGGGCTTCTTGGCGACCGGGACGGCTCACTCCTCCGGCCGGTCCGCCCCGTCCAGCCGGTCCGCCCCGTCCAGTCGGTCTATCGTCGCCGTCGACGCGGGCCGCCGTTCCCGCGTCGCCCGCGCCGTGAAGTCAGCGCCGCGCAGGGCGCGTTGGACGTTGCCCCAGGTGAGCAGCGCCAAGTCGGCCTCGGGCCAGCCGCGTTCGACGAGCTCGGCGACCAGCCGCGGGTAACCCGCCGCGTCCGCCAGGGACTCCGGGTGCGCCTCAAGGGTGTCGTACGTCCCGGAGAGCCCGACGCACTCCGGGCCCGCGACCCGGCGCACGTGATCGAGATGGTCCGCCACCGTGCGCACCGTGGGGCCGGTCCGCCCGGCGGCGAGCGGGACCAGGCACAGGCCCTTGGCGGCGCCGACCTCGGCGAGCAGCTCGTCCGAGAGGTTCGCCGGATGGTCGTACAGGGCGCGGGCCCCCGAGCGCATGAAGACCACCGGGGCCTTGGAGACGGCGAGCACCCGCCGCGCCGTCGCCTCGGAGGCGCCGGACAGGTCCGCGAGGACCCCGAGCCGGTTCATCTCCCTGACGACCTCCTCGCCGAACGGCGTCAGGCCGCCCGCACCCGCCCACGACGTGCCGCAGAGGGTGACCACGCACAGGCCCAGGCTGTGCATCGCCCGCAGCGTGCCGAGCGAGTCGCCGAGCGCGGCGCCGCGGGCCGGGCCGATCAGGGTGGCGATGCGGCCGCAGTTGCGTGCGTCGGCGGTCTCCGAGGCGTTGCGGGCGAGCCGCAGGGCCTCGGGGTGGGCGGCGACGACGTGCCGCACCAGGTCGATCTGTTCGAGCGTCGCGCGGACGGTGCGGTCGCCGCCCGGTCCTTCGGGCACGTGCACCGACCAGAACTGTGCGCAGACGCGGCCCGAGCGCAGCCGCGGGACGTCGCTCTCCAGTCCGCTGTCGCCGGTCTCGAAGTCGTGCCAGGGCAGCGCGCTCAGGGCCCACGGCAGCCCGCTGTACCCGTCGGCGACGGGGTGGGCGGCGAGCAGGGCGCGGGCGCGTTCCGCCGGGGAGGCACAGCGGACCGTCGCCGGACCGGGGTCGGGCCCGGTTTCGGGCACGGGATCGGGTGGGGCGAGGGCCTGGTCGAGCGCCCCCGCCTCGGCGGTGGTGTTGAGTTCCTCCTGCAGGTCTGCCATGGCAGGTGCTCCGGACGTCGGCGGGCGGCAGTTCCAACAAACCGTGGCACGGCACGGCCGGGGCTTCGCGGCGGACGGTGCGTTCGGGGTACGGGGCGCCGCCCGGGGACGCGAAAGGGCCCCGCCGGACGAATCGGCGGGGCCCTTCTGCGAGACGGGTCAGTCGCCCGAGACGGTGACCTTCTCGTCGTTGTTGAGCTCCTTGACCAGCTGCTTGACCTTGGCCTTGTCCCAGACGAGGTTGCTGCCGGTGGAGCCCGAGATCGGGATGTTCATCGACTTGCCGTCGCCGCCGGTCACGCCCTTCATCGCCCAGAACATGGAGGCCACGTCCAGCAGCCCCATGTCCTTGTCGACGATCAGCGTGTCCAGGCCCGCGCCCATCGTCGGGTAGAGCTTGAACGGGTTCATGACCGTGCCGGGCGTCGCCACCTGGTGGGCCAGGGACGCGAGGAACTTCTGCTGGTTCTTCGTACGGTCCAGGTCGCTGGAGAAGGCGTGCCGGGTGCGGACGAAGGCCAGGGCCTCCTGGCCGTTGAGCGTCTGCTTGCCCGCCTCGAAGTCGGCGCCCGACCACTTGTCCTTGAAGGCCTTGGGGATGTCCATCTCGACGCCGCCGACCGAGTCCACGATCTTGGCGAAGCCGCCGAAGCCGATCTCGGCGTAGTGGTCGATCTTGAGGCCGGTGTTGTACTCGACGGTGCGGACGAGCAGCTCGGGGCCGTCCTCCGCGTACGCCGCGTTGAGCTTCGTCTGGCGGCCCTGGTTCGGGTAGAGCTTGCCGGACTCGGCGCCCTTGAACGAGGGGATCGTGACGTTCGAGTCGCGGGGGAGCGAGATCATCGTGTTCCCGCCGTCGTCCGCGACGTGCAGGATCATCATCGAGTCCGTGCGCTTGCCCTCGGCGGAGCCCGTGTGGAGCTTCTTCTTGTCCTCCGCGGTCATGCCCTCGCGGCTGTCGGAGCCCACGATCAGGTAGTTCGTGCCGTCGCCGCCCTCGGGCCGCTCGATGACCTTGGAGAGGTCGACCTCGCGCTTGAGCTTGGAGTCGGCCCAGAAGTACGTGATCACGGAGGTCACGAGCAACACGCTGACCAGCGTGATCGCGGTCCACTTGATCCGCTTGCGCCAGTTCGGCGCGGGGCGCGCGGCGCGCGGCGGCTGTCCGTCACCGCCAGGGGGGCCACCGTCGCCAGGGCCGGGCCTGCCGTAGACCTGGCCGGTGTTGTAGCCGCTGTCGTAGCCCTGGTTCTGGTTCTGGGCGTACGGGTCCTGGCGCGCGGCGCGCGGCTCGAAGACCTGGTCGCGGGCGTCGCCGTACGGCTGCCCGTTCCCGCGCGGCTCGTCGTAGCCGTCGTAGCCGTCGTCGTACGCGGACTGCTGTGGGACGCCACCGGGCGGTGGTCCGGCCGGACGGGAGGACCGGCCTGGCTGGACGTGCCGCATCGCGCGGGCTCCCTCGGGCTGGGAGTTCCCGCTGCCGCGGCCGTATCCCCGGCCGCCCCCCTGATCGTCAGGCCAATCGCTCATGTGGCCCAGTCTGCCGTCTCGGGGGCCGTGCCTCACAGGGCGGTCGGGAATTCGGGTCACGGCTGTTGCAGAGCTGATGCAAAGCGGCCGGGGAGAGCTCGGACATACGTCCGGCATAGGGTGGAGGGCATGACAGACCAGGCTCCCCGTTCGGAATCGGAGATTCCGGGCAAGCCGACCTCGGCATCCCGCACCACGCTCAGCCACATCATGACCCACAACGACACCAACCTCCTCGGCACGGTGCACGGCGGCGTGATCATGAAACTGGTGGACGACGCGGCGGGAGCCGTCGCCGGACGCCACTCCGGCGGCCCCGCGGTCACCGCGTCGATGGACGAGATGGTGTTCCTCGAGCCGGTCCGCGTGGGCGACCTCGTTCATGTGAAAGCCCAGGTCAACTGGACCGGACGCAGCTCCATGGAGGTCGGCGTCCGAGTCCTTGCCGAGCGCTGGAACGAGTCGACGCCCGCCCAGCAGGTCGGCTCCGCCTATCTGGTCTTCGCCGCGGTCGACGCGGACGGCAAGCCCCGCACGGTCCCCCCGGTCGTCCCCGAGACCGACCGCGACCGCCGCCGCTACCAGGAGGCCCAGATCCGCCGCACCCACCGCCTGGCACGCCGCCGGGCGATCAAGGAGCTGCGCGAGTCCCGGGCGGCCGAGGGCTTCGAGGACTGACCTCAGGGAGCCCGTAGCCCGGAGCCCGGAGCCCGGACTCAGGAACAGACGACCTCGTCCCCGGTGACCGCCCCGAACTCTCCCTGACGCACGTCCTCGGCCCGCACCGGCCGTACCGCCTTGAAGTCCTTCCCCACGATCACCTTCAGCGTCGCCCCCTGCCCCTTCACCGGCCGCATCTGAGCCCCGGGCAACGCCGTGGCCAGGGCCTTCGCCGAGCGGTCCCACCGCGGGTCGTACGCGACGACGGTCCGCCCGAGGGGCTTCTCCTTGGCCCCGGGCACGTCCCCCGGCAGCCGCGAGGTCCGGAAATCGGTCCCCCGCAGCCCCGCGTCGACCTGCTTCCCGAGCCCCGGGGTCCCGGTGCCGTTCTCCACCTGCACCCGGATCTGCTGCGGCGCGACGCCGACCAGGGTGGCCCTTCCCTTGCCCCGGCGCACCGCGAGCGGACGGTCCTCGCGCAGCGCCGCGAACAGCTTCTCGGACCTCTCCGGGTGCCACCTCAGCGTCGACCCGATGCCCGGGATGTTCGTCCCCCTGGCGCTCAGCGGCACGGTCGTGAACTCCGACGACGACGGCGAGAAGCCCCGCATCGCCCGCCCGAGGTCGAGGATCTCGTCCGTCCCGAAGCCGTTGTCCGCACGGACCGCGCCGAGCAGCGTCCGTGTCACGTCGCGGAACTTGACCGGATTCAGCAGTACGCCGCTGCCCGTCGCCTTCGCGATGAGCGCCGCGAGGAAGCGCTGCTGGCGCTGCATGCGCCCGAGGTCCGACGCCCCGTCGACGTACCGGGAGCGGACGTACTGCAGCGCCTCGCCGCCGTTCATGAGGTGCGTGCCCTCCGCCAGGTTCAGGCCGGTGTGCGAGTCCTGCAGCGGCGTCGCCGTGCAGATCTCCACGCCGCCGAGCACGTCCACGGTCTTCATGAAGCTGGTGAAGTCGACCTCCAGGTAGTGGTCGATCTTGACCTTCGTCATGTGCTCGACGGTGCGCACCGTGAGGTTCGGGCCGCCCTCCGCGTACGCCGCGTTGATCTTGTTGGGGTGCTCGTGGTGCTTCTTGCGCGTGTTCCTGTCGGTGTGCGCGGGCAGATCCGCGTAGCTGTCCCGGGGCAGGCTCACGACGCTGGCCCGGTCCCGGTCCTCCGAGATGTGCACGATCATGATCGTGTCCGTGCAGTGACAGGGAGCGCCGCCGAGGCGGTACTTCTGCTTGTCCTCCGGCGAGAGCTTGTCGCGGCCGTCGGTGCCGACGAGCAGGACGTTCATGCCGTTGCCCGCCTCGGGCCTGTTCTTCATGTCCTTGAAGGCGTCGACCCGCTTGATGCCGGTGCCGAGGCTGCTCAGGACCGAGTGCCCGATGCCCGCCGCGACCAGGACCGTCACGGAGAAGGCGGTCGCCAGCCGCATCGCCCAGCGCGGCCGCCTCCGCCGCCCCGCGGGCGTCCGGGGAGCCCTCTCGGCCCGCGCGGCCCTCGGAGCCGGTGGGCGGGGGCGGCGCGGTGGCTGGGCGGGGGAGCGGCGGGGCGGTGTGGGCACGTGCGGGGCACCTCCGCGAGACGGGCCGTGGCCCGGTTGGGGACGAGCCGGTTAACCCTAGAAACGTAAGGCCATACGAAATGCGGCCCGGGGTAGCGACCCGGACGGCGCGCACCCGTGTCCCCCATTCGCGGTAACGTGACGCGTGATGAACGCGAAGTCTGAGGTGCAGCCTCCAGCCGTATCCGTGATCATGCCCGTCCTCAACGAGGAGCGGCATCTGCGCGAGGCCGTGCACGCGATCCTGCAGCAGGAGTACGCGGGCGAGATGGAGGTCGTCGTCGCGCTCGGCCCCTCCACCGACCGCACGGACGAGATCGCCGCCGAGCTGGTCCGCGAGACCGAATCGAATGCCTGGGGGCGGGTGCACACGGTCCCCAACCCGACCGGGCGCACGCCCGCGGCGCTCAACGCCGCGATCAAGGCGTCCCGTCACCCGATCGTGGTGCGCGTCGACGGCCACGCCGCGCTCTCGCCCGGCTACATCACCACCGCCGTGCGCCTCCTGGAGGAGACCGGCGCGATGAACGTCGGCGGCATCATGCACGCCGAGGGGCAGAACGACTGGGAGCACGCGGTCGCCGCCGCCATGACGTCGAAGATCGGCGTGGGCAACGCCGCCTTCCACACCGGAGGCGACGCCCAGCAGGCCGAGACGGTCTACCTGGGCGTGTTCCGCCGCGAGGCCCTGGAGCAGCAGGGCGGCTACAACGAGGAGTTCATCCGCGCCCAGGACTGGGAGCTGAACTTCCGCATCCGTGAGGCCGGCGGCATGATCTGGTTCTCGCCCGAGCTGAAGGTCTCGTACCGCCCGCGGCCGAGCGTGAAGGCGCTCGCCAAGCAGTACAAGGACTACGGCCGCTGGCGCCACGTCGTCGCCCGCTACCACGAGGGCTCCATCAACCTCCGCTACCTCGCGCCGCCGACCGCGGTCTGCGCGATCGCCGCGGGCATCGTGGTGGGCGCGGCCCTCACGCCGTGGGGCTTCGTGATCCCCGGCGGCTACCTCGCGGCGATCGCCGCAGGGTCCGTCCCCGCGGGCAAGGGCCTGCCCCTGAAGGCACGCCTGCAGATCCCGGTGGCGCTCGCGACCATGCACATGTCGTGGGGCTGGGGCTTCCTGACCAGCCCGCGCTCGCTGGCCAAGCGGGTCATCGCCTCGCGCCGCCCGGCGGTCCTCGGCGGGACCCAGGAGACGCAGGAGGCCTGAGAAGGCTCCCGCACCACGCAGAAGGGGCCCCGGCAGTGTGCCGGGGCCCTTCGTGCGTCCTGGGCGGCTACCAGGTGAAGGTCGGGTCCACCTTCATGCACGCCTTCTTGTCGGACCCGCTCAGCGCATCGGCGGAATCCGGCGTCCTGTCGTCCTTCTTCTTCCTCTTGGGCGGGGTGTCGCCCTCGCGCCAGTCGGCGCCGACGACCAGCGTCACCCCGGACACGTCCGTCGACTTCTTCGCCGCGCTCAGCGGCAGCCCGAGGGACTTGGCGATCCGCTGGGCGTCGCCCTCCAGATCCGCGCTGGGATAGCGGACGACCGTCTGCTCCTCGGCCAGTGCCGTCGTCGTGTCCGGCGTCGCCTTCTTGAAGCCCTTGCCCGCCATGAGCTGGGCCACCGTGGTCGCCCGGCCGCTGACCGGGGGCTCCACGTCGCTGCGCGTGCCGTTCTGGACCTGCACCGCGATCTCGTCGTCCGCGGCGGCCGGGTCGTCCGACACCTTCTCCTTGGCGGGCTTCTTCTTGCCCTTGCCGTCCAGCGGTACGTCGTCGCGGACCAGGCGGAAGAGCTGCTCCGCGTCCTCGGGCTTGGGGACGACGCGCGCACCGACGTAGTCGAACGGCATGGTCGTCATCGTCGTACGGCTCGGCGAGACCTTCTTGAGCTCGTTGCCCAGGTCGTACAGCCTCTTGGGGCTGCCCAGGCCGTCGTCGACCGTCAGCGCGCTCGTCGCCTTCTCGGCCAGCTTGCGCAGCTGGTTGGGGCTGGTCAGGCCGGTGTTCTCGCGGAGCTTGCGGACCAGCGCGTTCATGTACATGTGCTGGGCCTTGGCGCGGCTGATGTCGGTGCCGCCCTCGAAGCCGTAGCGGGTGCGCAGCCACTGCAGGGCCTGCTCGCCCTTGACGTCCGTGGTGCCCTTCTTCAGCTTCAGGCCCGAGCCGTGGCCCTCGCTGTCGCGCGAGTGGATGTTCTTGTCCACGCAGACCGGTACGCCGCCGATGGCGTCCGCCATGGAGACCACACCCGAGAAGTCGACCATCATGAAGTGGTTGATGTGGATGTTGGTGAGCTTCTCCCAGGTGGCGACCGTGCAGCCGGGGCCGCCGCGGCCCAGCGACTCGTTCGTCATGTACTTCGGGCCGGTCTGCGGATAGACCTTGCCGTCGTCAGGGTCGGTGCACTTGGGGATCTGCAGCAGGGTGTCGCGCGGCATGCTGACGACCGACATGTTGGAGCGGTCGGCCGAGAGGTGCAGCAGCATCTGGACGTCCGCGAGGGGCGGTGAACCGAAGGTCTCCTTGGCGCCGCCGAGCTTCTGGTTCGCCTTGGAGTCCCGCGCGTCCGACCCGATCAGGAGGATGTTCAGCGGCGTCTGGCCCGCGGCGTTCGGCGTGGGCTCGGGGGCCCGGTGGTCGCCGAGGTTCAGGACGTCCGTCTCCAGGTTGCCGTTGAGGTGCTGGTAGTAGAGGTATCCGGCGCCGGCCGTGCCGAGTATCAGGACCGACAGGATCGTCGCCGACCAGCGGAGCACGCGGCGCTTCCGGCGCGGCGGGCGCGCACCGCGGCCCGCGCCCCGGCGATGTCTCGCGCCGCCCTCCGGGGGATCGTCGCCCTTGTCCTGGGACTTCCCCGAGCGGCCCTCCCCGCCTTTGGAGCCCTGCTGCGTACCGGCGGGTGCACCGTCCTGCGTGCCCTCGTCCCAGCCGTGATCACTTGCGTGCGGAGCGCGTTGTCGCGCCCCCTCCTTACGCACGCTGTTCTGCCTCATCCCCAGCCCCTCCCCGCCCATTCGTGAACTGCGGTCGCCCTGCGGCGCCTTGGCGCATTGTTAGACGCAGAACGACCGCTTCAGGTCACTTGGCGCACATAACCTTGTCCGCTTCGACCTTCTTGATGTCCTTAGGTGCCTTCGAAGAAGCATCAATGGGCACCCCCGCGCCCTTGAAGTCTCCGCCGAGCGTCAGCTTCATGGCCGGGAGGCCCTGTGCGTTCTTCTCGCTCTTGCCAGGCTTCAGGGCGGCGCCGGACAGACCCATGATGTCGGCGAGCCGACGGGCCTGGTCCGCCTGGTCAGGCGCGTACTCGAGCGTCGTCTTCTTGATGTCCGAGGGCGCGTTGCCCAGTTGGCTGGACTTGAGCACGCCCTCATTGTTCTGCAGCCACGTGAGAGTTGTCTGAGCGGCGCCGGTCTTCCCACTGCCGTTGTAGAGGTCGACGCGCACCTCGGAGGGGTCGGCCTTGGAGCCCTTGAGGCGGGCCGCCACCGCGGCCTTCTCCTTCTTCTCCTTCTTCTTCACCACGGTCAGCGATTCGTCGGCGCGCATCATCGAGAACAGCTGCTCGGCCTTGGTCGGGTCCGGCACGACCGTGGTGTGGACCTTCTCGGCGGGGTTGTCGATGACCGGCACCGTGGCGAAGCTCAGGTTCTTCATGTCGAGCTTGCCGAGCTCCATGCCGAGGTCCTTGAGCTTCATTATGTCGGCGATCTTGGAGTCGACGGTGAGGGCCTTGGTGCCGGACTCCGCGAGACTGATCATCTTCTTCGGGCTGGAGAGGGTGTCGTTCGACTTGAGCTTGCGCATCAGCGAGCTCAGGAACTGCTGCTGCAGCTCGATCCGGCTCAAGTCGCCGCCCGTGCCCACCGAGTGCCGGGTGCGGACGAACGCGAGCGCGTCCTCGCCCTCGATCGTGTGCTCGCCCTTGGGCAGCTTCAGGTGCGACTTGGGGTCGTCGATGTCCTTGGCCAGGCACACGTCCACGCCGCCGACCGCGCTGGAGAGCGTCTTCACCGCGTTGAAGTCGGCCACCATGAAGTGGTCGGGCGTGATGCCGGTGATCTTCGTGACGGTGCGCATGGTGCAGCTGGGCGTGCGGTCGTACTGGCCGAGGCTCTCGTTGAACCGCACGTTCGGCGTGCCGGGGATGTTCTTCGTGCTGCCGTCCTTCTGCTTCGTCGGGCAGTCCGGAACGTCGATGATCATGTCGCGCGGGATGCTCAACGCGGTCGCGTTCGTCCGGTCCTTGGAGACGTGCAGCAGGATCGTCGTGTCCGCGTGACCGACGCTGCCCTCGTCGCCGTAGCCCTTGTTGCCGCTGCCGCTGCGCTTGTCGGTGCCCATCACCAGGATGTTGATGGCCCGGTCCTTGCTGAAGCCGCCGGTGCTCGCGCCGTCATCGTCTATCGACGTGATGTTGTCGTTGAGGTGCTGGTAGTAGAGGTAGCCGCCGGTGCAGCCCGCGACGAGCAGGAAGGCCAGCGTGCCGCCCGTCCAGATCATCACCTTCTTGCCCTTGGACTTCCCCTTGCCCTTGGACTTGCGGGAATTCTGCTTGCGTCGGCCGCCGGAGCCCGGCTCCGGCTCCTTCACGCGTCGCCTGCGCTGCCCCGGCACCTCACGGCGCTCGTCGCGCTCGTCGGGGCGGGAGCGCTCACGGCCCGGTGCGGAGCGGCCACGGCCGCCCGTACGGGATGACGATCCACGGGGTCCTGGCACCGGTGACTGCCCTGCGGAGGGGCTCAGTCGCAGTTCGTAGTCACCGGTATCCGGGTTGAGAACCCATTGGTCTGCGGGGTCGATGTTCTCCGCCCGCCCACGGCCTTGCGCGTCCACGGTTGTTTGCGTCCTCCGTCGGGGCCACGCGGCGCCTTTCCCCCTCAAGAAGGCGCTCGGTCAGTCGTTCCATCGGTGCATGGCCGAGAGGGCCTTGGCGCACCGGATCGCTCACACTATCCGCCCAGTTCAGCGTCGAACGACGTCGGTGACAAATTCCACTCCCCTACAACTGGGCAATCCGCCCTATTTCTTTGTGGGGCGAGCCCTTCCCTTGGGGAGCGTTTTACTCGCAGCTCGTTCCCGCGGCCGTGTTGCCCCGGAATGTCGGCGCGGGTGACGGCGTATGTGAAGGGTCGTCCGGCTTCTCGTCGCTCCACTCCTCGCCGGAGTCGTCGTACTCCTCCTCGTAGGAGGAGTCCTCTTGCGCCGACTCGGCCGACTGGTCCGAGGAGTCCCGCCCCGCCTGTTCCGCGGGCTTCTGCGGGGTCACGGCCACCGGAGTGTCCGTGCGAAGGCGCGTGAAGAGCCGTGCCGCCGCGGGCTCGACGAGCTCGTCGCGATTGGCGTCGTACGTGTACGACTGCCGGGGCACGGTGAGGAACTGCACCCGTTCTGTGGGGATATTGCGCATGCCGCGCACCAGTTCGTACAAACCCCGCAAGCTCGCCAGTCCCGGGTCGGTGGTGAGCGAAGAAGTCGCCGCATCGAGAACGGGATAGAGCTTCGTCGGATTCAGCAGGACGTCATTGCTCTGCACCTTGTTGACGAGGGCGCCCAGGAACTCCTGCTGGCGGTCCATCCGGTCGGTGTCGCTGCCATTGCCGAGACTCTTGCGGGCCCGCACATAACCCAGCGCCTGTTCGCCGTTGAGGGTCCGCAGCCCCGGTGCGAGCTTCACGTGCGCGTCGGTGTCGTCGATCGGCTCCCGGAGGCAGACCCGCACGCCGTCGACCGCGTCGACCATGTCCTTGAACCCCGCGAAGTCCACGACCATGTGGTGGTCGACGCGGATGTCCGTGAGCTTCTCGACGGTACGGATCGTGCAGGCCGTCCCGCCGAACTCGAAGGCCCAGTTGAACTGCGCGAACTGGGCGTCGGTCCGGGTGCCGTCCGGCTTGCGGCAGCCCGGGATGTCCACCATCAGGTCGCGTGGGATCGACACGGCGGTCGCGCTCTGCCGGTCGGCCGCCAGGTGCAGCAGGATGGTGGTGTCCGAGCGCTGGGTGCCCGGATCCCTCCCGTACTTGCGGTTTCCCTTACCGGCGCGGGTGTCGGAGCCGAGCAGCAGGATGTTCTGCGCGTCCTGCACCAGCGGTGTCGGGCGCTCCTTCTCGTAGCGCGCCAGCTCGGCGGCCGCGTCCGTGTCCTCGGTGATGTTCCCGTTGAGCTTCTGGTACGCCGCCCACCCCACGCCCCCCGCGCCGAGCACGAGGACGGCGACGCCGATGGCGGTGTAGCGCAGCCAGCGACGCCTGCGCCGGACGGTACCCGCCCCGGTGGGGCTCGCACCCGCCCCCGGCCCGTACGCGCCCTTCGGCTCAGGCCCGACGCCGTCCGCCCCGGAGGGCATGCCTGCGTTCTCGCTCACGTGTGCGTCCACCCCTCATGGCTGCGTCGGTCCGTAGTGCGTCCACTACGACCATGGCCCGACGAGCCGCCGGGGGCCTCTGGACCAGCACCCACACTGCGCCGAACGGGGGACGACCGCCCCAGGGGCGCGAGGAACGGCGCGCCCAGCCACAACGAACCCGCAGACGACCGCTTCAGGGACGCGCTTCAGGGGCGCGGGGAACTGCGCAAAACCCACGACGAACCCGCACCCGAAAGCGGACCCACCCCGGGAAGGGGGGCCATCCAAGGCCTCGGACAGGCCCTAAGGCCGGATCACACCCACCCGCTCATCCTCGACCCGCTTCGCCAGCCCACCCTCAGCCAGCCGCCCCAAATTCCGGCACAGAACCACCGACCCGCCCACAGCCAGCGCCCCGTACAGCCCCACACTGAGCCCGTCCCAGGTCCCGTACGACTGCCCGGACAGCACCCGGGACCCGGCCTCGATCCCGAGCCGCCCCGCATCCGCCCGCGCCCGCGCCACGAGCTCCGAGCCCGTCAGCTCGACCCCGTCCACCACGAGGGCGGTCTCGTCCGGGTCCACGGGCGCGTACGGAGCGAACCGGTCCCCCTGCCCCGGCACCTCCACCGCGTAATCGGCGAAGCCCACCGGCGGCTGCGGAAAGCGCCCGCCGAGCGGCCGCAGCGCGAGCGCCACCCGCTCCCCGGAGCAGGCGCGCGCGGCGTCGAGCGAGTCGGGCCCGCTGACGACGAGGTCCGCCGAAGCCGGATCGCCGCCCACGTCCGCGACCACGCCCACCGACGAACAGGCGAGCAGCCACACGGCCGTCTGCCAGTGCGCGGGCAGCAGCAGAACGGCCCGGTCGCCCGGCTCGGCGGCAAGGTCGCCCTGGAGCAGATTGGCGGTCTTGGCCACCCAATTGGCGAAGGTGGCCACGGACAATTCCACGCGCTCACCGGTGGCGTCGTCGTAGAAGGTGACCAGTGGGCGGGCCGGGTCCGAGGCGAGCGCGGATCGCAGCAGGTCGGCAGGGGTGCGGTCGTTGGCGTTCACGGGCGCAAGGGTACGCGGGCCGCCGCGTACCCCCGGCGTGGCGGGGGAGCGCGGGTGGCTGGATCGCCCACACTTGGCCGACGGGCCGTCAGTTTACCAATGGACAGAAATGCACCGTTATGCCAACGATCGTACGTATGCGTGGATTTCTAGCTTCCTCGATCGGCGTCACGTGCGCGGCCGCCCTGGCCCTGCCCCTCTCCCTGCCGTCGTCCGGCGCCCGAGCCGCGGCGCCCGACGCACCGTCGGCCGCCGGGCCCGCCGCGGAGGCGGTCCCCGGCAGCACCCAGTCCATCCCGCTCGCCTCCCTCGGTTCCGATCGCGCGCTCGGCTCGGCCGGGGCGCGCGAACAGGGCCTGGACCGACGCGATGTCCACCCCTTCTCCCTGGTGGGCGTCGTCTGGAACGACCCCGAAGCGGAACTGCACGGCACCATCCAGGTCCGCACCCGCGCGACCGGCACCACCACCTGGTCGGGCTGGCAGCGCGTGGAGCCCCACAACCACGAACACGCCGCCGACCCCGGCACCCCCGAGCGCGGCGGCGGCGCGGTCCGCGGCTCGACCGCACCGCTGTGGGTAGGCGACTCGGACGGCGTCGAGATCCGCGTACGTCCGGAGCAGGCCGCCACCACAGGCACCACCGCCACCACGGACACCACCACAGGCACCACCACCACAGGCACCACCACCACAGGCACCTCCGCCCCCACGAACCGCGCCGCCGTCACCCCCTCCAGGGCCTCCCTCCCCGAAGGCCTGCGCCTCGAACTCGTCGACCCGGGCGACGAACCGCCGCCGAAGGGCCCCCAGGCCGAAGCGTCGCGCGCCTCCGCGACGAGCGCCCAGTCCGCCGCCTCCGCCTCCGCCGCCTCCTCCGCCGTCAACGCGGACCTCGCGCCCATCGGCGCCTCGGTGATCCCCGCGCTGACCAAGCGGCAGACGGAGGCCGACCTGACCGCCGCGCGCGGCGGCGTCGAGGCGGTCGCCAAGGGCGGCGGCAAGTCCGGCAGCAAGGCGGGGCCCTACGTCGGCCCGCGCCCGCGCATCATCACGCGCAAGGGCTGGGGCGCCGACGAGAAGCTCCGCGAGAAGGACTTCGCGTACACGAAGACGGTGAAGGCCGCCTTCGTGCACCACAGCGCGTCCGGCAACTACTACCGCTGCTCACAGTCCGGAGCGGTGCTCCGCAGCATCTACCGCTTCCACGTCAAGAGCAGTGGCTGGCGTGACTTCGGCTACAACTTCGCCGTCGACCGCTGCGGAAACATCTACGAAGGACGTGCCGGAGGTGTGGCCAAGCCGGTCCTGGGGGCCCACACTCTCGGGTTCAACACCAACAGCATGGGCATCGCCGTCCTCGGCACGTACAGCTACTCCAATCCGCCGAAGGCAGCCGTGGACGCCGTCGCCCGGCTGACCGCGTGGAAGCTCGGCCTGTACGGCGCCAATCCGCGCGGAACCACCTACCTGAAGTCCGGCGGTGGCAACCTGTACAAGAAAGGCAAGAACGTCCGGCTCCGAGTGATCTCCGGTCATCGGGACGGATTCGCCACCGAGTGCCCCGGTAGCCGCCTGTACAACAAGCTCGGCAAGGCCCGGGCCACCTCGGCCCGCTTCCAGGGCCGCTGAGGTCCGGGCACCCGCTCGATCCGCACGACCTGCACGACCTGCACATCCGTCTGCATACACTGGCCGGCCGAAACTCATGTTCGGCCGGCCCCAGCAGGAAGCAGAGACGACAGGTGACAGAAGCGATCCTCCTGGTCGGCGGCAAGGGAACCCGGCTGCGGCCCCTCACGGTCCACACCCCCAAGCCGATGGTCCCGGCGGCAGGTGTCCCGTTCCTCACCCATCAGCTGGCGCGGGCCCGCGCGGCGGGCGTGGACCACATCGTCCTCGCCACCTCCTACCTCGCCGAGGTCTTCGAGCCGTACTTCGGGGACGGCTCGGCCCTCGGCCTCCACATCGAGTACGTCACGGAGACCGAGCCCCTCGGCACGGGCGGCGCCATCCGCAACGTGGCGTCGCGGCTGCGCTCGGACCCGGACGACCCGGTCCTGATCTTCAACGGCGACATCCTCACGGGCCTGGACATCCGCGCCCTCGTCGCCACCCACGAGGAGTCCGGCGCCGACGTCTCGCTGCACCTCACGAAGGTCGACGACCCGCGCGCCTACGGCCTGGTCCCCACCGACGAGACCGGCAGGGTCACCGCCTTCCTGGAGAAGCCGCAGACCCCCGAGGAGATCGTCACCGACCAGATCAACGCGGGCGCGTACGTGTTCCGCCGCTCGGTCATCGACACGATCCCCACGGGCCGCCCCGTCTCGGTCGAACGCGAGACCTTCCCCGACCTCCTCGCCTCCGGCGCCCACCTCCAGGGCATGGTCGACTCGACGTACTGGCTGGACCTCGGCACGCCCCAGGCGTTCGTACGCGGCTCGGCCGACCTGGTCCTCGGCCGCGCCCCCTCCCCGGCGGTCCCCGGCCGCTGCGGCGAGCACCTGGTCCTGCCCAGCGCCTCCGTCGCCCCCGACGCCAAGCTCACCGGCGGCACGGTGGTCGGCGAGCACGCGCAGGTCGGAGAGGGCGCGCGGATCTCCGGCAGCACGATCCTGTCCGGCGCGGTCATCGAGCCCGGCGTGGTCGTCGCGGACTCCCTGATCGGCGCGGGGGCCCGCGTCGGCGCCCGCTCGACGCTCTCGGGGACGGTGATCGGGGACGGCGCGACCGTCGGCGCCGACAACGAGCTGCGCGACGGCGTACGCGTCTGGTGCGAGGCGACGCTGCCTGCGGGCGCGGTCCGCTTCTCCTCGGACCAGTAAGGCGTACGTCCGCTCCCTCACCCTCTACCCTCGTACAGATGTCGTCCCGTTTCGCCCCGCGCCCCACACGCACCACCGTGCGCGGGGGCGAGACGGCCGTGCCCGAGGGCGTCCCGCGCCAGTCGACCGCGGCGCTGTCCCGCACCTGGCAGCCGCCCTTCCCGCTGGACCTGGGCCTGACCCTGGGCCCGCTGCGCCGCGGCCCGGCGGACCCCACGTTCCGTACGACGCCGGACGGCTCGGTCTGGCGCGCGAGCCGCACGCCGCAGGGCGCGGGCACCCTCCGGGTCGCCGCGCGCGGCGGTTCGGTGGAGGCGGAGGCGTGGGGCCCGGGCGCGGCCTGGCTCCTCGACCAACTGCCCGCGCTCCTGGGCGAGTCGGACGACCCCGGTCTGTTCACCCCGCGCCACCGCCTGGTCGCCGCGACGGCCCATCGCCGCCCGGGCCTGCGGCTGACCCGTACGGGCCTGGTCCTGGAATCCCTGATCCCGTCGATCCTGGAGCAGAAGATCACGACGGAGGAGGCCTACCGGGCCTGGCGCCTCCTGGTCCGCAAGTACGGCGAGCCCGCCCCCGGCCCGACCCCCGCCCAGGCCCGCATGCACGTGATGCCGGACCCACGCGCCTGGTCCCTCATCCCCTCCTGGGAGTGGCACAAGGCGGGCGTCGACAACAAGCGGGCGTCCACGATCCTGCGCGCGGTCGCCCGGGCGTCCCGCCTGGAGGAAGCGGCGTCGATGGACCCCCCTCAGGCCCAGGCCCGCCTGGAACTCATCCCCGGCATCGGCCCCTGGACCTCGGCGGAAACGGTCCAACGCAGCAACGGCGCCCCCGACGCGGTGACGATCGGCGACGTCCACCTCCCCGGCATCATCGGCCACGCCCTGGCAGACAACAGAGACGCGAACGACCCCGAAATGCTCGCCCTCCTGACCCCCTACGAGGGCCAACGCCACAGAGCCACCCGCCTGATCCTCCTGAGCGGCAGAACCCCACCCCGAAGAACCCCCAAAATGCGAAAAACAAACATCGCCACTTGGTGACCCCCTGCCCCCTCCCAGGGACACACAGCCGACGACGCGATGTCAGGGGCGCGGTGTCAGAGGCGCGATGTCGGGCGGAGCGATGTCAGGGGCGCGGGGAACTGCGCAAAAAACCCACGGCGCCGCACCAAGCAACGAACGACAGCCAAAGCCCCCAGGGGCGCGGGGAACTCCGCAAAAACCACTCAAGGCCCCCCGGCCAGAACCTAGCGAACAGCGAAGAAGTCCTCCACCACCCGCCCGCCCCGCGAGGCCGCCTCACCCACCGGATGCCCCACAGCCACCGCCCCCATCGGATCCCAGGACCCCGGCAACCCCAGAACCTCCCGCACCACATCCCGACAGAACATCGTCGACGAAACCCACGCGGACCCGAGCCGCTCCCCGGCCAACGCGACCAGGAAGTTCTGCACCCCCGCCCCCATCGCGACGACGAACATCTCCCGCTCGGCCGCATCCCGCCGCGCGTCCCCGTACGTGTGGGAGCCGTCCGTCACCAGACAGGGCACCACCAGATAGGGCGCCTTGCGCAGCACGTCCCCGCGCCGCACCCGCTTGGCGATGGACTCCTCCGACTTCCCGTCCCGCCGCAGATCGGCGATCCACGCGTCCCGCATCGCGTCGAGCAGCTCGACCCGGGACGCGGCGGACTCCAGGAGCACGAAGCGCCAGGGCGTCGTGTGGTGCGGCGCGGGCGCGGTGATCGCCGCGGCCACGGCCCGCCGCACCGCACCTGGGTCGACCTCCTCGTCCGTGAACTCCCGGACGGTCCGCCGCCGCGTCACCGCTTCCCGTACCGCCTCGGACGTACCGAGCCGGAACATGTCGTCGCGAGCATCGCGCACCAACGCCCGGGCGCCTTCGTCCGCGGAGCCGTCCCCCGAGCCACCCGCCACCGCGACCGGCAGCCCCCGCACCACAGCGACCGGCAGCCCTGCGGCCTTGCCCTTCACGAGGTCGCCCGCGGCGGCGAGTTCGTCCGCGGTGGCGACGACGGTCGCGCTGAGCGGATTGCCGTACGCGTCCTGGCCGCCCCGCAGGTCGTCGAGGACCCGCACGCCCGCGGCCCCGATGGCGACGTCGGTGAGCCCGGCCCGCCAGGGCCGCCCGAACGTGTCGGTGACGAGGACGCCCACGTCGACACCGAGCGCGTCCCGCAGCCCGTCGCGCACCGCGCGGGCCGACGCGTCGGGGTCGGTGGGCAGCAACAGAACGGTTCCCGCGGGAGTGTTGGACGCGTCGACCCCGGCCGCGGCCATCACGAGCCCCTGCCGGTTCTCGACGATGCGCAGGGTCCCGCGGCGCGCCACGACCCGTACGGTCTCGGCGTCGATGGCCGCCTCGCGGTCCGCCGCCTCGACGATCCGGCCCTCGGCCTTGCTGACGATCTTGGAGGTGACCAGCACGACATCACCGTCGGCGAGCCCCGGCTCGGCGGCCGCGATCAGCTTGGCGAGGTCGTCGCCCGCCCGCACCTCGGGCAGTCCGGGCACGGCCCACACGCTGTACGACGGTGGTGTCACGCGCGGACCTCCGAGGCCAGCGCGAGGGCTTCGCGCGCCATCTGTGCGGTGGTGTCGAGGTCGCTCATCATCAGCGGCACGGCCCGGCACCGGATCCCGGCGCTCTCCACCTGCTCGACCACGCCCGCGTCGACGCTGTCGACGAGCCAGCCGTCGAGCAGACCGCTTCCGTAGTGCTCGGCGACGGCGGCGGCGCTGGTCTCCACGCCGACGGCGGCGAGCATCTTGTCGGCCATGCCTCGCACGGGGGAGTCGCCGACGATGGGGGAGAGGCCGACCACCGGTACGCCCGCGTCGGCGATGGCCTCGCGGATGCCGGGCACGGCGAGGATGGTGCCGACGCTGACGACCGGGTTGGACGGCGGGAAGAGCACGATGTCGGCCTCGGCGATGGCCTCCAGGACGCCGGGCGCCGGCTTGGCCTGCTCGGCGCCGACGGGCACCACGGCGTGCGCGTCCACGGAGGCGCGGAGCCGCACCCAGTACTCCTGGAAGTGCACGGCCTTCTGCTCGCCGTCCACGGTGACGGCGACGTGCGTCTCGATGCGGTCGTCCGACATGGGGATGAGCCGCACCCCGGGCTGCCACCGCTCGCACAGCGCCTCCGTGACGGCGCTGAGCGGATATCCGGCGCCCAGCATCTGCGTCCGCACGATGTGCGTGGCGAAGTCGCGGTCGCCGAGCCCGAACCACTCGGGCCCGACGCCGTAGGCCGCGAGCTCTTCCTTGACCTTGAACGTCTCGTCCGTACGCCCCCAGCCCTGTTCTTCGTTGATGCCGCCGCCGAGCGTGTACATCACGGTGTCCAGGTCGGGGCAGACCTTCAGCCCGAACAGGTGAATGTCGTCACCGGTGTTGCCGATGACCGTGATGTCCGCGTCGGGCGCGGCCTTCTTGAGCCCGCGCAGGAAACGGGCGCCGCCGATGCCGCCGGCCAGAACAACAATGCGCATAACCACCAGCATGTCAGGCGGGTACGACACCGTGTCAGGCGGTTACGACATCCTCCGCGATGTCCGGCGCGACGGCGGCGGCGCACTGGGCCGAGTGCATCGGCATCTCGGTGAGGCCGGGGTAGTAGATGTGCAGGCTGACGGCGGGTTCGAGGGAGTCGTTGACGACTTCGTGGACGTACCCCGGCGCGAAGACGCGTTGCGCGCCCGCGCCGAGCGCCCGCGTGCCCCGGTCCGTGCGCTCGGTCAGCTCGCCCTCCAGGAGGGTGAGGACGCCGGAGGAGCGCCCGTGGTCGTGCAGCCCGCTGCCCTGACCCGGCACCCAGGAGAGCAGCCACACCTCGTAGCCGGGGCCTGTCGTGAGGCGGTGGTACCAGCGGCTTGTGGCGTCGTACTGGACGAGGTGCTCCCACTGGGAGCGGTCGGCGGCGATGGTGCGGGCGAGGCCGACGAACTCGGCCACCGTGGCCGGGTGCTCGCGGGCGGGCTGCAGGAGGTGTGGGACTTCGAGGATGTCGCCGGCGATCTGGAGGTCGCTGTCGCTGTTCATCGTACGGTGGTTCCTCAACGTAAGAGTGCTGGGATCTCGCGAAGGAAGGTGGAGCGCAGAGAGCGGGTGCCGGGCCGCGGAGGCCCGGGAGGACGCGAAAGAAGTGAAGCGGGGAAAGCGGCTCGACAGCTGGAGAAACTCAACAGCTGGAGCAGGAACAGCAACAGCGCGCGTGGGCAGCACCGATGGACCCGCTGGTGCGGGTCATCGAAAGAGCCATGTTCGCGAGCATGCCCACCAGGACAGCGCCTCACACCTTCGGTGTCAACTCGGTGTCCACTATGTGGAATATGTTTCACCTCATCCGGTTGTTCTGTCAGGCGAAAGGTTTGTGCAGACGTCGCTCCGGACACATCGCGCAGCAACCGGCACTCAAACATCGACGTCTTTCTCCGTGAGGCCCGACCGGCTGAAGTTCGACTGAGATCACGTTTCAGGGGAACGCGTTTGCGGGGTGCCGGACGGGCTGCCGAACGGTGTCATGGTTTAGGCCGATTTGAACACTTTCCGCACAGCCTTGGTTCCGCAGAGTGAATAAGGGGCCCAATAGCAGATCTCGGCTTGACTGGCCCGGATCAGCACACTTGTAATTTCACTCGTGTCGTTCAGCCGAAATCGGTAACGGCCGCACCACGGGGACGCACAGACAGACGAGGGGCGCACATGACCGAGCTGGTTCAGGAACTGCTGGTCGAGGACGCGGACGAGGAACTCGGCTGGCAGGAGCGCGCACTGTGCGCCCAGACCGACCCCGAGTCCTTCTTCCCCGAGAAGGGCGGCTCCACGCGCGAGGCCAAGAAAGTCTGCCTCGCCTGCGAAGTCCGTTCGGAATGCCTTGAGTATGCACTCGCGAACGACGAACGATTTGGTATCTGGGGCGGCTTGTCGGAGCGCGAACGCCGCCGGCTGAAGAAGGCCGCGGTCTGAAAACCCCGACGGCATGCCCCGGCAGGACGCCCGGCCCGCCGGCCGATCCGGCACACATATCCCTCAAACAATGCGCAACGAACGGCCCGTCGCCCAAGGGGTATCCACAGGCGGCGGGCCGTTCCGGTGCCAGCCGTTAGTGTGGGGCCCCGTCCGAGACGCCCCGGCGCCCCCGCAGGGCGCAGGCGTCCACCGCAGTCCATCGAACCGGGGCCCGTACCTCGATGTCCGTGCACAGCCATTCGGCAGCCCACCAAGAGGCCGCCGCCGCCGGGTTCGACCCGACCCACCCGCCCGCGTTCCCGCGGCACGTCGTGACCGCCGTCCTCGTCGCCCACGACGGAGCCCGCTGGCTGCCCGACGCCCTGGCGGGCCTCCTCGGCCAGGAGCGCCCCGTGCAGAGCGCCGTGGCCGCGGACACCGGCAGCGCGGACGACTCCGCCCGCCTGGTCACCGAAGCCCTCGGCGCCGACCGCGTGCTGCACCTCGCCCGCCGCTCCGGCTTCGGTACCGCTGTCGACGAGGCCGTCCGCTCCGCCCCGGTGCTCACCCCCGAAGAGCTGCCGTATCTGAAGCGCCCCAGCGGCTGGGACCCGGTGAGCCGCTCCTGGCGCGACGATGCGTACGACATGCCGGACCTGCCGCACGGCGAGCCCGTGCAGTGGCTCTGGCTGCTGCACGACGACTGCGCGCCCGACCCCGACGCCCTCACCGAAATGCTCCGCGTCGTGGAGAACGAACAGGAGCTCGGCAAGGACGTAGCCGTCGTCGGCCCCAAGCTCCGCGGCTGGTACGACCGCAGGCAACTCCTCGAAGTCGGCGTCTCCATCGCCAACAGCGGCCGCCGCTGGACCGGCCTCGACCGGCGCGAGCAGGACCAGGGCCAGCACGACCACGTGCGGCCCGTCCTCTCCGTGTCCACCGCGGGCATGCTCATCCGCCGGGATGTCTACGAACAGCTGGGCGGCTTCGACCGCCGCCTGCCGCTGATGCGTGACGACGTCGACCTGTGCTGGCGCGCGCACGCCGCGGGCCACCGCGTCCTCGTCGCCCCCGACGCCGTCGTCCGGCACGCCGAGGCCTCCTCGCGCGAGCGCCGCACCGTCGACTGCGTCGGCCGCACGGCGACGTCACCGCACCGCGTCGACAAGGCCGGCGCCACGTACACCCTGCTCGTCAACGCCCGTACGGCCGTGCTCCCCTGGGTGCTCTTCAGAGTCGTCGTCGGCACGCTCCTGCGCACCGTCGCCTACCTCGTCGGCAAGGCCCCCGTGCAGGCCATCGACGAGGTCGCCGGTCTGCTCGCCACCCTGCTGCGGCCCGGACGCATCCTCGGCGCCCGCAAACAGCGCGGCAAGCCCGTGCCGGACGCGGGCGAGATGCGGCCCCTCTTCCCGCCGCCGGGCGCCACCGTGCGCGCCACCGTCGAACAGGCCGCGGGCAGCCTCGTCGGCCGCAACGACACCGAGGCCCCCGCAGGCGCGGGCCGGCACGGCGTCGTCGAGTCGGGCCCCGGCGGCGACGACGCCGACTTCCTGCAGATCGAGCAGTTCGCCCGCCTCAAGCGCATCGCCCGCAAACCGGGACCGATGCTCTTCGTAGTGCTCCTGTTCGCCTCCCTCATCGCCTGCCGCGCACTGCTCGGCTCCGGAGCGCTCGCGGGCGGCGCACTGCTGCCCGCACCCGCCGACTCCTCGGACCTGTGGGCGCGCTATCTGGACGGCTGGCACCCCGTCGGCACCGGCGGCACCCAGGGCGCACCGCCCTACGTCGCGCTCGTCGCGGCCCTGTCCACGCTCTTCTTCGGCTCCACCGGACTCGCGGTCACGGTGCTGCTCGTCGGCTCCGTCCCGCTGGCGGGCTTCGCCGCGTACTTCGCCTCGCGCCCGCTCGTCACCTCGCGCCTGCTGCGCGCCTGGGCCTCGGTCGCGTACGCCTTCCTGCCCGCCGCCACCGGCGCCCTCGCCGGCGGCCGCATCGGCACCGCCGTCCTCGCCGTCCTGCTGCCGCTCATCGCGCGCGCGGGCATCGCGGCGAGCGGCCTCGGCTCCCTGCGCGGCACCCGCGGCACCTGGCGCGCCACCTGGGCGTACACGCTGCTCCTGACCCTCGCCACGGCCTTCACGCCGATCGTCTGGCCGATCGCCCTGGTGCTCGGCCTCGCCCTCCTCGTGGTCCGCCGCGGCGACATCACGGCCTACGGACTGCGCTTCCTCGCCGCACTCGGCACCCCGCTGCTCGTCCTCGCCCCGTGGTCCCTGACACTGCTGCCCTTCGGCTTCTTCACGGAAGCGGGCCTGGAGTTCGGCTCCGGCTCCGCCTCCGCCACCGACCTGCTCGGCGCAAGCCCCGGCGGCCCCGGCACCGTGGACGGCCTGCTGCTCATCGGCATCGTCCTCGCCGCGCTCGGCGCCCTGCTGCGCAGTGAGCGGCAGCTCGCGGTCCGCACCGCCTGGGCCGTCGCCCTGGTCTCGCTGGTCTTCGCCGTCCTGTCGAACGGCTCGGCGTGGGCAGGCCCCGCCACCCTCGGGTACGGCATCGCGCTCCTGGCCGCCGCCGCGCTCGGCGCCGACGGCGCACGCGCGCGGGTCGCCGAGCAGAGCTTCGGCTGGCGCCAGCCGGTGGCCGCGCTCATCGCGTTCGCCGCGGCCGCCGGACCGCTGCTCGTCGCCGCGGGCTGGATGATCGGCGGCGCCGACGGCCCGCTGGAGCGCCGCGACCCCGTGCAGGTGCCCGCCTTCGTCGCGGAGGAGAGCGGCACCGAGGACCAGGCCCGCACCCTCGTCCTCGGCAGCGAATCCGACGCCCAGGTCTCGTACTCGCTCGTGCGCGGCTCGGGCGCCCGGCTCGGCGACGCGGAGCTCGCCTCGGCGGCCGCCGACGACGAGCGCCTCGACAAGATCGTCGCCCGTCTGGTCGCGGGCTCCGGCGCCGACCAGGCCGACCAGCTCGGTGGCTACGCCGTGCGATACGTGCTCGTACGCGACGGAGCCCCCCGCCAGATGAGCCGCACCCTGGACGCGACCCCGGGCCTGACCCGGCTCAGTCAGGAGGACGGCAGCGCCCTGTGGCGCGTGGACCGGCAGGTGGCGCGTGCCGCCATCGTCCACAAGACGGGCGACCCGGAACCCGTCGCGGCAGGCCCCGTCGAGCTCCACACGAAGATCGAATCCGGCGACGAGGGCCGCGTCCTGCGGCTCTCCGACTCGGCCGACCCGGGCTGGACGGCGACCCTCGACGGCCGCCCGCTGCCCCGCACCACGGTCGACGGCTGGGCCCAGGGCTTCGAACTGCCCACCGCGGGCGGCCACCTGGACGTCACCTACGACGCCCCGATGACCCACAGCGCCTGGCTGTGGGCGCAGGGCGCGCTCGCTCTCGTCCTCGTGGTGATGGCCCTCCCGGGCCGCCGCCGCGACGTCGACGACGACCTCCCCGACGAGCCCGTCATCCCGGCCCAGGCGGTCGAGGGTGAGGGCCGCAGGGCGCGCAGGCTGCGGGCCCAGAGCGAGCAGGCCGCGCAGGAGGCGGGCCAGGACGTACCGCCTCCTCCTTCGGAGGAGGCATTCGCCGCGGTCCCGCAGCAGCAGTCCCAGTCCCCTGCCCAGTCCTACGAGGGGTGGCAGGCGCCCGCCCACGAGGGCGCCGAGCAGGATGCGTACGACGCGGGACAGCAGTACCAAGGCGGGCAGTACCCGGGCGGGCAGGCCCCGGCCGGGACGTATGAGCAGTCGTCGTACCAGCAGGACGCCTACCAGAACGGCGGCCAGTACGACCCGTACGCGTCCTACGGAGGCGCGGGCGGTGTCTACGGAGGCGAGCAGCAGCAGTACGGCCAGTCCTTCGACGCCTCGTACGACGCCTCCTACGAAGCGTCGTACGACCGGCAGCAGCATCAGGACCAGCAGCAGCCCCCGATGCCGCCGCTGCCCCCGCAACCGCCCCACGGCACCGACAGCGAGCGCCCCGACGGGAGCCAGCAGTGAACCGCCCCACCCAGTCCCTGATCGCCGTGGTCGTCGCGCTCGGCGCCGTCACCGGGTTCGCCGCGTTCGGCGGCTCGGACAGTACGGACGACGACGGGGCCAAGGCCGCGGCGCGGCTGCCCGTGGAGCGCACCAGCCTGCTCTGCCCGGTGCCCAGCTCCTCCGACCTCGCCGAGACCTCGTACACCGCGTTCACGCCCAAGGCGAGCGGCGCCGAGGCCGAGTCCAAGGGCAAGGCGGAACTGCTCCCCGTGAGCAAGGCGCTGACCGACGCGGCCAAGGAGAAGGACAAGAAGGCCAAGCCCTTCCTGACCCAGAAGGCGCCGGGCGAGCCGGTCGCGGGCGAGGAGTCCGGCGCCGAGTCGCCCGCGCTCATCGGCACGGCCGACGGCAGGCTCGCCCCCGGCTGGACCGTGCAGCAGACCACCACGTACGCGGCGGGCAGCGGCCGCGGCATGCACGGCGCCAACTGCACCGCGCCCGACACGGACTTCTGGTTCCCCGGCGCGAGCACCGCCAAGGACCGCAGCGACTACATCCACCTGACGAACCCGGACGACTCCGCCGCCGTCGTCGACGTGCAGCTCTACGGCCCCGACGGCGAGGTCACGTCCGCGGTGGGCGACTCCATCCAGGTCCAGCCGCACTCCAGCGTCCCGGTGCTGCTGTCCACGCTCGCCGACAAGCAGCAGACGAACCTCACCATGCACGTGACCGTGCGCAGCGGCCGGGTCGCGGCCGCCGTGCAGTCCTCCGACGAGAAGCTGGGCGGAGACTGGCTGCCCGCCGCCGCGGACCCCGCGGACAGCCTCGTCCTGCCCGGCATCCCCAAGGACGCCACCTCGGTCCGCTTGGTGGCTTACGCGCCGGGCTCCGACGACGCCGACCTGAAGGTCCAGCTGGCCTCGCCGACCGGCACCATCACCCCGGCAGGGAACGAGAGCCTCCAGGTCAAGTCCGGCATGACGGCCGCCGTCGACCTCGGCGACGTCACCAAGGGCGAGGCCGGTTCGCTGCTCCTGACGCCGACGGACAAGTCGGTGCCCGTGGTGGCGGCGCTGCGCGTGACCCGCGGCAAGGGAAGCAAGCAGGAGACGGCGTTCATCCCGGCGACGCCCGCGGTCGGCGCCCGCGCGACGGTCGCCGACAACCGCGCCAAGGGCTCCACGCTCGCGCTGGTCGCCCCGGGCAAGTCGGCGAAGGTGAAGGTCACGGCGTCGGCCGGGACCGAGGGCGGCTCACCGGCCAGTAAGACGTACACGGTCAAGGGCGGCACGACCCTGGAGATCGCGGACCCGCCGGTGCCCGCGGGGCTCAAGGGGGCCTACGCCCTCACGGTGGAGCCGGTGTCGGGCGGCCCGGTCCACGGCTCGCGGATGCTGTCCGCGCCCGAGGAGGGCGTCCCGATGTTCACCATCCAGACACTGCCGGACGACCGGGGGACGGTGGAGGTGCCGAAGGCGGAGCGGGATCTGGCGGTGCTGCAGAAGTGAGGGCGCCGCGGCAGTGATCATGCTGCCGTAGCGGCTCTGCCCGCGCGCGTGGGGCGTCGGTTCACTCCTCGTCCCCGTAGCGCGGGTCCACCGACTCCGGGGACAGGCCGAGCAGTTCCGCGACCTGCTCGACGACCACCTCGTGCACGAGGTGCGCACGCTCGTCGCGCCCCTTGGTGCGGATCTCGACCGGGCGGCGGTAGATGACCACCCGCGCGGGCTGCCCCTCGGCCGCCTGGACCGTGCCGCCGAGCGGCACCACCTCGTCCTGCCAGTCCGCCTCGGGCCCGCCCAGGGGCGGTACCTCCAGCACCACGAACTCGATCTCGGCGAGCTGCGGCCAGCGCCGCTCCAGACGCTCCACGGAGTCCTGCACGAGGTCGGTGAAGGCCTCGCCGCGGCTGCTGGAGAGCGGGACCTGAGGCGGTGCGACGGGGCCGCGCATGCCTCTGCCGTGGCGGTCGCGTCGGCGGGGCCTCGGGTCTGCTGAGCGGGGCTGTACGGGGTCGTCCATCACTGACGAAGAGTAGTCCCCGAGATCGCCCTTTCCGCGCGGTGCGCGGCATGTCGCTTCCTGACCGTTCCAGCCGGGCTCGGACTCGATTCCGCATCTCTCCTGGACCGTCGGTCTCGCGCCGAATGACGTGATCCCAGCCATGTGGTGACCGGATTCAATACCACCCGCCCCTGTGGTCACTGGTGTCTCTGCAGGTCACAGCCGTGCCAGGGGGAGGCCTCGACACGCGGGGCCGCGCACGACACGGTGGGGTGACCTCGGGGAGAGTCGTCGCGGCCCGCTCAAGAGTGCGGTACCGTCCAACGCTGTGAGCCCTGTACGTCGCTGTTCGCGCACCGCTTGCGGCCGTCCCGCCGTCGCGACGCTGACGTACGTCTACGCCGACTCGACCGCGGTCCTCGGCCCCCTCGCCACCTACGCCGAACCCCACTGCTACGACCTGTGCGCCGAGCACTCCGAGCGCCTCACCGCGCCCCGCGGCTGGGAGGTCGTCCGGCTCGCCGACGCCTCGGGTCCCGCCCGCCCCTCCGGCGACGACCTCGAAGCACTCGCCAACGCCGTCCGCGAGGCGGCCCGCCCGCAGCAGCGCACGGCAGAGGCCGGTGGCGGCGCCCGCAGGGCCGACCCGATGGAGGTCGCGCGACGCGGCCACCTCAGGGTGCTGCGCTCACCGGATTCCTGAGCCCCTTCACTGGATCTTCGCCGTCCGCCTCGTTGACGCGCGTTCGCCCACGCACTGACGATTTCGCCACCCCACAGCCGGGAGGCGTCCTGTGTTCGTGCAGCAACTGGAGCCCGTGGCCGACTCGCTCGGCCTGTCCGCACTCGTCGCGACCCTGCCCCTCCTGACCGTCCTCGTCCTCCTCGGCGCCGTCCGCATGAAGGCCCACAGGGCGGGACTCATCGGCCTCACCGTGGCCGTCCTGGTCGCCTGGCTCGCGTACGGCATGCCGCTCGGCCAGACCGCGTCCAGCGCCGCCCAAGGCGCCCTCTTCGGGCTCTTCCCCATCCTGTGGATCGTCGTCAACGCCCTGTGGGTGTACCGCATGACGGTCCGCACCCGGCACTTCGACATCCTGCGCCGCTCCTTCGGCAGGCTCTCCGACGACCCCCGCATCCAGGCGCTCGTCGTCGCGTTCTGCTTCGGCGCGCTCCTGGAGGCGCTCGCGGGCTTCGGAGCGCCCGTCGCGATCAGCGCGGTCATGCTCGTCGCGCTCGGCTTCGACCCGGTGCGCGCCGCGGTCGTCGCCCTCGTCGCCAACACCGCGCCCGTGGCCTTCGGCGCCATGGGCACCCCCGTGGTGACGCTGGCCCAGGTGACGGGGATCCCGCTCGACACCGTCGCCACGGTCGTCGGCCGTCAGACGCCGCTGCTCGCCCTGGTCGTACCGCTCCTCCTGGTGGTGCTCGTGGACGGGCGGCGCGGCCTCCGTGAGACCTGGGTGCCAGCCCTGGCCTGCGGATTCGCCTTCGCCGCCGCGCAGTTCGCGGCATCCAACTTCGTCTCCGCGCAACTCGCCGACATCGGCGCGGCCCTGGCGGGCGCAGGCGCGCTGCTGGCCGTGCCGCAGGCGCGCAGGCCCGCCGCCGAGCCCGTCCGCGCCGCGGTCCTCACCGGCGCCCGCAGCGAAGACCTCGACCAGGACGACCCGCGCCCCGAAGTGCTCCGCGCCTACGCCCCGTACGCCCTGATCGTCGCCATCTTCTCGCTCGCCCAGATCCCGCCCGTCAAGGACTTCCTGGCCAAGGCGACGCGCACCTTCGACTGGCCCTTCCTGGACGTCGCCGACCCCTCGGGGAAGCCGGTCGGCGGCAACGTCTTCTCGATGCCGCTCGTGTCCACCGGCGGGACGCTGGTGCTGCTCGCGGGCGTGGGGACCGCCGCCATCATCGGGGTGCACGCGCGCGTGGCGGTGCGGGAATGGGTCGCCACCGTCCACGAACTGCGCTTCGCGATCCTCACGGTGACCTCCGTGCTGGCTCTCGCGTACGTCATGAACCTCTCCGGACAGGCCGCCACGATCGGGCACTACGTAGCCGCCGCGGGCGCGGGACTCGCCTTCCTGTCACCGGTGCTCGGCTGGTTCGGCGTCGCGGTGTCCGGCTCCGACACCTCGGCCAACGCGCTCTTCGGCGCCCTCCAGGTGACGGCGGCCGAACAGTCCGGGCTCTCGCCCGAACTCCTCGCCGCCGCCAACAGCTCCGGCGGCGTCCTCGGCAAGATGATCTCCCCGCAGAACCTGACGATCGCGTGCGCAGCCGTCGGACTCGCGGGCAAGGAGGGCGACCTGCTGCGCAAGGTGCTGCCGTGGAGCCTCGGCCTGCTCCTCGTGATGTGTCTGATCGTGGTGGGGCAGAGCACGGCGGTCCTCGGCTGGATGCTGCCGTGAGCCGTCCTCGGCTCCGGTCTTCCGAGGCGTGAGACGTGTGTGGCCGGTGCCCGGCCCGCTGTCGGCTCCAACGGGTAGTTTTGTGCTGCGCGGTGGACTCGCCGTACGCGCTGAACTCGCAGAACCTGCAGAGAGGGTTGGCCGTGACTGCTGATCTGTCCCAGATCGTGAAGGCGTACGACGTCCGCGGGGTGGTCCCCGACCAGTGGGACGAGTCGCTCGCCGAGCTGTTCGGGGCGGCCTTCGCAGCGGTCACGGAGGCGGACGCGATCGTCGTCGGGCACGACATGCGGCCCTCGTCGCCCGGCCTCTCGCGGGCCTTCGCGCGCGGTGCGGCCGCGCGCGGCGTCGACGTCACGGAGATCGGCCTCTGCTCGACCGACCAGCTGTACTACGCGTCGGGCGCGCTGAACCTGCCGGGCGCCATGTTCACGGCCTCGCACAACCCCGCCCAGTACAACGGCATCAAGATGTGCCGCGCGGGTGCCGCCCCCGTCGGCCAGGACACCGGCCTCGCGGAGATCCGCACCCTGGTCGAGGGCTGGAGCGAGTCCGGCGCCCCCGAGCCCGCGGCGACCCCGGGCACCCTCACCCGGCGCGAAACCCTCACCGACTACGCGGCGCACCTGCGCGGCCTCGTCGACCTGACCGCCATCCGCCCCCTCAAGGTCGTCGTCGACGCGGGCAACGGCATGGGCGGACACACGGTCCCCACCGTCTTCGAGGGCCTGCCCCTGGACGTCGTGCCCATGTACTTCGAGCTCGACGGCACCTTCCCCAACCACGAGGCCAACCCCCTGGACCCGGCCAACATCGTGGACCTCCAGGCGCGGGTGCGCGAGGAGGGCGCCGACCTCGGCATCGCCTTCGACGGCGACGCGGACCGCTGCTTCGTCGTCGACGAGAACGGCGACCCGGTCTCCCCGTCCGCCGTCACCGCCCTGGTCGCCTCCCGCGAGCTCGCCCGCCACGGCGGCAAGGGCACGGTCATCCACAACCTCATCACCTCCTGGTCGGTCCCGGAGGTCGTGAAGGAGAACGGCGGCACCCCCGTGCGCACGCGCGTGGGCCACTCCTTCATCAAGGCGGAGATGGCGAGGACCGGCGCGATCTTCGGCGGCGAGCACTCCGCGCACTACTACTTCAAGGACTTCTGGAACGCGGACACGGGCATGCTCGCCGCGCTCCACGTCCTCGCGGCCCTCGGCGGCCAGGACGGCCCGCTCTCCGCCCTCGTCGCCCAGTACGACCGCTACGCGGGCTCCGGCGAGATCAACTCCACGGTCGAGGACCAGGCCGCCCGCCTCGCCGCGATCAGGACGGCGCACGCCGACCAGGACGGCGTGACCCTCGACGAGCTCGACGGCCTCACCGTGACCGCCGCGGACTGGTGGTTCAACGTGCGCGCGTCGAACACCGAGCCCCTCCTGCGCCTGAACGTGGAGGCACGCGACGAGGCGACGATGGCCAAGGTGCGGGACGAGGCCCTGGCGATCATCCGCGCCTGAGGACCGCACAGGGTCCCGCGCACGGCGTCCCTGCACCCTCACAGGCCCCCCGCGCCCCGCCCCGCACGGAGGTAGGCTGACCAGGCCGCATCCTGCGCGGCGGCGGCGCGGTTCCCGGCGGATCACCGCGTGCGAACGCCCCGTCGCAGCAGCGCACCACCCACCGCATCCTTTCGAAGGGACCCACCCCATGCCGCTCGAAGCCGGCCTCCTGGAGATCCTCGCCTGCCCGGCCTGCCACGCTCCCCTCAAGGAGACGGAGACCGAGCTGGTCTGCACGGCGGACGCCAAGGAGTGCGGCCTTGCCTACCCGCTCCGCGACGGCATCCCCGTACTCCTGGTCGACGAGGCACGCCGCCCCGCGTAGAGCCGCCGCCCGCCCGGCACGACCCGGCACCCGCAGGAAGCCGCGCACCGCGATCGGAGACCCGACCCCATGCTCGACGAGTCGCTGCTCGACGACCCCGAGGCGCTCGCCCGCGCCGACCGCCGCGGGCTGCTCCGCGGCGCGGCGGAGGCAGGCGCCCGCGTCCGCACCGCGGTCCGGCACGCCGCGGAGGCGGGGCTGACGGAGCTCAAGCCCGACGGCCGCCCGCGCGCGGTCCTCATCGCGGGCCCGGGCACCGCCGCAGGCTGCGTCGCCGACCTCCTCGACGGCCTCGTGGGCTCCGGCTGCCCCGTCATCCGCCTCGCCCCGACCGGCGTCGCACCCGCCGCCGGAGCCCTGCGCTGGGCGCTGCCCGGCTGGGTCGGCCCCGTCGACCTGCTGCTCATCGCCACCCCTGACGGCACCGAGCCGGGCCTCTCCCTCCTCGCCGAGCAGGCCTACCGCCGCGGCTGCACCGTCGTCGCGGTCGCCCCCGCGCGCACCCCCCTGGCCGAGAGCGTGGCGGGCAGCCACGGCCTCACCGTCCCCATGGCGACCTCGCCCTACGGCGCGTACGAAGGCGCGCACGACGAGGCCGCCCGCGACTCCTCGTACGAGGCACGCCGCGTCGAGGACGAGGCCGCGCCCGGCGCCCCCGGCACCCTGTGGGCCCTCCTCGTCCCGCTGCTCGTGCTCCTCGACCGCACCGGCCTGGTCACCGCCCCCGTCGACGCCCTGCAGAAGGTCGCCGACCGCCTCGACCACGTCGCGGAACGCTGCGGGCCCGCCATCGCGACGTACAGCAACCCCGCCAAGACGCTCGCCGCCGAGCTCACCGACTCGCTTCCGCTGATCTGGACCGAGGGGCAGCCCGCGGGGGCGGCAGGGCGCCGCTTCGCCGCCATCCTCGTCGAGCTCGCCGGGCACGCCGCGCTCGCCGCCGAACTGCCCGAGGCGCTCCCCGCGCACGGCGCCGTCCTCGCCGGGCACCCGACGGGCGGCGACGACACCGACGACTTCTTCCGCGACCGCGTCGACGACCGGGCCGCCCTCCGCGCGCGTGTGGTGCTGCTCCGCGACCGCCCCGCCGACGCCGAAGGCCTCACCGCGGCCCCCGCCGCCCGCGAGCTGGCGAACGGCCACGACGTCGCGCTCAGCGAGCTGGAGCCGGAGACCGGCGACGGACTGGAAGCCCTCGCGGAGCTGATCGCCGTCACGGATTTCGCCGCCGTTTACCTGGCGCTCGCCCCCGGGGACGGATCATGACCCTCGCGCCGGTCACCGCCGCACGTCAGCACTCGCGTACGCAGTGAGTCAGTAAGTAAGGGAGAGCCCCTCCGTGGACCGCCTCACCAACACCATCCGCCCCTACGCCTGGGGCTCCACCACCGCCATCGCGGAGCTCATCGGCGCCGAACCGACCGGCGAACCGCAGGCCGAGATGTGGATGGGCGCCCACCCGGGCGCACCCTCGCGCACCGAGCGCGGCGCACTGAACGAGGTCATCGACGCGGACCCGGAGCGCGAGCTCGGCAAGGAAGCGGCCGCCAAGTTCGGCCCGCGCCTGCCCTTCCTCCTCAAGATCCTCGCAGCGGGCGCCCCGCTCTCCCTCCAGGTGCACCCCGACCTCGCGCAGGCGAAGGAGGGTTACGCGGACGAGGAGCGCCGCGGCGTCCCGATCGACGCCGCGAACCGCAACTACAAGGACGCCAACCACAAGCCCGAACTGATCTGCGCCCTCACGCCGTTCGACGGCCTGTGCGGCTTCCGCCCGCCCGCCGAGACCGCGGACCTCCTGGAGGCCCTGGCGGTCGACTCCCTCAAGCCGTACGTCGACCTGCTGCGCGCCCAGCCCCAAGAGGCCGCCCTGCGCGAGGTCCTGACTGCCGTACTGACCGCCGACCGCGAGCAGATGGCCGAGACGGTCACGGAGGTCACGGCCGCCGCCCAGCGCCTCGGCGGAGCGTACGAGCCGTACGCGGGCATCGCCCACCACTACCCCGGCGACCCCGGCGTCATCGCGGCCATGCTCCTCAATCACGTCCGACTGCAGCCCGGAGAGGCCCTGTTCCTCGGCGCCGGTGTTCCGCACGCCTACCTCGACGGCCTCGGCGTCGAGATCATGGCCAACAGCGACAACGTCCTGCGCTGCGGCCTGACCCCCAAGCACGTCGACGTGCCCGAACTCCTGCGCATCGTCCGCTTCGAGGCGACCGACCCCGGCGTGCTGCGCCCCGAGGCGTCCCCCGACGGCGAAGAGGTCTACGACACCCCGATCGACGAGTTCCGCCTCTCCCGCTTCGTCCTGCCCGAAGGCGCCGCCCCGCACGACCTCACCGCCGCCACCCCGCAGATCCTGCTCTGCACGGCGGGCTCGGTCCGCGCCGGTGAACTCACCCTGACGCCCGGCCGGTCCGTATTCGTCCCCGCGGGTGAAAAAGCCGAAGTGTCCGGGGACGGCACGGTTTTCCGGGCCACTGTGGTGGCCTGACACACCACCGCCCTCCCGTGCTGCAACAATGACCCACCGCAAAGGCAGGGCAAAGCACTGCCCGGCAGGGTCGATACGTACGAAGGCGAAGGGACACCCCGCACTCATGAGCGCGTCAGGCGGAACAAAGGCGATCGTCGCGGCACTCGCCGCGAACCTCGCGATCGCGGTGGCGAAGTTCGTCGCGTTCATCTTCAGCGGCTCGTCCTCGATGCTCGCCGAGAGCGTCCACTCGCTCGCCGACTCCGGCAACCAGGGACTGCTCCTCCTCGGCGGCAAGAAGGCCCAGCGCGAGGCGACCCCGCAACACCCGTTCGGGTACGGCCGCGAGCGCTACATCTACGCCTTCCTCGTCTCGATCGTCCTCTTCTCGGTCGGCGGCATGTTCGCGATCTACGAGGGCTACGAGAAGATCAAGAACCCGCACGAGCTGGAGCACTGGTACTGGCCCGTCGGGGTCCTGGTGTTCGCGATCATCGCGGAGAGCTTCTCCTTCCGTACCGCCATCAAGGAGTCCAACCAGACGCGCGGCGGCCTCAGCTGGGCGCAGTTCGTCCGCCGCGCCAAGGCCCCCGAGCTGCCGGTCGTCCTCCTGGAGGACCTCGGCGCGCTCGTCGGCCTGGTCCTCGCCCTCGGCGGCGTCGGCCTCGCCCTGGCCACCGGCGACGGCGTCTGGGACGGCATCGGCACGCTCTGCATCGGTGTCCTGCTCATCCTGATCGCGATCGTCCTGGCCGCGGAGACCAAGTCCCTGCTGCTCGGCGAGGCCGCGGGCACGGAAGAGGTCAACAAGATCGAGAAGGCCCTGGTCGACGGCGACACCGTCACCAAGGTCATCCACATGCGCACGCTCCACCTCGGCCCCGAGGAACTGCTCGTCGCCGCCAAGGTCGCCGTCCAGCACGACGACACGGCCGCCGAGGTCGCCGCCGCGATCAACGCCGCGGAGGAGCGCATCCGCGCCGCGGTCCCGATCGCCCGCGTGATCTACCTGGAGCCGGACATCTACAGCGAGTCGGCGGCAGCCGCGGGCCAGAACCCGGCGAAGGCACCCGGCGGCCACTGAGCCGAGTTCGCTGCGCTTGTACGCAGATGGGGCCCCGCACCATGCTCGGTGCGGGGCCCCATCGACGTATCCGGGAAGAAGACTCGACCGCTACTGGACCTCACGCAGCACGTCGAGGATCGCGGCGTCGTCCGGCGCCGCGACGAGCCGCTCCCGGAAGCCCGTGTCCATGAGCTTGCGCGAGAGCAGCGCGAGGATCCGCAGGTGCTCGTCGCCCGCGGCCGCCTCCGGCACGGAGATCATGAAGATCAGCTTGGCCTTCGTACCGTCGAGCGCGCCCCACTCGATGCCCTCCGCCGACCGCGCGAACCCGACGATCGGCGAATCCACGGCGTCGGTCTTGGCGTGCGGGATGGCGATCTCCTCGCCGAGCCCGGTGGTGCCCTGCGCCTCGCGCCGCAGCGCGGTCCGCACCAGCTCCTCGACGTCGTTGACCTTGCCGGTGGCGGCGAGCAGCGCGGCCATCTCCCGGATGGCCGCCTCCTTGTCGTCCGCGGCCAGCTGGACCTTCACGGTCTCCCGGGTGAGGTAGCCGGAGAGGACCTCACCGGCCTGCTCCGGCGCGGGGGAGGCCGCCGAGGGAGCGGTGGGCTGCTTCTGCTGGGACCCGGCGGCCACGGCCGCGCCGCCCGCGGTCGCCCCGACCCCGGCGAGCACCGGCTCGGGACCGCCGGTCCCGCCCGGCGCGTCGACCAGAGGAGCCCCGCGCCGCTTGCGCTCGGTCAGGTCGACCAGCGTCACGGTCGTGAGCGCCGTGACGACCGAACCGATGGCGATGGCCACGAAGAACATCGGCACACCGCCGACCGCACCGAGGACCGCCACGATCGGCCCGCCGTGCGGCACCGCGTCCTTCACGCTCGCCATGCCCGCGATGGCACCGGCAACGGCGCCGCCGAGCATGTTGGCGGGGATGACCTGCGCGGGCCGCGCGGCGGCGAACGGAATGGCGCCCTCGGAGATCCCGAAGAAGCCCATGAAGAGCGAGGCGAGTCCGGTCTCCCGTTCCTGCTCGCTGTAGAGCCGCTTGCGGATCAGCGTCGCGAGACCCTGTCCGAGCGGCATGACAGGGATGGCCGCGGCGCACATGCCCATGACGGTCTGGTTGCCGGTCGCGATGAGCCCCGCACCGAACAGGAAGGCGGTCTTGTTGACGGGACCGCCCATGTCGAAGGCGATCATCAGCCCGAGGATCGCGCCGAGCAGGATCGCGCTGGTCCCTGTCATACCGCTGAGCCAGCTGGTCAGATGCTCGAAGACCCACGAGATCGGCTTGCCGATGACGTAGATGAAGAACAGACCGAGCGCCGTCGTCGCGATGATCGGGATCACGATGATCGGCATGATCGGCTGGACGAACTTCGGAACCTTGACCTTCTTGATCCACAACACCAGATAACCGGCCAGGAAGCCGGTCACGATGGCGCCGATGAAGCCCGCGCCCGCCTTGGAGTCGTACAGCTCACCGGTGTTGGCGATCCAGCCGCCGATCATGCCGGGCACGAGCGCGGGCCGGTCGCCGATCGCGTAGGCGATGTAGCCGGAGAGGATCGGCACCATCAGCGTGAAGCCGATGACACCGATCTGATTGACGTGCATCCAGAACGAGTCGTCCGGAATGACGAGCCCGCCCTTGGGGTCGGTGTGCCCGCCGAGCGACAGCGAGATGGCGATCAGCAGACCGCCGACCACCACGAACGGAATCATGTACGAGACGCCGTTCATCAGCGCCTTGTACGCGACGCTGCGCTCCCGGCCGCCGCCACCTCCGGCACCGCCCGTCGCGGCGCCCTCGGCGGAGCCGCCGCCCGCGCCCCCGCCGTGCACGGGCGCGCTCTGCACCTGTTCGATGAGCTGCTCGGGACGGCTGATGCCCTCGGAGACGCCGACGGACAGCACCCGCTTTCCGGCGAACCGGGAGCGGTCCACGTCCTTGTCGGCTGCGATGATGATGCCGTCGGCTTCTCTGACATCGTTGTCAGTCAAGACGTTCTCGGCCCCGATGGAGCCCTGGGTCTCCACCTTCATGTCGATGCCGAGGCTCTCCGCGGCCTGCGAGAGCTTCTCCGCCGCCATGTACGTGTGAGCGATACCGGTCGGACAGGCGGTCACGGCGAGCAGCTTGAGCTTCTTCTGCCCGCTGCTGCCCCCGCCTATGGGGGGATCGGCCGGACTGGTCACGTGGATCTCCTAACGCCTTTGCCGAACAAGATCGCGCAAATGTTCCCGATCTCAAGGCATCCTGCAACACATAAGCGCAGGATCAAAAGCGCAAAGGTCCCATATCGTCCGGGTCTGACGGCCTATTCGCCAGTCATCACGTGCCGGAAGGCGGGCTGGGGCTTGCTGGGCCAATCGGTGTAGCTTGGTGACCGAGCCAGACGTCGCTGCTGATGGCGGTCGGGCGGTCCGCGCACGGACTGTCCGAGGGAGAGAGGGCCTCCGACGGACTGCGTTGCGCGCGTCGGTACACCCGTGTATCCAACGCCGCAGGTCAGCCATGTCCACCCTCGATCGATCCACGAGGAGCAGCTCACTCATGACTCTCATCAACGGCAAGGACTTCAAGGTCGCCGATCTGTCCCTGGCGGCCTTCGGCCGTAAGGAGATCACGCTGGCCGAGCACGAGATGCCCGGTCTGATGTCGATCCGCAAGGAGTTCGCGGCCGCCCAGCCGCTGGCGGGGGCCCGCATCATGGGTTCCCTGCACATGACGGTGCAGACGGCGGTGCTTATCGAGACGCTGGTGGCGCTGGGCGCCGAGGTCCGCTGGGTGTCCTGCAACATCTTCTCCACCCAGGACCACGCGGCCGCCGCGATCGCGGTGGGCCCGAACGGCACCCCGGATAACCCGCAGGGCATTCCGGTGTTCGCCTGGAAGGGCGAGACGCTGGAGGAGTACTGGTGGTGCACGGAGCAGGCGCTGACCTGGCCGAACACGCCGACCGGCGGCCCGAACATGATCCTGGACGACGGCGGCGACGCCACTTTGCTGGTGCACAAGGGCGTCGAGTACGAGAAGGCGGGCAAGGTCCCCGCGGTGGAGAGCGCGGAGAATGACGAGCACCGGGTCATCCTGCAGCTGCT